>JBEBXH010000005.1:0-133119 GCA_040391785.1 Victivallis vadensis
GGTTCAGGGGCGGCAGCCTCCTGACGCGAGTCGGAAACTCGCGGATCTCCCTTTTAAAGTACTGAGGTGCAGGCCAATACGGCCTGCCGCGGGGAGCGCGAGGGGGCGCGCAGCCTCCCTCGCATTCCCAAACTTGATTCAATGTTCACTGCGAAACGCACGGGGAGAAATTCCGGTACGTTTTTTGAATTCGGCGGAAAAATAGAGTTGATTGGCGTAGCCGCAGAGCTGGGCGATTTCTTTGATCGAATACCAGGGCATGGCCAGCAGCTCGCGGGCGCGGGCAATCCGCAGTTGAATCAGATATTCGATGGGCGGACAGTCGAGGTATTGATCGAAGAGCCGGTGAAGCGCGGCGCGGCTCAGACCGCTCTGTTTGCATAGTGCTTCCACGGGCAGGGGCGCATCGAGATTGTCCTGCATGTAAGCCATGAGCTCGACGAGTTCGCGCGGGTATTTGCGGCTCGAATAATCGCCGGCCAGCTCCAGCAGGACCTGATAACTCAGCGCGGCGGCGGTCTGGCTGCGCCCCGGTGCGTTGCTCTTGCAGACGTCGCGGGCGCGGTCGATGAGCTCCCGCAGGACGTCCGGGCGCGAAACCTTGATTACGTCCGCGCGGTCCAGCCCGAGCTGACGAAGCATGGATTCCAGCGCGGTACCGCTCATGATCATGGTCTTTTTTTCCGCTTTGGCGGAAGTGGATATTTCGTTGTTCGCGTTCCGGTGGACCAGAAATACTTCGCCGGGCGCCACGTCGTATTGACGTCCGTTCTGGCTGAAATGAAAAACGCCGTTCTGCACGAACTCCACGGCAAAGGTATTGGAATTGGTGCGCTTGCGGCGGCACCCGCCCACCCATTCGTCGTCGCCGGCGGAACTCAGGCGGAGCGGATAGTCCGGCGACGGCTCCGGACAGAGGCTGAATTTGTGCAGGGGGTATGGCCCGACGTTGCAGCCGGTGAGATTGGATGACGCATGTTGCCGATTGGTCGCTCGCTTGTTCATGCCGCCTAAGATAACCCTTTCCCGGACAACATGCAAATAAAAGAAACCACGGAAGACTATTTTTATGTCCACGAAATACACGAAAATACACGAAAATGACCGCCCGTTCCGGACGCTCATGGGAATTTCTTTGTCCACAAAACATATAAAATAGCACAAAAGAATTTTTCCGTGATTTCCGTGGTTAAAAAAATTTTCAGACGAAATCCTGAAATGGGGCTATTGACAAATCGGCGGAACGGGATTATAATATAGTTGTGCAATCGATTACGCAAGGTATTTTATCATGGCTGCAAATCATAAAAATATTCGTGTTACGGGGGCGGTGATCGCGGAACAGCTCGGCATTACGCCGGCGACCGTCAGTCGGGCGCTTGCCGGCAACCCGCGGATCTCGGCCGCCATGCGGCAGAAGGTCAGCGAAGCCGCCCGGGAACTCGGATATGTCTCCAACGCCACCGCCCGGACCCTGGTCAAGGGTCACAGCAACATCGTTGGCATACTCTCCGGCGGGCTGCATGTGGAGCGTACCGCGTTGGAGTTGATCGCGCTGGACGCCGAGTTGCGCAAGCACGGTTTCCTGCCGTTCATACTGTATACGCGCAGCGAAACCGAGTGCATCATCGAAAGCGCCCGGCGGCTGATCGAACAGGGCGTGGACGGTTTGCTGATTATCGGTTGCGACGCGGATACGCTTCGGGAACGGCAGTTTCAGGCGTTGACCCAGCTTCTGCCGACGGTGTTCGTCGACTCGCCTCTGGCAGGGCACAAGGTCAATATGGTCGTCAATGATTATCTGCCCGCGTACCGGGAAGCCGGCGAAATCCTCGCGGCGCGGAACTGCCGCCGCATTCACGCCGTGCTCAAGTGGAATTTTAAACCGCATCATTCCGATCTGCACGATTCGCGTTACGACGGTATTATCGCGCTGCTGAAGGCTGCCGGATGTGAGGAAAATCTGCATCATCAACCGGCCATCGGCCCCTCGGTGCTTCACGATACGACCGGTTTGAACCGGAAATACGTCGCTATGATCAACCGTGTGCTGGACGATGATCCGGAGTGCGACGCGATTATCTGTAATGACGACGACCTGGCCATCAGCACGCTGAACATCCTGCAGAAACGCGGCCGAAGCGTCCCCGATGACGTCGCCGTGCTCGGTTTCAGCAATACTCAATTGTGCGAATTTGTCGAACCCCGCCTCTCCAGCATCGGGCAGCAGCCGCTGCTGGTGGCGGAAAAAACCGTCGGGCGGCTGCTCGAACTGATCGAAAACCCGGATTCCGAGCCCCGCAATATTTATGTACCCGGAAAATTAATCAACCGTCAAACACTTTAAACATATGGAGATGTATGCTATGAAAAAAACAGGAAGAACAATTTTCACACTCATTGAATTGCTGGTCGTTATCGCGATCATCGCCATTCTGGCGGCAATGCTGCTGCCGGCGCTGAACAAGGCCAGGGCGCGGGCCAAGCTAAGTATCTGCAATGCCAATCTCAAGCAGATCGGTTCCGGGTTCGCGCTTTATGCCTCGGACTGGGACGGTTTCCTGCCCTTCGAAACGGATGCCTGGAACCGGACCGCCTGCCGGTATTACCTCAAAAACGGCGGGAAATTCCGCACCATCGGAGAGTTATTCAACCAGGACTATGTCACGGTCGGTGTTTTCTCCTGCCCGGACGATCCATTTGACGCCAGGAAGGATTATCCATCCATCAAGATCGCAACCTCTTCATTCTACACTGGTTACGGTATGCGCAACGGTAACGGCTCGATGGGCGCCAAGCTTTATCTGCGGTTGAAAGACGGCGACAGCAGAAATTCGATCGTCGCGGACAATTTATCGCAGGTCAACTACCTCGCAACTTTTCCCATCGCCAAAACCCGGCTCGATCATAGCGGCAATAAATTTTCCGCCTGGCACTATGATTCATATAATGTGTTGTTTTTCGACGGGCACACGCAGAATTTGACCTATAACAACCAGATGCTGCAAAGCGGAACAACCGCGGCAGCCTACAGTAGCTATCCGGGCGCTTTCTGGACCTATATCGGCCTGCAGACCGGCGAAACCTTGTAACCTTCAATAAACAGGATATATTTATTCATGAAGAAAATAGTTTTACTCATTCTCGCTGTCGTGGCGGGCGCAATTCATCTGGCCGGTTTCGAAGTCGTCAAAGACGGCAAACTTCAGCTTGACGGCATCGTCATGGCCGGCAAGGCGACTTCGTCGGAGAAAAGAGCCGCCGAAGAGCTGGTTTATTATTTTGAGAAGTCCACCGGCGCCAAGCTCCCGGTCATTACCGGCCAGGCGAAGCCGAACGGCAAATACATTTATCTGGGCGCCAAGGATGACTTCGGCTACAATCACGGCCGGATCATCATCACCGCCGGCAATATTTACCTCGCCGGCAATGACGGCACCCGCGATTACCTTGCCAGCAACAACAGCACCGGAACGCTGTTCGCCGCCTACGAATTTCTGGAAAAATACCTCGGCGTCCGCTGGCTGTGGCCCGGCGAACTCGGCGAGGTGGCGCCCGTGCACAAAAATCTGGACCTCGCTGACGTCCGGCTCGAGGTCAAGCCGAAAACCGCCTCCAGCCTCTGGCGCGCCGCTCACGGCATGAGGTCCGGCTGGCGCAACCCGGATAACCGGCTGAAATTTGCTCATGAACAGGATATCTGGCTGAAGCGCCACCGTTTCAGCTGCAACTATACCGATTTCCAGCTGGGCCACGCGTTCATCGATTATTTCGACCGCTACGGCAAGGAGCACCCGGAATATTTCAGTCTGTTGCCGGACGGCACTCGCCGTTCCAATCCATACAACTGGGGCAAGGGCGATCCGAAATTCATCAGCCTGTGCGTAACGGAACCCGGCCTGATCCGGACGATCGTCGATAACTGGAAAAATGCCAATCCCCGCCCGAAAACCCTCAACCTTAACGAAAACGACACCGGCGGCGAATGCGTCTGTCCGAACTGCCTGGCCGCCGACCACTCTCCGGTACCTGCCGAAACCCGCTTCGCCAAAGCCAAAGAGCGGTTCGACAAAAAAGACAACTATTGGCCCGATGAACTCGGTTCCGTTTCCGACCGCTACTGCCGGTTCTATTTGGAGGCCCAGAAGGAAGCGGACAAGATCGACCCCAACCACCGCATCATGGGCCTGATTTATGCCAACTACAGCAAGCCGCCGACCGACAAGATCAAGCTCAACGAGCGCATCACGCTGCGGTTCTGCCCGCCTTTCATGTACCCGTGGACCGACAAGAAAATTCAGGAGTACAAAGAGATTTACAGCGGCTGGGCCAACACCGGCGCCATGCTGATGTTCCGCCCGAACTTCACATTGGACGGCAGTTATTTCCCGGTTCAATATCAGGATGTGTTTTATGAACTGTACACCTTTTCCACCCCGAACATGGTGGCGGTGGACATGGACAGCCTGACCGGGAATTATTCGGTGCAGGGTTTGGTGAATTACGTGATCGCCAATCTGAATCACGACCGCGAGACCTCGTTGAATGAGCTGAAAGACACGTTTTGTTCCGCGTTTGGCGCGGCCAAACCGCAGGTTA
Source organism: Victivallis vadensis (assembly GCA_040391785.1). Taxonomy (GTDB): domain Bacteria; phylum Verrucomicrobiota; class Lentisphaeria; order Victivallales; family Victivallaceae; genus UBA5239. Next base: position 4,600 of record JBEBXH010000005.1, read on the forward strand.
AGGAATACATCGACTATCTGACCGAAGTCAGCATGAATGCGAAATTCAAGCTGGACAGCGAGGGACGGCCGGAAGGCGGAGCGCTGTATCTGAATTTGTTTCTGGTGGCCGATACCGTATTTACACCGGAGGTCATGGCGAAATGTTGGGCGCTGCTGAACGCGGCGGGCAATGCGCCGGGTCTCGATCCGGTCGCCGCCAAGCGGGTGGAGTTCCTCAAATCCGGGCTGAAAAATGTCGAAATGACTATGGCCGCGCAGGCCGAATTCCGCAAGTTCAAGGCCAAGGCCCCGATCGACGCCTTCGCCAAAGCTGTGCAGGAACTGGATGATTTCCGGGCTTCGATCGAGGAGACCGGTGCGCTGAACATGGGCAATATCCGGATGCTCGAGGACCGTCACTGGCCGTCGCGTTCGCGGCTGTATCTGGTCGGGGCCGACCGGACGGAACTGACCGGCTGGAAAATCCTCTTTGACCCGGAAAACAAAGGGTTGAAAGAGAAATGGTTCCAGCCTGAGTTCGATATTTCGCTGGCGCGGGACATCAAGACCAACGCCCAGGGCAAAAAGGAAATCACCGAGCTCCGCAAGCAGGCCGCCGAGAAATCCCCCGACACCGTCTGGTACTACAACCGGCTCGACAAGGTGAAACCCGCGGACGGTAAAAAGCTCAAGCTGATGTTTCAGGCCATCTACGGCAACGCCCGGGTTTACCTGAACGGCAAACAGATTTTCGCCCGGAGCGTCACCGGGGACCGCTACTTCTGGAAGGACCCGATCCTGTTCGACATCCCCGAAGGACTTATGAAGCCGGAAGGCAATTTGCTGGTGGTCCGCACCGACTACGGCACGGATATTTCGGGCATCTGGGCGCCGGTCAATGTGATTTACAACCAATAATTGGAGTTATGAATGAGCGAATTTGAGATCAATGGCGGTCAGGTCCTGTTGGACGGCCGCCCGTTCCGTATCCTTTCCGGGGCCATGCATTATTTCCGGGTCCACCCGGAGCTGTGGCGCGACCGCATGCTGAAAATGAGGGCCATGGGGCTGAATACGCTGGAAACTTACGTGGCGTGGAACCTGCACGAGCCCCAGCCCGGCGTTTTCAACTTCGACGGTTTTGCCGATATCGAAAAATTCGTCGGACTGGCCGGTGAACTCGGTTTCAAGGTGATCGTGCGTCCCGGGCCGTACATTTGCGCGGAATGGGATTTTGGCGGGCTCCCGGCGTGGCTGTCGGTCATCCCCGGCATCCGGCTGCGCTGCGACAACGCGCCGTATCTGGACGCCGTGCGGCGCTTTTATGATGAGCTGCTGCCGCGTTTGCGGAAGTTCGCGGGCGGGTCGTTTATCGCCATTCAGGTGGAGAACGAATACGGCAGTTACGGCACCGACAAGGAGTACCTCCGCAAACTCTCGGAAATGATCAAAATGCATCTGCCCGACACGTTGCAGTTCACCTCCGACGGGCCGCGGAATTTGTGTTTCCACGGCGGCACGCTGCCGCAGCTCTGGGCCACCGCCAACTTCGGTAGCGACCCCGATACCGCGTTTGCCAAGGTCCGCGAACTGCGCCCGGATACCCCGCTGATGTGCTGCGAATTCTGGAACGGCTGGTTCGATCACTGGTCGGAGGAGCACCACACCCGCGCCGCCGACGAAGCGACCAATGCGCTGAGGGGCATTCTGGAAGAAGGCGGCCATATCAATCTTTATATGGCGCACGGCGGCACCAATTTCGGCTTTTTCAACGGCGCCAACCGCCCCGCATACAACAATTACCAGCCCACCGTGAGCAGTTATGACGACGACGCCCCGATCAACGAAAACGGCGACGTTACCGAAAAATACCTCAAATTCCGCGCCCTGCTGGCCGAATTCGGCGGCGAAACCGGTCCCGTGCCGCCCCCGGTGCGCAAAATCGCCTACGGCAAAGTCGAGCTGACCCATCAGGCCGACCTGCTGGAAAACCTCGACCGCATTTCCACGCGCCACACCTCGCCGTGCCCGGTCTGCATGGAGCATCTCGGCCAGAATTTCGGCTTCATCCTCTACCGGACGCGCCTGCAGGGGCCGCTCAAGGAAGCGAACCTCATCGTGCAGGAACCGCGCGACCGCGCCCAGGTATTCATGGACGGACAGGAAATCGCGGTCATGTACTGCAACGACGAAAAACGCGAAGTCCCCGTCAGCATTCCCGAGTCCGGGTCCACGCTGGAGATTCTGGTGGAAAACATGGGCCGCACCAATTACGGCCCGTACCTTGAGGACAGCCTGAAAGGGATCAGCACCGGCGTCCGCCTCGACAATCAGTTTCAATTCGGCTGGGAAATTTACCCGCTGCCGCTGGAGAATCTCGACGGCTTGCAGTATACGGCGGTGGGCCCGGAACTCCCGGAGAACCGCCCCACGTTTTACCGGGGTGAATTCACCGTCGACGACCCTGCCGATACTTTCCTGAAAGTACACGGCACAAAGGGTATCTGCTGGCTCAACGGCTTCAACCTCGGGCGCTACTGGAACATCGGCCCGCAGAATACGCTGTATATTCCAGCGCCGCTGCTGAAGAAAGGGAAAAACCGCCTCGAAGTGCTGGAACTCCACCACCTCGGCGCACCGTTCGCGGAGCTCACGGACACCCCCGAACTCTCAAAACACGGCGACTACCAGAAGTAGAATCTGCGAACCTGACCTGTCCGACTTTTGCGGCGAAAAAATCTTACCCCGGTTGAACTTTGCCGGATGCGCTTTTATATTGGTCTCACAGTTTCAAAGGAGATCAGATGAAAAAGAAAAGCGATCCGGTAAAGCGTTGTCCGTGGTGTGGCGACGACCCGCTTTATGTGAAGTATCATGACGAAGAATGGGGCAAGGAAGTCACCGACGACAACAAGATGTTCGAATTCCTGATTCTGGAAGGTGCGCAGGCCGGTCTGAGCTGGATCACCATCCTGAAACGGCGCGAAAACTACCGCAAGGCTTACGCCGGTTTCGACCCGGTGAAGGTCGCGAAGTTCGGCGAAAAGGATGTCGAGCGCATGATGCAGGACCCCGGCATTATCCGCAACCGCAACAAGGTCGTGTCGTCCATTTCCAATGCGAAATTGTTCCTGGAGCTCCAGAAGGAATTCGGCAGTTTCTGCAATTACCTGAAAACATTTCTGCCGGACGGCAAGATCGTGGTCAACCACTGGAAAACCATGAGCGAGGCCCCCGCCACCAGTCCGGTGTCTGACGCCATCAGCAAGGACATGAAAAAGCGCGGCTTCAAATTTTTCGGTTCGACGATCTGTTATTCGCACCTGCAGGCCTGCGGCTATGTGAACGACCACATCGCGGACTGCAGCTTCCGTTGAGCCGATAAATCAAATACATAAATGATTGTCTATCATTAAGTCTTTCCGGTTTACAATATTGGTTGGAAATCGCCGGGCATGCGGCAGGCGGTACTACTGCATAAACTCGACAGTAAAATGGCTCTTCGGCAGCCTTGATGGCGGACTACTTCCCATTTTATAAGGTATACTTCTCTTCTCCGGAATCGCTCGCGCCGGATGTATCGCATTGAGCTTAATTTTGTGAACCGGCAAACAGGATTGTGCGATTGTGAATTCATTAGTAGTGTGTTAGAATTTCATTAGAAGTCTAAATTCCCTGTTGCCTTATAAGGTTTTTGGTGTTAAATTAGTAAAATAGTAAATGAGTTAACAGGTGATAACGATATGTTTATGCGGCGTGGGATTTTCCTTCTGGTTTTTTCTGCATTGATCTTCCTGACTGGCTGCGGCAAAACGAAAAATGTCGACATTGACCGGGTCCGGGTGTTTCAGGGAGCCGAACAATGCGCCCTGCCGGGTGAACCGTTTGAACAGCCGTTGTATATCGAGCTTGCCGGGCGACAGGAAAAAGGACTGCTGGGCGGTGACATCGGGCGGCCCCCGGCTGCCGGGCGCAAGGTGCTTTTTCAAGTACAGCACGGCTCCGACCTGGTACTCTCCGAAACGGAAGGGACCACGGACGCGGGCGGGCTGGTTCACCTCAATATCACTGCCGGGCGGAAAATCGGCGACCAATATCTGCAGGTCATTCCGGTCGATGCGCCGAGCCAGGCCATTACCGTGCGCTTCATCACCGGGGTCGAAATCCGCGGCGCCAATCAGGAATGCCGCGCCGGCACGGTGATTACCGAGCCGCTGGTGGTGAAGCTGGTCACCTCCACGGGCAAGCCTGCGGTCGGCGTGCCGGTCTACTTCAAAATCGCCTCCTCGCCGGGGCCGAAAAGCAGCGGATCGCTGACCCTCAGCTCCACTGTTACCGACAGCGACGGTGAGGCCCGTACCCAGATGCGCCTCGGCAGCAAAACCGGCCGTTACAACATCAATATCGAAATCGCCGATACCGACAGCGCCGGCGGCACCTTTTTCACCCGTGGAATCGTGGTCTCCCAGCTCGGGTTCAATACGTTCGCGCTGGTCATCAGCACGGTCGGGGGGCTGGCGGTGTTCATTTTCGGCATGAAGATCATGAGCGACGGCCTCCACAAGGCCGCCGGCGAGCGCATGCGCAATATCCTGCACTTTTTCTCCAGCAACCGCTTTGTGGCGCTACTGGCGGGGGCGCTGGTCACCGCGGTCATTCAATCATCGAGCGCCAGCACCGTCATGGTGATCGGCTTCGTCAACGCCGGGCTGCTGAACCTGGTTCAATCCATCGGGATCATTTTCGGCGCCAACATCGGTACCACCATCACGGCCCAGATCATTTCGTTCAATATCGCCGGGGTCGCCATGCCGGCCATCATCATCGGGCTGCTGCTCATGTTCATTTCGTACCGGTTTTTCCGTGGCTGGGGCGAAACCATCCTCGGATTCGGCTTCCTCTTCTTCGGTATGACGCTGATGAGCGACTCGCTGAAACTGATTGCCGATTTCCCCGCCTTCATCAACTTCTTCAGCTCGTTTGACTGTTCGCCCATCGACGGCTTCATGCCGGTAGGGGCCACGCTCGGAGCCATCGGCATCGGTATCCTGGTCACCGTCATCATCCAGAGCAGCTCGGCGGTCACGGGGATCATCCTGGCGCTGGGGGCGAGCGGACTGCTGAGCTTGTACACCGCGGTACCGCTGATCATGGGGTCGAACATCGGCACCACCATCACCGCGCTGCTGGCGGCGATTCCCACCAACCGCATCGGCAAACAAGCAGCGGTGGCGCATACGATTTTCAACGTCACCGGCGTGCTGATCGTCCTGATTTCGTTCTATATCCCGACCGGCAGCCTGGGACAACCGGCCTTTTTCGCGCTGATCGATACGATCACCGCCGGCAATGCGTTTTCGGCCATTCCGCAGAACCTGCCGCGCCATATTGCCAACGCCCATACCGTGTTCAACGTGATTACCGCACTGCTGCTGGTGCCGTTCGTACCCCAGATCGCCCGCCTCTGCGAATGGCTGATTCCGGTCAAAGACGAAAAAATCAAGTTCAAATACCTTGAACCCTACCTGCTTGACACCCCGGCGATCGCCCTCGAGCAGACCGTCCGCGCCCTCAATCAAATGGTCAAGGAATCCTGGAAGATGATCGACCAGGCGGTCAACGAGCATTTCATGAAATCCAATGTGGACGAGGCGAAATTCGCCGACCTGGCGCTCCGCGAAGACAAGATCGACGAGATGCAGATGGAAGTCACCCAGTATCTGGTCCAGATCACCCGCCGCGAGCTCTCCGAGCCGCAGTCCGAGCTGATTCCCCAGCTGATGCACTGTACCAACGACGCCGAGCGCATCGCCGACCATACCGCCAACATCCTGACGCTGACCACCCGCCTCCGCGACGCCGAAGGCGACCTCTCGATCCAGGGGCGCAACGACCTGAATCAGATGTGCCTGCACCTCAGGGAGCTCGCCGGAAACGTCATCGCCGCCCTCGAATCCAACGATCTCGAACACGTCGGCAAAGCGCTGGTGCATGAAGAAGAAATCAACCGGCTGGCAGTCGAGCTGGAAGCCGCCCATATCGAGCGCCTCCGCCTGGGGTATTGCGATACTATCGTGGGGGTAATCTACATCGAGCTGATCGGCGAACTCGAAAAAGTCGCCGACCACCTGACCAACATCGCCGAGCGCGCCAAAGCCATCCAGCAGCACTATGTCGACATGGGTTCTTCTCCGGTGCCGAAACTGGCCACCGCCTGAAAATCGCGATTACTTCAGCTCGTTGTGGTAGAAGAGCGGGGGATCGGTCAGGTTGTCCTCGGGGAGAATGGTGGTGATGCCGGTGGATTTGTCGTACCGGACCAGGAACGAGTTGCCGCGGGCGTCGCGAATGTGTCCCCGGGCCTGAATCCCGAAGCGGCTCACCAGTAGTTCCGGCTGGATCACCGGGCACGGCTCCAGCGGCAGCGGCGATTTGGCGGCAAAGGCTTCGATGGCGGCTTTTTCGAGTTCCAGCCACGGTTGCGTTTGCGTCACGCCGAGCTCTTTCAGCGCCAGCGCCGCCTGTGAATTGCAGACTGGCAGCGGAAACACCGCCGCGATTTCGATCTCCGCGAACCCGCGCAGCAGTTCGAGGCCGTAAATACCGCCCAGCAGGAAACGGCGCTGGCCGTTTTGATAAGCCTCCTGCAGCTGTTTACGCAGGTTTCCAAGGTCGCCCTCCGCGCAGAATCCGGGGATGAAAAACCCTTTCAGCGCCGCGGCCGCCGGTGATGGCTCCAAACGCTGATAATCCCGGTAAAACTGCATCTGCGCCCGGAACACCGGGTCGCGCAAATCCAGCGGCTCAACCGAGCCGGCCACGAACTCCCAGAACTCGCGGCGAAGTTGTTTCAGCTCGCTGGCCGGGATGAAAACATCGGCCTTGATCCTGGCCTTGACCTTGCCGGCGGCGAACGGTTCCGGCGCCCCGGCGCTGAATTCGGCGGTCAGCCGCGCCGCGTCCAGCGGCTGCTTGACGGCCTCGGCGAACGTCTGCGCCTTGCGCCAGGTCAGCTTGACCGGATGCGTGAGCTCGGCGGTGATGCCGTCGCGGTCAAGCGTCAAGTTAAAGTGGAGTTCATGGCGGAATGGCACCAGCGCGGCCGCGCGGGCGGTGAAGTCGTAACCGTTCTCGCCGATTTTGTAAACCGGCCACGACGGCGCGGCCTCCGGATAATCGCCGGGTATGAAGCACTCTTGCCCCCGGATGGCTTTCAACGCGGGCTGGCCCTTGACCTCCATTTTGGTGATGGTAAAAGCGAAACCCTCGTCGCCGTTCGGCGGCACTGCCCGGAAGCGGTCGCCGACATGGATGCGGCTCTCCGCCGCAATATTGAATCCGTTCCGGCCGCCCCGGGTAATCACCCCGACTTTGCTGCCGAAAACGCCGATGGCGTCCGGCTCGATCAGCTTTTTCCGTCCGGCTGCGGTGTAGAAGCCCTGCGAGGGTGTCCGCCCGGCGGTCGAGGCCAGGATCTGGTGCGCCTCTGCGGAACGGTCCTCCTCCGAATCGATCATCATGCGGTAAGCGGAAACGGTTTTCCAGACGTAATCCGGGCGGCGCAAGCGCCCCTCGATCTTGAACGATGCGATGCCGATTTTCTTGAATTGCGGAATCAGCTCAATGCCGCATAAATCCTTCGGCGAGAGATAGAAACCCTTGCCGTTATCGCTGTAATACAACCGGCGGCAGGGCTGTTTGCATTTGCCGCGGTTGCCGCTCCAGTTGCCCATCCACGACGACAGCAAACAGCGCCCCGAGAGCGAACAGCACAGCGCCCCGTGAATGAACACCTCCAGCTCCACCGGAGACTTGCGCCCCATGGCGGCGATTTCTTCCATGGTCAGCTGACGCTCCAGAATTACCCGTTCCACCCCCATGCGGGCGGCCAGCTGCAGCCCGGCGGAGTTATGAAACCCCATCTGGGTGGAGGCGTGAATATGCAGTTGCGGATAGTATTCGCGGATCATCCGCAGGACCCCGGCATCCTGGACGATAACAGCGTCGGGGCCGAGTACGGCCAGTTCGCCGAGGTACTCCATCATTTCGGAGAGCTCATTTTCCTTGATGAGGGTGTTGACGGTCACGTAGACGCGGCGGTTATTTTTGCGGGCGAAGCCGATCAGCCGGCCCATGGTGTCGAAATTGAAGTTGTCGGCGCGCTCGCGGGCATTGAATTTGCTCAAACCGGCGTAGACGGCATCCGCCCCTGCGTCATAAGCCGCCAGGGCCACTTCCAGGCTGCCCGCAGGCGCCAGCAATTCCGGTTTTTTGGTCATACGTTTTCCTAATTCATGGACATTATGGACGTTATGGACATTATGGACGGGCTTTGAGCCTGATTTTGATTGTCCATCGTGTCCATGAGGTCCATCGTGTCCATCTGTAATATAGCCCTATTTGCGGAAAAAACGAAACCGGACGGTGACATTTTCATAAAATGTACTATATTAAGGGATATTCAATTGAATGTGGAAACAACAGTAGTGAATTTAAAGACAGAATTTCTGCTGGCGCTGCGCTTCCTGAGGCCGGGACGCAACGCGGTCAGCGTAATCACCGTGATTTCGGTGCTCGGGGTGACGCTCGGCGTGGCGGTATTGATCGTCGTGCTGTCGGTCTTCACCGGGTTCATCGACCTGATGCGCGAGAAGTTGCTCGACACCAGGGCCCATGTACAGATTTATTCCTCTTATAACTCGCCGATCCTGAACCCGGATTCCGTGGTCAAAGCCGTCGAGGAAACCGGCGGCAAGGCCGCTCCGGTCATCAATATGCCGATCCTGATGCTCAGCGAAAAGGATTTCGAGCCGAAGCGCATCCTGGCCGCCGACCCCGCCCAAATCCGGGAACTCTTTAAGGTCAAAACCGATGCCACGCTGGACCCCGGGCAGGTCTGGATCAGCGAGGAAATCGCCAAAGAAAATGAACTCAAAGTCGGCCAGAAAATACATCTTTACACCCCGGAAAAGCTCGCCGCCATCGCCATGGAGCAGGTTTCCGACGACAAGAAAACGGCCACGGCCAAGCCGGTCAAGGCCTCGTCCTATACCATCAGCGGGATTTACTCGATCGGCAAATACGATTTCGACCGCGAGATCATTTTCATGACCCGCAAGGACGCCACCACCATGCTCGACTGGCCGGAGTACGTCGCCTGGTCCGTTTACGTCTGGATGCCGGACCCGTTCAATATGGACGCGCAGCTGGAGCAGCTGATGAACAAACTGGACAACAGCCGGCAGAAATACAATTTCCTGACCTGGAAACAGCTCAACGAGCAGATGTTCGGCATGCTGATGTCGCAGAAAAATATGATGGTTTTCATCTTTTTCTTCATCATCCTGATCGCGGCGTTCAGCATCGGCAATACGCTGATCACGGTGGTGGTGCAGAAGAGCCGCGAGATCGGGCTCCTGAAAGCGCTCGGGGCGTCGCCCGGCATGATGATGCGGGTCTTCGTCTGGGAAGGGCTGCTGGTCGGGGTGATCGGCAGCCTGTCCGGCCTGGCGCTGGGGATGCTGGCGCTGGCTTACCGCAACGATTTCATGAAGTTTCTGGAGAAACTCACCGGACAGGAATTGTTTCCGAAAGAGATGTATTATTTCGAAGAACTGCCGGCCCATACCGGTACGCTCGATGTCGTTTTGATTGTAACCATGGCGGTGGTGCTGTGCACGCTGGGCGGTTTCCTGCCGGCGTGGCGCGCGGCGCGTCTGGACCCCGCCAAAGCACTGCGCGATGAATAAAGGACCGAACCCATGAACCTGCGAACCGAATTGAAGCTGGCACTGCGGTACATGCGCCCCAAGCGCAATGCCATCTCCGTCATCACGCTGATTTCCGTGATCGGGGTGGTGCTCGGGGTGATGGTGCTGGTGGTGGTGCTCTCGGTCATGAACGGCCTGACCGACCTGAAAAAGAACGGGCTGCTCAAAACCACACCGCACATTCAGATTTCGCTGAAAGACAAATCGGCCATCGAAGAGCCGGCCCGGATCCTTGAAACCCTGAAAAAGTACAAGGGTCACGGCGCCGCCGTGGTCGCCCGCCCCGTGGTGGTCCAAACCAAAGAACGGCTGCTGCCGAAACTGGCCATCGGCGTGGATTATTCGCAGCTGGAAGGCTATATCAATATCAACTGGCAGCTGAACGACTTCGGCAAAATGGGCCAGAAGCTCACGCCGTTGACGCAGGGAACCGTGGCGATGGGGCAGCGCGCCACTGCGCGCCAGCTGTTCGTACACTTCGGCGACAAGGTCCTGCTGCACTCTCCGGCGCAGCTGATGAAGCTGATCAATATCGACGAAGAAGGCTCCATCAAGGCGGCGGAACGGCGCGAAATCACCTTGCCCACGGAGTTGACGCTGGACGCATTTTTCTCCACCGGCAGCCGGGATTTCGACGACAATACCGTGCTGCTCAATCTCGACGACGCGAACGATCTTTTTGACATGTCCTGGGGCTCGGCGGACATGATTTACGGCTGGCTGCGCGATCCCTTTGACATGGACCGCGAACTGAGCGGACTCCGGACCGAGCTCGGAGACACTTATGTCGTACAGTCGTGGATGCAGATTCACCAGAAAATACTGGGGGTATTGCAGGTGGAAAAAAATATGATGTTTTTCCTGCTCTTTTTCATCGTGCTGGTGGCGGCGTTCAGCATTACCAACACGCTGATTACGGTGGTTCACCAGAAAACCCGCGAAATCGGCTTGCTGAATTCACTGGGGGCCACGCCGGGGACGATCATGCGGATCTTCATTCTGCAGGGCTTGCTGGTGGGGCTGATCGGGGGCGTGCTAGGTGTGATCGGGGGGATCGTGATGGTGCATTGGCGCAATCAGATCATCCGGTTTTTTGGCCGGATTACCGGACAGGAGATGCTGCCGGACAATGTGTATGTGATCACCGAGCTGCCGGCGCGTCTGGCGGCTTCGGATCTGGTAACGGTGGGGCTGATCGCGATCCTGATGTGCACGCTGGCGGCGCTGATTCCGGCACTGCGGGCGGCAAAGCTGGACCCGGCAAAAGCCCTACGGTATGAATAGTTGATAGTTGACAGTTGACAGTTGATAGTTAAGATATACGCCCGAGGATGAAAGATGGAAAACAGTGATATTTTTTTGAAAGCCGACAATGTCCATAAAACATATTATATCGGCAAAAAAGGCATTCAGGTCCTGCGGGGCGTGAATATGGAGATTCCGCGCGGCAGCTGGACCTCGCTCCTCGGGGCTTCCGGCAGCGGCAAGACGACTTTGCTGAACATGCTCGGCACACTCGAACGGCCGGATTCCGGGGATATCGTCTGCGACGGCATCAGCTACAATTCGCTGGGAGCCCGGCAGGCCAGCAAGTTCCGCAACAAGCGGATCGGGTTCATCTTTCAGGCGTACCACATGATGCCGGAACTGACGATTCTGGAAAACGTGACGCTGGCCGGACAGCTCAACGGCAGCGCCTCGTTCGACCTGAGAAGCCGCGCCGAAGCACTGCTGGAAAAAGTCGGGCTGGCGGAACGCCTCAAGCACCGCCCCACCGAGTTATCCGGCGGCGAACAGCAGCGCGCGGCCATCGCCCGGGCGTTGATCAATTCGCCGGACCTGATTCTGGCCGATGAGCCGACCGGCAACCTCGATTCGAAAACCGGGGGCGGCATCCTGGAGATTTTTCAGAAATTGCGCGAAGAAAAGTCAGCGCCGACCATCATTATGATCACCCACAATCAGGCGGTGGCGGAGCTCGGCAACCATATTCTGTACCTGAAAGACGGTCAACTCAGCGCAGAAAAAGATCCTGAACCACATTCAGCCAGCCCCGTCCATATTTGAAGTAACGGCGGTTCCTCACTTCCCGCCAGACCAGCGGCAGCCGCCGGAAAAACGGGATATTCATCCTGCGCCGCGCCCTTGAATGCCGGCGGCGGTCCTCCAGCTGCATCAGCACGGCGGGATCGGCGATCTCATGCACCCGCTCCAGCAGCTCCCGGTAAATGGTTTCGTTCCACGCGAACGTATTTGCCTGAATCGAACGCCGGGCTTCGGTCAGGCGGCGCCGCCAGTTCCAGCACTTGCCCGAACCGGAGACATTTGAGCGGTGCTGACGGAACAGCGTCAGGGTCTCGCCGGTAAATTTCCAACGGTTCAGGGCGGCCAGCACCAGCCCGATCCAGGTATCGTGGCACTCCGGCAAATCGGGAAACGGCAGCAGGATTTCCCGCAGCCGCGCCTCAAACGCCATATCGTGTCCGGCCGCCGGGATCCGGCGCAAAAATGAGCTCAGATCCTGCAATTCGTTTGAATTGAATCCGCGATTTCCAAAATGAGTCGCGCCCAGCGAATTCAGGTTTTCGTCCACCAGCAGACTGTCGCAGAAGGCACCGCTCGGGGCATTGATCGCGGCAATCAAATCCATCATTATCTGGATTTTTTCCGGCAGCCACACATCGTCCTGGTCGGAGAGGAAAATAGCATCGCCGCTGCACAGCGAAATCGCTTTCTCGAAATTCCGGCTCACGCCGAGCCGTTCGGGGTTGCGGTGATATCGGATGACGCCCGGGCGGGCGGCCTGCCATTTCGCCATCAGCTCCGGGGTCGCATCGGCGGAGCCATCGTCACAGACAACAATTTCATCCGGCGCGAGGCTCTGGCTGAACAGGCTTTCCAGCTGTGCATCCAGATATTCGGCGCCGTTATAAACGGCCATGGCGATTGAAATCTTCATATTGTACCCATAGATGTTATTACCGAATATACTGTTGACGGGTCATTTTTCAAGTGCTTTGGCTCTTTCCTGAGTTGAAAATGAGCACTTCGAATGCTATTTTTTGGTTGGAATACAACTATGTGGCCACTAATCAATAAAATCCGACAACTGTTTTCGCCGAAGGACAAATGGAAAATCCTTCTGGTAACCCTTGCCATGATCGTGGGAGCACTGCTGGAAATCCTGAGCCTCGGGTGCATCCTGCCGGTGATCGCGGTCTTCGTCAAACCGGAAATGATCGAGCAAAACCAGTATTTGAGCCGGATTTATAATGGTTTCGGCTTCGAATCCCATCTGTCGTTCATCATTGCGGGCATCATTTTCATCTGGATATTGTTTTTATTGAAAACCGTCTTCACTTTTTTCACGATTCGGCTGCAGTCGAATCTCGTGTACCGGAAGCAGAGCGAACTGTGTACCCGGCTGCTGGATATCTATCTGCATATTCCTTACCGCAACGTGCTGAACCTCTCTGTGGCGGAGATGAATACCAATGTCACCAGGGTCGACCGGCTGTGCAACGGCTTCATTTTGCCGTTGATGGTCGCCGCCAGCGATGGTGTGGTCATTCTGATCCTTGCGGCGGCCATGTTCTGCTTCATCCCCTGGCTGACGATCGTGGGGATTTCATTTATCGCCGCGGTCGGTTACGGAATATATTATCTGATGCGCAACATGAATCTGCGCTGGGGACAGAAACACCTGGAGTGGAACATGAAGTCACAGCGTTTCAGTCTCAGCGCCTTGACCGGTTTGAAATATATAAAAACGGTTTGTGCGGAAAAATACTTTCTGAACCATTACGCCGGGGCCACCGAAAAAAGCATGAAGTTCTACAGCAAAATGTATTTATACGGGCAACTGCCGCGCCTGACATTGGAAGTGGCGGCTTTGCTGCTGGTCATGATTCTGTTTTTATTGATGGTCCTGTTGAAATATTCCGATACCCGGATTCTGCTGACCTCGTCGATGCTGGTGGTCGTCATGGCGCGGGTCCTGCCGGCATTCAGCCGCATGCATTACAATCTCACGACCATGCGGCAATCCGTACCGGTTTTTGAATCACTCTTTCAGGAATATACCCAGCTGAAGCGGGAGGAAGACTGCAAGTCCGAAGATGTATTGACGCTGAACCAGGGATTGAGTGTGAAAAACCTGAACTTCGGTTACAATGAGAAACAGGAGATTATTCATGATTTCTCCTGCGAAATTCCCGCCCGCAAAAGCGTCGCCGTCATCGGCAAAACCGGCCGGGGAAAAACCACGCTGGCCGACCTGGTGATCGGGCTACTGAAGCCCCGGAGCGGCGAAATCCTGGCCGACGGCGTCAATATCGAAAATAATATGACCGCCTGGCGAAACATCATCGCCTACGTGCCGCAGCACGCATTTCTGCTGGATGACACCATCCGGGCCAATGTCGCCTTCGGCCTCGAGCCGGATCAGGTCGACGACGCCAAAGTGGTGGAGGCACTGAAAATCGCCCAGCTGGGCGAATATGCCGACAGGCTCGATTTCATGATCGGCGACCGTGGTAACCGGCTCTCCGGCGGGCAGGCCCAGCGGCTGAGCATCGCCCGCGCGCTTTACCGCGACCCGCAGCTGCTGATTCTCGACGAAGCCACCAGCGCGCTGGACAACACCACCGAGGCCGCCTTCGTCGCCGCCCTCGAACAGTTGAAAGGCAAATTGATGATGATCGTGATCGCCCACCGCCTGACCACGGTCGAAAAATGCGACCAGGTCATCAACCTGGATAGTGCATAGAGTCATTTGCATTTTATTGTATATTATGGTATAATACGTATCAATTGTAAAATAAAATTCATTTTATAGAGAATAAGTGTATGAACAAAAAAGTCTTGGTTTGTGGAGCCGGGGGATTCATAGGCGGTCATTTGGTCAAGCGTTTGAAGCAGGAAGGCCATTGGGTTCGGGCAGCGGATATCAAACAACCGGAGTTTCGCGCGATACCGGCAGATGAATTTATGATTGGCGATTTGAGAAATCAGGAATTTTGCAATAGAATTACGAATGATATCCGGTTTGATGAACTTTATCAACTTGCGGCAGACATGGGGGGAGCCGGATATATATTTACAGGTGAGCATGATGCAGCGGTAATGCATAATTCCGCGGTGATCAATCTCAACATGGCTGAAATGGCCCGCCTGACTGGGATCGGCAAAATATTCTATTCGTCAAGTGCCTGTATTTACCCGGAATCCATTCAGTTGAGACCCGATAATCCGGGCCTGAAAGAGAGCGATGCCTATCCGGCCGGACCAGACAGTGAATACGGCTGGGAGAAATTATTCAGCGAACGGATGTTCATGTCCTATGCGCGCAATTACGGCATGGAAATACACATCGCCCGGTTTCATAATATTTTCGGTCCATATGGCACCTGGGAAGGCGGGAAAGAAAAGGCCCCAGCCGCAGTATGCCGGAAAGTAGCCGAAGCATTGAACGGCAGAGAAATCGAAATTTGGGGCGACGGCGAGCAGACAAGAACTTTTCTCTATATCGATGAATGCCTCGAAGGAATTTCGCGGTTGATGAACTCAAGTTTCAACGGACCGGTGAATATCGGTTCGGATGAATTGATTTCGATTAACGACCTGGCTGAAATGGTTATGCGGATCGCCGGGAAAAAATTAACCATCAAGCATATTCCCGGACCATTGGGGGTAAGGGGCCGCAGTTCCGACAATACATTGATCCAGGAAAAGCTGAATTGGCGACCGCAATGGCCTCTCGCCAAAGGTATGGAACTGACCTACCAATGGATATCGGAACAGGTAACCGCCAAAATAAAGGATTGAGTAATTGAATATGCCAAGCATAATTCCCAAAATATATGCATTTGCCGTCAGACTGCTCCCCTCATATCGGCAAAGAACCCATCAAATTCGCCTTTCGGAGACTCTTGAAGCAAAATTTGATGACATGACTACTTTGCTGAAGCGGTCTATTCTGATGAAGGATGACGTTTTTGAATTTATCTACTACGATCAAAAAATCAAATTCTATCTACCGTATGCCGGTATTGATTATGCTCAAAGTTGCATATTGTCCGGATGTAATTTTTATGAAGAAGAGTATTTGAGGTTCTGCCTTCAATTTATCGATGCCAATTCCGTTATCATTGATGCAGGGGCAAACATAGGCAATCATTCGCTTTTTTTCGGAAAATTCTGCCGGGCTGAAAAAATATATTCTTTCGAACCGCAGAGAAATGTCTTCGAAATACTCAAAAAAAATATTGATCTGAATCAAATCGACAATGTAACATTGCATAATTGCGCATTGGGCGAAGCCTGCGGTTTTTCCGAAATATCAAATGCACAGTCGACAAAACTCGGCGAGGTAAGCTATAAACCGTGCAATGATGAAAAATGCAACTCCATTAACACAATCAGTGTCGATTCCCTTCTCCTCAAGCGACTGGATTTTATGAAAATCGATGTGGAAGGAGCCCAACTGAGTGTGTTGAAAGGCGCTTCCCGGACAATAGATGAATTCCACCCCCTGGTCTGGATTGAAATGAATCAGGCCGCTTCCCCTGAATCATACAGCAGAGAGAACGAAGTGGAGCTACCTACGAAATTTTTGCAATCAAAAGGATATGTTTTAAAAACTAAGATGGGACCCAATGACTATTTATTTGAATATAAAAGCCCCGGAGGCAATGCATGAGTGAAGCAAATCTGGAGGATGTAAAGAAGTTTTGGAATAACAGGCCATGCAATATCAGACATTCTCAAAAAGAGATTGGTTCAAAAGAGTATTTTACGGAAGTGGAAAAACGGAAATATTTTGTTGAGCCACATATTCCGGGTTTTGCCGAATTTGCCAAATGGAAAGGCAAAAAAGTTCTTGAAATCGGTTGCGGGATTGGCACGGATGCCGTAAATTTCGCCAGAAGCGGAGCCGATTATTACGGGGTGGAATTGTCGGCCGAAAGCCTTAATCTGGCCAAAACACGTTTCAGAATTTTTGATTTAGCCGGAACTTTCTGGGAAGGAAACGCTGAAGAACTTTCCGATTTTATCCCTGATGCACTGAAATTTGATTTGATTTATTCATTCGGAGTAATTCACCATACTCCTCACCCCGAGCAAGTCATAAATGGGCTTAAGAAATTCATGCATCAAGAGTCTGAATTACGTATTATGCTCTATTCCAAAATCTCCTGGAAAAATATTATGATTGAAGGCGGTTTCGATCAACCGGAGGCAGCGTCGGGCTGTCCGATTGCTAACACTTATACAGAAAATGAAATACGTGATCTACTAAAGGATTATCAAATATGTTCCATTAGAAAAGATCATATTTTCCCTTATATCATTGAAAAATACATAAAACATGAATATGAATATCAACCATGGTTTAAGCACATGCCCACGCCAATGTTCGAGCATCTCCAGAAAACAATGGGATGGCATACTTTAATCACTGCCAAGCTCAAAGGAATAGATATTTGATGAAAGAAAAACTGTCAATATTCGGTTTGGGTAAATTGGGCTGTTCAATGATGGTCAGTTTTGCCGCCAAGGGTTGGGAAATTACCGGCTGTGATATCCTGAAATACAATGTAAATGCGGTAAATCAAGGTAAATCACCCGTATATGAGCCTCGGGTGGAACAAATGTTTGCTGAAAACCGGCAACGCATCAGGGCTACCATGGATGTAAAAGACGCAGTAATGAATTCTGATGTAAGTTTTATCATTGTTCCGACGCCAAGCAATGAAGACGGTTCTTTTTCGATTGAATATGTTGAAAATGTTATCCGGGAAATTGGCAATGCTCTAAAAGAAAAACCATCCTACCATCTGGTGGTGGTTACCAGTACCGTATTGCCTGGAGATATGATGAAAATCAAAGAGTTACTGGAGCAGGTTTCCAGCAAAAAATGCGATCATAACCTGGGCCTGTGCTATAATCCAGATTTCATCGCTCTGGGTACGATTGTCCGGGATTTTCTGAATCCGGATCTGGTATTGATCGGAGAATCCGATAAGAGGGCCGGCGACCTGCTGGAATCCATCCACTGCCGGCTGGTGGAAAGCAAACCGAATATTCACCGGATGAGTTTTCATAATGCCGAACTAAGCAAAATCGCCTTGAATTCATATTGTACGTTGAAAATAACGTTCGCGAATAAAATTGCCGAATTATGTGAACAGATGCCCGGAGGCGATGCGGAAGTAGTAACCCGGGCCGTCGGAGATGACAAACGTATCGGACAAAAATATTTCCGCGGCGGTTTGAGCTATGGCGGCCCGTGTTTTCCCAGAGATAACCGCGCTTTGGCCAATTCGGCTAAACGTTTCGGCGTTTCCATGCCCTTGGCTGAAGTGACGGACCAGATAAATGATGAACTGAAAAACAACCGGATTCCGAAAAAAATCCTGTCTTTACTGCAAAACCGTTCTTCGAAAAATGTTGCCGTACTTGGCTGTACATACAAGAAAGACACGACTTTGGTGGAAGAATCGGCAGTTATTGCGATTATTAAAACGCTTTGCGCTTATTCAATAAATGTATTTCTTTATGATCCGGCTGGCATGGAAAATGCTCAAAAAGAACTTGGAAATCTGAAAACCCTTGTTTTCTCCGATTCCATGGAGCAATGTATTGAAAACAAAGACCTCATATTGATCGGTTGCGACTGGAGTGAATTCAAAGCCCTTTCGAAAGAAATACTGGAAGAAAAATTACCTTCAGGCGCCCTTCTTTTTGACGCATGCAACTGTCTGAAAGATTTCGATTCTCAAAAAATAGTGCGCGTAAAATTGGGAGACAATACTTCATGTTGACTCTGTTTTCCTGTCCCAAAGGATTTGATAATCCGCATATCGACATCATCCAGCGCAATGCGATTGAATCCTGGCTCGCTTTGCCCATGGAGAAAACGATTATTTTGTGTGGCGATGACCCGGGAGTAAAAGAAATATGCGAGGAATACGGTATCATCCATATTGGAAATATCGCTGTAAACGAGTTTGGGACGCCTTATTTGAATGATGTTTTCCGGCAAGCCGAGAACGCAAGCAATTCACCATATACATGTTACATTAATTGCGATATTATTTTGTTCCCTGAGTTTGCAGGTACTTTTCAGTCCATGATAAAAAGTATTAAGCCCGATATGGATTTTCTGGCGACCGGTCAACGCTGGCTGGTCGATATTACAACGCGAGTTTTTGATAAACAAGAGTTGAGGAAGTATCTCTGCAATTCAAAGCTCGATATCAAAGCCGCCGTGGACTACTTCATTTTCAGGCGAGGATTCTACCAGAAAATGCCGGAATTTCTGATCGGACGATGGTATTGGGATAACTGGCTTGTATGGTGGGCTATCTCCAGAAATGCTCTCCTTCTGGATCTCACGCCATCAGTGAATATACTTCATCAAAATCATTCATATAATCAGATTGGGATTGATCTACAGATATTGAAAGATGAAAATTCAGCCCGTGCAAATAGTCTGGAAGGAAAACGGAATCTGGAAGTCGCTGGAGGGCATGCTTGTTGCCGTGACCTGAATTACGCAAGATATGTGTTTACTGACAGCAAGATCAGTGAAAGACTTTCGGTTATAGTTCTGGACATGCTAAATATCCTGCGCTCCTTATCATTGAAAAACAAAATATTATTTATTTTATTGAATCCTTTATCCCGGTTTATTAACAGAAGTGCCGCATTTGTATTTTACAAATTAAAGCAGGAAGATCTTATCCGGCCCGTACAACCTATTTTATATGAAATAAATGCGGATATGAGATTTTTTGAAAAAAATGATGAGACATAAAATCTTTAACTTTCGACAATGACAGGATATGATGACAAAAAAATGAAAGATCCTGCAATTTCCATTGTGATTCCGGCGTATAATGCGGTTGATTATCTTCGGCGTTGCTTGGACTCGGTGGCGGCTCAAACATTCGGCGATTTTGAACTGATCGTAGTTGATGATTGCTCTACTGATAATGGTGAAACCAGCCGAATGGTCAAAGAATATGCTGCCCGGGATTCTCGTTTTCGCTTGATTGCTCATACTCAAAACTCCTGGCAGGGAGAAGCTAGAAATACCGGAATCACTGCTGCTCGCGGTAAATATATTGCCTTTCTTGACAGCGATGACAGTTTTGAACCGGAGATGCTTGAAAAACTTTACTTTTCCGCCGAACATAGTGGAGCAGATGTGGCAGTCTGCGGTTTTTTTCTCGACTATGGACGTCATAAAGAAGTCTATCTCAAATTCCAACAGGAGATTTGTGGTTCGGGCATGAATTTTCTGACATCGTTTTTTTGTGACTTTACCAGTAAGGATAGTTTAAATTTTCCATTTGTCGATTTTGCCGTATGGAATAAGTTGGTACGACGGGAATTGTTGATCTCAAAAGAGATTCGTAATTTGCCGGGGCGCGTGTTCGGCGAAGACATTTATTTTACCTTCCTGTTATTGCTCCATGCGAAAAAAGTCTGCTGTATTCCAGATGTGCTCTACAACTATTTCCAGCGCAATCCGGCCTCCTCAAACGCCACTGGCGCAGCGGAACGGCTGATTTCCACCTTGACCGCGTACGATGCCATCCGTACCGTCATGCTGCATGTCGGACTGAACAATGAAGACTGGCAGCGCCGCTTTTATCGTTTTGTGGGCTATCAACTATTTGCCGGTATCTTGCGGACGGTCAAACTGCGGCCGGCTACGGCGGCACGGGATATCTTGCAGAAGCTGGCTCATGAAATTGAACGCCTGAACTTCAGTCAGGCAATTGCAGTATGGCCTGATGGCCCGCCCGGAAAGGTACTGGCCGCCGTTCCTGCTTCCATTGCAGGCGGAGCCGGCTTTTACAGGATTTTGTGGGAACTTCGCTGGCGTTACTTCAAGCGCCGTTACATTCCGGTGTGGATGTCCCGTTCCCGCCCGCGGAATATTATCACTTCGCCGATGCCCAAACGGCTCCTGGTGATCCGTCCGGATCAGCTGGGCGATTTCTGTCTGTCATTACCTTATCTGGCAGGCTTGCGGGCATTGCTTCCGGCTGCGGAAACGGAGTTGGTTTTGTTGGGAAACCTGCAATGGACCGCATTGGCGGAGAAATGTCTGAATTTTGACCGGATTATTCCGCTTGATGACAAAAAATTTCTGAGTGACCGTTCATACCGCCGGACGCTGTTGAAATCATTGCGGCGCGAACGCTTTGATATGGTAATCGAGTCCCGGATCAGCCGTTATGTCAAGCTGGATGACGTATGCCGTATTGCTTGTAGAGCGCGCCGGAATTTTGCGTTTGCCTATACACGCGATCAGGCATATCACTTTAAGATTTTTGTGGCACAAAAATTCGTTGACCTTTTCCGGGTTCGAACGATTGCCAAACCTTATGTTTCCGAGCTTGAAAACAACGAATTTTTCTGGTCGGAACTCTCCGGCGGCCAATTGCCTCCGAAATATGATTTTTCTTTTGATTCGGCCCCGTCTTTTCCCGAAGCAAAAACTCCATATTTTGTGATATTGCCCGGGGCGGGGAAACCATATAAAGAATACCCACCGGAAAAGTTTGCTGAAATCATCGCCAAATTATTGACTGCCCATACCGGCTTGAGTTGCGTTGTCGCCGGTGGCCCAGAACATTTCGCAGTAGGGGAGCTTTTGCGCAATTCCGCGCCAGGAGTAGTCAATGCCTGCGGCAAAACGTCTTTATGGCAGTTTGCCGGTTTATTGCGTGACGCGAAATTTGTACTCGGCAATGATACCGGCGGTATTCATCTGGCTGCGCTGATCGGTACTCCATCAGTTGCGTTGGCCGGCGGTGGCGGATTTAAGCGTTTCCTGCCTTACCCTGAAAAATTTGCCAGGTATTTATCGCTACCGCACGTCGTAACCGGCAATATATGCAGAGAAGGCTGTACCTGGATATGTCCCAAAGCCAATAACGATGAACAGCCGCGTCCATGCATTGAATCTGTCCATATGGACGACATTTTGAATGAAATCCAGAAAGTATTTACCGAATTGACCAATAATTGAACCGTGAAAAAAACGAATGTTTGCAATTCCACTGAAACGGTGTATGTTTCGTTTATTCTCAAATAACGGTTTTATTTATGAAAATACTTTATGATCACCAGATATTTTCGTCCTTCAAATTCAGCGGAATTTCCCGCTATTACTGTGAACTTATGACAGAGTTCCGGGAGATGGGGGTCGACTGGGAGGTTAGTTGTCCATTTTCAAATAATTATTTCCTGCAGCAGATCAGTCCGCGCCGTTATTTTTTCCCGGAATCCGGGTTCAGGGGTAAAAACCGCATCCTGGAAAACATCAACCGCATTTATACCGGACGGGTGCTCAAAAAAGGCGAATTCGATGTCTTTCATTCCACTTATTCGAAGCCGTATGACAAAGCGGAACTCCGCGGCAAGCCTTATGTGATCACTGTTCACGACATGACCCATGAGAAATATCTCGACCGCCTGCCATCCGGCGTCAGGGAAACGGCGGAGGAAAAAGAATCCATCTGCAATGCCGATGCCATCATCGTCCCCTCGCACGCCACGCGCAACGACCTGCTTAAGCTTTATCCGGAAGCCGCCGATAAAATCACGGTCATTTACCATGGCGTGCGGATTCCCGAATTTTCCCGCGAAAAATTCCTGGAGCTGCAGCCTTATTGCCTGCATGTCGGCACCCGGCTCTTTTATCGCGACTTTCCGACGGTGGTGCGGGCGGTGGCCCGGCTGCCGCGCGAGATGAAACTGATCTGCGCGGGCGGTGGCGCCTTCACATCGGAGGAATTGCATCTCTTTGCACAGCTCGGCGTATCGGACCGGATTTTGCAGATGCAGCTGCCGGAACCGGAGCTTTTTTCAGCGTATTCGAGCGCGTCCGCCCTGGTCTTCGCCTCCGAAGCGGAGGGATTCGGGCTGCCGGTGATCGAGGCGCAGAGCCAGGGTTGTGTGCCGGTATTGTCGGATATTCCCTGTTTTCGCGAAATCGGCGGCGATGCGGCACTCTATTTCCCGCTCGGTGACGAATGTGAGTGTACCGCCCAGATCGAGAAAGTACTGAACAACACCCCGGAAGTCCAGACCGTACGGAATAAACTCTCCGCCTCCATCAAACGTTTCAGCTGGAAGCAGGCGGCGGCGGAAACGCTGGCCGTTTACCGGAAGCTGATCAATTAGTTTTTGACCAGAACCGCGGCGTAGGCGCCGTCGTGGAGAGGATCCGGGATCAACTGTTTTTCGGCCTGCAGGTGAAAAGCCGGAAACTCGGAGGCAAACTGCCGGACCAGTTTGCCATTTTCTTCCGGTTCAATACTGCATGTACTATAAACAATTCGTCCGCCTTGCTTGACCAGGCGGGCGCAGGCTTTGAGCATGTTCATCTGCAGCTCGGTAAGCTCGGCGATTTTGTTGTCGCTGTAGGTCCACAGGACATCGGGACGGCGGTGAAACACCCCGGAATTGCTGCACGGCACATCTAGGAAAATCACCTCGAAACTCTCATCCTCAAAAGGCGGTTCCAGCGCCGAAAGCATCAGGATCGGGTTCTGATAACCGCGCAGCGACAGGTTCTGGGCGGTGAGCTTCTGGCGCGTGGCGGAACGGTCGGCCACGACCAGTTCCCCCTTCTCGCCGAGCTTCTCCAGGATCATCAGCGATTTACCGCCGGGCGCGGCGCAAAGATCCGCCACCCGGTCGTCCGGCCGGATACCCGCCAACATCGGCGCCAGTGCCGTAGCCGCGTCCTGAATATAAATCCGCCCGCTGGCCAACTGGCTGCTCTGCAGAAGTTTGGCGATATTTTCGGTTCGGTAAAAGTGAAACCCTTCGGACGGAATCGGAGTCGCCTCGAGCTCCAGCATTTCCGCCTCGGTTAAGGGATCGCGGCACGCCCGGAAAGCCATGATGGCGCGCTGCTGCAGAAGCGCGCTGAGCCCCGCGATGTGCTCCGGGAATATCTGCAGCCAGCGCTGGTAGAGCCGCTCCGGCAGCCCGCTCCGCTCCGCTTCGGTCAAGCT
Source organism: Victivallis vadensis (assembly GCA_040391785.1). Lineage (GTDB taxonomy): Bacteria > Verrucomicrobiota > Lentisphaeria > Victivallales > Victivallaceae > UBA5239. The sequence goes on from JBEBXH010000005.1 coordinate 28,396, forward strand.
GGCGTCGAAGGCCTCATGATTGATCCTGGTGACGTTGCGCAGCACGGCATTGATAAATCCCCCCGACTGCCGGCTGTACTTCTTTTTGGCGAAGTCCACCGCCACATTGACCGCGCTCGCCGCCGCAATACCGTCCTGATACAGGATCTGCGTGACCGCCGCGGAAAGAATCCGCCGGTACTCGGGCTTGCAGGGCGTCGAAATCAGGGCGTCGAGAATCTTGTCGACGATGCCTTTGTGCCGGAAATATTCAAAAAGCAGACTGGAAATCGAGCGCCGCAACTCCGGTTCCGGCAGATGAAAGTTCAGGAAATCGTCGACATTGGCCTGGCCGGTCTCCCATTTTTCCAGCCCCAATACGGCGTTTTCCAGAATCCTGCTTGCAGTATTTCGTGGTTTATTCATCGCCGAGATACTTGTCGTGAACCCGGTAATTGCGAATGTAGTCGCTGACGGCGTCGTTCAGCGTCATGGGCTCTTTGTCATATCCCAGGCTCTTTAATTTGCCCATTTCGTTTTTCGTGTAGTACTGATAGCGGTCGCGCAGCGTCTCGGGCATGTCGATGTACTCGATGTCCTCCTTCACGTCCAGAGCCTTGAAAACCGCTCCGGCCAGCGCGTTCCAGGTCTCCGCCTTGCCGCTGCCGATGTTGTAGATGCCCGTGCCTTTGGAATTGTTCAACAGAAACATCATCATGTCGACCGCATCCTTGACGTACAGGAAGTCGCGCTTCTGCTCGCCGTCTTTGTAGTCGGCGCGGTACGACTTGAAAAGCCGCATCTTCTTCTCCGCGCTGATCTGCTCGTAAGCCCGGCAAACCACGCTGCGCATATCCCCTTTGTGCTGCTCGTTGGGACCGTAAATATTGGAAAATTTCAGCCCGGTGACCCGTTCCAGCCAGCCGCGCTGCCGGACCCACAGGTCAAACATCTGCTTAGAGTAACCGTACATATTCAGCGGACGCAGTATTTCCAGCTCGGATTCGTTGTCGTTGTAGCCGAAATTGCCGTCCCCGTAGGTGGCGCAGCTGGAAGCGTACATGAACCGGATACGGCGCTCAATGGCGAACTCGCAGAGCATTTTGCTGTAATTCACGTTGTTTTCGATCAGGTAGGACGCGTCGCGCTCGGTGGTCGCCGAACAGGCACCCAGATGCACAATCGCATCGATCTGATTGGCATTCAAAGATTTACTCAGAATCCGCCCGCGGAAATCATCCTTTTCCATATAGTCGGCGAATTTCAACGCCCGCAGATTCTTCCATTTGTCGCTGGTACCGAGGTGGTCCACCACCAGGATATCCGTGATTCCTTCGCGGTTAAGCTTCCAGATGAAAGCACTGCCGATCAGCCCCGCTCCGCCAGTCACAATATACATAACTATTACCCTCCATAGCCGCGCACCCGGTTGGCGGCGGATTCCTGCATCCGGTTCAACGGCCCGCTCAGGCCGTTCAGATACAACATCACACTGACCGAATAATCGGTTTCCGTATCCCCTTCGTCGTTACGGCTGCGCTCTTGAGCCAGCTCCACGGCCACATCCCAGCAGTGAAGCGTTTTCACGATCCGGATCCTGACGTCTTTGATATAACCCTGTTCAAAGTCATACGACATCTCAAATCCGCCTCTCAGCGAATGATCCAGGGACAGCGGCATGGTTATGCCGAAATTGATCTGCTGCGTCCGGTTGGTGTAATAACGGTCGAACGTACTGCCGCCGTCGAGCTCAAAGAATGTACTTCCCATCGAATATGCCGGCCGCGAATGATAGGGATCGTTGTAACTGTAGCTGACATTGACGGTACACCCTTCAAAAAGAGTATAGCGGATCCCCATCTCCAGTTTGTTGAAAATATCGCCGCCGATACCGGGGCGCCCGGCCTCGCGCTTGACGTCCCTGCCATTGATCTCGCGCTTGCCGCGCGTGGCCTGGGTATCGTGGCTGCTGTTCTTGCCGGCGTCGATGGACATCAGGAAATACAGATTGATATCGGAGTGCGGCATGAAGTTGAAGACGGTGACGAAATCGCCGACATTGTTGAACCCGTCGGTATTCTGGAAGTGGTAATCCCAGTAAGTTTCCAGCGTCATCCAGTTGTAAATCTGCTCGTTGCCGTAGTCGCCGCGACGGGTCTGCAAGCGGTGCCGCATACCGAGGCGGACGAAGTTCTGCTGGGTGATCCGGTCGACGTCGTCAAAGTAATAAATATTGTCGCGGTCGACCGTCGGCTCCGGGATGTAGGTGTAGTTGACATACGGTTCCATGACATGGCGCAAGCCGTCGAGCTGGAAATAGGAATTGCGGACATTCTGCCACGCCTGGTAGATCTTGGTATTGGCTTCCACCCCGACTTCAAACACGAAACGCATTTTGCTGCCGCCGTGCGAATCGTAGTGCGCCACGTCGCCGCCCGCGGTGGTGTCTTCGCGGTCGATATAACTCATGAAGCCAAGATCCTCCGAGGTCACATCCCCTTTCGACGTCCGGTCGTAATATGTCATCCGGAATCCCGTACGCGGCGTAATGTGCAGCCACGGCAGTTTGATCGGGTAGTAAAACATGTGCAAGGTATCGAATCGGAACGCATTGTAATTCGTGTTATCCTCGTAAGTCTCCCCCGTGCGCGAATTCTTTATGGGCCGGTCTTCATCGAATTTACGCCACTTCATATGCAGATTGGAAACGGAGGTTTCACCCTGGTAATACAAGTTCCAGAACAATTCCTGGCGCGGGATATCCAGGCGCCACTCCGGCAGACGCTGCATGGTGGTATAGAAGTTGTTCACCTGAAAATTGGTGTAAATCGAGGTTGAGAAACGGTCAAACTGATATTCCAGCGCCGCGTAGGACGACGGTTCCGGGTTGGCGTCATAGGCCGCGCTGTCGAAGTCATGCCGGAAATAATAATCACTGCTCAGATTGAATGCCCCGCGGAAGTCCATCCGGGAGGTCAGGTGGGTGACATTGCTCATTTCGAAATTATAACGGTAATGCGGAATATTCAGCCGTTCCTCTTCCACGTCGCTGGAATTATACGGGCGCAAGTCGTAAATGCCGTATCCCTTGATATAAGTTTTGGAATTTTCCAGCTCGATGTCGGTTTCGTTGCCGTATCCGACGCCGCGCATGGTGTAGTAGTCGACGAAAATTTTGGTGGAGATATAAGGATCGTCCCAGATATCGAAGCGCTTGTACATTTTGATGAAATAGCCGAAATCGCTGTCCGAACCGAACTGGGTCCCGAAGAAGCCCGGCGCTTCATCCTTCGGCTTGTAAAACACCGGCAGCCAGAAGATCGGAATCCCGTATACCTTCATCACCGCGTTGTAAGCGAGGATGCTGTGGTCGCGCGGCAGCGGCTCGTAGCCTTCCAGCCCGAAATTGTCCTGCAGCGACGGCTTGAATACCGCCTTGGTCAGGTAAATCTGGTAATGCTCGTTCCCCTCCGCCATGTATTCGCAGGAGGATATTTCCGCGTTGTGAGCTTCGAGCTCGCCGGACGGCTTGCGAATGACATACGGGGCGCGCGCCACAAACGTCTTGTAGCGCAGATTGACGTTTGAAAACTCCATGGCCCCGGTTTCGAGGTTGCCGCTGACGCGCTCCGCCGTGATCATGTCGCCGCGCTCCTGGATATCAACCGAAATCGTCTGGTTGCCCAGCGGGTCGACTTCATACCCCAGGATCGTGATGCTGGTATCGGCAAAATTACGCAATTTGATCAGGTCGCCGATCGTCACCTTGGCTTTGCGGGTCATGGTCCGGTAGACCCGGATATTGCCGGTGGCTTCCAGGTCCTTCGACTCCATGTTGATGATCGCCTTGTCGGCATAGATAAGGAACCGCCCGAACGGCAGGTAAACATTGCCGGTCAGCATGATATTCTTGCCGACAATCGTCCATTCATCGGTCCGGGCATTGCTCAGGTCCGTGACATTGCGCCGGAGGTCGAAGTCTTCCTTGAACTCGTCGGGCCCGACCAGTCCAAGCTGCGCGTAGGCGGACCACACCCCCAGCAGTGCGATTGCCGCGATCAGACTCTTTTTCAATATCACCGGTATACCCATCGATTATTTACAGCTGCAGTATTTGTCAAGGAGTTTCTTTTCAGTGTCGGCGGTGTAAAATCCTTCGCCGTCCAAAGTGCCTGCAATATCACTGTCGAGCTTGCCGATCTCCGTAATCGGAGTCAGCGGCATATCGATACAATTCGGGAAAATCACCGTTTTGCCCGGGAACTTGGCCGCGATCACCGCTTCCAGACCTTCCTTGAGCGAGCGCATGCCGCCGATCGCCGCCAGCGCGGTCACCGGTTTCAGCTTGCCGGTCTCGGCCAGGTCCAGCGTGTGGCGCAGGTGCGCGGTCTTGCTGCCGCTGGAACCGATGAAGCGCTGGCCGCAGTTGGCGATGCCCTTCACGTTCAGCTCGCCTTCCTTGCCGGCCGGAATCCCGGCGAAAATATTCATCAGACCATCGGTCTTCAGGAACGACGCGGACTGGTTCAGCACCGGCACCACCGGCACCAGCATGATGATATCATCGTAGCCGTCCGGCGCGAAATCGTGCAGCGCTTTCTCGAATTCCTGCGGCGTCATTTTGCCCGGATTCAGGGTTTTGAACTCAATGCCGCGGGCCTTGATGGTATCGGCCAGCAGGCGTTTCACGTTCTCGATACGGGCGTCGTCCATATCGCTGACGATGATTCTGGAGGGACCGTCCGGGGATTCCACCGCCATCTGCGTGTGCATCTGGCCCATGGCGCCGGCGCCGCCGGGCAGCCAACAGGTGCCGCCGCGCTTCAGTTCGGTGCGGAAGTTGCGCCCGTAACCGGCGGAGAGATTGCTGCCGGCCGCGCCCTGATAATACCAGCCTTCATAGTGGATGCTGCCCACGTCGAACGACCAGTTTTCATTTTTGAATTCGCCGATGAAGCTGATCATGGCGCCGCGGCTGCCGAGCTTGCCGATCTTTTCGCCGAATTCACGGCTCTGCACATCGCAGATGAAAATATCGTCAAACTGCTCACCGGCGGGGATTTCCTTGATCGCCGTCACCGCTGTGCCGAGCTCGTCGGAAAGCTTCTTCACGGCGGCTTCGCTCAGGTTCAGGGCCTTGATTTCGGCAACCTTGGCGCTTTTCAGCAGCTCGCCGGCCTCATAAATTTTGCTGTTACCGCTCTCGGCGGCGATCAGGACTTTGCCGCCGGCCTTGGGCGCGGTGCGGTAGTCGATCATGTAGGCGGCCTGCACACAGGTCCACGGCTCCATCAGTGCGGCGATCGCCACCGGGGTGCCTTCGTCCAGCGGCAGAAGGTAGCAGCCTTCGTCGCCGTTCAGCACGCGCTGGTCGAGCACGCTGTACTGGGCCATGCCGCCGTTGATGGCGTAGCCGTAGGCAAACCCTTTGCCCTTCACATAAATATCGGCCTGAATGATGAAACGCTGGCCGACTTTGAATTTGGGATCGATCTTGGAGCCGACCTTGACAATGGTCATAACCGCTTCATGGCCCGGGATTACCGGGTCTTCTTTCAGGTTCTTCGAGATCACCCGGGGGTGTTCCTCGCCGGCGCGAATCAGCTTCACGTCCGAGAAACACAGCCCGATCGCGTCAATCTTGACCAGCAGTTCATCGTCTTTGATCGCAGGAACCGGAATTTCCACCGGTTGATCGTTCACGCCGAAATTTTCCATGCCCGCCCCGTACATCTGCCAGGCCAGCATTTTTGCCGGTATCTCTTGATTGCCGCAGTTCATTGTCCGATATCTCCATAGTTTTTAAATTAATTACAGATTAAATCAATGGATAATATGCCTTACAAAGCAACAAATTTCAAATGAACGTTGACAATTTTCCCAATTAAAAAGGAGTCGACACATGTATACCGTTGAAAAAATTGTTGAATTCAGGCAATTGGCCAACCTGTATGAACTGGAACACCGCGAGATTCTGGACAAATACGGCGATTACGAACTGACGCGGATCTGCAACGGCATCGGCGCGGAATTCCTGCCCTTCACACTGCGGAAATTCATCAACTCGCTGAATCCGTCGCTGGAAGTGGTAGCCGTCATCCACGACGTGGAGTACCACGAATCCGACGGCACCTCGCACAGCTTCAACGTCTCCAACGCCCGCTTTGCCGCCAACGGCATCAAAGTGGCGGCAAAAGCGTTCGCCTGGTACAATCCCCGCCGTTACCTCGTCATGTATCAGGCGAAAAAGTTTGCGGACTACTGCCAGTGGTTCGGCTACCCCGCCTGGCGAGCCTGCGCCAAAAACCGCTCTTAGGATCAGTTATAAGCGCACAATAGACACAGAATTTGCGATAAATCACTATTTTTATGATTTTAGGCACAAGCATATTGACAAATCAAATTTCGAGATTATAATATATGTTAAGTTGAAATCAAAAGAAGTGTTATTGGAAAATGGGTAAGATTGACCGCAAGTTAAGTTTGGAGCGTCAGAATAAGGCTCGCGTCTACATCGGGCACTGCCTGGCAAAGCTGCAGCCGGGAGAGAGCCTGCCGTCTTTGCGCGAAATGATTCAAGCGACAGAGACAAGCCGTCTGGCTGTTTCTCAAGCGCTGGATTATTATAAAAATCTGAATATGGTAGAAGTCAAACCCCGTAGCGGTATTGTCAAATGTGGCAGCTGCATCGAAGGCAACGGACGGATTGTCGACTTGATCGCATGTCATGAAACCGGATATTTCACCGCGAACTCCGGATTTTGCAATGAACTGCTGACCAGCTTATACGTAATGGCTTCCGTCAAAGGTTATGCCTTGCGGATGCATCAGATTCCGGCTGACGATGCGGAGTCTATTTGCAAATATCAATCCATTCGGGAAGCCGCCGACAGCGGCGGTTACATCCTGTTGATGCCGCGCGTCCGGGAGGTGGTTCGCTTCTTTGAAGCAAGCGGCAAGCCGGTGGTCTGCGCTTTCCCTCAACCCGCGCTCCGGGACGTGCGGCAGGTGGCGGACTCTTCCGGAATAATGAAAATCCTGGTGGATCATCTGGTGGAAAACGGACACCGCAATATCGCCTATCTGGCCGGATTTGAAGATGAATGGAATGAATCCCTTACCGCCCTGGGGCGGCGGCTCGAGTATTACCGGTTGATGGCGGAACATGGTTTTCAGGTAAATCCCTGCTGGTGCAGCGGAAGCGGCGAGACTTACGCCAAATTGGACAAAACGTTGGAAATCATGTTCGCCAATCCCCCTTTGCCGACCGCGATCATCACTGTCAATTACATAACGAATTTGTATCAATTGCTGGATAAATACGGCTATCGGCCCGGAGAAAATATTTCGGTCGCCGCGATTGAATGCTGTAACGACCCCACCAATGCGATGCCGGGGGTAAGCGCAGTCCGAAATTCCCGCGAAGAAGCCGCCGCGTTGATCTGGCAGTTGTTCGAAGAACAGAGCCGGGGTGACAATTCGCCCAGGCTTTGCGAGACCCCAACGGTACTGATACCCGGAAATTCAGTGATCAATATAAAAATAAACCATTAATCAAAGGAAATCACCTCATGCGCAGAAAAAACTTCACACTGATCGAGTTGCTTGTCGTTATTGCGATTATAGCAATATTGGCGGCGATGCTGCTGCCGGCGCTGAACAAAGCCCGGCAGTCGGCCAGAAACATTTCGTGCGTCAACCACCTCAAACAAATCGGAACGGGAATGCAATTGTACAGTGACGCCTACGACGGTTATCTGTATTGTGGAGTGTTGAACGGCTGGACCACGCTGTGGTGGGATGAAGTGTTTTTCATGCTGAAAGGCGACCGCACCGGACGGGTGAGCACCTCCAATGCGGCGTTCCCCGATAAATACAAAATATTTCATTGCCCGACGGAAGAAACCCCGATCGGACTCTCCTCGGAGGGCAAATTCGAATATACGCATTACGGGCTCAATACCTATCTGCATAACCGTACCAAAGTAGTACGCAAAACAACGACGATTCACCGCCCCTCGGAAGCCATCAGCACCCTCGATACTCAGATTAAAACCACCTATGAATGCAACTGGGGAACTTACCTGGCATTTCGCCACAATGGTAAATACAATATGATGTTTGTGGACGGCCACGTAAACGGCAGCAACCGCTTCACGGAAAGCAAAGACATCAATACGGGATTCACGAATCCCTGTGAAATTTAAAACGGAGAAGATAATGAAATTGCAACTGTTTTTTGGGGTGATGATATGTGCCGTTTTGACACTGTCGGGCGCGGATGACGACAAATCCAGGGCGGACGCCATGCGCAAGCTGTGGAGCGAGCGGACCAAGGGTGAAAACCTGGCCCTCGGCAAAGAGGTGCATTTTTCCGCGCCCCCGGCCTATCACTTGACCAAAAGCGATTCGGACGCGCATGATCTGACCGACGGAAAACTGTCGGCCAATTCACATGATATGATCTGGTGGGGCAAGGATGCGGTTGGCTGGTTCGGCGGCGACGGAGCCGACAATGGCATCAATTTACTGCTGGATCTCGGAGAGGTGCAAAATGTAGAGAAAATCGTGATCCGTTGCCTTGGCGGCGCCAGCCAGAATACGCTGCGCTTTCCGAAGCGTTTTGATTTGCTGGTGTCGAAGGATGGCAAGGACTATTATCGCGCGGCAAGCATGCAGAAACTGATGCCGGCGGAAATGGCTCGCAGCAACTTCTCCGACAGTTATTTTCTGGAGGAGAACGGCAAGGCTTATGTGTATCCGTTTGAGTTGAAGGTGAATGCCGAAGCCCGTTATATCGGATTGACGTTGACCAGTGCCACCGGCGGGCTTTTTTCGGATGAGCTGGCAGTAATCAGGGGAGATGCCCGGAACAGTGGTTTCAACGGTATCTATCAGCGGGAAAAAGAGGCATTTCACATGGAAGGAGTGATCATCCGCCCCCGGCTGGACAGTTTCGATGTTCCGGTGGGGCTCGACGTGCCGAATTTCATGGTGATCCGGGATATGCGACTGCCGGAGCGGCGCGGCGACGAACTGGTATTGCATGTGGAGGCACCGGCCGGATTGGCATTGACTTCGCCGGAGCCACGGTCAGTGGAAAAATTCACCGCTCTGGATGGCACGGAAAAAGTTCGGATCGCGGTACCGGTAAAGGAGCGGCCGTGGTCGAACCAACAGATCAATCCTTTGTTTTTCCGTTTGGAGAAACCCCTGCTGGAAAACGCCCGGGCGGTATTTTATACGATCAGTGGTACCCAGGAGCCGATACGGACGGAATTGCCGATAAAAAGCATAGCGATACCCGCCGTTCCCGAGTTCAAGCGTTTTCATATCAGCCTTGCCTGGATGGGCGAAAAAAATGCTCTGGAGTGGCCGGAATTCTTCGATGCCTGGGGCAAGCTGGGGTTCAACGCCGTATCGACATTTCCGCGTTATTGGACCGCAAAAAATTCCTATGCGGACCTTCTGACCGAAGCCCGCAAGCGCGGCTACAAAGTAATCATGAACGAATCGCCGCTGCATGTGATGAAGGAGGCCCAGGGAAAGGATTCGGAGATTTATTGCCAGGTGAAAAATCTGCAGGGACTCTGCCCTTCCTACCGCGGCGAACTCTACCGGAAAGAAATTGACCGGGTCGAGCGAATGGCGGAAAACTCGCGGCCGGATTATGTGTTCATGGATATTGAAGCATGGTATAATTCAGATACAACCGCGAAAAGTTGCGCCCGGTGCCTGGAGGCACAAAAGAAATCCGGACTGCCGATGGAGCAATATGCCAAAGAAGCGGTAACCGGGATTCTCAAGGACCTGCATGATGCGATTGTCCGTGGAAGCGAAAAAATGGGAATTGCCAGACCGGTAATCGGTGCTTACGGCATGCATCCTTCCGCGCCGGACCGCTCACAAATGGTAATGAATTTCCAGATGATTTTTCCCAAATATGTGGATATCGCCCAACCCAGTTTGTATTACGGCAGCTACATAAGCCGGATTCGCGAAACGATCCGGAACGATTATAAAATCCTCAAGGAACGCCGCAGCATCCCCTGGCTGACCGCCGGTACATACGGTGAATTCGATCCGCATTATCTGGAATTCATTGTGCTCGAAGCATTCATGAATGGCGTAAGCGGCATAACTTATTATATTTACAGTGATTTCGATACGCCGCAGGATTTCTTTTATCATGCCAAAGCGCTCTCGCTGCTTGCCCCTTATGAAACCCTGTTGGCCGACGGCCAAATGGTCGAACTGGAAACATCCAATCCGGCCATTACTGTTTCCGCCTGGCAGAAAGACGGTGAAATGCTGATCCTGGCTGGCAATTACGCTTTGGCCGACGAAAAAATCAACCTCAAACTTCCGTACTCCAAAGTCAGTCAGGTCAAAGACCTCCGCGACGGCGGCCGGATTCAGGCCGCCGCTGAATTGCCACTGGAAGTTCCCAAAGGTAATATCCGGCTGCTTTACGTCAAACAATAGGTATCAGTATTTGTCCTTTTGGTAGGCTCTTCAGTCGCCGTATTTTCTCAGCGAGAGCCACAGCGTGGCGCCGAACTTGCGCCACAGATCCGGCGTCCACACGACGTCGCGGGCATTGGCGTACGGAATTTCGACCGAAGCGCACAACGGGGCCCACGGGCGCTCGTTGCCCCAGCGGCTGAAGTTCTTGCCGGCCACTTGATTGGCGTTGGTGTTCCAGGCCGTGCCGAACGGAATATTATCCGAGGTGTAATACGGAACGCTCTGTTTCGATTCCACCTCCAGAATCCCGGCGAAGCGGTCAATTCGTGCCATGACGTCCCTGGACTCGGCCCCGACCATATAAATCGCATCGTCGCGCAGCCACGGACAGTGAATGTCCAGAATTACCCCGGGCTTTTCGCGTTCAACCAATGCCATGATCGCTTTGGTCTCGGGATAAATCGGAGCTTCGTTGTAGTCGCGGTTGTGGTCGTGCGGCTTGCGGTTCTTGCCCTGGTCGCCGTTTTCCACGCCGTCCTTGTCGACGAACGGCACGACCAGCAGTTTGAAATCCTGGTTCGGGTCCTGCTGGGCCGCTTTAATCAAGCCTTCCAGCACGTAGTTGGCCGCCATTTCGCAGCAGTGCCGCCGTGCGGAAAGGAAATACGTGTGTTTTGTGCCGTCGCCGTGGGTGAACAGCTCCACCGAACGCCCTTCGCGGCTCTTGCAAAGTTCGGTCACGGGCAGTTTGAGTTGCTCCCAGTTTTTCTGCAGATAGGGAATCCCAAAGCAGAAACGCACCTTACTTACCTTGCCGTCGTGGACGTAACGGAATCCCTCGACGCCTTCCAGCCGGCCGCCGCCCCATTGCCATGTTTCGCCGCCGTCAAGGCTGACTGCCGGGCCCTGCGTACCGATCGAATTGATGTTGAACGTAAACTCATACTCGCCCGGCGCATTGAATTCCGCTTCGAAGTACCAGTAAAACCATTTGGTGGAGGTATCGCGCAGGTCCGGCGACAGTTCGATTTTTCTGCCGTCAATCTTCCGGACCACGATATTGCCGCCGGGAAAGTCAGCGCTGATTTTTACTTCACCTGCCATTCAGTGCTCCCGCCCGAGTTGTTCGATGGCTTCGAGAATTTCCAGCCGCCAGGCGTCCAGTTCCTCCTGGCTGCGGTTCTGCATGATCTGCCGCGGGCGCTCGGTGATGAGCTTGCGGTACGCCGCGTAATCCTTGCCGGGATTTTTCGCGGCGGCGGCTTCGAGGCGCTTTTTCAGGAGGTCCATGTAGGCGACGTCTTCGAGGCCCTCGCGGACGACTTCGAGGCGTTTGGTCGGGATCGGTTTTTTGTCGATGCCGCGCCAGGTGATGCCGTCGTCGTAACCGTCGCGATGGTCGAAGCCGTCACCCTTGGCACTGTAAAACGTCCAGTATGCCACGCCATCCAGCCCGCGCAGATACCCTTCCCACGGGAAGAAGCGGTAATAATCCATAATATCCGCAGTCTGCATATTATAGGAACAGCGGTATGCCCAGACTTTGTCTCCGTGCTTCCGCAGCATGGCGAGCGTATCCGGCCCCTGTTTGTCGTTGAAGATACGGCCGCTGATCACGCTCCAGACCTTGAAGAAATCCGGCAGTCCGGCTTCTTCGATCTGCTGCAGCGTGGCGCCCGACGGCGGCGGCGTGGTCAGGTAGGTCGCCATAAACTGCCAGTTCGGGTCAGCCGCCTTCAATTGTTTGCGCAACTCCGCCGCTTTCGGAATGTCCGCCGCATGGAATTCATCCCTCAGCGCCCCGTGGAAGATGAAATCGCTGTAGCCGAATCCCATCTCCTTCAGCCGGTCCGACATCAACTGGTGCCACTGTACATCCGGCCCGGTCCCCCAGGCGAAAACAATCCGCATGCCCAGCTCTTTCGCCAGCCGGAAAAATTCCTGATTCGCCGTCTTCACAAGCTCCGGATCGTACCCCAGTTCATTCTTTTTCGGGGCCATCCAGGTACGGTCATTGACGAATCCATTGCGATAATTATGGGACTCGGTCATGACCCATTTGATATGGTAATCGTGTGCGAGCTGCACCATGGCGGGTTCGTACAGCGGGATGAACTGCCCGGTCCAGAAAAAGCAGTCCAGCGGCCAGTCGCGCGTTTCCGGCAGGGCGAAATCGAAAATCCGCAGGGACACCGGCAGTTCCCGGGTCGCCAGCGAATAATCATACAGCGGTTTGACCTTGATGACGCCCGCGTAATTGCCCGGCGCCACCCCTTTGGAGTCGAACACCACCCATACCCGCAGCGAATGCCCCGGCGTAACCGTGATGATGTTTCCCGGCACCTGAACCAGCGGCGCGGAAATCAGCGTGCCCATGTGATCGACGAATTCCTCGGTGTAAATCCGGAAATTATCGCCGGAAATAAACTTTTCGCCCTGCTTGATCGGCTCCGCGTACAAACGCAGGTCCATCCGTTTATCGCACAGCAGCCCCGAGACCACCAGGCAAACCGCCTCGCGTTCGTTGCCGGCCTGATTGAATTGCAGCAATGTTTTCTCGCTGTAATCCAGCGGTGCGATCGCGTTCGGAGAACCCACTTCCCACGGCGAAGTCTGCCACACCAGATAGCGCCGCCCTTCCAGCCAGTGATTGAACCCGTTCACCATCGCGGCAATATGCTCATAGTCCGCCTCGGACAAGGTTTGACCCGCGTTCAGCGCCTGGTCGAGCTTTTCCTGATAGGTCTGCAATTCCTTGGCCAGCAGGTCCACCGATTCTACCACGCTCATGTACAGCGGATGCCGGTATGATTTGAAAATCGCCGCGTTTTCCTGATACCGCACCAGCGTCGCCGCCGCCTGGCGGATCGACGGCTCCACCGCCTTGTAGCCACGCTCCAGGATACGGCTGTAAACGGTGTCCCCCGCGGCATCGGCAATACTGATCACCACCCGCTCGGTTTCATCGTTATCCACCTTAATCGCCAGCGGCAATTCCGCTGTGCCGCCGCCGGTCACGCTCAGCTTGGATTCTTCGCGCCCGAGAATTTCGCTCTGACGGCCGTATTTTATCACCGTTACCGCATACTCCGCATTTTTTCCGCTCAGGTCTTTGGCTTTGAGCGATACCGGGTTACTGCCCGGCATGAATTTCTCCGCGGTCGCAGAACACTCCAGCGCGGTTTTGCCGTCGAGCCTGCCCATGAAACGGAGTTTTCCCAGAAACGCCTTGCTGGAAAGCGATCCGCGCGCTTCCATTCGCGGAATGGAGGCCACTTCCTTTACCTCCGCACCATGGCGCTCGCGACAAAAGCGCGCACCCCAGTTTTCACCGGGCTGCGGCGTCACAATTCCCAGGTCCTTGAACGGGATCTGCATTTCCACCGTCCAGAAATCGGCGCCGCGGATATTTTTCACCACGGCATTGGCCGCGTTCCAATTCTTCCGGCCGTCGCGGGAATCGTAGATCGAGCCGATCGCATTCACGGCAAAATGAAAGAAATTATGGCGGTTGCCCGGTGTCTGCATGACGAATTCCAGGCAGTCGTCGCTGTAGATCGCCAGGTCGCGCTGGTCGTATCTGGCCGACAGCCGGTCCATCTGCGGCTCGGCGAAACGGGCCATGATATAGAGGTTGTTCCGGTCATAGAGCAGCTTGATTTCGCTGGCGGCATTCGGTGCGGTATTGTCTCTTTTTGCCAGAGCGGGCAGCGCCGGCGCTTTTTTCCAGCAGGCCTTGTCCGGATTGCCGTCGAGCTTCACCGGTTCGGCTGTCTGGAAAACCGGCAGATTGATATCCAGCAAGGCGGACCCGGCGGCATCCGCTTCAGGCGCTACCGGCTGGAAAACCGAAAACGTCCCCGCCGCCGCCACCGGCGAAACAAATTCGCGCCCATCCTTCTGTGCCTCATAATCCTGCTTGATTTCAGCGGCCGTCAGCGGACGCTTCAGAATCCGCAATTCATCGAGATAAACCTGGCCGCGATGCGTATCCGGCGCGCCGAAATGCAGCTCCGCAGGCGGCCCGTCCGGCAAGGTGTACGCCTGAGCCCCGACCAGCTCGCCGTCGATATAAAGTTCGTACGTTTTCCGCCCGGCGTCCCAAGTGGCCGCCATCTGGTGCCACGTGTCGAGGCTGTGCGGCAAATCCACGGAAATCAATTTACCGTTATGGGCCAATTGTACGCGCTCTTCCTTCGCCGGCTTCTGGAAATAAAATGTATTATGTCCGCGCCAGTTTACGCCACCGCGCTCCGCCGGACTGCCAAACTGAAAAATCCGGCAATGGTTATAACCGGTTTTGCCCCAGCGCGGTTTGAACCAGAACTGCATGGTTCCCTGGTTCACGTCAATGTTGCCGTTGCCCGGCAGTGCCAGCACCGAACCGGCTGCCGTCAGATCCAGCGCTTCGGCGCGCGGCATGCTGTCCGTGAACTTCATCCCCTGTTCCCCGGCAGTGATGGAACCGCGATTGACCATGCCGTTGCTGACACCGATTTCCGGCTTGGCCGTACTGTTGAAATGCGCCAGCAGCAAAATATCGCTCTCATTGACCTTTACCGGCTCCGCGGCTTGCAGCGCCATCGCGGCCATTACAGACAATAAAACTGAAATCTTCTTCTTCATTATTGATTTTCCCCTTATTTTCACTCGCTTAAAATCGGTCCATTGATAGAGTAACCCAACGCATATTTATCCACAATGATCCTCCGCCCGGATATTCCCTCAGCATGTCCGTCCATCATCGCCATGTTGGCAAATCCCTGATGCCGCGCATGTGGCAAACCCATATCCGTGGGTGCGGCCCATGACAGATAGATACCGGCGGTTTGTATCAGCATACTGCTGCTCGCAAACTTCGAATTGGAATAAGAATCCCCGAATACCATGCTTTCCGACGGCGTCCTGCTCTGCTTAGCCTTGAAATTGATCGCAACCGAACTGGCAGGTATACCGTAAACCCAGGCAAACTGTCCTCTCCACACCCCTGCAGCGGCATCGTATGGAAGCGACGGACAGGTGAAACTATTTTTGACGGTCGAAACCTTGGCCCAGCTCGTCTCCCGCCCGAACAGTACATACGTATACGGGTAATCATGTTGATAATATAACGGCAGCCGCCCTTCGTTGTCATCGGCATACATCATAGCGAACTGTATGGATTGCTTCAAGTTGCCCATGCAGTTGGATGATTTGGCCTTTTCGCGCGCTTTGTTCAAGGCCGGCAGCAGCATCGCCGCCAATATCGCTATGATTGCTATGACTACCAGCAGCTCTATAAGTGTAAAATGTTTTTTCGCCTTCATGCTTCACGCTCCTGTTGGTTGTAATTTCTCTTTATGTGATTTGGACTTCTGAACGAATGAAACCGGCTTGCGGGCGGCCTGTGCAAGACTGTTCCGCAGAATCAGCGAAGTCGGCAGTTTTACCGTCCGGTTATGATCGTTGATGCCATCTTCATAATATTCATGCAGCAGGTCGACACTCTTGCTGCCGATCGCATAAAACGGCAACTTGATTGTGGTCAGCCCGTCGTACATCCCCGCCACGTTTTCGCCGTCGAAACCCACCACCGAAACATCCTCGGGCACCCGCACCCCAAGCTCGGTCAGCGCATCGATGGTCATGCGCGCCGTCTCATCGTTGATACACCAGAAAACCGTCGGCAGCTCATCGAGTTCCTGCAACCTCGTTTTGATCTGCTTTCGTGCTTCACAGCCATACAGTTGCCATTCCGGGCGGCAGCTGAGTCCGTATAGCTTGAAATAATCCATCAGGATCTTCACGCGGTCACTACATTCATAACAGAAAATCGAATCACGCATCCGGGCGGAAGCTCCATCGAGAAAACTGACGATCCCCACGCTTTTGTGCCCCATTTCCCGAAGCTGCTCGCACAGCGACTGCGCGCCGGTCGCCACATCCCCGTAAACCGCGCCGATATGTGGATATTCCGGATAACCGGAAATGAAAATCTGCGGCACCTCCGTATGCTTAAACAACCTCTGCATCGGCGTATCGCTCGGACTCTTCCGGTGCCCCAGGTGAATGACTCCGCTCAAGCGCCCGATCACCGTATTCAGGAAATCCCGGATATGTTTTTCATCGGCGTCATATGGCGGAAGCTGAACCATCAAGGTCGAGATATTGAGCTCGGCGGCGCGATCGAAAATCCCGCGCATATACAGCATGGGCACTTGCGAATTGCGGTCGATGAAATCGGAGAAACGCTCGGGAATGATGATTCCGATGTTCGGGAACGGCAGCCGGGTTTTCTGGCGGGCGTCGGCGGCCACACACAATGTTTTATTCGGCCCCTGCGAGAGAAGTCCGGCTTTTTTCAACTCGGAATAAGCGCGATGGGTGGTTGAACGGTCCAGCACCAGCAGATCGGAGAGTTTGCGTTCCGACAACAAATTTGCGCGGCTGTTCGGCTGCAATAACCGGATTTGCCGGTGCAGTTCCTTGCTCAACTGAAGGTGCAGCGGTTCCGGTGATTCTTTATCGAGTTTCAGCTCGGCGTAATTAATTTCCGTTCTCATGTGGTGGCATCTTTTTCTTTAAAAATTCCAATTAAATCATTAAGTGGTTGCATATATACTACCACCGAACCGCGATTTTGTCAATACCCCCATTTGAAAAAAGAAGAAATTAAGAAAGAAAAAAGAATCATTATCAATTATCCATTATCAATTTTTCCCAACAGGGGGCTTGACAAAACAACAGTTCCCCTGTATAATATGTTACAGGCAAATTTTACAGGTAATATTTTAATGATTTCAAGCAAGAAAATAACCGGAGCCCAAAAGCTGTATGAGGACTTGAGGACGCAGATCCTCGAGGACAAAGCGTTGCCCGGCATGTTGCTGCCCTCGGAAAACGAGTTCTGCAAAATGTATTCCATCAGCCGTCCCACCGTGCGGCGGGTATTGGAGCGCCTGTGCGATCAGAAACTCATCGAAAAACGCTCCGGCGTCGGCACCTTCGTCCGCGATAGCCAGAACGGCGAGCAACATATGGATACCGGCGAATTCCGCATCGGCATCGACGTAATGGTCGACTCCGGCAATGATTATTACGGCAAAATCATTCAGGGAATCAATCGTTCCGATTATGGCAAAAACTGTTTTTACAGCTTCCTGACCGAGAGAAATCTCGAAGACGGCGATTATCCGAAATCGCTTGACGCGATCATCCTGATGCACGTGGTCAGCAATGAAAACAAAATCTATAAACAGGCGGCGGCTCAGGGCAAACCGGTAGTGACCGTAAACCGCAGCCTGGCCTCCTCTGAAATCGGTTCCATCACAGTAGATCACCGGCGTGAATCGCAACTGGCGGTGGAGTATCTGCTGCAGCGCGGCCATCGCGATATCGCGCTGATCGGTTATCACCACGAAAATTTCGCCTTGCGGCTCCGGAGCCTGGGGTGGGAAGATGCTTTTCGCAATGCCGGACTTGAGCCGCCCTATCATTTGCGCATGCATGCCGATGAGCTCGATCCAATGCAGCCTAGCGTGGAGCAGTTTATTCGTGAAAAGCAGTTCTCCGCGATTTTTTTTACTCTGCATCCGGCGATGCGTTTTTTCCGCCATGAATTCATGCGCTGCCGCGGCGAATCGCTCGACAATCTCGCACTGATGTGTTTCGATAATCTGGACGGCATCGATGATTTCAATAATCTCTGCTGCAGTTTCATCCGTATGCCGCTGCTTGAAATGGGGGCGAAAATCATTGCGTATCTGCGCAATAAAAAATTCGATGACAGATACCCGCTTTTAAACGAAGTTTTGCCATGCAGTATGGTAATAAGACATAAATAAACCAAGGAGAATCATATGAGAAAAAGAAAGAATTTCACGCTTATAGAGCTGCTGGTCGTAATTGCAATCATAGCAATACTCGCCGCCATGCTGCTGCCGGCGCTGGCTAAGGCGCGGGAGTCCGCGCACGGCACAACCTGCGTCAATAACCAGAAACAAATCGGCAATATGTTTTTCTTTTACAGTGATTCTTTCGGCGAGTACTTCCCTCAATACACCACACCGACGGCTTATCAATACAACTGGGCTCATTATTTGCTCCGCGACGGCAATCCGCTGAACGTGAAAATGAATTTTGCCATGTGGAAGCAGATGGCCTGCCCCCGCGCTACCGGCGATATTGCCCAGGTAGCGAACTATGAGCAATGGAATTACAACGGATTGGATCGTTTTTCTTATGGGATCAATACCAATTTCCGCAATCTCAAATGGACCGATGTCAAGCGGAATGCCAGCGGCACCGCGCTGCTGGTGGAAAATCAGTACCAGGATTACTCCTACAACAGAGGGTACTATATTTTTGCGGATGACGATTATCCCAACAAAAAGCTGGCCATCTACCACAATTTCAATGCCAATATTTTTTATTGCGACGGGCATGTGGCTAAAATGCAGGCCCGCTTCTGGATCTGGAAAAACGTCAATGACATCATGGTAAAATTCAAATAATTAAGAGGTTTGCATCAATGAAAATCAAAGCATTTCTGACTGCCGCCCTGACGGTTTTGTCTGGCGCCTTGTGCGCGCAACAATTCATCGCTTCTCCCGAAGTTACCGCCGTGGATTGGAGCAACTGTCCGGTTTTGACCGAGAAATCGAGTGTTGCCGAATATTCCCTCCAGAGTTGTTACACCAAAGACAAGATCTATCTGTTTTTGAAGTGTGCCCCGGAAAAAGCGCTCGAGAAGCCCGAACTTTCCATTTACCTGAAGCCGTTCCTGCAAGACAACCAGTCGCGGGTCCTGATCTCCATGGAAAAGGAATATTTCACGATCCAGATTGGTCCAAAGGGTCTGATCAAATCCGATTATCCCGGGGCAACCGTGAAGGTGGAAGCACTGTCGAATAACGGTTTCACGGCGGAAGTAACGCTGGAACTCCTCGAAAACGCGTTATGGCTGAAGAACCAGCCGAAACCCGGCGAATATTACCTGATCACTGCCGCCCTTCAGGTGGCAAATGTCAAGTATCCATATATCGCCTTCAATAACTATACCCGTCCGTTCAGTGACCCCGTCAATATGGCGCGGATAGTATTCTGCGGCAAGGAGATACCTGCCAATCTGCCATTGTTTTTCGACAATGAGCATCTCTATGGCGAAGCGGTGGGGCAACTGACGGAAGACATCGGCGAACTGAAAGCCGCCGGTCAGATGCAAGTGGCCGCCGCCTTGGCGAAGGAACGGGAAAACTGGCAGGCCGGAAATGATGGTTTCACGCCGTCGGATTACTTTTTTCAGCGCTATTACCGGCTGGAGGCACTGAAGAAATTAGCGGCACGCGGACACGACTTGCGGATTCGGTATCTGGCAGATATCATGGCGCAGAAACGCCAGAAAGCCCTTTTGACGGTGCATCCCTGTTATGACGACAGCCGTTTGACGACGCCATCCGACCTGCCGAAAGCCGTGGATTTGAAGGTGAACAAGATCAGCCTTCAGGTCTGTCCGGAGGAAACTACTGCGTTCAGCACACTGCTGTGGAGCCCGGAGGAACTGCGCAATGTATCGTTCAAGCTTGAGCCCTTCAAAAACGCCAAAGGTCAGAGCGCTTCGGCGGAAATCGGCGAGTATTATGTAAAGTGCTGGTATCAGGGTGGACGCCCCGACGGTACCCGTACCGGCAAGGGTCTGATGCCCGAACTGCTGCTGAAAAATCCCGACCTCGTCCGGATCGACCGCCAGGCCGAGAATAACCTCCTCGCCGTTCATCAATATTCAATAATAGAGCGCGTTTACCCGGATGACAGTCCGGCGCTTCAGCCGCTTTCCGTGCTTCCGGCCGGTTTCGCCCAACAGCTGTGGATCAATATCCGCTTCCCGGAAGGTACGCAGCCGGGGCTTTATCGCAGCACGATTACGGCGACCGATGCCAAGGGGGGTATCGCGAGTTTCCCGGTCGAAGTGGAAGTATTGGAATTCAAGCTTGACCGTTCCAATATCAAGAATTATTTTTACACCTATAGCCGTTGGGGACAAGCTTCCGATGAACTGGCGCTGGCCGAAATCGCCAGTTTGAAATCGCACGGTGTCGACACCGTCGGCCTTTATGAAAAAACCGAAAACCTGCCGCGCGTCATCGAACTCATGAAAAAAGGCGGCCTCTTCAATGGACAGTTGTTCCTGCAGGGCGATGGCGACCATGTTTTTTATTCGGATATGAGCACGGACAAGGCCACGGAAAAGGTCAAAAAAGTACTGGACACCGTCAAAGACTGCGGCGTGACCGACGTCTACTTCTACCTGCCGGACGAAGCTTCCGGGGAACGGCTGAAAAAGAGCATTCCCATCGCCGACGCCATTCACCGGGCCGGCGGCAAAACCTGGGGTGCTGTAAACCGCCACTGGTATGCGATCGGCGGCAAAATCTTCGACCACGTGAATGTCGGCGGCTACCCCGTGCCGCGGGATATGGTCAAAAAAGTGCATGATGACGGGCACGAGATTTTCGTCTACAACAATCCGCAGGGCGGAATTGAGTTCCCCGGCCGTTTCCGCCGCAACTACGGCATGCAGATCTGGACCTCTGATTACGATGGCGGCATGACCTGGGCCTGGTGGTGGCCTTTCGGCAAGGACCATCGCGACGTGTGGAACGATTTCGACGATCCCTTCTGGCGCGATCACTGCATGGTCTACCCGACCGCCAACGGCGTGGTCTCCACCATCCAGTTCGAAGGCTACCTGAAGGGCATCAACGACACCCGCTATCTCGGCACGCTGCTGAATCTCCTGAAGCAGATTCCGGAGGACAACGCCGAGGCCAAACCGGTCCGCAAATATCTGAAAGACCTCAAAGCCAAAGACTGGGAATATTTGCGGGACCTCGACCTGGTCCGTTCGAAGCTGATCGAAGGCATCCGCATCTGCAACAAAATATTGAAGTAATGGCTTGCATGCGGGGAACTCCGCGGTTCCTCGCATTTTTAATTTACCAGGCGAAGTTTAAATGACCCGAGATATTTTTCAGGACGACACACGGGCCGAACGATGTATCTTCCCAGTTCAACGGCAGTAGTTTATCTGACAGGAGCGGCAGCGGCTCCGGGCCGTTCATCGCCTCGAGCGTATTTTCGAAACCGCGCGGGGGGAAGAAGCGTACCTCGGCGTTTTTCAGCCCGGAATAATGACGCCGTCCGGTATATCCCGGATAGGCCGGGAACTGGATCTTGCAGGATACCACGGACTCCTCCGGTTGTTTGATGAAACAGCGGCACTCCCGGTGCATACACCGGTCCGGCCGCCAGAGTGCGTCGCCGTCTTTGATCCGGGTGGACATTTCGGTCGGGATTGGCGCGCCGAGCGGGGTATTCACGTACATATCGGCCGAGCTATCGATGGCGAAAACCGTGTAGATAAATGCATTGTCATGCCGCGAAATCGTGGTGCGTGGCACCGGCGAACCGGACAGCTGCAGCTTCCACCCCCAGCCGCTCAGAACTTCGCACATTTGCCCCGCGCATTCCATTGATGACGGGACAAATGCAACTTGCTTGTTTTTCAACAACTTCAGCAGTTTTTCCGAAACATTTTCCAGTGAACCGTAGATCAGTAATTTGCCGTCCCGGTTTGCGAGTTCATCCAGACAGGACTCGGCCGCGGTCACTGGCGCGACCAGAATTTCCGCCCGGCAACGGGTTTTGCGGAAATTGGCGGTACTGATGACGCTGTTCAGCGGTAAGCCTTGTTGAAGTGCTTCGCCGAGGAATAGAT
This sequence comes from Victivallis vadensis, assembly GCA_040391785.1. Lineage (GTDB taxonomy): Bacteria > Verrucomicrobiota > Lentisphaeria > Victivallales > Victivallaceae > UBA5239. The sequence goes on from JBEBXH010000005.1 coordinate 50,597, forward strand.
CTTCGTCGAACGTTCGCTTTAAATTCCGGCGTTGGTTGTACTCCTCGAAGGGATAAATCCACAGCAGCGGACCGGCCTGATCCGGGACCTCGCGAAGCGCCGTGAGCAGATGCGGAATCACCTCGTCCGGTACCTGAGTGGGCATGTTTCCGTACGTATCGTCAACGGTCAGGAGCGCAATGGAATTCGGCGTTTGCGCCCGGCCGTTTTCGTCGATGCGGCAGATGCTCAGCGGCTGGTAAATATCCCACGGCGAGCGGCCGTAACGATCCAGCCACGGGCTGTTCAAAAACCACGGGTCATGCGTATAAAAACGGTACGGGAAATAATCGCCCGGCAGCTCCGCCACGTGCGACATCCACGCCGCCAGCTCCAACCCGCTGTTGTAGTTCAGCGCCGCCCACGGCGAATTGACCGGCGGCGCGATGCCGAAATCGCGGTAAATCTCCTTCAGCGGCGCACCGTCGGACGCGATCTCGACGCCGGCGGAGAAATTGCTGCCGCGCGTTTCGATCACCGCATCCGGTGCGGCGGCCCGGAAATCGCGCCAGAACCGCAGCATTTCTTCCGCTGCGGCCTCGGCTTTTTCCGGCTTGAATTCGTGCCCGTCGAACAGTGCGCCGGTGGTTTTCCACGTTTCGGTGCCGAACCCCATGCCGTTGGAGAGCCAGATGTAATCGTAGCCGAGGTCGCGTGCAAAAGCTTTGTACTGCGCCCCCAGAAATGTGCCGAGCGAAGTCCCCTCGGGAACGCCGTCCGGAAATCCTGCGTAGCGCCCGGCATCCGCGTGCAGTATCGAGTTGCAGGTGACGAAACTGTTCGGATACATGGTGTGTCCCTGTGCGATTTCGCGGTGTTTTTTGAATTTGAAATCCGATACCGCGAACTCCGGGCCATTGTCAAAAATCGCGCCGGCGCGTACCGGCAGCCCGGTGAGTTCCTGACCGGTTTCGCGGATGATTTCAATCAGCCGTTTCAGCCAGGCGTAGGAGCGCAACTCGATGTTATCACGGTATTTCTGCGGGAAATGATGCGTATCGCGCAGCTGGCGCGGTGTGGGATTTTCGCTCGGTACCGGGTTGGCACAGCCGATCCAGTAGGCCCACTCGAACTCCTGCTGCAAATCGCCGCTGTAAGTCAGGATCTCGCTGCCGTCGGCCATCCACAGCAAGACGGAGACCCGTTCCGCCTGGTCGGTCAGCCGCCGCCATTGCGTGAACATCTTCCGGCAAACCTCAACCATCGCCGTCTCGGAGTTATCCGGAAAAGCCTTGCCGCTCAATTCCAAGGTAATATTTTTCAATTTCATCTGACGCCTCATATTTACAATATAATATATAACTCAACGCAGGGCCGCGCTTGGACGAAATATTCTGCTGCCGGTTCAAAAACGCGAAATATCAATTCAGTCCAAATCTTTTCCGGTATTCTCCGGGGTTGCAGTCATAAAACCCGCTGAATGAGCGATAGAAATAACTCAGATCGTTATAGCCGGATTCAAAAGCGATTTCGGAGATGCTCCGTGATGAATTCAGCAGGGCCACGGCGGCGGCTTCCAGCCGGATTTCCCGGAGCCGTTCGGAGATGGTACTGCCGGTATGTTTCTTGTACAGCCGGCAGAGATGGTTTACGGTGATTCCGATGCTGGCGGCCAGCCTGGCGGGCTGGATATCCTCACGGTAATATTTCCCCAGCATATTGTTCACGTATTCGATGATCCGTTGCGGGTCGCGCGTCCGGATTTTCTGTTCGCCTTTCCGCAACAGCAGGACCAGCAGTTCCATCAATTTCCACTTCAAAAGCGCCTGATAATTGCTTTTCTGCGCTTCAAACTCGCGCTCCATGCTTTTGACCAGCGATTCGATACCGGGCTCCGCCTCCTGAATATAAAGCGAGGCACAATCTCCCTGTGGAAACGAAGCGGAAAAAATCGAAAAAAACTGGAAATTATCCTTCAACTCCGCCAGTTCATGTTCGATCAGCGACGGATCGAAGACAAGGTTGTACAAATCCAGTGCCGCCGACTCCATCCGGAACGTCGTCAACGCGCCCGGATGCACCAGAAATACCGACTTCGGGTGTACCGGAAACTCCGCGTTGTCCAGAATAATTCTGCCCTTTCCGTCAAGGATATAAGTGATCTTCCAGAACTCCCGGCGGAACCGCTTCCGGTCATTGAACTCCTCGCTCCGGTTGACCACATGCCGGATCGAAAAAGGAAACTCCTCCGCAAAAAACGATTGGCGGCGGTAAACATAAACCTGAGGCTTCATATCGATCTCCGTTTGAAGCAATATATCATTCAAATCAATATAAGCAAAACGCAATACAGGGAAATTTTAAACACGGAAATCACGGAAAGCACGGAAAAAGAATTCTTTTTTCTTCCACAAAAAAGCACAAAAAAACACAAAAAAGAGAATTTTATAAAAATAGTTTTGTGTAATGTTATGGTTCTTAAAAATTTTCCGTGGTTAAAAAAATTCATTATTTCCGGGGTGGGGCTATTGACAGATTGCTTTATCGACAGTATAATAAGGAAAAGATAGAGCGCTATATCAAATTTATCAAAGGTTAGTCAGATTATGCGAACGACACAACGGGTACGACTGGCGGATGTGGCCGAACTGGCCAGGGTTTCGCTGTCCGCGGCGGGCAAGGTCCTGAACGGCGGTAGCGACAATATCCGCGTGGGCAAAGATGCCCGCGAACGCATCGTACAGGCGGCCCGTGAGCTCAATTACCAGGCCAACATGGCGGCGTCGATCCTGGCCGGCGGCCAGTCGAAACTGATCGGCGTAATGGTCGATTCGCAGGCGCGTTATCGCAACCGCGCCGTGCTGATCGAGCTGGAAGCCGAGGCGGCCCGGCGGGGTTACCGGCTGATCATCAGCTGGACCCATGACAATATCGCCAACATGGAGGAGACCTATCAGGCATTGCAGAAGCACGGCATTGCCGGGGTGGTGTGCCTGTCGCACGATTACCCCGAATATAAAGACGAGGTGGTCCGGATGTTTTCCGGCATGGATAATATGATTTTCCTGGAAAAGCCGTTCCTGCCGGATCGCCACTATGTGAGTACCGGCCGTACCCGGGGGCTGCACGCCGCGATGAAGCACCTGCTGAAATCCGGCTGCCGCAAAATCGCGTTGACCCACGGCCGGCTGGAGAGCGGCAGCGAATCGCGGCTGCTGGCGGAGTACCGCGAGGCTTTGGAATGCGCCGGGCTGGAATACGATCCGAAACTGGTGAGCCGCAATCCGGGTCATACCGGTGAGGTTGTCCGGCGCGTTGAATATACGATCGAAAACCTGATCAAACCGCACCGCCCGGACGCCGTCTATATCGACGACGCGGAGCACGCGGTCTGCATGCAGGGCAAGCTCCAGGCGCTCGGCTGGAAACTGCCGGACGAATTGATTATTGTCGGCGGAAACGATGATCCGCTGTATCAATACACAACCCCGCAGATCCGTTCACTGAACCCGGAATACCGGCAGATCGCCAAGGCATTGCTCGACGGATTGTTGAATCCGGAAAAACTCAAAAAACCCTTAACCATAGAAGCAACATTCAACTTATAAAAATGAGGTAACACATGAAACGAAATTTCACACTGATAGAACTCTTGGTCGTAATCGCGATCATAGCGATCCTGGCGGCAATGCTGCTGCCGGCTCTGAACAAAGCGCGGGAAAAAGCGCGTTCTTCCAGCTGTCTCAGCAATCTCAAACAATCCATCCTCGGCATGAGTATGTATTCGCAGGACAGCAATGGGTTGGCGCCGATCTATTTTTATGACGGAAGCAAGGAATACCGCTGGTGCCGGCGCCTGTTCGAGGAAGGATATGTCGTTAACCAGCAGGTTTTTTCCTGTCCCTCGGCCAAAAAGCCGGAAGTTTTTGAGTGGAGTTACAGCTATGGCGCGCTGATGACGATCAATCCCTCCGATAAAATCGAGCTGACCGGTACCCCGCGCTGGACATACCTGAAGATCGAAAGCCTCAAACAGCCCTCGCGCTATTTCGTGCTGGCCGACAATGTCTTCACCATGAGCGGGGCCAATTACCTGCTTCCCGCTGCCAGCATGTATTTCAACGCGACCAATTTCACCATCAGTTTGCAGCACAGCGAGCGGGCCAATATGGCGTTTGTCGACGGTCACGTCCAGCCGTGCCAGCGCGCCGAAATCAGCGAATACGGGCGTCTCATGACCTCCAATCTGGAAATCATGTATGTCCTGAACAAAAACAATGTAAGAGAAAAAATCAATCCCTAAGGAATCATCAAAGATGCTGTCCAGAATCATCATATTACTATTATTAGCCGCCGCATTTACCGTTCAAGGCCAGAACATACTCATGGAGAAGTTCGACCGGCCGAACAAGGACTTGAAAAGAGCGGGCTGGTCGTTTCACGGAGGCGAGAGCGAAATCCGCCTGACGCCTGACGGCCTTGAAATCGACAATACCGGCAGCAAGCAGCGGCGTTTCATCACGTTTGATATTCCATATGTGAAGGGCAAAATATACACCGCCGAAGTGATGATCAGGGCTGAAACTGTGAATATTCAGGACAACAGCCAGCGCGGAGCCACGATATTTACCGGCTTCCTGGACAAAGACAAGAAGTGGGTTCCCGGCGGTACGTTTCCGCATGGAATCATGGGGTCGTCGGATTGGCGGAAAATCACGGTGCCGCTGGTCATGCCGGTTTTGCCGGAGGTCCGGTATATGCAAGTGTGGGTGGGGATCGAAGGCGCGGGCAAGGCATGGTTCAAGGATCTGGTATTCAAGGAATTGAGCCTGGAGCGGAATTACACGGTCGATACTGCGGTCAACCCGCCGGTATTCAAGTTCAATATTCCGGCAAGCTTCATCGGAAGCGTCCAGAATGTGGCGACGTTGGAACTGCGCCGGAAGGATTCGAATGATTATTTCATCTTTTTCCTCGACGGCAACGAGTTTGCGGTGCCGCACAGTCTGGCGCCCGGAGAATGGGAGGCGGTTTACTCTTTCAGTTCGTCCGGCGGTATTTTCGCCAATATCCGGAAGTCATTCACGCTGGCGACGGACCCCACGGCCGGGACCCATACTGCGATTGCGGCTTTCCCGAATGGCGCTTACCGGGAAAGCCCGGAACTCGAAGTTCAATTCTATCCGGAACTACCCGTGGAGACCGAAGTCGCGGTTGAAATCGATGGTCAACAAGTTTCTGTCATCGAGCGCGATACCCGGAAAGTCCGTTTCCGTCCGGCGGAGAAGTTGAAGCCGGGATCGTATCAGGTGAAGCTGACCGCCGGAAAAAAGGAACATGATTTCCTTTATAACAACCGGCAGGTCAAGCATGAAATCACCTTCCGCGACGATAAATTGATGATGGTGGACGGCAAACCGTTTTTCCCGGTCGGCACCTATCGCGACCCGTCGGATCAGGTGATGACGTTCGACGGCGTCAAAAAGGTCGGATTCAATATGACTCACAGTTATTACTTTGAAGAAAAAGCGCCGAATGCGAAAGGGGCGGCGCAGTACCTGGCGGCGTGCCGCGAAAACGGCGTGATGAGTTTCCTCGGAATCAGCCGGCCGGCCATATTCAACAAGGATTTCGACGCCATCCGCCGGTTCTGTGCGGAACTCTCGGGGAGCGATGCCGCGTTTGTCTGGTACCTGATCGACGAGCCGGTCTGGCAGAAGGTCAATCCCTATTATGTGCGCGAATATTACCGGACGATCAAGAAAATCGTGCCGCAGATTCCGGTGGTTCAATTGCATACGCCGGTCGTCAAAGGCGATCGTTTGATCGAGTTTTACGGACAGGAAGGGGACATTTTCTGGCACGATACGTATCCGGTGCCGAAGTTGCCGCTGAATCTGGTATACCAGGAAGCCGCCACGGCGCGCGAAATCGCTCCGTCGCAGGCGGTCTGGAGCGTGATACAGGCCTTCGATATGGATCAGAAGGGAGCCCTGAAAAAGAAGCAGGAGGATGTCGAACCGAAGGCCGGCAAAATCCGTTGCATGACCCATCTGGCGCTGGCCGGCGGTTCGCGCGGCATCATCTTTTACTGGCTGCCGAAGGACCGCTATGATATGCAGCAGCATTCACCCATTCAGTGGGCGGAAGTCTGTGCCACGGTGAAGGAGCTCAATGAACTGATGCCGTTCCTGACCGGACACGACGTGAAATTGCGCCTGAGCCTGCCGCGGGAGGTCAAATACTGGGCGAAAAGCGATGGTTCCCGGACCGCGCTCGCGATCATCAATTCCGAGGAAAAACCAATCGGCGCCAGCATCAGTGTTTCCGGTTTCAGGAGAAGTATAGCGTTGAAGCCGTATGAAGTACAGGTCCATATCATTGACAATAAGTGAGTATTTGTATACTTTTGTAAATAACAAAATCAACGTGTTTTTCTGCGTATTTCGTAGTTTATGACAAAAATACAATGTAATAAACTGATTTTTCGCTGTTGTAAAAATGCCGGGGAGCGAATATATTATTCTGTTGCCGTTCTACGGGGTTCCGGCGGAATTCCCAGGGATTGAGGAGTCCCTGCCGGTAGGCGAACGGCATTTGAAACAGCGTGAAGAGGTTTATTATGAAGAGGACTTCAAAGGGCATGCTGTCGGCATGCTGCGTGATTATGTTTCTTTCGGTGGGGTGTCATAAGAAGGAGCCTCCGCCGCCGCCGCCGCCGGTTCCGGTAGCCATTATTCCTGCTGAAAAAGGTCAGGTGCCGCGCGAAACCGCGATCATCGGCTCTGTCAAGGCGTTTGCTTCGGTGGACCTGGTGGCGCGGGTGAGCGGTTATCTGGTGGAGCGCAATTTCCGGGAAGGGCAGTTTGTCAAAAAGGGCACGCGGTTGTTCCGCATCGAGCCTTATCAATATGAGGCCGCAGTGAAGGTGGCGGCCGGTAATCTGGGGGTGGCCGTTTCTTCCCAGAAGAACGCGGAAATCACCATGAAGCGCCAGAAGGAACTGGTGGAGCGCCGGGCGACCGCCGTCCAGACTTACGACGACGCGCTGGCCGCCAAAATCGAGGCCGACGCCAATGTCGAGGCCATGCAGGGAGCGCTTGAACAGGCGCGGCTGAATCTTTCCTATACCGATGTGGTGGCTCCATTCGACGGCTGGATGGGGCTGATCAAATACGATGTGGGCAATCTCGTCGGGCCGTCGAGCGGCGTACTGACCAATATCGTGGATCAGAGCCGGGTGCTGGTCCAGTTTTCGCCGGCGGATACGGAGCTCCGGGCGCTGGGCGAGCATCTGGGCTCGGAAACGCAGTTTGCCGGGTTGCTGGTGTTCCTCTTTTTCGAAGGCGGCGAGGCGTATCCGGAGCCCGGAATCATCGTCCGCAGCGACAACCGGATCGACCCGGACACCGGGACCGCCACGCTGCAGGCGATTTTCCGGAATCCCGAGGGCAAGCTGGCCCCCGGCCAGTTTGTGACGCTGAAAATCCAGACCCGGACCCGCGACGAATTGCTGCTGGTTCCCCGCCTGGCCATTCAGTCCGACCAGGCCGGCGACTACGTGTGGGTGGCGGGCGCGGACAACAAGGCGCAGCGCCACGACCTGGTCATCACCAGGGAGTTCGACCATTTCGCCGCGGTGTCGCAGGGGGTGGCCGCGGGCGACCGGATCGTGATGGACAATCTGGCGAAAATGCGTACCGGCACCCATGTCGCCGCGCATGAGTCGACGATGATGAAGGATAAATTTACGGCGCTTACCAGTGCCGCAGCCGTCAAGGTTCCACCGATCAATCTCGAAGATACTTATCTGCACCAGAGCGATACCGGCGGGCAGGTTTTCGGCGGTGAAATCAAGGCGGGCTCCAAGGCGGAAGGCGAGAAACTGGGCCAGGAGTTCCAGACCCCTCCGCTGAAAGAATCGCACGCGATGGACCCGGAGCAATTCCTGACCCCGTCGAAAAAAGGGCCGGACATCGTAGAGCCGACGGGCCCGCAGCCCCTGGAGCAGAAGAAACCGGGCGCGGCCACTCCGGAGAAAAAATAAATCATGATCAGTAAATTTTTCATCGATCATCCGGTTTTCGCGTTTGTAGTGGCGATTCTGATGTCGCTGATCGGGGTCCTCGCGCTCCTGAATCTGCCGATTTCCGAATATCCGGACATCGTCCCGCCGCAGGTGCAGATCTCCTCCGTTTACCCCGGCGCGGATGCACTGACGCTGCAGAATACCGTGATACTGCCGATCGAAGAACAGGTCAACGGCGTGAAGGACGAGCTTTACATGGCCAGCATCAGCGCGGACACCGGGCAGGCGCTGACCACGGTCACGTTCCGCCCCGGTACCAGCGGCAATCTGAATACGCTGAATACCCAGATCCGCGAATTCTGGGCCGCTCCGCAATTGCCGACTTCCGTGCAGCAGCAGGGGGTCATCGTCAAGGAAAAATCGGCCAGCATCCTGATGACGATTTTGCTGTATTCGCCCAAAGATACTTATGATTCGCTGTTCCTGAATAACTACGTCCAGATCAAAATCCTGTACGAAATCGCCCGCATTCCCGGGATCAGCGACACCAAAATGCTCGGCCAGCTGCTTTATTCCATGCGCATCTGGCTGAACCCCGACAAAATGGCGTCGCTGGGGATCACGGTGGAGGACGTCACGGCCGCGCTGAACAGCCAGAACATTCAGGTGTCGGCGGGCAGCTTAGGCAACATGCCGACCGCGCCGGGACAGCAGTTCCGCCAGGTACTGGTCACGCAGGGACGGTTAATTACCGAGAAGGAATTCGTCAACATCATCATCCGCGCCAAGAGCGACACTGCGCAGGTTTACCTGAAGGATATCGCCCGGATCGAGCTCGGCGCGCAGGATTACAGCAGCTTCGTCATGGTCAACGGCAAGCCGGCCGCCATGATGGCGGTGTACCAGTACAGCGACGCCAACTCGCTGGAGATCGCCAACCGGTGCCGCGAAACCATGGAGCGGCTGTCGAAGAATTTCCCGCACGACGTGGCGTATGATTTTCCTTATGACACCACCTTGAGCGTCAAGGCGTCGATCAAGGAAATGATCATCACGCTGTTTGAGGCGATCGCGCTGGTGGTGCTGGTTACGCTTGTTTTCCTTGGCGACTGGCGCGCCACGCTGGTGCCGACCATTGCGATTCCGGTGTCGCTGCTGACGACCTTTACGGTGCTGTGGCTGGCCGGATTTTCGATCAATCTGATTTCGCTTTTCGGACTGATCCTGGCCATCGGGATCGTGGTGGACGATGCGATTCTGGTCATCGAAAACGTCAAGCGGCTGATCGAAACCGAAAACCTGTCGCCGCGCGACGCCGCCATCAAATCGATGGAGCAAGTCACCTCGCCGATCATCGCCACCACCGCGGTACTGATGTCGATGTTTGTGCCGATCTGCTTCATGTCGGGGATCACCGGGGCCATGTACCGCCAGTTCGGCATCACCATCGCGCTGGCGGTGGGATTTTCCGCGATCAACGCGCTGACACTCAGCCCGGTGCTGGCGGCCATGCTGCTCAAGCCCGGCAAGGCGGAGAAGGAACCGGGGCGCTTCCGGCGCTTTTTCCTCTCGGTCACGGCGGGTTACGGCGGAGTGGTCAAACGGCTGATCCGGATCGCCGTACTGGCCACCGTGGCGTACATCGGGGCGTCGCTGCTCATAGTCAAGGCGATGGAGCGAATGCCCACCGGGTTCGTCCCGGACGAGGACCGCGGGGTGTTCTATGTCAATATCCAGCTGCCGGCCAATGCTTCGCTGCCACGGACCGCTGCCGTTACCGAAAAAATCCATAAGCTGATCCGCGAGGAAAAAGACGTCAAAGACATCATCATGACCAACGGATTTTCGATTCTCACCACCTCCACTTCGGCGAACAACGCCTGGGGGATCGTGGCGCTCAAGCCGTGGGACCAGCGCAAGGAAGCGTCGCAAACCCAGCAGGCGATCATGTCGCGGCTGCAGAAGCGGCTGCAAAGTGAAGTGACCGAGGCGCAAATTTTGCTGATCAACCGCTCCGCGATTCAGGGGATCGGCTCTACCGGTGGATTCAATTTCGTGGTCATGGATACATCCGGGACCAATCCGCAGAAAATGGGCCGCGTTCTCGATGAAATCGTGGCGGAGGCTCACAAACGTCCCGAGTTTTTCAATGTTTTCAGCTCGTTTCAGCCTACCATGGTTCAGTATTTTGTCCAGGTGGACCGCCGCAAGGCCATGCTTTACGACGTCTCGATCGATGAAATCAACAACGCACTGCAGAGCTTCACCGGCACCTCGATGGTCAATTTCTTCAACCGCTACGACCAGGTGTATCAGGTGAATTTGCAGGCCTCCCCGGAATACCGCATGAATCCCGATGACGTGAAGAAAATATGGGTGCGGAACTCCGGTGGTAAAATGGTGCCGCTGAGCACTCTGGTCTCGTTCCGCAAAGAACTTATGCCACAGTTCCTCTCCCGTTTCAACACCTACTCCTCGGCCAATATTCAGGGCCAGCAGGCGCCGGGGTACAGTACCGGGCAGGCGATGGATGCGCTCGAAGAAATCGCCGAAAAAATCCTGCCGCCGGAAATGAGTTACGACTGGACGGAAATGTCGTTTCAGGAGCGCCTGGCACGGGGGCAGGGACCGAAGATTTTCGGCTTGGCGCTGATCTTCGTTTATCTCTTTCTGGCGGCGCTTTACGGGAGCTGGACGCTGCCGTTTTCGGTGCTGCTGTCGGTGCCGGTGGCCTTTTTCGGCGCGACGGCCTTCCTGTATCTGGGGGGCATTGATTTGAACCTCTATACGCAGGTCGGGCTGGTGCTGCTGATCGGCATGGCCAGCAAAACCGCCATCCTGATTGTGGAATTCGCCAAGAACAGCCGCGAGAAAGACAAACTTCCGATCGAAGACGCCGCCGTGACCGCCGCCAAACTCCGTTTCCGGGCGGTGCTGATGACGGCGATCTCCTTCATCCTCGGGCTGTGTCCGCTGCTGATCGCCACCGGCGCGGGAGCGGTCAGCCGCCGGGCCGTAGGGTTTGCGGTGGTCGGCGGCATGCTTTTTTCCGTGCTGATCGGCACCTTCCTGATCCCCGCGTTTTACGTGGTGGTCCAGCGCCTGGCCGAGCTGCGCAAAAAGCCGTGACCTCAGCGTGCGGCGAAAAGCTGGTAGTAGGTTTGCATGGAATTCCGGTATTGACCGAGGATTTCCGTCGCGAGGGCGGAGTCCGGGTCGCAGGCGGACAGTGCTTTCGCCACATACAGCTCTTTCAACTGGGCATTGCGGACGGTGGTGTCGATGGACGAGCCGCGCACGCCGTTCAGCACGTCGCGCAGGTTCTGAAATGAATGGCCGGAAAATCCTTTCGACGCCAGCAAATCCTGCAGGGGTTTGGCCGCTTCCGGGCACGGATGCGCCATGAAATAGAGGCATATCGCCCGGAAGTGGGAAAATTCCGCCACCGGCGAAAGTTGCTCCGCTTTAACCCTGACTGCGGCGGTCCTGCTTCCGATCCGGGCCAGCGCCATGATCAGTACGTCGAGCTTGCCGGCGCAACGGCCGAATTGGCCCATGCCGTGATATTCCCAGCCTGAATCCCAGGCGGACGCGGCAATCGTGTCCTCCAGCAGTTTCCGGCCCGCGTCATTGCCCAGAAATGCCAGCAATGCGGCGGTTTCCGGCGTGGGGTTCGAGGCGAAATCGCGCAGCGCTTTCTCCACCGCCTTGCCCGGTTCGAGAAATGCGGAGGCCAGTTCCAGATGCGAATCATCGTTGTCGAAGCCGCCGAACGAATCTTCTTCGGTGAGGATTTCAGGCGGCAGAATCTTGATTTCGACCAGTTTCTCCTGAAGCTTTCGGACCGGGATTTCGCGCAGGGATTTGCCCGATTCGGCGGCCATCGCCGCCGCGAGTCCCGCGGCATAACCCTGATTCTGCACGTCGGGCTGCATCCGGACCAGCGGCATGCAGTCGCGGTGGGCGCTGATGCCGAGGCCGGTGACCAGCACCCCCTCCCATCCCAGCGGCAGCAGCGAACGGTAGGGAACCTTGGCGAAATAGGGGTCGTGTTCCGTCGGCTTCAGCAGGAACATGGGATGACAGACGAAGCCGTGGGTATCGAAATTGCTCCGGGCAATGACCACCGTATCGGAGTACTGGCGGTGAGCGAAAAAATCCATGGGCTGCAGCTCGATTTCGCCCAGGATGCGGCGGCGCTCCCGGGTGTCGAGAATCTGCGCCACGTCGAAATGGCCAGCCCATTTATCGTGCGCCATGGTAAACGCCGCGGTGGCATCCACCACATCGCAGTCGCACACAAACATATAATCGCTGTTAAAGCCCGGCCGGTCAAGCTCATAGGGCGGCAGCCCGGTACCCTGAACCGCGGGTTCGCCTTCCACCAGCGGACGGGTGGGGGCCCCGGCAGCGGCGGCCAGGTCGGCGTTGCCGCTGGCGTCCACGGAGACTTTGGCTTCGACGAGCTGGACGCCCCACGGGCCCGCCAGGATCGCGCCGCAAACCTTGTGGCCGTCTCTCAGCGCGCCGACGGTGAAGGTGTTGAACCGGACTTCGCAGCCCGCGTTTTTCAGTTCGCGCGTCAGCCAGGCGCTCTTGCGCTCCATTGGTGAATGACCTTTCAGCGGCACATAATTTTCGATCGGGGCCATATCGCCGATGCCGTAGTCGATTTCAGCGGTGAAGCCGCAGCAGTTGCCGAACCAGTAAGTGCCGATACGCCCGGCGGTGCAAATCCCCCCGGGGATGCTCAGTTTTTCGACGCAAAGCGTTTTCGCGCCGCTCCGGCCCGCTGCGATGGCGGCAGGGGCGCCCCCGGTTCCCGCGCCGCAAACCAGTACGTCATACGCGGCGTCGGCCGGCAATGAATTCAGTTCAAACGGTACCGTCCGGCAGTCACGCCAGCGGAAAAGCGTGTCGACCGAAACCGCGTCGAGGGCCGTGTCACCGGCTTTTTCCCGGAACGACCATTTTGTCCCAAGCTCATTGGCTTCAACCATGGCCGCCACCTCCGCCGCATCGGCGGAATCGGCGAAAACCGGAAATGCCTTCGAGGCCGGTTGGTAGACGGGTTTCTGCGCGAAATGCCAGATGCATTCGTCGGCGATCCGCAGCGTTTCCGGGCTCCAGATACGGGTGCGCATTTCGAGGTCGATCTGGCTCAGCTCGGCCACTGAACCGGATTTCAGCTGATACTGTTTTTCCACGCGCCAATGCGGGTATTTCCCCTCGGCGACCAGTTCCGCGCGGTCGAAATTCGACGCGGAAACACCGCCGAGAGCGTGCAGCTCAACCGTACAGCTGCCGCTTTTTTCCACCGTCGCGCCCAGGATATTATGTTTCAGCGCATTGACGACGGTTTTGGCAGCAATGGCGAAAAAACCGCTGCGCCCGGCGAACAGGCAGCCGCGGACATGGCCGGATTCGTCGTACATCGGTGCGACCGGCTGATTCTCGTAGAGGTATTCGACACCGGCCGAAATAAGCGCGGAATCGAGCAGCTGTTTGGCCCCGGCCGGGTTGATATTGCTGAGCGAGAAACCGAACTCGAGCAGCGATGAAATTTTCTTGATATCCAGTTCCAGTCCGGCGCAGATATCCTCTCCGAAATACGAATAGGGAGTGACGCAATACACGCTCCGGAAGTTCCGGCGCAACGCCACCGCCAGACGGCAGGCCGCCACAGTTCCGCCCACGATCAGGCAATCGGTTTCGGCAATCAGGGGTACATTGATTTTCATTTTTTTATCCTGTGGTTAGCGTACTTTGGGAATGGCGTTTTTCAGGGCGGAAATATCGATTTTTCGGATGTCGCCGGTGCTTAAGGCGAGGCCGGCGGCGGCTCCCGCGCCCTGTCCGGTCAGGAAGCACCCGGAAATGACCCGGATCGAGGCTTGTACCGCCCGGTCGGAACAGATGCAGCGCCCCGCCACCAGCAGGTTGTCCACGCCCTGTGCGCAGAGCGAACGGTAGGGCACGCCGTAGCTTTCGCCCGGTTCATAACGGGTTTGCGTCATGCGTTCTTCGACCATTTTCTGCTCTTTGGCGTCGGTGCTGGAGGAGTGGATGTCGACCGGATAGGAGAAGCGGCCGATTTCGTCGTCGAATATGGCGCGCTTCAGGTAGTCTTCCATATTCAGCTGGTAGTCGCAACTGACGCGGCGCGTTTCGCGCATGCTCAGCAGCGAGGCGGTATTCACCAGGTCGGCCTTGGCGAAGCCCGGCACGTATTCGCGGTAAAAATTGAAGTAGGTCAGCGCCAGGCGGCGGCCCTCGATATATGCCCTGGTCACGTCGCTTTCGTCAATGCAATTGGTCCCGTAAATGTGGCCGAGGTTGCCGCCGACGGAGCCGTGGCCGTAGGCGCGGACGCCCACGAAGTGGTATTCCGGCACGGGCGCCTTGCCCTCGTCCTGAAGCTTGAGCCAGATGCTGCGCGGGGTGGTGCCGAGCTTCATTTCCAGCGCGTACAGTGCTTCGAGATCCACGTTTGAATACTGGATGCAGAGGGTCGGGCTCATGGTGTTGCCGTCCTTGTCGCCGAACTCAAAGGGGACGCCGGCAAAGGCGGAGACCGCACCGTCGCCGGTGGCGTCGATAAAGATTTTGCCTTTCACGGCTTTCAGCCCCTGCGAGGTGGCGGCGATGACGCTGTCGATGCGGCTGTCCTCGCGGTTGACGGCGGCGATTTTCACGTCATAAAAGATGCGGACGCCGGCTTCTTCGAGCTTGTCGTCGTAAATGCGCTTCATGATTTCCGGGTCGGTCGTCTGCCAGCTGTAGCTGCGTTCGATGCCCATCTGACGGCACGATTCTTCGACGATTTCCTTGCAGATCGCGCTGGTGAAAACCTGATCCTCGCGGTGCCCCACGTAGATCATCGGCACCAGTCCCAGCGTTCCCTGACCGCCACAGGCGCCGCCTTTTTCCAGCAGCACGACTTTGTGCCCTGCCCGGGCGGCTGTCAGGGCTGCCGCCGCACCGGCCGGACCGCCGCCGCACACGATGATTTCAGATTCCGGCAACACCGGTAAATTATTGATATTCATGGATAAAGCTCCTTATATATTTTACTTCTGGATTTGCTATATAATATACCATTTTTCTCAATGAAAAGATATGGACTTTTTTGCCGTTTTGTTGTACTATTATCACAAGTGCAATAAAAAAGGCGACCGGTTTCGCGGCCGCCTTGCAAGTACAGGGTGGAAATTATTGCTGTTGGAACAGCGGGGTGGAGAGATACCGCTCGCCGGTGTCGCAGATCACCGTGACGATCATCTTGCCGTGATTGTCGAGGCGCTCGGAGAGCTTGCGCGCGGCGGCGATATTCGCGCCGGAGCTGATGCCGCACAGAACAGAGGACTGCTGCGCCGCATCCTGAGCCGCTTCCATGGCTTCGGCATCGGTAATCGTGAGGATTTCATCCACGACCGAGTGATCGAAATTGACGGGAACAAAGCCGGGCCCGATCCCCTGGATGGCATGCTTGCCGGGGCGCTGTCCGCTGAGGACCGCCGAGGTGGCGGGTTCGACGGCGACAATCTTGATTTTCGGGTTCTTTTCCTTGAGGTAACGGCCGACTCCGGTAATGGTGCCGCCGGTGCCGACGCCCGCCACGAAAATATCGACCTTGCCTTCGGTGTTTTCCCAGATTTCGGGGCCGGTGGTCAGGTAATGCGCTTCGGGATTGGCGGGATTTTCAAACTGCCGCGCCAGATAAGCGCCGGTCAGGGAAAAAGCGAGTTCTTCGGCCTTGGCCAGCGACCCTTTCATGCCTTCCTGCGGGGGAGTGAGCACGACTTCGCCGCCGAGGTGGGTGATCAGCGCACGGCGCTCGAGCGACATCGACTCCGGCATCGTCAGGATCAGCCGGCAGTTGACGGCCATCGCGGCCATGGCCAGCCCGATTCCCATATTGCCGCTGGTGGCTTCGATAATCGTGCCGCCGGGACGTAGCGCGCCGCTCTTCATGGCTCTCTGGACGATATTCCATGCCGGACGGTCCTTGATGCTGCTGATGGGGTTGAAATATTCCAGTTTGGCCCATACGGATGCTTCATTGTGGTTGCGGCAAAGCTGCAGAAGCGGGGTATTTCCGATGCAATCAACGATTCTGGTGTACGCTTTCATTCTCTTGTCCTACAAAATAATCTTTAACGTAAACATAGCGCAATAGTTACAAATGTCAAACCGGGAATGGTGGAAACCTGACAAATATGTAATATAATTTGACAAACGGGCCAAATAGTTTTCATTGCTGTTTGATAAGTCGTCGATCCCGGTTAAATTATGTCTGATAAAGCAGGGGCTACTATGAACAGGCAGATTGACAAGTTGATGATGTACCGTTTCTGGGTGGGGACCGCCATTACTGTTTTGCTTATGAGTATTACCGGGGCGATTGTTTATTGGTTGACCCGGGAGGCTACTCCGGAAATGATCGAAGACTTCGCCCGGCTGTTTCCGCCCAGGAGCCGGGAAGCTTTGCGGCCGGAGTTCAAAGAACAATGGGCTTTTTACTGGTGTGTTTTCACGCTGCCTTTGTGGGGTTTTGCCGCTTATCAGATTGTCCGGCGGCTGAACCGGATCAATTCTTTGGTTTTTCAGGGAATTTTGTGGTTCATTCCGGTCTGGAGCATTGGCGCCATGGTGATGAGCCGTGAATACTTTGAGTTCATGTTCAAGCCTCTGATGGGAATCGGTGCAGTTGTGGCGCCGGTTATGGCGATATTGTTTGCCTGGATTCTCTATAAAAAGAAAATCCGCATCAATAAATGGTGGTGGTTTGGGGCAGGTATGTTGTTGTTTGTCCTGCAGGTCTACACGACCAGGATATTTTTTCCTGAATATGTCAATTATGTCGGGCGTTGGCATTTCGGCGTTGTTTCGCAGGCGGTGTCCATTGCCTCGACCGGATTGCTGTCCTGTTCCCAATATGGCTATTTCGCGTATTTTCTGCTGCCGTTTATGGCCCTGACCGGTTTTTCCGTGATCAAGCTCAGTTTGGTGATGGGAGTATTGTATGCGACTGCCATGGGATGCTTGTTGTGGGTGCTTGTCAAGGTATTGAATCGCAAATGGCTGGTATTGGCGGCGGCGATGACTTTGGCCTTGACTTACAGTGCAATTTCACTTCATGTCAGCGACTTCGACCCGTATTTCCAGTATCATCCGATCCGTACATTCTGGCCGTGCTGTACCCTCCTGGCCGCTTTTCTGATTGCACGAAAATCGCGGCCGCTGAGAGGCGGAATCATTGGCGGGGTTATGGCGGCTGTGGCATTGTTCTGGAATATCGACTCTGGTGTGGTTCTTTGTGTGGCGTTTCCCGCATGGTTCGGCTGGAACGCTTTCTGCCGCCGCGACCGTTCCTGGTGGATCGCACTGCTGGCCAATGTGGTTTCGATTATCGGCATGACGGCCTGTATTTTGACGGTTTTTTCCTTTTGGAATGGCGGTATGCTGAGCCTGACGGAGATTACGAAGTTTCAAAGAGTTTTTATGTATGGTTATTTTCTGCTGCCGATGCCTTTCGTGTTGCACGTATGGTCACTGGTGGCACTGCTTTATGTGACGGCCTTTTTGCTTGGTGTCTGGTGTGTTTACCGGAATCCGGCAGGTATTCGCGGGCAGATGTACTTTATGCTCGGCTTGATCGGCATTGGCATTTTCCCATACTACCAGGGGCGTTCCGCCGATGGCAATTTGGTCAATATCTCATATCTTGCCGTGGTTATAATGGTATTGTGGATCGATGCGCTGAGTACTTCGGTGAAACGGTTGCGTCTGCGCACTCCACTGCTTTGGCCGTGGTTGACCATGGTTATTGCCTTGGGTATGTTCTGCGGTGTATACTTGTATGATTTGCCGGTCACGATCAAGCTTGTCGGTCAGATCACCGGCCGGTTTACCGACCGCAAACCCGAATATTATGCGGATATACAATTCATCAGGGAACACGCTCCGGCCGATAAAGTAGCCAATATCATTGGCGAGGGACAGGGTTTCTATTCGCTTGAGTGCGGCCTTACTCCGGGTTTTCTGCCGTTCAATTATGGAGAAGTGATTATGCGGAGCGATTTCGCATATCTGCTGGAAAATCTGGTGGTATCGCAGCGGCCGCTTTTTGTCACGGCTCGCAGGCTTGCCCATGAGTGGGAACCGCCGGAAGAATACTTCGAACAGTTTTTCGATCTGAAAGCTGTGTCGCCGAGCGGCAAGGTCCGCTATTACCTCCCAAAACCTCTCGAGTCCATAGAACTGAACAGGAATTCGCATGAACAGACAGATTGACAAGTTGATGATGTACCGTTTCTGGACGGGGACCGGGATTACGCTGATATTGATGGCGCTCTCGGGCATGATCGTATACACCTTGACGAGTGAGATTCCTGCCGAAAAATTGATCAAAGCCGTTGCCCTGATCCCTGAGTGGACCCGGGAACATTTGCGTCCGGAGCGAAAGGAAAACCATGCATTTCTATGGTGTGTGGCGACATTGCCGCTGTGGGGACTGGCTGCTTATGCAATTGTGATACGTTTGAAGAAAGTCAACCCGGTAATTTATTGGGGTATGGCTTTTGGGGTTGCGGCCTGGAGTGTGTTTGTGTGTTGCAGGAGCCCGCTGTTTATGGAATTGCTGTTCAAACCCCTGGGTGGGGTGGGTGCGGCCTGGGCGATATTGACGGCTGGGCTCTTCGTTTGGTTATTGCTGCGGAGGGTGAATTACCTGAATAAATGGATCTGGTTTGTCCTGGGGATGGCGCTTGTACTTCTGCAGATTTACACGACCCGGATCTATTTCCCCGAATATGTGAATTATGTGGACAGGGGTCATTTCGGAGTGCTGACGCAGACGATATCGATTGCGGCGTCCGGGGTTTTTGCACCGTCACAATATGGATTCTATGCGTATTTCCTGTATCCGTTCTGGGCGGTATTCGGCGGTTCGGCGGTCAAGGTCAGTCTGGTTATGGGGTTGTTGTTTTTCATCGAAACCGGGGCTTTGCTGTGGCTGCTGACGATGGAGACCAGAAATAAATGGCTGGTTTTTGCCGCGGCTGCCGCATTGACTTTGGTATCGGGAAGCGTCATTTCACTGCATATGGGGGATTTTGACCCTTATTTTCAGTACCATCCGATCCGGTCATTCTGGCCGTGTCTGCTGCTGCTTGCCGTTTATCTGGTGGCCGGGAGCAAAAAGAAACCGCTGAAAGGCGCGGCAGTAACCGGTTTGGCCGCCGGAACCGCATTGCTGTGGAATCTGGACTCCGGACTGGTGGTTTGCCTTGCTTCGCTGGGCTGGTTTGGCTGGAATGCTTTTTGCCGGCGGCAGCGCGACTGGTACCTGGCGTTGGGCGGCAATGCCGGGGGAATCGCTGTTTCCGTGCTGTTCTGGTATGGCGTTTTTTCGTTGTGGAACGGCGCGCCCGTGAGCCTCAGCGGGAGTACGGAACATCAGCGGGTATTTTATATGATCGGCTATTATATGCTGCCCATTCCTTCGCTATTCAACATATGGACACTGGTGGCTCTGGTTTACGTCGTGGCCTTACTGGCCGGGGTATGGCTGGTTTACCGGAGGCCGGATGATCTCAGGGGGCAGATTTATCTGCTGGCCGGAATGCTGGGCATCGGGCTTTTCGTATATTACCAGGGGCGCTCCTCCGATGGTAACCTGATCAACGTTTCATATCTGGCATTTATCATCATGGTTCTGTTTATCGACTCCATGTCTGCCATGATCCGGTCAACCCGGCGGACTCCGCTGATTCTGCCGTGGCTGACTATGGTCGGAGTACTGGGCATGCTGGCTGGAACATATATCTGTAATCTGCCGGTCAATGCCAAACTGGTCGGGCAGATTACCGGGCGCATTTCCGACCGCAAACCCGAATATTACGAGGATTTCAAATTCATCCAGGAACATGCGCCGGCCGATAAAATCGCCAATATCATCGGTGCCGGACAGGGTTTTTATTCAATCGAGACCGGATTGTGCCCTGGATTTCTGCCCTTCAACTATATGGAAATGATAACAGTACCCGATTTCGAATACCTGCTGGAAAACCTGGTGGTATCGCAGCGTCCGCTCTTCGTCACGGCCCGTAAGTTTGTGTACGACTGGGAGCCGCCGGAACAATACTTCAACCAATTCTTTGAGCTGAAAGCCGTCTCGCCGAGCGGCAAAGTCCGCTACTACCTCCCCAAACCCCTGAATCAATAGGGCATCAGGCGCATCAGCACGAGTATCAGCGTGGCGGAACCGGCGAGTATCATATAAATCTCCATCCATGCGACGCAGCACCTGATTGGAATCGAATCGTTATTTTTATACAGATGCATGACCGGAAAGTAATTCATGGCGATCAATGCCCCGGCGGCAGCCAGTACCACCACCACAATAATGGGATGTTCCGCTCTAAATAAATTCAACATGACATCCATCTGGCCGAAAAATCCTGTGATTGTGCAGCCGCCCAGCAGCGATATGACCAGGCTTCCGGCCATGAACGCAATCAAGGTTGTCTTTTTCAACGCCGGAGTCGTCTTGCCGCATAAACCCGAAACCGTGCAGCATAGTCCCAATACTGCCGGCACCGCCGCCAGACCGAAAGCAGCGACTACGCTCCATGGAGGCTCCCCGATTTCTTTCAGAAGCCATACGATAAAAAAGAGAGTGGCCACTGGTATGACCAATCCCGGAATGGTTTTCATGAAACCGGGTTTTGCTTTCTGTTCCACGATTGTTTGTCATCTCTTACGGTTATATGGGTGTGCCATTCATAACAGCAGGGGTAATCGCGGCATCTGGCTTCGACGGTTTCGGCGATTTTCCGGCAGGATTCTTTGGTGGAGAGAATCTCCAGAATCAGCCGGTCATGGAAAAATATATGGTTGCCGCCCTGCGATTCCCAGATCTTCAAGCTGCCCGTGATCCTGCGCTCGGAATTCACCAGATGATAATCATCCTCGTCGGTGAACCCGGGCAGCTCGCAGGGCATGATGCCGCTTTCCCGGAAATTGTCCTGGACAATGATAAACAATCCGGCCGCCATGATTGCTTCCTGAATCAGTCCCGCCAGCCGTTTGTTGCAATAAAACGCACCCGGCAATTCCGGATAATACTGGTTCAGCGCAAACACCGTCCGCCAGGAGAATTCGCTTGCCGGTTCGGTTTTGGCCGCCCGCGAAAAGAAGTTGCGGATACTGAATCCGGCGCCGTCCGGACTTGCCGGCCCGGTATGAATATTGATATGGTCGCTTTTCAGGCTTCCGGTCGTTAATATGGTCATTCTCACTCCTTATGTTTCTTTCATATCAACAAATTAGACGCTGGCTCTGCCCGGTAACTTAGCCGGATTCGACAAAAATTTTAAAGATTTTTTTCCGCTGCAATAATCTATTTTTGTGAAATTCTGATGGAACTTTTTTTAGCGCCCGGAGGTCTTATTTATCATAAATATATAATGGAGAGTTGTATTGATGATGAAAGGTTTATTTTTGGCTTTGGCAGTGACGATGCTGCCGCTTGGAGCGATGGCCCAGTCCGCGGCGCGCGCCATGCAGGATGAGTTTGCCGCGGTGGCGGAGAAAAGCACTCCGGCCGTGGTCGTGGTGCGTACCGGACGCCACGTGACCCGGCGTGTCCGCACCGGCAATGCTTACGAAGATTTGTACAATTATTATTACGGACGCGGCGAAGTGCGCCGTCAACTGGTGCCGACCGGGCAGGGCTCCGGCTTTTTCATCAATGAAAACGGCTATATCCTGACCAATTTCCATATCGTCAAAGATCAGGAATATTTTCAGGTGACGCTGCACGACGGGCGCGAATTCGACGCCGTGCTGGCCGGCGAGGACCCGCTCTCCGACCTGGCGGTACTGAAAATCGACGCCAAGGAGAAATTTCCGTTCCTGACCTTTGCCGATTCGGACAAAGTCAAGCCCGGTTATTGGGCGATCGCCATCGGGGCGCCGTTCAGCCTCTCCTATACGGTGACAGTGGGCGTGGTCAGCCACAACCGGCGTACCGTGGGGATGAATCCGCATGAGAATTTTATCCAGAGCGACGCCTCGATCAACCCCGGAAACAGCGGCGGCCCGCTGCTCGATATCGACGGCAAGGTGATCGGGGTCAACGACTTTATCCTGACTCCACAGGGCGGCAACATCGGCCTGAGCTTCGCCATCGCGGGCAACCTGGCCAAGCGCATCGGCGAGGACCTGATCAACTATGGCAAGGTCGAGCGCTCCTGGATTGGCGTGGGCATGGCTGAACTCTCCGCGACCGCCAAAAAAGAGTTCAATTTGCCTTATGGCGTGGTGATTAATCAGCTTTACCGCAATTCACCGGCGCAGCGCGACGGCCTGAAAACCGGCGACATCATCCTTGAAATCGACGGTCTGAAAGCCGATCAGCTGAACCAGGTGCGCCTTCAGATCCTGTCGCACCGTCCCGGCGAAAAAATCAAGTTCCTGATCAAACGCGACAACAAAGAACAGGAAATAACCGTCACCGCCGGCACCATGCCCTCGCAAGCCGGCTGATGCCGGTCGGAATTGGTCGGCACTGCGTGCCTGAATTGACCGGAGCCTCTGGCTCCTGAATTGGAGAATTGGAGAATGAAAAATCGAAAAAATCAAAGAACAGGAGTTGCTTAATTCGTAATTCTCAATTCGTAATTCGTAATTGAATCAGACCCATCCCCCCTCCGCCCCCGGCGGCCGTCCCCCCTTGCGGCCCCGGGGGTCTTTTCTTTTGCCGATTTTGTCCAGTTTTTTGCCTGTTTTGTCAAGGTTTTTTGTCTTGATCCGGGGTATAGTAATAGGTAACACAGGAGAACTGTACATATGAAAAAGATCGAAAAACTTTATCAGTTGGCTAAGGAACGTTATCAGGAAATGGGCGTCGATGCGGATGCCGCAATGGAAAAACTGGCGCAGACCCCGATCTCGTTGCACTGCTGGCAGGGCGACGACGTGGGCGGCTTTGAAAACACCGATGGCGGGCTCACCGGCGGCATCCAGGTCACCGGCAATTATCCCGGCCGCGCCCGCACCCCGCAGGAACTCCGCGCCGACCTCGATTTCGTCTTTGGCCTGATCCCCGGCAAGCACCGCGTGAACCTCCACGCCATCTACGCCGAAGCCAAGGGCAAAGTCGAACGCAATGCGCTCGAGCCGAAGCATTTCCAGAACTGGATCGACTGGGCCAAGGCCAACGGTCTCGGACTGGATTTCAACCCGACTTTCTTCTCGCATCCGTTGTCCGATAACGGCACGCTGAGCAGCGCCGACGCCGCCGTCCGCAAGTACTGGATCGAGCACGGTATCGCCTGCCGCAAAATCGCCGAATCCATGGGCAAGCAACTCGGCAAAACCTGCGTCACCAACTTCTGGACCCCGGATGGCAGCAAGGACATCCCCGCCGACCGCTTTTCGCCGCGCAAGCGCCTGAAGGATTCGCTGGACCAGATCTTCGCCGAAAAAATCAATCCGAAATACAACCTTGACGCCGTCGAATCCAAGCTGTTCGGCATCGGCGCCGAGTCCTATACCGTCGGTTCCCACGAGTTCTATATGGGTTACGCCGTGGCCAACAAAAAAGTGCTGTGCCTCGACGCCGGCCACTTCCATCCGACCGAAGTCATTTCCGACAAACTGTCGTCCGCGCTGCTGTATCTGGATGACGTACTGCTGCACGTGAGCCGCGGCGTCCGCTGGGACAGCGACCACGTGGTGACCATGAACGACGAGCTCATTGCCATTGCCGAGGAAATCGTGCGCCACGGCTTCCAGAAGCGCGTTCATATCGGCCTGGATTATTTCGACGCCAGCATCAACCGCATTGCCGCGTGGACCATCGGCACCCGCAATATGCTGAAAGCCCTGCTGTACGCCATGCTCGAGCCGAGCAAACAGCTCAAGGACATGGAGCTGAAAGGCGACAACACCGGCCGGTTGGCGATGTTCGAAGAAATGAAGAGCATGCCGTTCGGCGCGATCTGGGATTACTACTGCGCGAAGAACAACGTCCCGGTCGGCATCGGCTGGCTGGAAGATGTCCGCAAGTACGAAAAGAAAGTACTGGCGAAGCGCTGATCTTGAGCCTTGTTTTACGGACCTGTCGGACGAGTCGGACTTGTCGGACAGGTCCGTTTTTTATTGCTTGGCGATCAGTTCGAGGACCTTGCGCATGAAGGGGTCTTTGGTCAAGAGCCAGTCGGTGCGGTCCTTGCCGGTGTCGGTGTTCCAGTATTCGACGAACTCCGGGCCGGTCATTTCGACCGGGACCTCAACGTTTCCATGAAAAGTGTCCGCCGCCGTCTTGCAGTCCGAGATATCGGCGTTGATCTCGACCGAGAAAATCAATCCGGAATTCGGCAGCGCCATCTGCAGCGGGTCGATCCCTTTGCCCAAACCCACCGGGCTCGGGAAGCCTACTGAAATCATCGAATCGTTGCGGTTCGCCACGGCAAGCAGGCCACCCGCCGAGGAGTAGATATCCTCCACGATCAGATAGATCGGGCAGGTGAGTTTCAAGGAGTTCTCCGCCGGGGCGATGTTGCCCTGTCCGGTCGAAAGCAGGAACTTGCCGTCGCCGAGATACGGCAGGTCTTCACCGACCATTTCGTCAACTTTCGAGGGGTCACTGCCGGTTGTGCCCGGGAAGATCTTTCGCATTACTTCCACATGCCGCTTGGTGTAGGCCCGCACTTCCGGGGAGTCCAGGGCCGCCGAGGCATTTCTGTAAGTGATATTTTCCGCGGTCAGCAGTCCGAGGATTTTCATCCAGACCAGATCGCTGCCGCCGGGGTTGAAGCGGACGTCGAGGACCACCGCGCGAATCTCTTTGTCTTTGCCGGTATCGATGATATTCTTTTCGTAGAATGGAATATCCTGCTGGTTCATCTGGGGGATACGGATATAGAGTATTTTTTGTGCCGGAAAATAGTGTACGGCCTTCGGCATTGAAGTTGGCGAATTGGAGGGGTAAAATGCGAGGAGCGGCTTGTCGGATTTGGTATCCAGGGTCACGGTTTCGCCGGTCGGGGTTTTGAAGGTGAATTCCGTGAATTTCTGATTCAGCACGGCATAGAAATTGTCACCGATATTGTTGAATGCTACTCCGTAGAAAATCCGGTGTTTGAAGTCGTACCGGTTGAGCTTGTCCTGAACCAGCGGCAGCAGTTCCTGCGGGGACTTGCCGTCAATGCTCATAAGCTCTGAACCATAGGGAAGCTCCTGCTTTCCATGCGTGTGCTTCACGCCGCTGTAGAATTTGCCGTCGTGGTATTTGAGGCGGAAAGGGCCGGCATCGGATAACTCAAGCATACTCAGCTGGGTCAGAGCCGATAGAGCGGTGTCGAATTCGCGTTCCGAAAGCGGATAAAGTTCTTTGATGATCGGATTTTTGAGCATTTGACGCGGAATTGCGCTGATCCACAGGTGGTTGCCCTTGCACGCCATCAGCGCGTCGCCGATCAGTTTCGCATATTCGACCGGAGATTCTGTGCCGGTGATTTTGGCGCGGTACTCCGCCAGCTTTGCCCAAACGTCGAGGCCGAACAGCTCCTGATTGGCTTTGGCCAGCGGAAACGTGGCGCGGAGCTTGGCGACCATGAAGTCGAAGTCGTCGAGCATTTGTGTTTTGTCCAGCTGCGGCAGGTCCACGTCCGGGATCTCCTTGATATCGCGCACTTTGCCGGATTCATCGATCGTGAGCGCCAAACGCCCGGCCCCTTTTTCGAACTGACACCGGGCGTTGAACAGTTTCAGACCTTTGCCTTCGGAAATCTCTTTGATCTCGCTGATCTTCTGATACGCCCCGAACTGTTTTTCCAGATTGGAACGGGGGGCCTTGGCGGCGGCCACGGCTTTCTCCACGGTACTCTCGTCGGCGACAGAGGCGAAACAGATCGCCAGCAGGGTCATAGAGCATATTTTCACAAAGTGCATGATCAGTCTCCTTTTTTCATATTCTACTCATATCGTATTATAAGTCAAGACCCGGAACGAATATTTCCCGAAATATGTTTTCGCATGGCGATTTTCTTGTTATTTCGAAATTAATTGACTAATTTTTTTGATTGAATATGTCATTTTTGAGCTTGATGATGAGTGACATCAGATTTTGTCCGGGTTAATTTCGTGTCATATGAAATAATTATTTTGCAAATTAATTAATTATTTTTCAAATGGGTTATTGACATTTCCGGATTTCCGGTTATAATTTATGACAGGACCAGTAAAAAACTGGATGGACGGTGAATATGTCAATTGTGGAAATAGCACAGCAGGCGAATGTCAGCGTGAGTACGGTATCGCGGTATTTCAATAAACCGGCCACCGTATCGCCGAAAATTGCCTCGAAAATCAAAACGGTGGCCGATAAAATCAATTATCAGCCCAAGGTGGTCCGTCCCGGGCCCAAGGTGGCCAGCCGGGTTGGAATCAGGACCGGCGCCATCGCATTTCTCTCGCTGTATGATTTTTCCAATGAAATGCTGCGGAAGCCGGCGATGCCGATCCTGATCGGGAGCATTCAGCAGGAATTGCTGAACCGGCAGCTTTCGTTATTCTGGGGGCAGGTCGACAAAAACGGCAATCTGCCGGAATGCATTTCCTCGCGCTACTGCGACGGCGTCATTCTCTACGGCCGCTCGGAAAACCCCGAAGTGCAGAACCGCGTGAGGCGGAAACTGGCCGACATTCCGGCCGTATGGTGTTTCCGTGAGCATATGGACGATGACCACTGTTTCGATCATATTTTTTATGATAATACGACGGTGGGAGCGATTGCGGCGGATTATCTGGCGGCCAAGGGGCATAAAAATGTGGCGGTATTCAATACGACGCCGAAGCATACGGCTTATAAGGTCCGCGTGGAGAGTTTCACCGGCCGCGCCGCCGCAGTGGGCATGAAATGTAAATCGTTCGAAGTAGCCGGGAAAATGGCAACTCTTCCCATTGACGTGATCTTCCGCTCACTGGCGGAGGAATTCGTGCGCGGGGGCAAGGGCACGAGCGGGGCGTTTTTCTGCGTGGATCAGGATATGCTCGGCATTTATGTGGAGCTGCTGACCGCGGGTTACAAGGCGAAAAATCTGGATATGATCGGCTGCAATGCGGACGAGGTCGCCCTGCAGTACATATCGCCGCGCCCGGCCACGATCGACATCAAAATCAACCAGCTCGGCAAAATGGCCGTGGATCAGTTGCTCCGCCGCATTAACGGCGATAACTATGGCTCTACAAGTGAAATTTTTATCAAACCGGAATTAGTCAAGGGAGAACGTTAAAATGTTGGAAAAAATCGGACAAAAGGGGAAAACATTTATGATGACGAAGAAGTATTTTACACTTATTGAGCTGCTGGTCGTGATCGCGATTATCGCGATACTGGCCGGCATGCTGTTGCCGGCATTGAACAAAGCGCGCAAAACGGCGCAGAAGATCAATTGCACCTCCAATCTGAAGACAATCGGAACTCTGGCCCAGCTGTACAGCTCCGATTATGATGACTACATCGTGCCCGTCCGTGCCAGGACCGACGGCAATCCCTGGAGCTCGCTGCTCCTGACCCTTTATATCAATAATAAAAGTGTGTGGGATACCGCCGGTGTGACAAGCGCCAAAGTGTTCCACTGCAACTCCGACCCGCGCGAAATGGCCAATACTCCGGGAATATATGCCCGTTCCTACTCCTACAACAGCCGGGACAACCGCAATGCGGCCGGCGGCTTCCTTTCGGACTGGGAGAGCTCCAAACTCCATATCAATAAGCTCAATGTATGCAAAAATCCGTCGAAAACCATCATCATTACGGAGCATCCGATGCAGCCGGCGGCCAATGCATATCTCGATCAGACCTCCTGGTCCACGGTTTCCTGTCCGTCCGCCCAGCAGGAAGCGATTCCCGGCGGCTCGGGCAGCAAAACGGTTTTCAGCCCGGTGACCACCCACGACGGAGTCTGGAATTATCTCATGGTCGGCGGCAATGTGGAACTACTGCAGCCGCGCGCCACCATCGGAACCGGCACCACCGAGAATCCGAACGACATGTGGACCGTGGCGGCGAACGATTAATTTAATGCCGGGAGAATGAAAAATGCTGCATGTGTCGGATTGGCTGGTGATCGGGTTCTATCTGTTGTTCATGCTGGCGCTGGGGCCGGTGTTCAAGTCGTTCAACAAGAACGCGAGTGACTATTTCCGCGGCGGCGGCAACATGGCGTGGTGGATCGCGGCGGCGTCCATGTTCATGACGGGATTCTCGGCGTGGACCTATACCGGGGCGGCCGGTAAGATTTATCAGGCGGGGATCTTTTTCCTGACGCTGACGACCGCCAATTTTTTCGGCACTGTTTTCACGGTGTTTTTTACGGCGCACCGGTTCCGGCAGATGCGGGTAATCACCGGCGCGGAGGCCGTCCGCAACCGTTACGGCAGGATCAACGAGCAGATCGTGACCTGGCTGCCGATGCCGTTCAATATCCTTTTCGGCGGAATTTCGCTGTATACGATCGCGCAGTTCATGAGCTGCGTTTTCACCGAGGAACTGAGCATTTTCAATCGCGGCCCGTTCAATAATTTCTGTACGATGCTCGGACTGGACGGTTCGATGGTATTCCTGATTGTGACCCTGGTCACGGTGATTGTGATCATGACCATGCTGGGCGGTTCGTGGGCGGCCACGGCGGGCGATTTCGTGCAGATGCTGATCCTGATTACGGTATCGATCGCGGTGGTCGTGCTGGTGCTGTATTCACCCAACCTCGGCGGCAGTGGCAAAAGCATTGGCGGCTTCAGCGGTTTGATCGAGGGAATCAAGCAGAAACCGGAACTGTATGACATCAACACGATGAGCCGTATCTGGATCTTTATCCCTTACCTCCTGACGTTGATTCTGAACCAGACGATTCTCGGCAACAACCTGGCGGCCGGGGCCTCGCGTTTCGTGTTCGTGAAGACTGGCAAAGATGCCCGGAAAATCTGCGCCATTTCATGGCTGGCCGCGTTGCCCCATACCTTGATCGTCATGATTCCGCCGCTGGCCTGTGCGCTTCTGTTCACGATGCCGGAACTGCAGGCCATGTACCCGAAACTTGCCAACCCGCAGGAGGCCAGTTTCATCCAGATCGCCGGCATGGCTCTGCCGCAGGGGTTGGTGGGGTTGCTGGTCTGCGGGATTTTTGCCGCCACGCTGACGTCGATGAACTCCGGACTGAATGCCACTTCCGGCTCGATCATCCGCAACATTTACTTGCCGCTGATTAATCCGAAGGCCACAGAGGAACGTCAGGTTTGGCTCGGGCGCGTGTTCACGCTGGTGCTTGGCGTCCTGTATGCGCTGGTGGCGATTCTGTTCTCGACCTTGAAGAGTCTGCCGCTTTACGAACTGGTGCTGATCACGGCGACCTGTACCGGCATTCCGCAAGCCGTGCCGATGATGCTCGGCATGTTCCATCCGAAAGCCCCGGACTGGGCGGCGTGGAGCACGCTGGCGGTCGGTTTTGGCACGTCGATTCTCTCTCTTTTCGTGCTGAGCAAAGAAAACCTCGGGAGCTGGTTTGCCGCCTATAATCTGACCGGCAACGAACTGAACGACCTGAAACTCGCCATCACCACCGCGAGTTTGATCCTGATCTGCGTGCTCTGGTTTTACGGCACCATGATTTTCCCGGTCAAACGGACGGCAGCTGCGGCCGAGCGGGTGAAAAATTTCTTCCGCGATATGAATACTCCGATCGACTCGGAAAAAGAATGTCCGCAGGCGGCTTACAACAGCGACGCCCGGCAGTTCGATGTCATCGGCAAGCTGGCGGCGGTCTACGGAATTTCGATTCTGGCGCTGCTGATTTTCCCCAATGCGCTGGCGGGGAAACTGGCGATTCTGGGGTGCGGCGGATTGATCCTCGGCCTTGGCGTATGGCTGATTTACTGCGGCAAACGCAAGCAGAGCGCACCAGTCGAAAAAGAAGTTGAATTTCAATGCAATGGAGTTGAAGAGAATGTTTTATAAAATACTATGCCTTGCCGCTCTGGCGGTTACGGTGAGCGCCGCCGAAATCAGTTTAAACCTGAATCATGGAGAAGCGGTACGATTTTCCACGAACGATATCTGCCGTGTTACCGCACCGAAAACCGGTGATCAGGGATGGTATTGGCATGGGTTGGTGCTGAAACATGATGCCGCGTTTGATCTTCGCGATACCTACTCCATTCGTTTTGACATCCTGAATAAAGAAAAGGCGGCATTCAATGGACGGGTCCAGCTGAATCTGGCCAAGAATCAGGGGCGCAAGGATTTGCCTGAATCATGCCGTGCCGAATTCATCGCGCCGTTTTCCGCGGAATGGCGGACGGTCGATATTCCGGTCAAGTCATTTGATTATGCCCGTGGGGACAGCCGCTTTCTGAAGTTCATCACGGATTTTCAGTTTTCCGGTTCATTCGGCAGCGGGCAGGATGGAAGCGTGGAGATCCGCAATATCCGCCTGATTGAAGCGCCCGCGGTTAAGCTTTCGAGCAATATCCGCTCCAAAGCCGCTGAACAGGGCGTTGCCGAATATCAGATTGCCGTAAAGAACTGTACGGAAGAAATTCAGAACTTCCGGGCGGGGCTGACCAGAACCGGCTGGGAGAGTATGGAAGCATCGCTTTCGCAGGAAAACCTGACGTTGAAACCCGGTGAAACCCGGACGCTCAAGTTGACCGTAAAAGTACCGGCCCGCCTGCCGGGCGGCATGCATGAGCGCCATCTGGTACGGGTTACGCCGCAGAATCCGGGAGCGGCTCCGGCGGAACTGGAATTCATTACTGTCCAGCGGGTTCAGTCGCCATTTCTGATTCATGACCGGGCGGGTTGGAACGAAGTGAAAGAAAAAATCGGAAAATACGACTGGGCCCGGAAAAGCTTCGCCGAGACTCTTGATATGGCCGATAAATGGACCCCGCCGGCCAAGTCCGGCGTGATGTCCGACCAGGGAACCATGGGCGTGGTCCGCACCCGTTATGAAGATAAACTTTACAGCTGCATTATTGCCTGGGAATTAACCGGCGAAGAAAAGTACCTGAATAAAATCCGTGATTTTCTGTTGATGTTCAGCAATCCGGCAGACGGTTACCCGGTGCTGCTGCATGCCACCAGCCAGGGAATTCCGCAGGAAGGCGGTACTTTTGAGCTGGTATCAAAAGGCTATGACGCCATTCGCGGCAAGCTCACCGCCGCTGAACGCGAACAGGTCGAGCACACCATGCGGCTCTATGTCGACACGTTGATTGACCGTATGGGGGACGGCGCCATCACCAACTGGACCATCTTCAACCAGGTACCGGGCGCTGCCTGTGCGTTGATTCTGCATGACATGGTGCGTTTCAATACGCTGATGTATGGGCCGACCGGTTTGATTGATCAATTCCGCCTGGGGACCATGGATGACGGCTGGTGGTTTGAGATGTCGCTTTCCTACAACATTCATTGTGCGGAAGGATTCACCAAACTCGCGTTGTATGCCCGTCCGTTCGGCATTGATTTATTGAATCTGCGGTTCCCGGCGCCGGGAACGGACCTTACCGGGCGGAGACCCTATGAATTATCGCATTACCAGGGGATGAATTTCCAGAAATTCGGGCCACTCAAACGCAATATGACCGGTTTCAAGGCGATGTGGGACGGCATACTGGATTTCCCGGATTACCGTAGTGTCATGTTCGGCATGGGGGACGGTCACGAGATGAGGGTGGACGGCGTCTCATTCGATCTGGCTTATTATGCGTTTCGCGATCCGCGTTATGCTTCGCTCCTGAAACACAGCAGCAAGCGCGATCTGGTTTACAGCGTGCCCGAACTGCCGGAAAATCCCCCCGAACTCTATAAAAATTCGGCAGACAGCCACAATGCCGGCATTACCGTACTGCGTTCTCAGAAAGGCGAAATGCGCGACCGCATCCAGCTCGGTTTCAAATATGGTACACATGGTGGTTATCATGGCCATTTCGATCACCTGAGCCTGCTGTGCCTGATACGTTACGGGCGGGGTTTCTACAATCCGGAAACCAGCTGGTACGGATACGGCAGCTACATGTATAAATGGTGGGTTCAGGCGTCTTTATCGCATAATATGGTGGTGGTGGACGGCAAAATGCAGGAGCCCGCCGAATGCCGCCCGCTGCTTTTTTATCCCGGCGAAAATATCCAGGTCATTGCGGCCGACGGCCCTGCCCGCTGGAGCAATCCGCCGTATCTTGGCGGTTATACCCAGAAGGAAGGTATCAAAGCCGGTACCAACCGTTACGTGCCCCTGCCGGACATCCACCCGGAAATCGGTGCGGTTAGCGATTATACGGAACCGGTGTTCCAGCGCCGGCTGCAGCTGGTGACCGATGATTATGTGGTGGTCGCCGATTATGCGAAAGCGGAAAAAGAACATACCTTCGACAATCTCCTCCATCTGCGCGGTGTTAAAGTATTGGAAGGGCTCAAAAAGACCGGGCACCGGCCGCAATTCGATGATTCCCCGCTGAGTTCCGGCCAGTTCATTGTCAATGTCGACGAGTATGACATGACGGCGCCCGTCCGGCTGACCAGCCTCCATAAATTCAATGAGCAGGAGCGCGACGGCAGGAACAAAAAAGGTGCGCATGAACTGACCGATTTTTATTACCATGAACCGGGCGAATTGTTTATCGACGCCTATATGGCGTGGCCGCCGCAGGCACAGATGCTGATTGCCGACTATCCGGAGAGCCAGCACATCAACAAGCGTCTCCGGTATGAAGTCAAAGGCGACGGTAAAGTATTGGCTGACGGGGTTTTCAATGCCTGGATCCTCGGCAAAGGCGAAATCGACGTTGATGTGACCGGCATCCGTGAACTGACTCTTTCTGCCGTTCGTGACCAGGCGAAAAACAATGTCGCCGACACTCTTTTCTGGTGCAATGCAGTTCTGATGACCGGTGACGGTAAGCAGATTCGGCTCGCCGATTTGAACTATCAGGCATCCGGCTTGAAAAAACAACCGTCTGCCGGGGTGGATTATTACGGCGGTCCGGTACGAATTGCCGGTACGCCGTATCAGGATACGATCGGCGCGGAACCGTCCGCCAATGAAAAACCGGGCATGCTCCGGTTTGACCTGACCGGCTTGAAGGCGGTTCGCCTGAAGGCGGTGATAGGAGGCGACTTCCCGGCGGGACAGGAGGACAATCTGCGCAAAGTGACCAGTGTACGGACCAGGGGAACGGAAGCACGTTTCCTGACGGTTCTTGAACCGCGCGAAAAAGAGCCGCGGGTGAAATCGGTTCGTGCCGTTGATGCCGGTACGATCGAAGTGCAACTTGTTGACGGACAGCTTGACCGGATAAAACTGGATGGGTTTTACAGCGAGGATGCCGTCCCGTCCGTCGAGTTGTACCGCAATGGAAAACTGCTGGAGAAAACCAATAAATGAGAAAGATATTACTACTGTTGGTCCTGCTGTTTGCGGGCGGCGTTATGGCTATGGAAATCCTCGAAGCGAAGGTCGGGCTGGGCGACAGCTGGCTGGATGTCACGGAGGTATTCAAAAAAGCGAAAGTGACCGATGATTTTTACTGCGGCTGGTTCCACGGAGCGAGCATGGCGGGCCAGGATCCGGCGCCCGGCAAGGTCAAGCAGATCGTCGTCAAATACAAGGATGACGACGGCTCGACTCAGACCCGTATCCTGGCGGAAAAAGCCTTCGCCGCGGTGGCCGCCAATACGCCGGGGCCGACGGAAAAATTCACCTTCGGGCGGGCCTTCTGGGGCGACAAAGACAAGTTCGTCGAAGTCAAAGCCGGGACGAAATCGATCAAGCTGAATGCAACCGCCAATACCGGCATGCCGGTGGAGTATTTCGTGGTTCATGGCCCCGCGTTTCTGCAGGACGGCGAACTGATTTTCACCGAAATTCCGCCGGGCGCAAAGTATCCGGTGGAAATCGCCGTGACCGCCTGGCAGTACGGCAGTTGGAACGAACCGAAACTTCAGACCGCCGAACCCGTCACCCGCAGATTTCATCTCGTAAAATAAGGGAGCATCATGAGGAAGATTATTTTGGCCGCCGGTATTGTTTTATTTGCCGTGAGCGGCTTCGCGGCGGATCATATTTTGTTCGGCGATGAACAGAGCGAAACGGCGCATGTATTCAGTGGCGCTGAGACCGAAGTTATTTCCGGCGGATACGGCGTTCCCGCCCGCAAGATTCTCCAGCCGAAGGAGAAAAGCTGGCAGAGTGCGCCGATGTCGTTCAAGCTGAAAGTCGATCCGGCCAAACGCAATTATGTCACGGTCAAATTCTGGGGCGGCGACGTGACCCACGATCATCTGGTGATGTTCATCGACGGCAAGCAGATGGGCTATATGCACCTCGGCGATTATGATATCCTTGACTACGAACAGTGCGAACCGCGTGACGCGCCGCACTCATCCAACCCGAACCCGCAATATCCGGGGCGCTTCACCTATACGACGTTTCTGTTGCCGGAAATCGCCACCAAAGGCAAAACCGAACTTGAAATCGCCATCCGTGCCACCGGCAAAATCTGGGGATACGGTAATAATTTTCAGCAATTTCAGAAAGACGTAACGCAGGACAGCCGCGGCATTTATGGAGTTTATATTCACGAACAGCCGTTTTTCGAAGACCCGCAGCAGGTCGATGTTGCACCGCCTGTCCCGCGTGCCAACTCGGAAATCGATATCGACGCGGTCAAGCAGCGCATCGAGCACGAGATTGAAAAGAGCCTGAAAGCCGATCCGGGCCGTGATGAATGGCGCTTGCCCTTGCTTGCCGAAGCCTACAATGTTCCCTGGTGCAGCGCTTACCGCAATCCGAAGATTGTCGAGTTCGTCCTGAAAGCGATTGACGCTCAAGCGCTACGCTTTACCAAAGAACCGGACAAGGTCGTCAGCAAAGGCAGCTGGACCGGGTGTTCCGCCCAGGCCAAAGCGCTGATCCTGATGGAAGACGCGCTCAAACCTCATCTGGATCAAGCGGATCGCCGCAAACAATGGTGCGACATGTTCGAAGCCAGCACATTTCAGCTCGTCCGCGACCGCCGCTGGCTGGCCAATCAGAGCCAGATCGTCGACAACAGCGGACACCTGAATAACCGTGCCACCCACATCCTGGATGACAGTCGCGGCGTACCGCTTGATATCACGCTGAAATTTGTCAAGGAATCGCTGGGCATTTTGCCTTGGTCGCACGGTATCAACCCCGATCTCAGCAATTCCGATCCAAAAAATACCCCCGGCGAAAATTATTATCAACTGACGAAAAAATATCTGTCGAAAGAACTGGGCTACGTCGGCAATTACGGTGAGAGTACCATCTGGACCTCGGCGAGCATTTATGAATCCACCATCGATTACAAAACCGGCAAAGGCGATGAAGAAATTTTCAAGGTCATGGAAAACGCCGCCGTTGCCCGCACGATATTCCGTTACCCGAGCATAACCGTGGACAATCACCCGGTGATGCGCCTCGAGGTCTATATCGACTGGCGCAACGCGCACTTCCCCGGCAAGCCGGTTTATGTGGCTGAGGGACTCGACCTGCGCACGCTTTATTACACGGAAAACAAGCACCTGCTGGGCTGTTTCAAGGATATGCTGACGGATGGATACTTTCAAAGCGCGGTGCACGAAAGCGTGACCGGCCGGAATCGTCCGGATTTTGTTGCTTTACTACATCTGCCGGAGCGTTACGCCAAAATTTCCGCCATGTTGAAAGACGTCGAAACCGGCATGCCGATGCGCGGCGGGGACTTCGTTTTCACCGACGAGGAAATCGGCGCCGTGGCGGTGAAATGCGGTGACGATGTTTTCTTCGCCGAGCTTTACTGGCGCGCCAATCGCGGAATCAACAATCTGGCCAAGATCCACCTTGTCACCCCGAAGTCGGAGCACGTGGCGACCATTTATCAGGACGAAGAATTCATCCCGTCCGGCAAGTTCAGCACCGAACCGGACTGGGTGGTCTACGGTTTCCGCGGGAACCGCCACGATTACCCCGGCGGCTATTATCACCAGCTGAAAGCCGGAATCAAAATCCCGATGGCTGAACATTCGAAAGACAAGACGTTCATGGGCAAAGCGGAGTACTACCGCTGTTCATACGGGCCATATGAAATCGGTATGAATTTCACGCGCAAAAACCAGAGTTATAACCTCGTGGTTCCCCCCGGCGAATACCGTATTCTGCCGGATGGCGCCACGGTCAAGGGCGGCACCGTGTTAAGCGTCAAACCCGGCACGGCAATTGTGTTGCATAAAAAATAAAGGAATGACCATGAAACAACTCTTTTTACTGTTCGTTTTCGGCCTTGCCGTATTCTGCGGCGCGGCGGAACACCCGTATCTGCTGTTCACCGATGCGAATATCGCCCATCTCAAGAACCCGGAAGGCCGCGCCAAAGCCACCGCGCTGGCCGACAGCGGCAAGAAAAACGATATGGAGGCGCTGTGCCTGGCTTACCGTGTGACTGGCGACAAGAAATATGCGGAGCGCATACGCGATCTCATGCTGCGCGATTGCGCCAAATCCGACTGGGGCTGGGGGCTCGGCCCGGCGCATAAATGCTACGATATTGCGATTGGTTACGACAGCATCTATGATTTTCTTTCGCCGGAAGATCGCAAGACCATCGAGACCGCCTTAGTCGCCCGCGGCATCGAGCCGATGCTGAATGAATGGCTGCTCGGCGAAAAACGCACCACCACGCTGGATTCGATGGGGCATAACTTCTGGAGTTCCTGCGTGTTCCTGCCGGGAATCGCCGCGCTGGCGGTCGCCGGTGTGGATCCCCGCACAAACGCCTGGCTGGACAAAATTGTGCGGGCCACCGTCGAATGGTTCGGCTATCCCGGCAGCACGATCAACAACAAGCCCCCGACCTTTGACGCGGCCGGCGGCTATTGCGAGAGCGTGGGCTACGGCGCATACGCGCTTTCGAGTTACCTGACGTTCCGGCTGGTCTGGAAAAACGCGCGGAAGGACGCGCTGCCCGAGATTCCGGTGCTGGACAAAGTCGGCGATTTTTTCCTGAATGCCAGTTACCCGAACGATGTCAAAATGATGTCACTCAACTTTGGCGATTCGTCGCTGTACGCGGTCGGCAGCCGCCCGCTGGTTCTGCTGTGGGCGAATGGCTACCGCAAGCCGCGTTATCTCTGGTACCTCAATCAAACGCAGGACTCCGACTACAAGGAGGCCACCCGCCGCAATTCGCCGCTCGGGCTGATGTTTTTTCCCGGCGACGATGAATTGACGAAGGCCCCGGATCTGCCGTTAAGCTCTATCTACAAGGATCTCGGCTGGAGTATCATGCGCAGTTCGTGGGAGAAAAATGCCACGCTTCTCGGCGTGAAATCCGGCTTTACCTGGAACCATACCCATGCCGACGCCGGTTCGTTCATCCTGTTTCATCGCGGCGAAAATATCCTCATCGATTCCGGCAACTGCTGGTATGTTCATCCGCAGTACGATGAATATTACCGTCAGAGCCAGGCGCACAATGTTGTGCTTTTCGACGGGCAGGGCGAAAACCCCGAAGATACGTATCATGGCTCCAAGTTCCCCGGCAGCGTCCAGTATCAGGTGGACGCCGGCGACCTGAAATATGTGCTTGCCGATGCCACCGGGCCCACGTCGCAGCACTTCATCCGCAATTACCGCAGTTTCCTCTGGATCGACGATGTGATCCTGGTCATCGATGACCTGAAAACGTTCCAATACGGCGAATTCGAATGGCTGCTGCATTTCGACGGCGAGCTCAAGCATAAAGGGCTCGACCTGAACATTAAGAAAGGCAACGCGCAGGTGGCGGTCCGCCCGCTGTTCCCCGAACGCCTGCCCGAGGGCCTCGCGCACGACGCCCCCGAACGGATGCGGCTGCGCGAGAAAACGGGCCTCAAGGATCATGCACACAAAATCCCGGAGCCATTCTACGCCATCGCGGCGCCTGGAAAGGCCCGCGTCATGAAATTCATCACCGCGATTCTGCTCGAACCGGCTGATGCACCCAGGATCGAGCGGCTGGAAACGCCCACCGCGCAGGGCGTCCGCATCAGCAAAAACGGCAAAACCACGGACGTATGGCTGAACCTGAATGCCGACGGGCGGATGCGCCACCGCAATTCAAACAATATCCTGGGCGGATACGACACCGACGCCTACTTGCTGGCCATTACCACCCAGAACAATGCCGAACCGCGGTATTTCGCCGCCAACGCCAGCTACCTGCGGTGCGACGGCAAATTGCTGCTGGACTCATTGTCAAAAGTGTTTGCGATCAGCGAAAACGGCAAGGTTTCCATCTATTCCAGGTAATGCCGGGTTTCATTCAAAAGAATGGTGTTTTCTTGTGAAACAAATTTGCTTTTTTGAACACCGGCATTATACTGCAATCATGGCTTTATTATATATGACGCAGCCATATTGCCTGTGGTGGAAATATGAAAAAAATCAAAGTAGCATTGTATGGGGATTTCGGGCATCAGATCTGGCATGCTTTCGACAATCCGCGAGTGGAAATCATGGCTGCGGCCGAGGTCGATGCCGGCAGAATTCCGGAGCAGCACAGGGAGCGCGTTCGAATCTGCGGATCGCTGAGTGAATTGCTGGCCACGGACTGTGAACTGGTGTCGCTCTCCTCGATCTGGCGCGCCGGGCAGGGGCAGGACGCGCTGGATTGCCTGGCCGCCGGCAAACATGTCTACGCGGAAAAACCGTGTGCATTCGACGAGCGAACCCTGGATGAAATCATTCGTCTGGCCGGCGAAAAAAAGCTGGTCTTTCATGAGATGGCCGGCAGTTCGTTCGAAGCGCCCTATGGCGCCCTGCGGCATTGCGTCCAGTCCGGTACGATCGGCGAAGTCATCGACGTTTATACCCAGAAATCCTATCCGTGGATGCTTGAGCGTTCACCCGATGAGCGGAAGGATGGCGGGCTGATCCGTCAGGTCGGCATTTACAACATCCGCTTTATCGAGCATATTGCCGGAGTGCGTGTGACCGAACTTTTTGCCCGCGAAACCAAACTGGGCAATCAGGGACCGGAGAGCGAATGCCGCCGCGGCATATCTTTCAGCATGAAACTGGCCAATGGCGGCGTGGGCTCCGGGGTGGCGAATTACTGCGGCCCCCGGTCGCCGCAATGGCCCACCTGGGGGTACGAAGTCATCCGCATTTTCGGGACCAACGGTTTTGCCGAAGCGATTAACCTGGGCGAAACGCTGCGCTATTACACGCCGGAAACAGGTTGCCGGAATCTGGATCCAAACGCTCACGCGATCGATTACCTCGATGCCGTTTTTGAAGAAATCCAAACCGGCCTCAAGCGCATTCCGGTGTCCCTCGAAGACGAAATTCACCCGACCCGCTGGGTCATCCGCGCCAAAGCGCAGCTCAACACCAATCTGAAAGAGAATTGCTATTAATCGTTGATGGCCATGATCAGCGTCAACTCGGTTACGCCGGGCGGCGGGGGCTGCGGAATCTTGCGGACGTAGCGCATCAGCTTCTCCACCGAATTGTCCATGATGGCGATGCCGCTGGACTCGAGGATTTTCCATGAAGTGATCTGGCCGGAAGGCGCGAAATACATCTTCAGTTTGACTTCGGGTTCGCGGCCGCCGAGCTGGACGCGGCTGGGGGTGTCCCAGTTCCGTTTCAGGAATTGTGCCACATACTGGCTGTAGTCCAGCTTGGTTTTTTCGGCAGTGCCGCCGTCGCCGATGAGGCCGCTCGGGTCGGGCGGGCCGGAGCCGCCGGTGGCGCCCCTGCCGGTGCCGGATCGGGCGTTCGGCTGGTTGTCCGCGACCTGACTATTGGAGGTATTGGTATTTGTATTCGCCTGCTGCGGCTGGTTCATATTCTGCCAGTCCTGCGGCGAAATAGGATCAAATGTCCGGTTGTCCGGCTTAGGCGCAGGCGGTTTGGGAGTGGGTGGTTTGGGCTTGGGCGGCTTGGGCGTTATGACCGGTTTGGGGGCCGTGTTCTGGGCGACCCGGACCGGGGGCGGCTTGGGGGCATCAACTTGTCGCGGCGTCGGCTTGACCGGGGGCGGACGGACCGTCACTACCGGCTTGACCGATGGCGGCGAAGGAGGAGCCTGGATCACCGTCGGAGGAGCCGGGATATCGCTGCCGCTGCCTTTGCCGAGTTCGGGCTTCAGCCCTACTTCATCGGACGGAGGCATGAGGCGGACGGTCATGATTGTTTTCGGCGGCGGTCTGAAGATTCCGTAAATGCTCTGTACGGCGAACGGACCGGCTACCACCAGGACGTGAATGGCCAGTACTGCCTGGAAGATTTTGAACCGTGTCCGGTTCGTCACCATTCCGACAGATTGTGACAGAATTCCATTTGTGTCCTGTGCGCTTTCGATCATTATTCTGTTACTTGCTTGCTTCTGCCGTGGTTACCAGCGAGACGTTGGTGAATTCCGCTTTTTTGATGGTATTCATCAGGTCGATGACGTCGTTATAGGAGCGCGAACCATCGGCGCTGACCATAATGATCGCCTTCGGCGAGTTCGCGTACAACTTCTTAAGGTTCGCCAGCAGTTCTTCGTGACTGATGATTTTCTTGTCATACAGGATCTGACCCTGTTTGTTGAGGCCCACGCTGACGGTGTTTTCGTCCGGCTTCGGGGCGGCGTTCATGGCCGGCGGCGTCACGTCGATGGAGTATTCGAGGAGCGGGGTCGTGATCATGAACACGATCAGCAGCATGAAGGTCAGGTCCAGCAACGGTGTAACGTTGATCTGGTCCATGGTACCTTTTTTAACTCGGGGGCGTCTGGCCATTTTCGAGCCTCCTGATCAGGAATTCAGCAGATTGGGCTGTACCGAGGATTGGTCGTTCTCGGAAGCCGGCGCGGGATTCGGCACAAACACGGTCTGGGCCAGCGGACGCTGAACCGGTTGAACCGGCTGCTGATATTGCTGCACCTGGGGCTGCTGAACGGGCTGTTGATACTGCGGTTGCTGCTGAACCTGCGGCGGCGGTGTGTATGCCTGCTGCTGGACAACCTGCTGCGGCTGTTGATATTGTACCTGCGGGACGGGCTGCTGCTGGCGGGCCGGTGCCGCTGGTGCGGCGGGCTTTTCCAGCTCGTATTCGGTCTGTTCGACTTTCAGCTGGGCCAGGAGCTGGTCGGCGAAGTCTTCGAGGTCGGTGATCTGCGAGGTGATCGAAGCGGTGAGCAGGTTGTAACCGATCAGCGACGGGATCGCCACGATCAGGCCGGCCACGGTGGTGAGCAGCGCTCCGGCCACCCCGGGCGCCAGCGCGCTGATTTCGGCGCGGCCCTTTTCCGCCAGCGAACAGAAGGCGAGCATCACCCCCCACACCGTACCGAACAATCCGAAGAACGGCGCGGCGCTGACGCAAGTCGCCAGGAAGCCCATGCGGGTCTCGAGAATCTTGATCTGGTCGGACATTTCCTTGTCGACGGCGGCGCGGATCACGGCCAGCTGCGGCTCGGTCAGCGCCTTGTCGGGCTTGCGGCCCATCTGAATCATGCTGGCGAGCTGGGCGTCGCTGGCGCCATGGAACTCGGAAATCTTGACCATGGCGGCGTTGTAAATGCTGGCGGCGGGACCGACGCTCTTTTTGGCGTCATTGATCGACATCAGGAAATAGCGTTTTTTGCCGAAGCCGCGGATGAAGTCGGACGAGTTATCGCCCATGCGCTTGATGGAGATCCATTTTTCGAGCATGATCGACCACGCCACAATGGAGCCGAGCAACAGGAAAATAACGATGGCTTTGCCGCATAAATCGCTGCTGGTAAAAGCATAATAAACGCCGGAACTGGCAAGGACTGGCAACGAAGAAATGAACATTTGAAAATACCTCCTGAAAAGTCTGAAATTGATTACCAG
Source organism: Victivallis vadensis (assembly GCA_040391785.1). Classification (GTDB taxonomy): domain Bacteria; phylum Verrucomicrobiota; class Lentisphaeria; order Victivallales; family Victivallaceae; genus UBA5239. Next base: position 92,530 of record JBEBXH010000005.1, read on the forward strand.
ATACAATAGCAGAATATTGTAAATATTCGAATCGAATTCGCCATTTTTACAACAATTTTACAATTGCCGTTTTGGATATTATCCGCACCGGTGCTAAGTTATGGTAAAACACAGGTGAAACCATGACTTTTCTGGAACTGACGAAAAAGCGTTTGAGCTGCCGTTCTTATCTCGACAAGCCGGTGCCGAGCGAGGTGCTGGCGTATTGCCTGGAGGCGGCGCAGCTGGCGCCCTCGGCGTGCAACCAGCAGCCGTGGCGCTTTATCGTAGTGGAAACTCCCGAACTGCGCGCCGAATTGAGCCGCCACGCCCTGCTGCCCGGCATCTCGATGCCGTGGGTGGCCACTGCACCGGTGATCGTGGTGCTGTGCGCGAAGAAATCGCTGGCGGTACACGGCATCGCGGCAATGGTTTCGGGCGTGCATTACCACCTGATCGACCTCGGTATCACAGGCGAACACCTGGTGCTGGCGGCTGAGGAACAGGGGCTGGGTTCCTGCTGGATCGGCTGGTTCAGGGCCAAGGCCGTCCGCAAAATCCTGAACCTGCCGCGCGGCCTCGAACCGGTTTCGCTGATCACCCTCGGCTATCCCGATAAACAGCCCGAGCCGACCTCCCGCAAATCCCTCTCCGAAATCGCCGAATTCCGATAAGTGACGTTGGTGTTTTATTCGGTAAACTTGATTTGGATTGAGGCTCCATCTGGAACGTCTTTGATTTGGTAGGCGATATTTCCGCGAACGCGCATGGCTTCGATGGCATCCAGAGGGAATACGTTGGTTATTTCGAATTTGCCGCCGGCCATGAACAGCGTCAGCGGCATCAGGACTTTGTCTGGAGTGAGCGGATCGTCGGAATCATGAGCCTCATGCCAGGCTTTGGCCAGGCTTTCCCCGGTAAAATAATCGATGGACGGTGCAATGAATTTTCTCCATTCGCTGAAAGTTTCCCCCTGATATTCCAAGCCACCGGTTTCAGGATCCAGCCAGTAAACACCATTTTCGCCAAAACAGAACTGGTGCCCGAATACGTCTTCCGCGAAACACCAGAGTTTTTCCGGGAGCAGTTCTTTATATTCGAATTTCCAGGTTTCCGGGCGATTCCATTCGATAACATTGCGAGCTTCCGGCTCCGCACAGACCGAAAAGAAGCGCAACGCCCCTTCGTGGATTGCAAAGCCACCATACTCCACGAATTCCCAATATAATGCATCGGCTGCGGCGAAATCTTTACACAACGCTTGAATTTCGCTCAGATTTCCGGTGAATTTCCAATGATACTTTTTTGACATCCTTTTCCCTCGCGATGGTTTACTGACGGGGTTTTTCGGCGGAGACTTCGGGGAGCTTCAAGTTGCTCAGGAGTTGGCTCAACCGTTCGAGGCGAATGGGCGGTTTCTCCAGTTTTTCGAGGCGCTCTAGGCCGGTTTTCAGCATCTGGAAGCCGGACGGAATGTAGGCGAGGTAATCGCGCTTCCCCTTGGTCAGCGCCAGGAAACCGTAGGCGCCGAGCGCCTGCATGTTGCGCTGCAGTCCGGCGGTAATCATCATGGCTTCGAGTTCGGGCATGTCCGGATGTTGAGCCCGGAAATAATCTTCGAGACGGGTACGCATTTCGGAGGTGAGCTCCGCGTAGGGGTCGTTCAGCAGCGACATGATGTCGTAACCGGCGCTGCCGAAGCGCGCACCCTGGAAATCGACGAAGCGCACACCATCCGGCGTGAGCATGATGTTGTGCGACTGGAAGTCGCGGTGGATGAGCACCTTCGGATGACTGTCCACCAGCGCGGCGAGGGCGTCGAATTCCTGGTTCAGCGCGGCGCGTTCGTCGTCGCTCAGGCAGCAGAAGGCACCGAGAAAATTGTCGCTGAAATAAATCGTTTCCCAGCGCAGATAGCTCTGGTCAAAGGTACGCAGGATCGGGGCAGTGCGCTTGCGGAAAATCTTCGTGCCTTCGGTCTGCAGGTGAACCAGCGCGTCGATGATCCGGCGGTAGAGGGTTTCGTCCGGGCCGTTGGCCAGCAGCGACTTATAGAGTGTTTCGTCGCCGAGGTCCTCGACCAGCGTGGTGAATTCCTCCGCTTCGAAATCTTGAATCACCGGTACCGGGAAATTGTGTTTATTGAAGTAACGGCCGATGTTGATGAAGCGGTCGTAGTCCTGGTCCATGCCGTCGGAAATCATCAGGATGGAAGATTTGCCATTCTGTGCGATGCGGTAGAAACTGCGGGTGGAGCCGCGCTCGATCAGCGAACTGATGGAGTAGGGTTCCTTGCGGAACTTCTTCAGGATGTGGTAGTTCTCGAGCGTTTTGTAATCGCGGTGCAGGTTGAAACCGTCCGGGCCGATGATCTGGCGGCTGTGGAAACTGCCCGGCGGGACGATGGTATTGTCCAGCAGCAGGCAGTTGATGAGGGTGGAGCCGGCGCCGATGCGGCAGTTGCGCCCGCCGGTCACGTAGCCGAGCAGCGCGGCGCCGTCGCCGATCTCGGGTTCGTCCTCGAAATAGATGCGCTGGCGGTTCTGGAAAAGCGGCATGGTGTTGACCCCCTTGACCACATCGTCGTGTGCGTCGAAATACTGCAGCAGCGTGCCGAGGTCGCGCCAATAAGGTTTGTCCGGAATCCAGCCGCGCACGGCATCCGGCTGATCGCGCATCAGGTCGAGCACAGCGCGGATGATGGAGCAGTTTTCCGGCTCTTCGGGCAGGTGGTCGAAAATCTCGCGCGAGAGGATCATGACGCAGGCGTAGGTGAGCAGACGGCTGCCCGCCGGGTGCCGCCCGAGCGAGTCGAGAATGTCGTGAACCTTGCCGTCCGGGGTCACGCGGACGCGGTTTTCGGGGCCGTCCACCAGCGCGAAAGTGACCTTGGCGCCGCTTTGCTTGTGGTATTCGATCATGGCCGCGAGGTCCATATCGGTCAGCACGTCGGAATTGTGAATCATGAAAAATTCGCCCTCGGCGAGCAGGGATTTGGCGTTGACCACGCCGCCGCCGGTGCCGAGGATTTCCGGCTCGTGAAAAAGCTCGATGCTGTCCGCTTCCGGCAGTTTCGCCACGGCGTCCTCGATCTGCTCCGCCAGATAATGCGTATTGACGGCGATGCGGCCGATGCCGGCGCGCTTCAGGTTCGCGGCGACCACGGCGAGCATGGACGATCCGAAAACCGGGATCAAAGGTTTGGGCATGTATTCGGTCAGCGGGCGGAGGCGGCTGCCGAAACCGGCAGCCAATATAATGGCGTTGATGTTCATGAAATTCCCGATTGTTTTTTTGAGATAGAATATAGTATCGACGGTAGATTTTGCAAGGGCGGCAGTCTAAATTCATCGTAATGGTCATGGGGATTTTAAACACGGAATACACGGAAGGCACGGAAAATTTTCAGGGAATCACAAAAACCACACGCTACACAGAATTATTTTTATGAAATTCCCTCTTCCGTGCTTTCCGTGTATTCCGTGTTTAAAAAAAGAACGAGAGGTTTGTTTTATCGATTTTGGGTTTTCAATTTTGCATTTTCAATTTATATTAGGGAAAAGGAGTTTGACTATGGCCGATTTGTTTACTCCGGTGAGGGTGCCGGAGATTGCGGAAAAATTAGCGTTCGACGCCGCGTTGGCGGTGATCGGCTCGTGCTTTTCGGAGCGGCTCGCCGCATACCTGGGCGAGGGCGGAATCCGAATTTACTGCAACCCCTGCGGGATCGTGTATAACGCGGTGTCGATGGCGCGTTCGCTGCGGCACCTGGCAGCGGGGCACGAGTACGGGGAAAAGGATTTTTTCGAGCGCGACGGCCTGTGGTTTTCGTGGGAACACCATGGCGCATTTGCGCGGTCCGGACTGCCCGAGGCGATGGCGCTCTGCAATCAATCGATGAACGATTTCCGGGCAGGGCTGATGCAGGCGCAGGTGCTGATCCTGACGTTTTCCTCATCGGTGGTTTACGAGCTCAAGGAAACGGGCGAATTCGTCGCCAACTGCCACAAGGTGCCGGGGACGTTTTTCAACCGTCACATCCTTTCGCATACCGAGAACAAGGAGGCGATCCGGAGCATTGTCCGCAGCGTCCGCGAAATCCGTCCGGACTTGCGGATCGTGATGACGCTCTCGCCGGTGCGGCACTACCCCGGCGACCTGGTCCTGAACGCCCGCAGCAAGGCCAATCTGCTCTCCGCCATTCACGACTCGCTCGACGATAAGTGCATCTATTTCCCGTCCTACGAAATCATGACCGACGAACTGCGCGATTACCGTTTTTACCGCGACGACATGCTGCATCCCTCCGACCTGGCCTCCGGCATCATTTGCGGGCGGTTCACGGAGAGCTTTTTCAGCGCCGGCGCGGTGCGGCAGATCGACGAATGCCGCCGTCAGGCGAAACAGGCGGCGCACCGCCCGATTCACGGGGATGCCGATGCCTGACGTGCTGTTCCTCGAGGTGAATTCATCCTATTCGCACTCCATGCTTTCCTACGGCATGCTGCGCGCGTACACCGAACGATTCGCGCCGGAGTGGCGCTGGCACAAATTCGAGTGTACCATCCGCAATCCCGATGTGAATCAGCTTCGCGAAATATTGCTGGAACTCAAGCCCGGGGTGGTCTGCGGAACCGCTTATCTTTTCAATGTCGAAGTCCTGCTGCAGCTGTGCCGGGTGGTTCGCGAAGTGCTGCCGGAGGCCCGGATTGCGCTGGGCGGCCCCGAATTCCCGGTTGGCCGGGCGTGTCCGCCGGAGGCCGACGCCATCGTCAGCGGCGACGAATCCACGTTTTACCGTTACCTGCGGGACGACATCGTGGAAGAGGGCGTCTATACCGGCAGCCTCGACGAACTGCCGTCGCCGCACCAGCTCGGGTATTTCACGCCGGGCAAACCGTTCTGGCAGATCGAGACGTCGCGCGGTTGCGGCGGGCGCTGCGTTTTCTGCGTCAGCTCGCTCACAAGAAGCGTCAAATATTACTCGCCCGAGCGCGTGCGGCAGGATCTGCTGGCGCTGCAGCGGGGCGGGTTCCGCGAAATCCGGGTGCTTGATCGTACGTTCAACCAAAACCAGGCGCGGGCAGCGGAGCTCTTGAAAATGTTCCGGACCGACTTCCCCGAAATGCGTTTTCACCTGGAAATCGAGCCTTCCGCGCTGAAACCGGAGTTTCTGGACGAAATGAGCCGGGGCAATCTCCACGTCGAGGCCGGGGTGCAGTCGCTGAACCCGGAGGTGCTGGCAAGCTGTCAGCGCTACGGTAAAGTCGAAGACGTTTTGCAGGGGCTGAAAGGGCTGTTGAACTGCGGCAATTTCGAGCTGCACACCGACCTGATCGCCGGGCTGCCCGCGCAGACGCTGCCGAGCCTGATCGACGACGTCAAGACCCTGATCGGCCTGCAGGCGCACGAAATTCAGTTGGAAAGCCTGAAAATTCTGCCCGGTACCGCGCTATGGAACGACTCCACCGATTTCGAGCCGGTGCCCCCCTACCGGATTCGCTCCACGCCGACGATGAGCGCGGAGGAGCTGCGAATCGCCGGGCGGTTGTCGCAGATTCTCGACTGCTGGTTCAATACGCCGCCGCTGCATTCCGCATTCATCATGGCGGCACTGGAAAACCCGCAATTCCTGAACGAATTTCTGCAGGAACTATCGGCGAAAGACGAACTCTTCGCCAACGGCAAACCGCCGCTGGAAAAGCGTTTCGACATCCTGCGCGCTTTCCTGCCGGACGGTCCGGCGCGCGAAGTGCTGCGCTTCGCCGCCATCGCCAGCGGTTTTTCCAGGGGCCTGCCGCGCGAAAAAGAGATCCCCGGTGGCGGCAAAGTCATTTGGCGCAAAGAGGTAAGTATCAAACCCGAGCGCTGCATCATCGCCGAATTCAGCGGCAACGCCGGGGAGTGCTGCATCAATCCCCGAACCCCCTGGCAGCCGGGCAAGCACCGCTACTGCTTCAAGCTCTACTACGGCCGCCAGCCCTCGGAAATAACCGGGGAATTCTAATACCGAAAGGGAAATTATTTCTTCTTGAAGATGACCTGGGTGATGCGGGCGGCTTTTTCGCGGAGGCCGCGGCGTTCGGCGTTGGCTTTTTTCTTTGCTTCCACCATGGCCCGGTAGCGGATCACCAGTTTTTTCACCCCGAAATAGGTGATCGGCGTACATACCGCCGCCAGCAGGAAACCGCCAATGAAAAACGCCGCGATCAAGTGTCCGCTCAGCTCGAAAAAGGTCTCGAAATCCTGGTGTTTGATCACGTTCGTCAATGCACCTTTGATCGTTTCCAGCGACAGGTCGCCGCCGAGCAGTTTGCTGCCCACATAGCACTGAACCGGGTAAATGAAAAAGATCGTCACGTGGTTGGTCAGCAGCGTGCCGAGCACCGCGCCGATTTTGCTCCCTTTCATCAGGAACGCGGCCGGAATCGAAACAGCCAACTGCAGGCCGAACGGAATAAAACAGCCGGCGAACATACCGATGGCCCAGCCGCGGGCAATGTATTCCACCGGTGCTTTTTCTTTCACGATTTTGATGTAAAACCGTAATGCTTTGTTCTTCAGTTTCTGTTTCAGTCGCATTATGCCTCCGGGCCGCCTCACGAACAACGCGGGTAGCTGCCGAGAATTTTGAACATGCTGCAGTTGGCGGCCATATCCTCGAAGCAGGCCTTGATTTCCGGTTCGTCACGATGGCCGAGGACATCGACGAAGAAGCAGTACTCCCAGGTGCCGTTTTTCATCGGGCGGCTCTCGATCATCGTCATCATGATGTTGCGGCGCTTGAAAGGCTCGAGCACGTCGTGCAGTGCCCCGATCCGGTCCTGAATGGCGAAACACACCGAGGTTTTGTCCTCGCCGGTCGGCTGCGACTGCTGGCGCGAAATGATGAAAAAGCGGGTCGTGTTGTGCGCGAAATCCTCGACGTTGCGGTCAAGAATATGCAGCGAAAACACTTCGGCGGCGACCAGTCCGGCCAGCACCCCGGCATTCGGCTCGTCGGCGGCCTTTTGCGCGGCGCGCGAGGAACTGCTCACGATTACTTGTTCCACATTGTGGAAGTTTGAGGCGAGATAGTTGCGGCACTGACCGAAGATTTGTTCATGGCTGTAAATGCGGCGGATCTTGTCCTTGCCGCAGCGGGCGAGCAGATTGTGATGGATCGCCACGTTCATTTCGGCGCAAATCTGTACGGAGGAATTGACCAGTGTGTCGAGGGTATAGCTGACGGCGCCCTCGGTGCTGTTTTCCACCGGCACGCAGGCATAGTCGGCGCGGCCGGTTTCGACGTCGCTGAAGGCGACGGCGATGCTCGGCGCTTCGATCAGTTGCACACTGTGGCCGAAACGCTGCAGCGCGGCCTCGTGCGAAAACGTCCCGCGCGGCCCGAGAAATGAAACCTTGACCGGCGATTCCAGGTTGATCGCCCCGGACATGATTTCGCGGTAGATGGCCGTCAGCACTTCCGGCTTGACGGAGCCGCCCAGCTCGGCGTTGATGGCGCAAACCATCTCGAAAACGCGTTTTTCGCGCTCCGGCACATAAACCGGCGAGTTCCCGGCCTGCTTCAGCTTGCCGATCTCGGCCACGCTCTTGTAGCGTTCGTTCAACAATTTCACAATCTCGCGGTCGACCCGGTCGATATTGCCGCGCAATTTATCGATAGACATGTCTGCTCCTGTACATTTCTAATTTAATATAATCATATAAAATACATTTAGTTCCGGATTATTACAAGAAAAATATTGACTTTTCAGTGATTTATGGTATCTTAACGGATTCATTAATCAGGAATTATACATGAAACCTTTGATCATAGCGGATAAAGAATTCAAATCGCGGGTGTTTCTGGGCACCGGCAAGTTTTCATCCGCCCTGGCGTTGAAGCAGGCAATCGAGACCTCCGGCACCGAAATGGTGACTGTGGCCATGCGCCGCGTCGATGTCGAAAACAAGCAAGAGGACGATATCCTGAGCGCGATTCCGTTCGGCGTGACGGTGCTCCTGAATACCAGCGGCGCCCGCAATGCCGCTGATGCGCTGCGCATCGCCCGTTTCGGCCGCGCCGCCGGCTACGACTGGATCAAACTGGAGATCCATCCCGATCCGAATTATCTGCTCCCCGACCCCATCGAGACCTATCTGGCCGCGGTGGAACTGGTCAAGGAGGGCTTCAAAGTACTGCCGTATATCAACGCCGACCCGGTGCTGGCCAAGCGCCTCGAAGAAGCCGGGTGCCATGCCGTGATGCCGCTGGGTTCGCCCATCGGCAGCAACCAGGGCATCAAAACCGAAGCGATGCTGAAAATCATTATCGAGCAGGCCAACGTGCCGGTCGTCGTCGACGCCGGGCTCGGGCTGCCCTCGCACGCCGCACACGCCATTGAACTGGGCGCGGGCGCGGTGCTGGTCAATACGGCGATTGCCGCCGCCGGTGATCCCGGCGCCATGGGCAAAGCCTTCGCCATGGCCGTGGCCGCCGCCGAAATGGCGCTGAAGGCCGGGCCCGCGGCCATGACCGGCGGCGCTTCGGCATCATCCCCCTCCGATATTTTCAACGACGTGGTGTGACCATGAACATGATTCCGTACAGTAAATATTCTGCGGAAGAACTCGACTCCTACATCACCAAAGTCACTCCGCAGATGGTGAAAAACTCGCTGTACTGCGACGCCCCGGCATTCACCGATTTCCTGCATTTCATTTCGCCCGCGGCGCAGTCGCTGCTGCCCGAAATGCGCGAGCGCTCCGCCATGATCAAGCGCATGTACTTCGGCAAAACGGTGCGAATTTACGCGCCGCTCTACATGTCGAGCTACTGCATCAACAACTGCGTTTACTGCGGCTTCCGCAGTTCGTTTCAATACAAGCGCCGCCGCTTGAGTTTCGAGGAAGTCATGAGCGAGGCGCAGATCATCAAGGACATGGGGCACGACAGTCTGCTGCTGATCGCCGGTGAGGACCCGAAGGGCGTCCCCGTCGATTTCCTCGCCGACTGTATCCGCGAGCTGAAAAAGAAGTTTGACTACATCAATATTGAATTTTACCCCATGGTCGAGGCCGATTACCGCAAGCTTTTCGAAGCCGGCTGCCACGGCCTGACGCTCTATCAGGAAACCTATGACCGCGAACTTTACAGCCAGCTGCACCTCGGTGGCCCGAAGATGGATTACATGTTCCGTCTGAACGCCATGGAAGCGGGCGGCCGCGCCGGATTCTACAACCTCGGCATCGGCGCGCTGCTGGGGCTGAACCCGAACTGGCGGCTGGAGGCGTCGAACATGGCGATTCATGCGCTCTGGCTGCGGAAGCACTTCTGGCGCAGCCGCAACCAGTTCTCGTTTCCGCGCATCACCCCGACCAAGGGCGGGTTCAACGTACCCGCGCCGGTGCAGGACCACGAGCTCGAACAGATGATGCTGGCGTTCCGGCTGTTTTTCAAGGAATCCGATCTGTATCTCTCCACCCGCGAGAAGGCCGAATTCCGCGGACGCATGGCGGAAATCTGCGTCAGCCACCTCAGCGCCGGCTCGCAGGTGTCGCCCGGCGGCTATCGTGAATTTCTCGACGGCGTATCGCTGGGCCAGTTCACCATGAACGATTCATCCTCGGTCGAAGCGGTGGTAAAAGACCTCAAAGCGCGCGGACTGGAACCGGTATTCAAAGATTGGGATTGTTGTTTTTCTGCTTAATTTTATAAAATGGAAAATGGAAAATGGAAAATGGAAAATTAAGAAGGACTGCCTTTCAGCAGAATATTAAAGAGGGTCAAAGGGATTCTTCCCTTTCCTCAATTTTCAATTTTCAATTTTCAATTTTCAATTTGATTCTCCTCGCCGCGATCGCAGCCGGGGGCTGTTCGAGCCCGCCGCCACCGCCGCGCCCCCAGCCCGCTCCGCTTACGTCCAACCCGCGGTTCTATGAACACGCCGAGATCATGAAAAAAGAACTGGCGGAACTGCGCACCGTCGGCGCTTTCATCTCCACCCGGATGTACGAAAATTACCGTTATTCGCCGGACGAACTGATCGGCCACCTGCGGCAAGCCGGGATCACCCAGATTTATCTGCTCAGCGAAGGCTACAACGTCAACGATTTCGGTGAGGAACTGCCCGGTTTCCTGGCGGCCATGCGAAAAGCCGGGATCCCTGCCTGGATCGCCGTTACCGACCGCATTTTCTACGAGCGCGACCAGAAGTCGTTCATCTCGCTGACCACCTCGGAGATCAACTACGACAAACAGCTCAACCGGCGGATTCAGGAATTTTACGACATGGACGGCGTATCCGGCATTGTGCTCGCGCTCACGCCGAACATCAACAGCCACCAGCGCCACCGCAATCTTTACGTCTGGGGCGAAAATACTTACGGCATCGGCGGCAGCAACGATATGCTGATGAAGCAATCCTACGCCATGGCCTCCGGCATCCGCAAAAAGTTCAGCGGCAAACCGCTGGCTCTGATGATTCCGGGGCTGTTCCACACCAAAGCCGCCGCCGGCGAGCTCTCGGTCGGGCGTATCCGGGATTTCCTGCCGCTGGCGGACCAGCTGATCGTCACCGCGTTTGCCAACGTCCCCGAGGGACAGCTGAAAGCCCTGCAGCCGCAGTTCGAGGAAGCCGCCTCCATGGGCAAACCGCTGGTCGTGTGCGTGCTGACCGACGATCATTTCTCCAGCACCCAATTTGACTCGCTGAGCCGCGGCACCTTCACTGAATTCATGGAAAAAATGACGTCCGCGCTGGCAATCGTCCGCAATGAATCCGGATTCGGCGGCGTGGCCTTCATGAATTTCCGTGGTGTTGAAATCCTGTTGGAAAAAGCAGAATAAATACGAGGTATGAACCATGCGTTGTCCCAAATGTCAGTTTCAGGATGATAAAGTCGTCGATTCCCGCTCCGTCAAGGAAGGCGCCGGGGTCCGGCGGCGACGCGAATGCCTGGGCTGCGGCCACCGTTTCACCACCCACGAAAGCATCATTTATTCCGAAGTCAAAGTCATCAAAAAAGACGGTGTACTTGAGGAATTCGACCGCGACAAACTCCGCAAAGGCATCGTAAACGCCTGTTACAAGCGCAAAGTCAGCCAGGAAGACATCGACCGCGCCGTTGACGAAATTTCCAGCTCCATCCAACGCGAATTCGAACGCGAAATCCCGTCCGTGGAAATCGGCAAACGGGTGATGGACGCACTGCTGCCGCTGGACAAGGTGGCCTTCGTCCGCTTCGCCTCGGTTTACCGCGACTTCCAGGCCGTGGACAGCTTCACCGAGATCATCAAAGAGATCCCGGCTGATGATTAAGCTTGCCGACAGCTCCATCATGCTCATCCTGAACTCCGGCGAACTGATCCCCTTCGAGCCGGAAAAACTTCAGAGCAGCATCGCCCGGAGCTTCATCGCCAGCGGCATCCGCGACAGTTACCTCGCCGAGGATATCGCCCTCGCCGTTGAATTCGCCCTGGTCAATAACGACAATCCCAACAAGATTTTCGCCATTTCCGAGCTGAATTCCACCGTCGTACGCATCCTCGAAGCCAGCGGCTATCCCGAAACCGCCCAGTTCCACAAGCGCCACAACGCCTGTATCGAAATCAGCACCTCCAGCGACCGCGACACTGTGGAAAAACTGCTGCAGCGCCACCTGGGCCTGTATGGCCACCACCTCACGGAGATCACCGCTAAAGTCATCGACGCCGCCGAACGCCTCGGTATCACCATAGCCGCCCCCGCGCTTTACGTGGAGCTCGGCCGCCATTTCCAGACCGTCGGCGCCACTCTCCCCGAACTGCCGGCGCTGAAAATCCCGCGCCACAATCGCAAGGCCCCGTGGCGCGTTGCCCCCGAGAAACTCCTCGAATCCCTGTCGCAGTCGACCCGGGAACTGATCGAAAAAAACATCATCACCATCAACGGCGTCAGCTCGCTTTTTCCCTCGCTGCGCCTGGAGCTCCGTTTCCTGAAACTCGCGATACAGCTGCAGCTCGAACCGGTCATCACCGAAATGATGCTGCTGCCGTATTTCAAGGACCTGGCCCCGGCGCTGAACGACTGCGCCGTGAACGCCTTTGCGTTGGCGGAAAACAACGCCATGCCGGTCTTCCTGAACGTTCCCGACATGTCGCTTTTCGCCGTCAAATACCTCGACGCCGAATGGCCCGAGTCCCGCAAAGACTGCCGCGACATGCTGAACCACCTGATCCGCCAGCTCGACTTCAGTATCTTCCGCGCCCGCCTGAACTAACCATTTTATTGTCCACGAAAGGCACGAAAAAACACGAAAAATGATCGCCCGTTCCGGGCGCTTATGGGAATCTTTTTGTCCACAAAAATACACAAAACAGCACAAAAACAAATCAGTTTCATTAGTCGCCGGAACCGGCGGCTAATGGATTCTTTTTTCGTGTTTTTTCGTGTCTTTCGTGGACAATTTTCCCTCGATTATACTGTGGTCAGGAGCAGGTTCAGGGCGTTGACGAAATGCTTGACTTCACCGACCCTCTCGGCCATTTCGGCCAGGCCTTGCCTGGTGATGGCGTAGTACTTGCGCGGCTTGGCCCCGGCCAGCTGCCACGAACTCTCGATCAGCCCCTGCTGTTCCAAACGGTGCAGACACGGATACAGCGTCCCTTCCTTCCATTCAAACGCTCCGCCGGTCCGCTCATTGACCAACTTGATGATCTCATATCCATACATGGTCCGTTCGCTCAACAGCTTCAGCACCACCGGCTCCGCCACGCCCCGCATCAAATCACTGTTCACCTTCATATTTCACCTCGCTGGTTATCTTGTTTTTCTCTACATTCAATCCTTGAATAATCCTGTCTCGCTCACTCTTTACCCAGACCGCCGTAGGCGTAGTGGACAAATCCGCAAAATAGACCTGGTCTTTCGCCAGATAATATTTAATTTCCACCGTATTAGCAAATCGCATGAGCCCGCCGGCCAGCAGGAAAAATAGTATCCACGCCGGCAAAGCGTTTTTCAGGTAGGTCGGTAACGGGGTTCTCTTCCTGCCGGTACTTCTGAGGCGCTGCCGCTTCAGGTAATGCGTCAACACCAGGCAAAAGCACAACGGAGTGCCGATCACAAAAAACGCCAACTGGAAAATATACAGCCCAACATTGGAAAAAATACTATATCCGCGCCCGCTCAGAAAATCGATATGCGTCCAAACCCAATACAGTGCCAACGGCAACACGATTCCATAGAGCAAGATCCGGCCATAATCCATCTTTTTGAGCCAGATTATCTCGCCGCCGTGCCCGCTCAGAATGCAGATGATCCGCAGCAACCCGAAAAACGCGACAATAATAAGCAACAGGCAACTGAAAATCAACAAGCCGAAACTGTCAAACATCGCATAAGTGATCTTCCGGTCCGGTTCCAGCAGCCGCCCGATATCCGGCTGGTTCAGGAGATCGAGAAATATCTGTTCCACCAGCAAACCGCCATACCGGGCAGTTTCACCATTCTTTCTCTGCTCTTTCTGTGTTTCCCGCCATGCCATATAAGGCTTTGTCAAGGCATCCATTTCCTGGGCGACAATCCGGCCTTTTTCCTTTTGACCGAGGAGCTCGTACAACTCTTCCACGTGCTGCCGCAGAATATAAATGTCCGCCATCACCAGGATCACATCAAGCGGATCCGTGGCGGTCCGGATAATCTGAAAATTGAACTGCTTCCAGCTATCGAGCAAATTCTCCGCCTCGGCGTATTTTCCTTCTTCTGCCAATGCTTCGATATAAATGGGAAGTACCCTGGTGAAATTGCGATAAATATTGTAGTGATTCACCGGATATTTATCACTCATTCGCCGCCCGACTTCCTGATAAAAACTATTGCCCGGATATAGCAGCCTGCCGGTTTCCATCAAACACTCCCTACCGTAACTTTTGACGTAAGGGCAGGCGATTGCCTCCCGATATTCCTCCACCATCCGGTCAAATTCCTGCCGGTCCTTGATGAAGAAAATCTTTTTGTCAAAGTCAAAGCCATCGGCTTTGTTCAACATGCTTCCGATCATCAGATAATGGTAAATCGCATTATCCGGATCGCGCTCCTGAGCTATTTTCAACATCGTGACAACTTCCGGCGTATACTCGAAAGCCTTGAATTCATGCGCTTTCTCCGGAGAAAATACCGGAGGACGGAACACCTCAAAAACATAATTCGCCAAGTATATGGGATTGTCCGGATACTTGTCTGCGAGCTGCCGCCGAAGCTCGATGGTTTTCTCTTTGGTCGCCTCCTCGCCGGCAAAAAGATAATCATCGCCGCTTAAATTATTGTTCTGATTCAACCTTCGCCCGATCTCGGCAATAAACCCGGGAATGTAAACCGGAAGCTTCCGGCTACTATCTTTTTTCAGCCGTTCCAATACGCCGAGAACCCCAAAATCAATTGTAGCCAGCAATGCCAGAAGCAATAGGGGAATCAGAAGAATCCGAATCGCCAGCTTCAGCTTGCTGCGCCACTTCATCCGTGCGGCGTTCGCCTGAAAAAGCTGCGGGGCAATTTCGTCGGGATCGCCGAAGCATTTGACCGCCTTTTCCACACTCTCGGCCTCACTCAGGCCCTGCGCCTGCAGTTCGGCGCACTTGTCCTCCAGATGCGCCCGCAGTTCCTTGGCAACTTCCTGTTCAAGCTCGTAATCGTCATGCAGCGACTGCGAACTCGCCCGGATCAGTTTTTCGATTGCGGGATCTTTCATTGTTCAAATTCCTTCAATTGGGGTAGAATCTTTTCGCGGGTGGCCTTGATCTCCGCAAGCTCTTCATTCGCAAAACGGTCGGTAAAGAACAGCGAATCCCGTTCCATATTGTGATTGATTTCGCAGTAATAACAAATACGCAAAGCCGCACTCGAAATCGCCATGAAGATAATCAGTGCCGGAATCAGGTTGCCGAGCAGCGTCATCAGCGAAATCCGCGGTGGCGAAACCATCGAAATTTCCGCCTGCCGCCTCCGTAGCCCCCGGACAAAAACCATACAGAACCACAGCGGAATAATCACCACCAGAACAAACGCCTGAACATGGAACAGGAAATCATTTTCCATAATGCTGTAGCCGCGTCCGCTCAGAAAATCGATATGCGTCCAGCCCCAGTACAAAATCAGCGGCAACGCAAAACCGATGATAAATATTTCCAGACACGATTTTTTCCCCGGCAGCAGGATATGGCTCCGCTTGCCAAACGCATACCCGGTGCTCCAGCAAATACTCATCGCCAAAACCACGGTCGACCACACCCCGCCGAAAAAGGCCAGCACCATCGTGTCCGCCAGCGCATAGGTCAGCCTGCGGTCCGGTGCAAACGCTTCCGGGCCCGGCAGCTCAGCGTGCCCCTTGGTAAAACCACCGAACCAGCCTCCGTATTTCCACCAGACCTTCTCGCCCTCATCAATCCCCCGGGGATCCCGGGAACGGGCCTTGATCAGGCTTTGCCGCTGCTCGAACATTCGACCGGTCGCCTCCGCCACCTTATCCGCCTGTTCCTTATAACCGAGTTTCTCGTACAATGGTGGTAGGCTCTGCTGAAACTCCTCTATTCTCCAGAATCCCTCCATCGGCGAGAAAAAGGAATCATTACCTTCGAAAATGTGCCTGATCAGAAATGACCAGCTATCCAGTAATTTCTTCGCCTCTTCGGGTTTTCCCTGACTGATCAGCCGGTCCGCATACAGCGGAATGGTCTTGCCGATTTCTGGATAAATATGTGCCTGTGGTAAATATACGCCGCAAATATCCTTGCTACGGGCTATCCTGCTATAAAAATCCTGCTTGGGAAACAGCTTTTTCAGAATCCACTCATCGCGTTGATTCAGATAATCCTCGTTATAGCGGCAGATAGTTGCTTTGAGATATTCCTGCATGGCTATTCCGGCGGCTTCCCAATCTTTGATTTCGTATTTCTTCGTATCATATTCATGCCGCGGTAAGTAACTGCTGGCCAGCCAATAGTGGTAATAGGCGTTGCCAGGTTCCTGCATTTGAGCAAATTTCAGTACCTCGCGAACAACTGCAATATTGCTGCGCCGGTATAATTCCCAGGCCGTCGTTACATAATAATTCAGATAGACCAACTCATCCGGATGTTTATCATAATTCGCTTTCCGGATCGCCAGCGTCTGCTCGTCATTCGCGCCTACCCCGAATAGCAACAGACTATCCTTGGATAACGGCTTGGTATAGTGTCCCGGATCGCCCAGAAACCGCGGCAGGAAATCGAAGCCTTTCAGCCCGATTTTCTTCTTTTGGGGAATCCCATAAGCATTGCCGATACCGGTCAGCGTCCGGTAGTCGAACGACAGCCACAGCACGGCCAGCAACAACGGCAGGATCAGGATCTTGAGCGCCAGCTTCAGCTTGCCGTGCCACTTCATCCGTGCGGCGTTCGCCTGAAAAAGCTGCGGCGCGATTTCGTCGGGGTCGCCGAAGCACTTGACCGCCTTTTCCACACTCTCGGCCTCACTCAACCCCTGCGCCTGCAACTCGGCGAACTTGTCCTCCAGATGCGCCCGCAACTCCTTGGCCACTTCCTGCTCAAGCTCGTAATCGTCATGCAACGCCTGCGAACTCGCCCGGATAATATGTTCAAAATCTGTACCCATATCTTACCTCTGACAATATTATACATCGACAGGCGATGTATTGCAATGGTCTGAGTAAAAATCTTCAAAAAAATCTAACCACGGGGATACACGGAAGGCACGGAAAAAGAAATTTTGTTAAAACAGTTTTGGGTATTTTTGTGGACAAAAAGATTCCCATGAGCGCCCGGAACAGGTGATCATTTTCGTGAATTTCGCGGACTATAAAAGTTCCCGGAGTTCTTCGAGGCTGTTTTCATCCAGCACCCGGCAGGATGGAAAGCGTTTTATGAAGGCTTTTTTAAAGAGTCCGCCATCGCCGCAGCTGGGCGATTTGCTCTTGAAAATGAAAACTTCGAGGTTCTGTCCGGCAAGTTCATCAAGTTTGCGCCCGATCCAGCCGAGCATCAGCGGAGTGAAATCCTTGCCGTGAATATTGCCGACCAGCCGTCCGTCGATCAGCGACATCGGCTCGCGCGGCACGCCCAGGCCGCATTCGGTTTCGGGGCACACCGGCACGAGCTCGTGCTTCTCCCGCAGCGCCGCCACGTCAGCCGCGAACTTGTCGCGCCCGTCATAACGCACCGGGCACCCCAGCAAACATGTACTCACTCCGATCTTCATCAGCTTAATTCTTAATTCTTAATTCTTAATTCGTAATTGGTTAGAGGTATTTCGCGGCGATGCCGGCCAGTTCGCTGCGCTCGCTCTTGGCCAGGGTGATATGGCCGTGAACCGGCAGGCCCTTCAGGCGCTCGGCGGAATAGGTCAGGCCGTTGCTGGAGGCGTCCAGATACGGATTGTCGATCTGTTCGGGGTCGCCGGTCAGGACCATTTTCGACCCCTCGCCCGCGCGGCTGATGATGGTCTTGATCTCGTGCGGCGTCAGGTTCTGCGCTTCATCCACGATGATGAACTGATTCGCCAGGCTGCGTCCGCGGATATAGGTGATCGCTTCCAGTTCGAGACGCTGCGAATTCAGTAGTTCAGTGATTTTTTTGCTGGAAGCGTTCGGCCGGGTTGTTTGAAAGAGAAAATCGAGGTTGTCGAAAATCGGCTTCATCCATTGCAGAAGTTTATCGTCTTTGGCACCAGGAAGATAACCGATATCGTTGCCCAGCGGCATGATTGGGCGCGACACCAGGATTTTCTCGTACAGATTCAAGTGCATGACCTGTTCCAGCGCGGCGGCGAGCGCCAGCAGCGTTTTGCCGGTCCCGGCGCAGCCGACCAGCGAAATCAGCTTCACGTCCTGGTCGAGCAGCAGGTCCATGGCCATGCGCTGCTCCTTGTTGCGCGCCTGAATGTTCCATACCGACTGGTCCGAGCGGCCGTTGAGCAACCTCAGTTTGCCGTCTTCGTAATTGCGGCCGAGCGCGGTGCGCTTGGGATTTTTTGCGTCCTGGAGCATGGCGAATTCATTGGTGACCAGGTCGAAATTGCTCGGCATTTCCTTGTTTTTATAAAAATCGTCGACCACGCCGGCTTCGACTTCAATGGTTTTCCAGCCCGCGTAGAGGTGTTCGTATTCGATGCGCTCACGCTCGAAATCCATCACATCCAGCCCGAGCGCGTCGGCCTTCAGGCGGAGGTTGATATCCTTGGTGATGAAAAATACGTTCTGGCGGTCCTTCTGCAGCGACAGCGCCACACGGAGAATCCGATTGTCCGGCGAATTGATATTGATCGCATAATCGGAAATACGCTCGAGCTGTTCCGCCGAAAAAGAGGTGGGCGCGCAAATAATCTGGAGTTTGCCGCTATTCGGATCGTCGGCGAAAATGGGCACACCGTTCATCAGGGAGCCGCGGAGACGGAATTCGTCGAGTTTGCGGATGACATAGCGGGCGTTGCGGCCGAGTTCATCGTGATTTTTCTTGAAGCGGTCGAGTTCCTCGATCACCGCCATCGGGATGACGACGTCGTTGTCCTTAAAGGCCATCAGGCTGTCGCCGTTGTGGAGCAGAACGTTGGTATCCAGCACGAAGGTTTTTGTCATAAGCATTTCCTCTATTGCTACAAGTAGCTTAGTGCAATGTCGGCGAAATTCAACCACCGGAAGCAATAAATCACGGATTTCTCGGCAAATAGTTGAAAAAAATGTCCATTGGCGCTATTATATGGGCAAGTACAACAACGGGGAAGGATTCGTTTGAGCAGAAGAAAGCCAATACCTTTTCGTATAAAATTCCTGCTGTCGGCAATTGCGTTGATCGTCGCGATGCTGGCATTGCTCCAACGTCAGGAGTTGGAATTGCGCCGCAATCTGGTGACGATTTACCGTCGCCTGTTTGACAATCCGCACCAGTACAAGGCGATCATCGCCGCCGCGGCCGAGCGCCACGCGGTGGACAGCCGGCTGATTTATGCCGTCATCAGCAAAGAGAGCGGTTTCGACCATGATATCGTCGGTTCGGTGGGCGAAATCGGGCTGATGCAGATCCGGCCGACCACCGCCGCTGCCGACTGGGCCAAAGCACACGGCTATCCGGTGCCCGTGAACGGACTGCTCTTCACCCCCGAACTGAACATCGAGATCGGCACCTGGTATCTGGCGCAGGCGATCCAGCGCTGGCGCAATTACGACCATGCTTTGGAGCTGGCGCTGTGCGCGTACAATGCCGGCGACGCCAAGGCCCGCGAATGGCAGCCCGCCACCCTGCAGGGCGAGCTCAAGGAAATCACTTATCCGACCACCCGCCAATACGTCAAAGACATCATGAAGCACTACCGGAAACTGTCCGATTAATCCGTCATTTCATCGTTGCGCCGCTGCTGGTAGTAGTTGCTGCGGCTGCCGAATCCGCATTGCAGCGCCGCCTCCTCCAGATTCATTCCCATATGGTGCAGCTTCTCCACCGCATCCAGCCGCAAGCGGTTCAGGTACCGGCAAAACGTCATCCCGGTAGCCTTCTGGAAACGCTGGTGAAACGAGCTCCGGCTCATGCCGCCGATCCGGATCACATCCTCCACCGCAAGCCGGTCGTAAAAATGATTGTCGAGATAAAACAGGATGTTCTGGATCTGTTCGTCGCACGACTCGGTCACCGACAGCGTTTTCGGCGGCGGATGCTTGAATGCGAAAGCCAGCGCCAGCAGTTCATAAGTCAGCGCATGCGTCTTTACCATCCGTCCGAAACCGTATTCGCCGAAGGTGCGGCGGATCCGGGCAAACAGCTTCCGGCATTTCGCGGCCGCGTCCTCGTCCAGATCGATCAGGTACCCGTGTTCCGTCACGTACTGCTTCCAGTAATTCAGCAGTGCCTGAGCTTCCAGTGCGGCCTCGTCGCCTTCGTGCTGGAGATACTGCGAGGGGAGCATCACCACATCGCACTGGCACCCCTCCGGCCAGGAGCAGAATACATGCGCCAGCCCGGGCGGAATCAGCAGCAGTTGGCCCGGTTCCACCGTGCATTGCCAATCCTCAACCAGCTGAATCCCGCCGCCGCTGCGGCAGAAAAACCATTCGTATTCGCCCCCGTGCGAATGCTGCGGCACCTGTTCCGGCGCTTTGCCGTACGGCTTCAGAAACGGCTGTATCCAATACGGTTTATTTGGATAATTTCGGACATTGATGGATATTTTCATACAGTGTATTGCTTTTGCTGACAGGTTCAATATATTATTTAGTACATGATTAAATTATAATACCATTCGCCGATAAAACAACCGGAGTTTATAAAAATGGGTAAAAAATTAACCGCAGTCCTGATCGGAGCCGGGGGCATCGTGCCGGCCTGGCTCACGCCTTTAAGCAAACGCGACGACGTGGAGATTCGCGGCATTGTCGAGATTCTGCCAGATCGGGCCGCAAGCCGTATCCGCGAATTTTCGCTGAATGCCCAATACTACTCGGACCTGAATTCCGCGCTGGCCGGATGCCGCCCGGATCTGGTGTTCGATTGTTCGCTGCCGTCGGCGCACTGTGCAAACGCGCTCGCCGCACTGCGGGCCGGCTGCCATGTCCTCAGCGAAAAGCCGATTGCCGAATCCGTGGCCGACGTGCGCCGGATCATCGCCGCCGCCAGAGCGGCAAACCGGATTCACGCCGTGATCCAGAACCGCCGCTACCTGCCGGAGCTCATCGCCTGCCGCGACGCGGTGCGCAACGACATCGGCACACTGACCACGCTTAACGCCGACTTCTACCTCGGCGCCCACTTCGGCGGCTTCCGCGATGAAATGGAACACGTGCTGCTGCTCGATATGGCGATTCATTCGTTCGATGAAGCGCGGTTTATTTCCGGCTGCGACCCGGTTTCGGTGTACTGCAAGGAGTGGAACCCGGGCGGCTCGTGGTACCGGCACGGGGCCAGCGCCATGGCGATTTTCACCATGTCGAACGGCGTCATTTTCAACTATCGCGGTAGCTGGTGCGCCGAGGGCTGCAATACTTCGTGGGAATGCGACTGGCGCGCCGTCGGCACCGAAGGCAGCGTCTGCCTGCAGAACCAGATGGTTCGCGGCGAAAAAGTGGTTGAACGCGGTTCGTTCATCAGCAAATGCGAACCCTTTAGCCGCGAGCTGCCGGAACTGGCGCTGACCGCCCACGCGGGCTGTATTCATGAGTTCATCGAATGCGTGAAAAACGGCGGCACTCCGCAGACGAATTGCGCAGACAATCTTCACTCGCTGGCCATGGTCGAATACGCCATCCGGAGCGCGGAACTGAATCAGGAAATCATCTTTGAATAAGGAGTTTGAATCATGCACGAAATTCGTATCGGTACCCTCACACCCGTCGGTCCGGCCACCCCGGAAACCCTCGACCAGCTGATTCCGCTGGGCTTCGAATGTTTCGCCTTCACCTACTGGCAGAAATTCGGGGAAGTCGAGCCGCAGCAGCTGGCCGGAATGGTCATGGACAAGCTGCGTACACAGCAGATTCAGGTCTCGGCGCTGTCGCTTTTCGCCAATGTGCTGGCGGACGATGAGGAGGGCGAACTGGCACGCCAGAGCTGGCGGAAAATGATCGATGCGGCCCGCCTTTTCGACTGCGACCTCGTGACCGGCTTCACCGGGCGGCTGCCGGGTTCCATCCCGGACAACATCGCGCGCTTCAAAGAGGTCTGGACGCCGCTCGCCGAATACGCGGGGGAAAAGGGTGTCCGCATCGCCTGGGAAAACTGTTCGATGGGCGGAAGCTGGAACGACGGCCACTGGAACATCGCCCACAATCCCGACGCCTGGGAACTGATGTTCGACGCCATCCCGCTGGACAACGTCGGCCTCGAGTGGGAACCGTGTCATCAGATGGTTCAGCTGATCGAGCCGCTGCCTCAGATCATGTACTGGCACCACAAATTCTTCCATATTCACGGCAAAGACGCCACCATCCGCCGCGACATCATCGCCCGCCACGGCATTTCGGGCCCGGAAGCCTACGTCTGGCACCGTACGCCGGGCTTCGGCGACAGCAACTGGACCGACATCATCAGCGAGCTGCGCCGCTACGGCTACCGCGGCAATATCGACATCGAGGGCTGGCACGATCCCGTCTACCGCGGCGAGCTCGAAATGACCGGTCAGGTCCACGCCCTGAACTACCTCAAGCAATGCCGGGGGGGAAATTGGACGGCGCTGCGCGCCTGAATTGGCCGCAGGGTGCGGCTGCTGAATTGGAGAATTGGAGAATTGGGGAGGCACTGGGCCTCCCCTGTCAGATCAGTGCCGGACGAGCACGGTGTATGAGTATTTCACCGAGAGCTCTTCGCCGGGCTGCAGCGTCAGTTCCCAGGTCAGTTCGCGACGCGGATTCACGCTGTAAATGCCGGTTTCCAGCAACTTGGCTTTCGGCTCTTTTTCGGCGGAAACCAGTTCACCGGAGAACTGCAGCCGGGCGACTACTTTGGCCGGGGTCGAGCGGTAATTGTGCAGCATCACCGTGCCCTCGACTTCCGGATTGCGGTAACTGTGGCCGCCGACATAAACGATCGGACGTCCGCTGATCTTAGGGCCATTCTTTCCCTCCTTATTTTCTACTTCATATTCGCTTATCTTGCCGGTTACGGTCAGGGCTTTGGTGATTTTGATCAATGCTTCCTGGCCGGGGTTGGTCCAGCCGACGGTGGTCTGGGCGAGAATTTTTTCGCCGCTCACAATTTCGATTGGTGCGGTGGTCAGCGGTGAATTCAACGGATTCTTGAAGCGGACCGCATCCCATAAATCGCCATAGGGGCTTACTTCACCATTACTCACGTTTCGATAGTTTCCCCACGGATCGCGGCGGTCCGGAATTTCCCAATCGACAATCCGCTCATAAGCGGCCTGCCCGCTGGCGATGTTTTTGTAGACGCTCTCGTCTTTGCCCAGAGTAATTCTACCGAGCGGAGTGTAGTGGATATCCTCAGACAAACCGGCCGACGGCAATGGTGATTCCCCGAATGTGGCCATTGGGGATCTGTCCATGGTATTCATGACCCTCTGTGACATTACCCCGGCCGCCCAGCCGCCGGCATCCTTGGCGGCAAGCGATTGAAAAAATTGATTCAGATTATTGATCAGCAGCGGACTCACGACACGCATATATTCCAGATTCGGAAACCCCGAAATCAGGTTGACTTCGGCATTTTTCAGTTCTTCCAGTTCGTTGGTGATGACCGCGGAGTGGTCAATCTGCAGCTTGGAATCCTTGCCCAGCGCGATCCGGTAGGCGGGGGCCCACGAAAGCCCGAACGTCACGTAATTGATTTGTAACGGTGACTCTTTCCGGTGGTTATCGACCAGCAATACCCATTTTTCCCGGCTTGTTTTTCGACTGACTCCTTCATTGACTCCATCCGATTCGATCAAGGCGACCATACTGCGGTCAAAGGTAATCAACTGCCCGGATTCCTGTTTGAGCACCAGAAGGCTGCCCATCGTTTGCGGGTCATTCCGGTCGCCGAGCCTGACCATGGTACCCGTGACGGTTCGCGACGGCTCGTTGCCGGCGGCTCTCAGCATGACAGTGACTTTGCGGCCTTCGTAACTGGCCATCAGGTCCGTAAATGGAACTTTATGAATTTCCTCGACCTGTTGTTTGGTTCTGGTGACAGTCAGGTTCTGCCCGGGAGCGAACCACAATGTGCCGTGTACCGGTTTGATTTCTTCATCGATCAGGAACGCCTTGTTCGGAGTGGTTTTAATTTCGCGGGTGATCAGCGCGTAACCGTTTTTGAAGAGCGCCGCCCGGGTGACCGGGGCCTTGGCCCTGGGTTCGTCGGCTCCGGACAAGTTCGCGCCGATAAGCGCTGCCATCGCAAGTGCTGCCGCAGTTTTCATAACTTTCCTCCTGTTTTCGGGTTGCTGATCATACAATAATCCCAAAACAGGAAAGATTGTCAAATCATTGTAAAACCATTGTAAAATCTCCGGAATATGATATTTTATACCGAATTGAAAATTGAGAATGGAAAATGGAAAATTGTGGGGGAGTTAATTCGTTTCCGGTTTATCGGTGATTGCTGGAGTATCAAATGAGGGTTAAAGGGATTCATCCCTTTCCTTCATTATCCATTATCCATTAAAAAATTAAGGAAATCAGATGAATGCAGATGAAATAACACTGGGCGCCCTTTTGCTTACGGCAATCCTGACCGGGGTGATTCACACGATCGCCGGACCGGACCATTACCTGCCGTTTATTGCCATTGCCAAATGCCGTAACTATGGCTGGATCAAGACGTTTCTATGGACGCTGTTCTGCGGTGTCGGGCACGTCGGCAGTGCGTTGCTGCTGGCGGCGCTGTTTCTGCTTTTCGCGGAAGTTCTTTCCGAAGCGCATCTGGAATGGGTGGAGGAGTGGCGCGGCAGCATCGCGGCCTACGCGCTGATCGGGATGGGCGCGGCCATGCTGATTTACGCCCTGCGCAAACGCTGGAAGCGGCGGCCGCACCAGCACACGCACGACCATGCGGACGGCACGACCCATGTCCATACCCACACCCATGACCCGCAGCACGGTCACCCGCACGGCAGCAGCAAAAGCATCTCGTACTGGGTGGTTTTCATCATTTTCGTGCTCGGCCCCTGCGAAGCACTGCTCCCGCTCCTGACCGCGTCTGCGGTGCTGGGAACAGCGAGCGTGATCGTGGTCGCCGTGGTATTCAGCATCGCCACGATCCTGACGATGCTGTGCGCCGTGGCCGCCGGGACCTTCGGCCTGAAACTGCTGCGTTTCCGCTACCTGGAAGAATACGCCTCCGAAATCGCCGGCGCCACGGTCATGTGCTGCGGGTTGGCCATCGCCTGCCTCGGACTGTAATTTCAGTCGGCGATCAGGTAGAAGCGGGCGCGGTCGGGCTTGAAGTCGATGTCCAGTTTTTTGCCGCCGGGCAGCGTGACGGTAGCCGTCAGCGAGCGGTCGTTACGGTAATTGGCGGCGTAGACCAGCAGCTGTTTGCCGAGGCGCAGCGCTTTGATCCGGAGCCAGTCGGGATGATCGCTGATTTCGACCGGGGTGCCCTTCAGAAAAAATTCCTCGTAAGGAACCGCCGTGCGGATGCCGTCGGCCACATGGCGCAGGTTGACCGGATTGAAAAAGGCGGCCGAGTTCCAATAGAGCACCGTGTCGGCCCGTTCCATCAGGCACTCCCAAAGCTGGTATTTGTACATCGGTTTTTCGTCCGTGGGAACCTGCCCGAAACCGGTGTGGCCGGAGAGCAGTGTCGGCACCGCGACCGGGCGGCCAAGTTCCCGGCTGTGCATGGCGATGGTGTCGCCGACCAGCGCGGAATCGCGGATGCCCTGGTAAGTGTAGATCATCGGGCTGATCCGGTCGACGTACCGGGTCAATTTGCGGTAGTCCCAGAAGCTGCTGCGGCGCAGTTCCTCCGGGGAACGGTCGCGGACGATCTGCGGGATCAGTTTTGCGTTGGGATTGTGACGGCGCGCCGCTTCGAGATACAGCTGGTAATGGCGGCTCATCATCTCGCATTTGAAGTCGACCCACTGTTCGTATTCCCGGCGGTAGCGCTGCCGGTCGCCGACGATCTCCCGGACCGGGGTGGTTACTCCGGTGCTTTCGCGGAACATGGCCAGCAGTTCAGGGTGGTAATCGATGCGGTCGCCGGCCATGTTGGTGTTTTCGTCGTCGATCACGATGGTGTCCACATATTTGCCGAGCTCGGCAATTTTGTCGAGATCCTGTTTGACCCACGCCGAATCGGGGCGGACCAGGATGCTCGGCTTGCGGTCGGGCTTGCCGTCGAGGCCGATGGCTCGTTCATCCTCGGGCGGCGCTCCCAGCCGGGGCGAATGTTCACCAATGATCCGGATGCCGTTTGCCGCCGCCTGGGCGGAAAAACCCTGCCACAATCCGGGATATTGCGCGGGATACAAGTGCCACGGATTCAGGAGATTGATCCCGAAGCGGCGGCAAAGTTCCGGCAGCCCCGGATAATCGGTGAAGAAGCCCCGGAAATTCTCCCCGGCGGGCCCCACGCGGATTTGCCGGAACGCCGGAGTGTCGGCAATGCGGACCGGCTCCAGGTTGACTGTGCTCCACGGCTGGTTCACGCCGTACATGACAAACGAATATTCCAGCTGGACGCTCTCCGCGGAGGTGGCTTCCAGAAACAGCGTCACGCTCAGTGAAATATGGCTGAACCCGATGTCATACGATTTCCGTCCGTCCGCCTCGGCGGTCTCTTTCAAGGTCAGAAATTCAGGGGCGCGCCCCTTCCAGTTGAGGCCGGCCCATTGACTGGTGACGCCGTGAAGGGTGACGCCGGCAGGCAGCCGGATCTGCATGGCCCCCAGTTGCGCCACCGGTTTATTGTCCGGCGTGACAAAGCGAAAAACCAGCGGCGAAACAAAGCCTTGTCCGATGCCGTTCACCGCGTAATCCGGGTTCAGCATCACCGGAATTTTCAGGTCGGTGAAAAAATCGCCGCCGCGCTCACGCGCCTCGAACTTGTCCGGCGTATAGTTGGCGTCGGTGGTGAAAACCAGGGCATCCGCCAGCAGCCGCCCCGAAGTGGACAGGAGCAGCTCATGCGAAGCGCCGCCGCTTCTGAAGGCGCCGAGGCGCTGCCAGTAATATTGACCGTCGACCTTGCCGTCGATTTCCCGTTCGGTATTGCGGGTGGTGAATTCATAAATATCCTTGCGGTCCAGACTCACTTTCACTCCCGGACAGTCGCGGTACCCGTAAATCCGGCCCCAGATGTAATAATCGCGCTCCAGCGGCAGCAGCGACTGCTGGTCGATTTCCGGCTTGACCTGGAAACGGTAGGTCAGTTTCCCCCCGGCCAGATAATAACCGCCCTTTCCGGAAAAATACCCCGGGATATCCCGTCCATGCGCCGAAATACTGCCGCCGGTCATGCAGTCCTCGGCTTCCTTCCAGACCACCAGCGCGTTCGGCGCGATGCTGCCGGGCTCGTCGGAAGACGCGGTCACTGCCAAGTCGGCGAATTCGACTTCGCCCTTGCCTTTGTAAAACTGGTAAAATGCGAAATACTCCTTCAGCGGTACCGGCAGCAGGAGCTTGCGCGAAAAGGTTTTCCATTCCGGTGACGGGGTCAGGTTCAGCCCCATGGCGCGGCGGTTCGCCTGGTCGTTGCCGTTGAAATTCACGTTTACCCGGACGAAACCGTCCGCGGCCAGTTCCAGATTGCGTGTGCGGTAGCGGCCGGTGGCTTCGACCATGGTGCCGGCGGGCAACTCGCATTTGGCCCGCTTGCCGATGTAGCCGGAAGCGGTTTCCGCCGCCGAAATCCGCACGATCCGGCCCGGCAGCAGCTTGATTTCGGAATCGGTTTTGTAGTGATTGACGCTCCATCCGGCAGGAAACTCGCCGCCGTTTTCGGGCCATTCGGCGCTGGAGACAAGTTCCGCGCCGGTGGCCGCGAATCCGGCCAGCAAAAGAAAAACGATGAGTTTACGCATGATGTAATTTCCCATTGGGTCAACGCTTCATCCCGTCGGGAGTCCACTGGTTGTGATCGACGATATAAGAATAAAAGGTATCCTTTTTGTACAGGCTCTGGATGCCGATTTCGCCGGAAGTGACGGGCGCGGTGGCAAAAACCTGTTCCACGTGGCCGTCGACTTTGGATACCATGCAAATCCGGTTATGAATCGGTTTGGCGCAGTTGTTGGTGGCACTGTAGGAGGCGTTCAAATACATGCTGCCGAGGTATTCCTTGGTGGCGGTGGCGCGGCTGTTCACCACACTTTCCGCCAGCATGACCATGTTGCCCGGACGGGTGATTCGCGACAATTTGTTGGGAATCGCTTTATCCGCCGCGATGGTCGGGTGGGAGCGGGCGAGGAAATCCTGGTTGTAACCGTACGACGGAAACTCCCAGTAGTAATTAGTGCTGCTTTCCGGGCTGTTTTTGTTGGAGTTCAGCCAGGAGGCATTGTAGCCCTCGGCAAGCCCTGCCACCGGACGCCCGGGGCAGACGAAAACCCGGCCGCTGATATCATAATGCTTGAGCAGCGTGGAGGTCCAGCGGGCCGTCAGCTGCGGAGACGTTCCGGCGATATCATAGTGGTAGGGGATGAACCAATCGTCGTTGTCATTGCAATACAACAGGATGCCGAGCCCGAGCTGCTTCAGGTTATTCTGACAGGAGGCCGAGCGGGCCTTGTCGCGGGCGGCATTCAGCGCCGGCAGCAGCATGGCCGCCAGAATCGCGATGATGGCGATGACGACCAGGAGTTCAATGAGTGTGAAATACCTGGATTTACTGGGGATTGGACGGATAAGCATGCCGCACCTCTTTTTTAGTATGGATGGATTTGTAATGTAAAGGGGAACTTTCCCGGATGACGATTTGTGATTTGATGAAATGATACGGCGGCCGCAGTTCGGGGCGCTGCGGATTGAACCACTGTTCCGCCCGGCGCAGCAGCAGCAGGCTCTGGCGGGCCAGCTCCTCGAAATCGGTTTCCACCGAAGTCAGCGGCGGCGTCATGAAATTGCAGTTCAGCCCGGAGATAAAGCCGACCACCGCCACATCCTGCGGGATACGCAATCCCATGCCGAGCAGCAGCCGGCAACTATCCATGGCATAGAAATCCGAATGGCACATGATAGCGCTCGGCGGCGAAGCGGACTTCAGCAGCGGCGCCAACTCCCGGTGAAGTTTTTCCGGGAACCTGGCGTCGCCATGTTTTAAGCGGATAATCAACTGCGGGTCGTCCGACAACCCGTGACTTTGCAGCAGCTCGCGGTATTCCGGCAAAGAGTATTCCCGGACGTCGTTTCCCGGCGCGGTCAGTGTGATAATTTTCTTGTGCCCGGCCATCTGGAGATGAGCCAACCCCGTCCGCCACCCCTGCCGGATATCCAGCCCGATCGCCGGCCAGCCGGTCAGCTGGTAGTCCGATTTGGAACCGAACACCAGCAGGATCGGCAGGTCGAGGCCGTTCAAAAGTTTCAAAATGGGTTCATCGCCACGGAAGTTGTTGGCCAGCAGGGCGATACCGGAAATATTCATATTGCGGATGGTTTCCCGGACGCTTTCCGGAGAGAGCCAGCAGAACTGGACCAGATCGCAAAGCTGGAGTTCAATCCGCATCCCGTCCGCCTGCTTCTGCAGAAATGGCATCAGGGTATTCGACGAAAGCGTGCTCGGGCCATTCAACTCCGCCAGAACCAGGAAGCGCCACGGACGGTTGTTCCGGGGGCAAACCCGGCTGCCGCTGCCGTTGAAACGCTCCAGCAGCCCTTCCTCCACCAGCTTGCCGGTGGCCTTGCGCAGGGTTTCGCGCGCCACCCCGTAGTGCCTGGACAGCTTCACCTCGGAGAGCTGTTCGCCGCCGCCAAGTTCACCGCTTTCGATCCTGCCCCGAAGGTCCTGATACACATGATTGTATTTGTTTTCAGCCATTCTAACCTCTGCCTATAAGAGTATAATAAAAGCTGTCTAGGCAGTTTGTCAATGGCCCTTACGAAAAAATGAAGAATTTTTCCATAAATACGGTTAAAACAGGTTGGAAACTCAATCGCGGATCAATACCGAGTATTTATAATTGATGGTCACTTCTTCGCCGGGCTTCAGGCTCAGTTCCCAGGTCAGCTCGCGGCGGGCATTGACACCATAGGAACCGCCGTCCAGCAGCTTCTGTTGTGGTTCCCGTTCGGCGGAAATGAATTCGCCGGAATACTGCATCCGGATAAGTACTTTGGCCTCGTTTTTCCGGAAATTGTTCAGTTTCAGCGTTCCTGTAATATCGGGATTGCGGTATCGCCAGCTGCCGAAACGGGTTTCTTTTTTCTCGCCGGCCACTTCATTTTCCATGCGGATGCCGCTCATGGTCTCCGCTTTGGTGGTGTGCACGAGCGTTTCTTCGCCGATATTGGTCCACTCGATGGTGCCTTGACCAAGGACTTTTTCGCCGTCAACGATCTCTGCCGGGGCCGTGGTGATCGGCGCCTGGAACGGATTTTTGAAGCGGACGGAATCCCACAAATTGCCGTTTGGATTCACCGGAGCCTGCTGCTCATACCGGTTGTATTCCCTGTATTGCCCAAAGATGTTGCGCATGTCCGGAATGACCCATTCGACAAGGCGCTCATAGGAGGTTTTCGCCGAATCCAGCGACTGGTACAATGTCTGGTCCTTCGCCAGAGTGATCCGGCCGGCGGGGGTGAAATGAATATCTTCCGACGCCATCGTTTCCGGAAGCGGCGACACGATACGGGAGGAGCGGTCGGATGACGAACTCGCACCATAATACATCTGCGTCATCGCTTCTTTCCGGGCATAGGGATTTTCCGTCTTATGGAGCTGCTGGAAAAACCGGTTCAGGTCCATGACAGAGCCGAGCGGACTGACCACTTTCTGGTACTCCAGATTCGGGAATCCCGAAACCAGGTTGATTTCAACGTTTTTCAAATCCTCGAGTTCATTGATGATGATGCCCGTCTGGTCGACCTGAAGCACATTGTCCCGCCCCAAAGCAATCCGGTAAGCCGGCGCCCAGGTAACCCCGTATGTCATATAGTTGATGTACAGCGGAGACGAAGCGCCCTTCCGGTCCACCAGCATCATTTGCTTTTCCTGAGCCAGCTTGCTGTTCATGACGCCCGATTCGATCAGCTTGACACTGTCCTCGGGAAATGTGAACAACCGGCCGGACTCATCTTTAATCACGATAAACGAACTTATTGCCTTCGGATTATAATATACCCGTATATCTTCCGGAACAAGCGGCTTGCCGTGTTTTCCCGGCCGGATCAGGGTTCCCTTGATGACCCGGGGCGGTTCATTGCCGTCGGCCTTTAAGGTCACGGTCACATGCTGATTCTCGTAGCTGGCGGCCAGATTGATCAAAGGATTGTCATTCGGCACTTCCCGGATTCGCTTAATGCCGGTAATCGCCAGTTTTTCTCCCGGGCTGAACCACAAAGTTCCATGCACCGGATCAAGTTCCTCGTCGATCAAAAAAGGTTTCTCCGGCGTGGTTTTGATTTCGCGCACGACCAGTGCGAAGCCGTTTTTGAATAACGCGGCTTTGACAATCGGCGCTTTCACCATCGGTTCGTCGTTCGCCCATAGGCTTCCACAGCATACGGCCAGCAGCAACAATGCGATTGTGTTCTTCATGGTACCCTCCTTAATAGTTTTTTAGAATAGCTCTGAATTCGTTGAGGAATTGGTCGATTTCGGCTTCGGTGTTGTGCCAGAAGCTCAGGCGCAGCCCGGCGTAGGCGTCCTCGCGGCTGAAGCCGAGCGCCAGCAGCGCCGGGCTCGGGCGGTTTGACTCCGCCTGACAGGCGCTCCCCGCCGCCACGTGGATCCCGCGCCGCGACAGCATTCGCACCACCACCGCGCTCTGGTAACCGCTCAGGATCAGGTGCAGGATGAATGGCGACGACTTCTCCGGCGGCACCGTGACGCGGACTTTTTTGCCGTTCGGCATGGTCCAGCCATCCAGCGCCGCGATGAGTTTGTTTTTCAGGGACGCGGCTTGTTCGCGGTGCTCCGCGCGCTGCGAACAAGCTTTTTTCAGGGCGTCGGCCAGTGTCAGGCACAGGGCCGGTTCTGGGCGTCCGTCCAGGTAATCGCGGCTGCGGACGCGGTCGAGGAATTCGCCGATTTCCTTGCGGCGGCAGACCAGTACGGCGCCGCCCGGCGCACCGATCTTGTGTCCGGAGCAAAACGCCAGGTCGAGTTGCGCGGCCTGCCACGGGAGATCGAGTTTGCCGGCGCTCTGGACGGTGTCCGCCAGAAATACGGCGTTGGTTTTCGGGATCGCGGCAAAATCGTTGATCAGGCCGGTTTCGCTTTGGACGTGATGCAGCGCGATCAGCGGGGTGGCTCCCGCGCCGGGAATCCGGCCCAGCGCGGCGGTCAGCGCCGGGTGCTCGAACTCCGAAGTTGTGATCCGGCCGCGGTCGAATTCCGGGTAACCGCAGACCAGATTGAAGAGCGCCGTGGCCGAACTGCCCCAGTAGACGTAGTTCGACGGTTCGCCGGTCAGCAACGTCGAAACTTCGGCCGCCGCATCTTTGAGTTTGCTGCGGATTTCGTAGGCCAGGGAGTGGACGGCCTCCTGATTGGCAAAATATTTTCCGGCGTAAATCCGCCAGGCGCCCATGATCTCCGGATCGACCGGAGCGGCCGCGGCATTGTCGAGATAAACCATTGTCAGTTAAGAGTTAAGAGTTAAGAGTTAAGAGTTATCGGGATACTCTGATTGAGACTAAAGATACATGCGGGAGAGTTTAATTGCAAACGTTTTGCGACTGCGGAGTATAAATAAATCCGGGTTTTCAGTTGAAATCTCGGGACGGTGGTATTATTTTATGTGTTGTCTAACAATCAAGGTGCGGAAAATGACGGGCGGAAACGGAGCCAGGATATTATTTGTATCGACTCAGTGCGGGTTTCTCGGCGGGGTTGAGCGTTATATATACGATGCGGTAATGGCGCTGAGAAACGCCGGCTTCCGGGTCGACGGCATCTTTTGCGACAAAACCCGCGACGAGGAATTCGCCAGGGTTTTCGAGCGGATCTATGAGCGCGACAAGCTCGATTCGCTGCGCGACAGCGAATACGACCTGGCGTTCATCCACAAGGTCAACGATGCCGCACTGGTCAAAGCCGTGCGCGCCAAATTCAAAACCGCCGTCATGATCCATGACCACCAATACTGTCCGCTGAACACATCCGGCGGCTGGCTCTCCGGCTGGCTGAACCGCGCCGGTCACGGCAGGCTGATCAGCGAAATCCGGCGTTGCGACGCTTTTGTCTTTACCTCCACCTTTATGCGCAGCGAACTGCTTTACAATGGTTTCGATGTGACGAAACTGGTCAAGATTTACCCGGTCTGCCGGGTGGCCCCGCGCCGGACCCGCGTGCGCGAGAACGGCGAAACCCCGGTCATCGTGTTCGCCGGGCAGCTGATTAAGGAGAAGGGGGTCAAGCAGCTGCTCGAGGCGCTGTCGATGGTGCGCGCCGAATTCAAGGCGTATATCATCGGCTCGGGCCCCGAAGAGAAGAACTGCAAGCGCCTGGCGAAGCGGCTGGGGCTGGAAAAGGAAGTCGAATTCGTCGGCTGGCAGAATGACCTGTCGAAATATTTTGAAAAGGCCGACATCGGGGTTCTGCCGGTGATCTGGCAGGAGCCGTTCGGCATGGTCGGGGCGGAAGCGAACTCCTACGGCATCCCGGTGGTGGCGTTTGACAACGGCGGCGTCGGCGAATGGCTGAGAAACGAGCGCAACGGGCTGCTGGTTCCGCCGAAGGATATCCGCGCCTTTTCCGACGCGCTGGAAATACTGATCGAAGACCCCGGCTACGCCTGCCGTCTCGGCGACGAGGGCCGCAAGTGGGTGGAAACTTATATGGCTCCGAGCGGTTTCGTGTCCAGCTTCAAACTGATGCTTGACCGCGTCCACAGCCGTCAGGATTGAGAACATGAGAAAAATCGATTTTGGGACCATTGAAAACGCCGTCGCCGCGCTGTGTCTGAAAGCCGCGTACGACCTGCCCGCCGACGTCCTGCAAAGTCTTGAGGGTGCCCTGAAAGCCGAGCGAAGCGAGCGCGGCTGCGCCTTCCTGAACCAGTGCATCGAAAACGCCCACATCGCGGCGGACGAGCGCATGCCGATCTGTCAGGACACCGGATTCGCGGTTTATTTCGTCGAATTGGGGCAGGAAGTGGAAATCACCGGCGGCACGCTGTACGATGCCGTGAATGCCGGGACCGCCCGCGGCTACCGCGAGGGGTATTTGCGCAAATCGATCGTCACCGACCCCGTTTTTGCCCGCAAAAATACCGGCGACAACACCCCGGCGGTGATTCACCTGGAGCTCGTCCCCGGCGATCAATTGAAAATACTGCTGGCCCCGAAGGGCGGCGGTTCGGAAAATATGAGCGCGCTGAAAATGTTCCCGCCCGCCGCCGGGCGTGACGGCATCATCGAATTCGTGGTGGAGAGCGTCACTAAAGCGGGTGGCAACCCCTGTCCGCCGACCATCGTTGGCGTGGGCATCGGCGGCACTTTCGAAAAGGTCGCTTATCTGGCGAAAAAAGCGCTGCTGCGCCCCGTCGGCCAGCCGCACTCCGAGCCGCTTTACGCCGAGCTCGAGCGCGAACTCCTGCGCCGCATCAATGCGACGAACGTCGGCCCGCAGGGGCTCGGCGGCGACACCACCGCGCTGGCAGTGCACGTGGAGTATTTCCCGTGCCACATCGCTTCGCTGCCGGTGGCGGTGAACCTGAACTGCCACGCG
The DNA here is from genome assembly GCA_040391785.1 of Victivallis vadensis. GTDB lineage: Bacteria > Verrucomicrobiota > Lentisphaeria > Victivallales > Victivallaceae > UBA5239. The sequence goes on from JBEBXH010000005.1 coordinate 126,779, forward strand.
GCGCGCCACGACCAGGTGGTGTTATGAGCAAAACAATCCACATCGATATGCCGCTGGACAATGCCAAAGTCGAGGCGATGACCGCCGGGACACAGGTACTGCTCTCCGGCGTCATTTATACCGCGCGCGACGCCGCCCACAAGCGCCTCTGCGAACTGATCAGGAAAGGCGAAAAACTGCCGCTGGACCTGAACGGCAGCGCGCTGTATTTCGTCGGCCCCTGTCCGGCCAAGCCGGGCGAGGTCATCGGCAGCGCCGGCCCGACCACCAGTTACCGCATGGACGCCTATTCGCCGATGCTGATGGAACACGCCGGGCTGAAAGCCATGATCGGCAAGGGCAACCGCTCACGCGAAGTGGTCGACGCCATGGTCAAGCATAAATGTGTTTATCTGGCGGCCACCGGCGGCGCGGCGGCACTGATCGCCCGCTGCATCACCGCCTGCGAAGTAGTCTGCTACGAGGACCTCGGCCCGGAGGCCATCCACCGTCTTGAAGTCAAGGATTTACCGCTGCTGGTGGCGATCGACTGCCACGGCCGCAATCTCTACGAAAACCCGGAGGCCTGACATGCTGGAAGTCATCAACCTGCGACACGGTTCGGTCGTCAATCATACTCACGGACGCGAAAGCGGCGAGGCGCTGGAACTGCTTGTCGAGGGCGTCAGCGACTCCACCGGCCCGGTGAAAATCAACGGCGTCCAGGCGACCCGCAACGGCAAACGGTTCACCGCCGTCATCCAGCTCAAGGCCCAGTTCAATGAAATCAAGGCCGAGACCGCCAACGAATACGGCGCTTTTTCGCAGACCCTGAAAGTGGTCTGGGACAAGGCTTCGTTCAAGCGCTACAACTTTTTCATCGACGACCACAGCTTTTTCTTTACCGAAATCGCCAAGGAGCGCCCGAAATCGCTGTTCGATCATTTTTATCTGAAATTCCTCCGCGAAATGAACCTCAAATACGGTATGAAGGTGACGCTGAACTGCTTCTACCGCAACGATCATCATTCGTTTGAACTGAAGGATTTCCCGGACATCTACAAACAGGAGTGGATCGACAATTCCGACTGGCTGAAACTGGCTTTCCACTCGTATTCGGAGTTCCCCGACCGCCCCTACCAGAACACCGCCCCGGCCAAGCTGGCCGAGGATTACGACTTGCTGAAACGCGAAATCATCCGCATCGCGGGCGGGGAAACGTTCATTAATCCGGTGATCCTGCACTGGTACATGGCGCGGCCGGATGCATTTCACGTGCTGACCGAGCGCGGCGTCAGGGTGCTGGACGGCCAGTATATCAGTTACCAGAACGGCACTCCGGTCTGCGATATCGGCTATTGCCGCAACCTGAATGATGCGCTTTATCTGGAACAGAATAAACTGCTTTACGACTTCAATCACAATCTGCTGTTCATTCAGGGCGACTGTACCTGCAATCTGGTGCCCCCGGCGGCGATCCCCGCCAAACTGGAAAAGGCTCTCACCCGCGAAACCATCAGCCTCGGCTCGCACGAGCAATACTCGTATCCGGGTTATCACAATTACCAACCGGACCACCACGAACGGATCGAGACCGCGCTGCGGCTGGTGACCGAGCACGGTTACAAACCGGTATTTTTCGCCGAAGGCTTCCTCGGAAACACCAGCTGGGGAAAATGACGAATGACCGGACTTGAACGCGCATTTGAATGCAGCCGCAAATCTCCGGGATATTACAAATTCATACTGTGGGCATTCTGCCTGGGCGCACTGCTGGGTTCACTGGCGGTGATCGTGTTCCTGTTCTGGGCGGCGATCCATTCCGAAATCTATTTCATCCTGATATTTCCGATCGCCATGGTCATCGGTATGCTCACATTTATCCCGGCGATGTTCCGTCATGCGCCCATCCCGCCCCATTCCTATAAACTCGACCGGAAAAAATTCGCGGAAACCTACCAGAAAATCGGTTACATCTCCAAGCTGGTGCGCGGCCCGAAAATCACCCATATCTACATCGACAATTCCATCAACGCCGCAGTGACCCGCCAATACAGCTTCCTGCCGGGTTTCCGGCGCTCGATCCTGCTGATCGGCTACCCGGTGCTCTGCCTGGAAACGGCGCGCGGGTTGTGCGGCATCCTGGCCCACGAAATCGGGCATCTGTCGATGAATCACTCGCTGTACAGCCGGTTCATCGTCGGCATCCTGAATTTCTGGCAGCGCGTGGCACAGGACCAGGTGGGGCGGGCGGCCTGCTTCTGGCTCCGCTGGTATCTGCCGGCGTTTAACGACTGGTGCACGCCGCTGTTCCGTAAATTCGAGGAGGACGCTGACCGCTTCGCCTGCGAGGCCTTCGGCGAGGACGATTTCCGCGAGGGGATCATTCTGCTGGCGCTTTATACCGAACAGGCCGAGGCGGATGGCTTCATCGAAAACCTGATGCACCCGGACACCAAAGCCGAGGAGTGGAGCAAACTCAATCTCTGTGCCTACTACCGCGAGGCTTTCGCCAAACCGTTGACCGACGAGCAGGGACAGAAATTTTTCGACGCCATGAAAAAGGCCCCCGACCAGCTGAATTCGGAACACCCACCCTATAGCCAGCGCATCGGCAGCATGGGGTGGCAGCAGTGCAACCGCCGCCGCCGCGACGGCCTTGAAAAGACCATCCCCAACTTTCAGGAGCTCGACGAACCGCTCAACCGGATCATGCACGAACTGTGGGACGAGCCGCGCCGGGAGTTCATTCGCGCCCGCGCCCTGGCCAAAGATCTCTGCGAATACCGGCAGGAGCGTCCCTGCCGGACAGTTTCAGAGGCGGGCGACCTGCTTCATGCGATGAGGCTCCTCGGACAGAAAGCGGAAGCGTTGGAAATGGCGGAAAAGTTCCGGGTTAAATTTTCCGGCAGCGCACTGTCGTTGCTCTTCTACGGTTCCGCGTTGTTCGACATCGACAAGGAAAACGGCTTCAAGCACATCATGCGCGCCATCGAAAAGGACCCCCGGCTGGCGGTCCGGATGAATGATTTCTGCCTCGCCTGGTTGATGGAATCCGGTGATCAGGGCAAATTAAACGAATATGAAGAACTGAAGCGGATACACGCCAAAGAGATCAATTTTGTACTCAATATTTACCCGGATATTGGGCCGGATGACGAGCTCGAAGCCATGGATGCCCCGCCGTCGCTGAAAGAGGAAATCGTCCGGAACCTGCAGAAACACAAGGTGATCAAATCCGCCTATCTGGTCCGCAAATACCCCTGCGGCAAGGATTATTATGCCATGGACCTGGTTGCGATCGAATTGAAAAATATGTTCTTCAGCACCAAAACCTACGATCAGATTCTGCATGTGCTGAATACGGAATTTTACAATGACGCCATTATATTTCTCCTCAAGCCCGGCTGTTCGAAGCAGCTGGACCGTATTTCGGATGCCAAAATTTATTAAATAAGGTGTGAACGATGAAAGTGTATATTTTCTGCGACATGGAAGGAATTACCGGGGTGAGCTGCCGGGGGCATGTACTGAGCGACCAGCCGGAGTACCCGGATGGCTGCAAATTCATGGCGGCGGACATCAATGCGTGCGTCGAGGGGTGTTTCCAGGGCGGCGCCAGTGAAGTGGTGGTGCGTGACGGTCACGGCGGCGGACTGAACGTCGACCCGGCGTTGATCGATCCGCGGGCGAAACTTTTTCAGGGCGGCTCGCCCGGCGTGCGCTACGCGGAGTTCGAGAACTCCGATGCGCTGATTCTGCTCGGTTATCACGCCATGGCCGGAACGCCGCGCGCGCTCCTTGAGCACACCTACAGCTCCAAGGGGTATCAAAATATCTGGGTGAACGGCGTCAAGGCCGGCGAGGCGCTGATCGACGCCGCTATCGCCGCCGAATACGGCGTACCGGTCATCATGCTTTCCGGCGACGACAAAACCGGCATCGAAGCCGCCCGGATCATGCCAGACGTTCCATTCTGCCAGGTCAAAGTCTCGTCCGGTCTCGAAAAAAGCGAATCCCTGCCGTTCGATGAGGCTCATGCGAAGATCACCGCCATGACCGCCGACGCCGTCCGGCGCTACCGCGAATTCAAGCCGTTCAAGATTGATTATCCGGTCACGCTGCGTGTCGAAGTGATCGAGCGGCTCCAGCGCGAAAACCTGACCGGGGTAAACTGGCCCGATCCCGACGACTGCCGGATCTACGAAAAGGCCGGAGACAATCTGGAAAAGCTGTTTTACGAACTGCTATAAAAAGTTAAGCCGCACCTTTTCGGGGTGCGGCTTTTTCGTTACCGGGATTTCGCCTTCTTGCCGAAGATGGCATCCCAGTTGTCACGGTACTTTTTCTCGTCACCGGGACGACGTTTGCTTCCTTTTCCATTCATAATAATAACCTCGTCCAATTTTGAATGAGCACTTAATATAACACAAAACGTCAACTTTTCAAGCCAACAAAAGACAATTCGGGATGAACCACGAATAGCACTAATAAACACGAAAGTTATCGGCGGCCGGAATCGGCCGCCGATGAGTTTTTTCGTGAATATTCGTGAATTTCGTGGTTAAAAAAGAAGTTTCATAAGCTCAATCGGAGGTGTAGGCGAGGAAGATGTCCTCCAGTGACATGGCGTCCAGCTTGAAGGTCAGGCCGTTGATTTTCTGCAGCACGGTGCCGAGCTCCTTTTCGTCGCCGGTGACCACCAGCAGCAGATCGGAGCCCACCTGGCGGCGGTTGATGATCTTCAACTCGGGCAACAGTTTTTCCTGTTCGACAGACACGGTCAGCTGTCGGGTCCGCTCCTGCAGCACGGCGGTGTCTTCCTCCACCACTAACCGGCCGTGGTTCATGATTCCGGCGCGGTCGACGATGCCCGCCGCTTCCTGGATCAGATGGGTGGAAAGCACCACCGTTTTTTTATAATCCTCCAGCGAATCGACCAGCATTTCCATGAAATTGCGGCGCGACACGGTGTCGAGCCCGAGGCACGGATCGTCCAGCACCAGCAGATCGGGTTCGCGGCAGATCGCGGCCAGCAGCGTGCCCTTCGCATACATCCCGCGCGAAAAATCCTTCATTTTCTGGTTCAGCGGCAGCTCGAAGGTCCGGGTCAGCCGCGCACAGCGCTCATCGTTCCAGGCGGGGTAAAACGACTTGACGAATTTGAAGAGATCCTCCAGCGTCATCCAGTCGTACACCTTCATGATTTCGGCCACGTAGGCGGTGCGCTGCTTGACCTCGACGCCGTGCTTGACCGGGTCCAGTCCGAACACGGAGATGCTGCCGGAATCCGGAACCATCTGCCCGACCAGCATTTTGATGGTGGTGGTCTTGCCCACGCCGTTGTTGCCGAGCAGCGCGTAAACATTGCCGCGGTGCACGTTCATGTTCAGGCTCCGGACCACCGGCTTTTTTCCATAGGATTTGATGATATTTTCGGCCCTGATGATGGTCTCGTTCATGTTCATTTCTCCTGTATGTTTTTGTGTTTTTGCAGAAATTCCAAATGGTTTTCGATGATGGCTCCGTCGGAGCTGCCCATGTCGTTATTGATCATGTTGAAGCCGGTCATTTTTCCGCCCGTGGCTTTGACCTCCCGGAATCGCCGGGCATAATGGCGGTAAGTCCTGGGTTCCCAGAACCAATTCGCGATAGAGTTCCACAAACCGTATTCCGCCCACTGCCACCAGCAGCTCAGGCGACCCTGGTTGCGGTTGACGATCAATCGCGTCTCCGGCTTGCTCCGTGCCATTGCCAGCCAGCGGCGGTAAAACTCGACATTATCCAGCGGGCTGCCGTCCAGCCCGATAATCTTCATGAGTACGCCGGCCAGCATATACTGCTTGGTGCTCCACATATAATTGTATACCCGGAAGAAATTCTCCTCGTCGCCGACCAGATAATAAGCGATCAGCGCCTGTCCCATAAATTCAGTCTTGGATTTGGAATGAAAATCGATCAGCTGCCCCTGATTGTCCCGGACGGCCTCGGCTATGCGGTTGAACGCGGCGCAGCGGAGCCGGTTGTCCGGTTGCCGGAGCCAGATTTCGGCCTTCTGCGGGGTATCGATTTCGAAGTAGCTTTTCTCATGCGGGAATTGCCACAGTGGGATGTCGACAAGTTCGATGCCCGCCTTGACCATCTGATTTTGCGTATAGCTGATTTTCAGCATGTTGATGCCGATCCCCACGCCTAGCTGCAGCGGCGGAAGCAGGATCAGCACGGCGTACGCCAGCAACAGCGGCCGGGCCGTTTTCCGGCTCAGGAAGATGCAGCGCGTCCAGATGAAATACGTGAAACCGGACATCACTAGTAGTCCGTTCATAAAATAACATATCACATCGTCCGCATTTCTTCCATTT
>JBEBXH010000006.1:0-124400 GCA_040391785.1 Victivallis vadensis
AATTTGGCTTCCGCTCAGATTAGCGCGAAGAATATTCTGATTTTTTGTGGCTGAAGAAGATTTCCCAAAAATAAACTCGAAAAGGGAAATCGGCCAGTGAAAATCGGTTGACAGGGTGGGGCTGCATCTCCGAGGCAGCCGTTCTCCACGAATTGAATACAATGTCGCCTTCGGGTAACACTGCAGACAAGCCGAAGTGAACGGCGCCCTCGGAGATGGCGCCCCACCTATACTTTTCATTGACCCATTACTCGAAAAGGTAATTCCCCAGCTTTTAATCGATCATCGGGTTTTCCGGCTTCTTGTCCGCGGTTCCGTAATTGTCCTCTTTGGTGTATTTCTCAAAAGTGTCGTAGCTCTCGATCATCCCTTTTGCAGCATAATTTTCCTTGACGTCGTCGGTCATGGGGTATTCCTGACTGTGATCGATATTCTTCCAGGTGGGGCGGGTGCGGAACTTGTTTTTGAACTTATTGCCGAGCCGTTCGCGTTCCTCCAGATGGATCATACAGGCGCGGATACAACCGTAAGCTCCCTCAATGGCGCGTCCGTAGCCGTATTTACGCGGGTATTCGCCGTTGAAAGGGTTGCGTTCGTTGTCGCAGCCGCCCTGAATCCCTTTTTCGCAGGCCATCTCGTCAAGCTTGCCCCATTCGATTTCGTGTCCGGCAATGGTTATTTTCACCGATTCGTTTTTGCTGATGGCCTTGCCGGAGCAGTACCCGACGCAAAGCTTGCAGCGGTCGCAGATTTTTCCCTCGAAAATCGGGTCCGGCTCCAGTTCCGCATCGGTCAGCAGAACTACAAAACGCTGGCGCGGCCCGAATTCCGGCGTCAGGAAAACCTTGCTCCAGCCGATTTCGCCGAGGCCCGCCATGTAGGCGGCCAGACGGAAATGCACCAGGACATCCGGGTACGGATTTCCTTCGCGTACCGGACGGCTCCAGCCTTCGCGGAATTTCCCGGTGACGGTATTGACGGCTTCCCCGCCATTGCTGTTAAGCATCGGCACGGTTTCATAGCCGTGGTCCTCCAGGTACCGCGTCAGGTTCCACAGCACCATCGGCCCATAAACCAGATTCAGCGCCGCATACCCCATGGAAGGATAAACGCTGAAGAGCGTCCCTTCTTCAATGCCCCGGAGCGTACCGCGGGCAATCCGGAAGCCGAGCACGATCATCGATTTGGCGCCGGGAAAAATGTAACGGGCGTCATTTTGTTTGGGGGCGCCCTCAAAGCGCGACATCGGGGAAATGCCGACCAGGTCCGCGCCCAGCTCTTTCGCTTTTTTCTTGACTTCAGCCGCAGTGATATTTTCTTTCGATAACATAGTAAACTCCTATTATCTGTCCACGTTACCTATTTATTATGGCGTTTTTTGCTGGAAAATCAAGTATTGAAAATGAAATTCGGATAAAATAATGCAAAATTTTAGCGACAAGTGGCCGGCGGACAGTTATTTTTTGTAAAATCACGTCATATGCAAGTTTCTTAGCGTTCGATTAACCGGGTGGGGCGGTCTCTCCGTAGACCGCCGTTCACTCCGATCCATCTGCCCGGTCGCCTGTGCCGACAGGATATTCGAGCCGAGGAGAACGGCTGTCTACGGAGAGGCAGCCCCACCTGAAGAAAGCCGCTAAAAACTTGCACACGGCGTGAAATCAGCCAAGTCCGACGCTGCCGGGAGGGATTACGTAAACAGGAATTCATTGGCCAGGTTTTTCACTTTCAGCTCGCCGAAGCATTCATTTGGAATAAAGCGCGATTGAAAAGAGAGATCCTGCGGCGGGGTCCGCTGCTCGATCTCCTGAATCAGGAACCGGATCGCCATGCGGATATTGGTTTCGGCATGATCGAAAATCGCCCCGCACAACCGCGTTTGCGGATAATTGGCCCAGATCCATTCATTGGCAAATCCGATAATGTCCGGCCGGTAGTTTCTCATTTTGTTCAGCTCGTCCCCGAATGCCCGCAGGGAATATTTGCCGAAAAGCAATACCGCCGGGTATTTCCTGTGCACCAGGCGGGCGACGTCCCCCAGGCTGTGATTGACGATCACTTCGTGTTCAAGCCCCAATGCCTTGCAGGAATTTGAGAACACCGCACCAGTGGCGTCGCTGAACTGATCCAGTCCCTTGTAAAGGCTCAGCAGCACGCGGCGTTGTCCCCGCGCGGCCAGATATTGAAGCGCGGCCGGAATGGACACCGAGTGATCCGACGAAATCGAGGAAAAACCGGGTGCGTTCGGGCTGCTGAGCGTCAGCAGCGGATAATTCCGTTTCCGCAATTCCCGGTAGAACGGATTGGCCTGTTCGTTCATCTGGCCCGAAAAAAGTATTCCATCCACGGATGAACTCAAAAATTTCTGTACGCAATCCAGGGTCAGCCCGGCATCCCAGCGGCTCAGGCGCAGCAGCAGTGAATACTTCGCGCGCTCCGCTTCATCCATTGCCGTCTCGGCCACGGCGGCGAAATACTGGTCGGTAATGCTGCCGACGACAAAACCGATGGTACGGGTTTTGCCATCCCGGAGTGACCTGGCGATCTGCGATGGACGATACCCCAGCTCAGCGGCGGCAGCGAGGACTTTTTCCGCTCTTTCGCGGGCGTCCCGCCGTTTCCCCAGAGTCTGCCCGGACAAAGCCCGTTGCGCGGTTTTCAGCGGTACCCCGGCGCGAAACGCTACATCTTTAACGGTAATCATAAATTCTCCAAAATTTCATAAAAATATAACTGTCCACTGGTCATTTGTCAACAAAAATGCATGTTTTTCGGGTGAAATTTATTTTTACCACTTGAATTATTGGCAAATGTTGCCATAATAATTAGGTAACGTGGACAGATAGTTAAAACGTCCGGTCAATATTCTCAACGGTAAATAACTTATGAAAAACAAACGCCCCGAAATCAGTTGGTCGCTGATGCATCCGACCGACCTGGACGTCGGTTATATGCGCCGGGTAGCGTCCCGCGCCGACAGCTACCGGGTGGACAGCTTCGAAATCTGCGGCAGCTGCCACTCGCCGCTTGGCGGCCTCGATGGACTGGTACTCTATGAAGATTACCCTCAAACCGCCGCCGCGGTGGACAAGGAGAGCATCCTGGCGAATCGCCGTAAACTGAACGAGATCCTCGATATCGCCCATCAGGGCGGCAGGCCGGTGTACTACTGGCATCGCGAGGTCACCATAGCGCCCGGCTTACTCGATACGATTCCCGGTTTGATGGACGAAAACGGCGAATTCGACCTGCTCGGCGCCGCGTTCGGGGAACTGCTCTGTTTCAAGATCCGCAAAGCATTCGAGGCAGTGCCAACGCTTGATGGATTGGTACTGACGCTGACCGAGGCCGATTACTCGGTTCTCCACAACTCCAACGCCGACCGTTATCCAGCCGCCGAGGTGGTGGCGCATATCGCCGGAATTTTCGCCGGGGAGCTCCGGCGACGCGGCAAACGCTTCATCCTGCGCTCGTTCGGCTCGATCGCCCGGGATTATGAGAATATTCTCGCCGGGGCCGCGCTGGCCGCCCAGACCTATGGTTTCGAGGTGGAAACCAAGATCACCCCATATGATTTCGACCCGTTCTTGCCGGTCAATCCGTTTTTGCGCAAAGTGCCGGGTACGACGATGAGCGCCGAATGCGACTGCCTCGGCGAATTCCTCGGCGGCGGGTATCTGCCCGCCGAGAACGTCTATAACATCGTCAAATATGTTCGCAGCGGGCAGGAGGCCGGGGTTGACCGCTTCACCATCCGCATCGACCGCGTCTGCAACTCCATTTTCGACAACTACGAGATCAATCTCTTCGCTTATCATCGAGCCATTGACGACCTTCGGGCTACCGCCGAAACCATCCGCGCACAATGGAGCGCGAAGCATTATCCGGAGGGCTCCGAGCAGGTTTTGCTGGAGCAGGGGATCGCGGGATTCGAACTGGCCATCAGGACCCATTTCATTGACGGCCACGTGATTTTCCATCAACATCCGCCGAGGCACGACCTGAAGTGGCTGAAGGCCGGCGGAATTTTCGGCGTATTCAGGAACGATGCCGAGCTGTACATGCTCGACGGCATCTGGTCGATTCTGTCCACCCGGAAAACACCGGGGCGCAAGGCGATTCTTGCGGAAAAATCCCGCGCGGTGGCAATCGCCGAAGAGCAATTAATCCGCGTCAATGCACTGGCCGGGTTCGATTATTTGAAGCGGTTGTGGAGCAATGCGCTGATGGCATCGCGTTCGGTCGAGGCCTTTACCAGATGTGTCTGTGCGTATTTCGACGATATGGAAGCCGGGGATCAGGATGCGCCGAATTTGCGGCTTGCGGTTGCCGGGGCCGCCGCCGTGCTGAAATCATTGATGCCGGAGTTCGAGCACCGGACCACGTGTGATGCCGGGTTTACCAACGGCATGGACCACAGAAAAATTGATTCGCTGAAACCGGTCGAGGACGTTTATCCCGCGACAATGCTGGCGCTGTGCGCGCTGCTACTTGAGGAATATCAGGCGGAATATTGCGCCCGGAACAAATACCCCGGTGCGTTTGACCTGGTGATCGCCGGCGGCATTACCGACGAATACCGCATCGGGCGCTATATGCACGCGAGTTACAGCATGGTTAAAAGCGGCGTACCGGTGCGTTGGGCCGGCAATCGAACATTCCCAAACGGATTTCTGGATTTTGAGCTGAAACGACCATCGGATGGTTACATCATGATTGCCGGTAACGCCCCCGCCTTTGCTGTGACACTGGATGGTGTTCGCCGCGAATGCAAGTTCGATGCCGGCGGGCACTGCCGGTTGCCGGTCACTGCCGGCAAAGGCGCGATCAAGCTCCGCCTGGAAAAAACCGGCGACATCTACCCGGAAATCCAGGCAGTGGCAGTTTATAACGAGAAAATACACAGGAGCTGAATATGTCTACCAAGCAAATTATCAACATTGCCGTCATCGGCAACGGCAACCGCAGCCGCGCAGTGATCATCAATCTGCTGCGCGACTCGGGCCGCAGAGTCAAAGTCGCTTCCGTCTATGACCCCGACAAGGAAGTGAGCCGGAAAAGTCTGAAAGCCTGGAACACGACGGATGCGAAAATCTGCGATTCCTATCAGGAAGCCATCAACACGCCGGGCATCGACTGGGTACTGATATTCTCGCCGAACGCATTCCATAAAGAACAGATACTGGCCACGTTCGCCGCCGGCAAGAACGTTTTCAGCGAAAAGCCGCTGGCGACCACCATCGAGGATTGCCGGGAAATTTTTGAAGCGCACCAGAAATGCGGCCTTGCTTTTATGACCGGCTTCGTGTTGCGTTACTCCCAAATCTACCGCAAGGCCAGGGAACTGCTCGCCTCCGGGTACCTCGGCAAGGTTCTCAGCATCGACGCCACCGAAAACATCGCCCCCGCCCACGGCGGTTACATCATGACCAACTGGCGGCGCCTGACCAGGCTTGCCGGTCCGCATATCCTGGAAAAATGTTGTCACGACCTCGATTTGCTGAACTGGCTGGTCGATTCGCTGCCCTCGAAAATCGCGGCATTCGGCGACCTTGACTTTTTTGTGCCGGAAAATGAACACTATATGAAAAAATATGCGGCAAATACCTTTACCTCATGGGAAGATCCGCATCGCGTAGCGACGCCGTTTACTGCCGATAAGGACCTGGTCGACACCCAGGTGGCGATCCTGCGTTACCGCAATGGCGTCAAAGTGCAGTTTCAGGCGACGATGAGCAACGCGATCCCTGAACGCCGGATGTATTTCTCATGCACCGAAGGTACCATGGCGCTCGAACTTTATGCCAGCACGCTCAAATATAAGCGCATCGGCGATGAAGCAACGCAGGTCATCAACTTTGGCGCGGACGGGCACGGCGGCGGCGACGCCTATATCATGAAGGAACTCTACGAATGCATGGTCAACGGCACCCCGCCCAGGTCCGGCGGCAATGAGGGGCTCGAGAGCGCCGTTACCGCGCTGGGCATTGATGCAGCCATGACCGAAGAAAAGATCATCGACATGGAGCCCATCTGGAAAAAACTCGGCCGCTAAATACCAATCATACCCCGGTTGTTACAGCTGGCGGCAGCTGAAGTTATCGACGTAGGCTTCGCCGTCAAAGCCGAGCACAATGGACCAGAAGCCGAAGGCACCGTTTGCCTCCGGGTATTTGGATAAGTCGAGATCGGCCGAAACACGCTGCCATTCACCGGTTTTTCCGGGATTGGTTTTGTTGAACTCCGCCAGAACCAGGTATTTGGTCGTACCGTCCTTCAAGGGCAGCGTCACGTAAATGGCCAGCAATTTTCCCTCATAAATCGCCTGCGGCAGGACGTCGAGTTCCAGGCGATAGGTCATGCCGGGCTTGCCGTAAATGACCTGATACAGCCCGCGATTTCCCTTTTCTCCGCCGAGCCGGATCGCTTTCTGCCGCCCGGGCTGCAGATTGTCCGTGGTCAATTCGTAACCGTTGCCAAATGGGCTCCAATTCAGCAGCAGCCCTTTCGCATCCAGTTTGCTGAAATCCTGATTGACAATCATATTCGGGCCCGGCTCGCCTCTCACGATCGATAACGTCATGAGGGCCAGAACAAACAACCATACTTTTTTCATCGATTTTTCTCCTCGAGGGGTTTGAAGTTCAGCAATACGGCGCCGCCCGGCGGGACGTTTACGGTAAACGTGTCGCGGACTTCCGCCGTGGTTTCCAGATAAAAATCATTCATCGAAGCGCTCCGCATGCCGGCGGGAAGTTTCGCCGTCAGCTTCCGGGCGGCGGGCGAGAGGTTGATGGCCATCACCAGCACGGAATCGCCATCGCGGTAAGCGCCGAGCGATTCGACGGCCCAGCCGGCGGCCTGAAAGGGAACCGCTTTTTTCTCGTCGAGATAATTCTCGAATGCGGCGGTGCCCCGGGCGAATTCATTGATTGCCTGCCAGCCCCGTCCGTCGAGGTCCCGCCACGACCAGATCAGCACTCCGGCAAAGCCGCCGTTGCGCAGCTGGTGAAACAGCACGCCTTTGATATTCTGGCCGGCCAGCGGACGCTCGTACTGGGCGGTATCGAGGATGTAGCCGCAGATCATGGGCTGTCCACCCAGGGCCTGCCGGGTTTTGTGGATAAATGCGGTATTCAGCTCATAGCCGGCGCTCGGATAATCGAGCTTGTCGCGGTACAGTTTCCAGTCGATGCCGTAGCTTCGCGGCGCGTCCGCCGAATCGTAGCCGGAATAAACGGCGGACTTGGTTGCCGGATTCGCTTCTTTTGCCAACTGCAGTTCGTAGTCGACCATGCGCCGGTTGTTTTCCAGATTATAGGTGATAAACTGCTCCTGATGCTCCTTGTAGACCGCCTCGGCTGTGGGAACGGTGGCGAGGTTGAAGCGCCCGGCGAAGCGCTTGCGGCAGCGGTCGCACAGGCATGCGCCATTGATTCCGCGCTCGGCATCGTCCATGAATACGTCGTTCCGGGCAAAGGCGCTTTGCATCATCTGTTTGATCTCCGGGTCGGTCATGAAATATTCCGGGCACATGCCGGGTTGCCATCCCGGCGAAGGATGAACAGGATTGACCCGTTTCTGCTCGGGGTGCTGCTCCAGGTGCCGGTTGAACCAGGTCGAAACGGGGCCGAAAAAGCAGAAGATGGTTTTCATCCCCAGTTGATGCGCATAGTCGCTGATTACCTGATCGCTGCCGATTCGTCCGGCATTCACGCCGCAGAAATTGATCCCGGCGGCGGCAAAGGTGTCTATGGCGAGTTTCATTTCATCGAGGCTGAAGCAGTTGTCGCGTTCCACATCCCAGAGGTTGATGACGATCTTTTCCGGGGTGCCGCTTTTCAGTTCCGGCAGTACAATCAGCTTGTATTCCTGCGGAAATTCGGTGAAACCGCGGCCGCTCTGCCAGACTTTCACGGGTACTGGTTTGGCCGGCATTTCCGCGAACCCGGGCGTGAGGATGAAATTGACCACATAGAACCCCCAGTTGTACGGCAGCGGCGCCATCGGCTCCCGGAAAGCGAAGGTCAGTTGCCGCTGATTACCCGCGACCGGTACATCCTTGAATTCATGCTTGAAACGGTTGTACAGCCGTTGTTCAAAATCATAACGCGGAACCGTGACCGCCTCCGGCATCACGATATTCATGCGGTAGTTTGCCGCCGGATGCTCGAAAGGGGAGCCGATCCGCAGCGTCCATTGCTGGTTCGCACGGTTATTCACGTATAGCTCGCGGCTCGGGCGCTGCGGCGCAAACAGCGCATGGTTGCGGACGATGGAGAAGCGGTAATAGCGGCGGCCGGCAACCGGCGCGGCGGTATCGGCCTCGCACCATTTGGTATCGTCGTAACCGGCTGATTTCCAGTTACCCTCCGCCGATGCGGATTCCAGAAATTGCGCGGCTGGAATCTGCAGTCCGCCGATGTCCAGATGCCCGGAAAATGTACCGGATTCGCCTTCAACTTCCAGCGCAAGCGTGTGCAGGTTGCCGGAGAGAACCAGATTCCGCTCGATCTTCCTGACATTCGATTCGATTTCCTGACCGTCCAGATACAATTTCCCGGCCCCCGGCAGCTGCAGCGACAGCCGGATGCCGGATTCGCTCGAATTGACCGTGATCAGGGGCGTCCGCCACAGCAAACGATCCGTTTCGGCATTGTAAACCGATATCTGGAGCGTTCCGGCGGCGGCGTCCGGCACGGCCCGCAGGATAGTACTGCGCCAGGAAGTAGATTTCAACAGAGCCGCGGCTCCGGGCGCACCGGCGAAGCGGAATGCGCCGGGGGCGAGCCTGACCGAAAAATCGATCCCGCCCGTGCCAAGCCGGGTCCGGGTCGATTGCACGGCCGGTGCCGTCCGGTCAAAAGCCAGCGTACCGAATTTATCCGCCTGATGAAAATTCGAACCGGTGGGCGACCAGGCGGAAAGTTCTTCCTTGGGATTGTTATTGCGGCATAAATTGAATTTCACGTCCTTGCCGTCGCCAATGAGCGCGAGGGGAACCGCCAGCTCAAAGTCCCAGAAGGTTTCGCCGAGGTGAGTGGCTACGCGGACCTGCCGCGCATCGAGCGGAGAATTCATCCCGTAGCCCTGCGCCCGGTTGAATATCCGGTGCCCGGCCTGATTGAAGGAAAAATGATAATATTCGCTTTCCCCCGGAATCTGCCAGAAAATTTCCACCGCGTCGTCCCGATAGATCGCCGCATCGCCGTCGCCTTTGGCGTGTGGGCGAACCAGTTCCAGCCGGTTGGCCACGGGATTCAGATAGGATTGATCGAGGCGGCCGCCGATGTAGAGGAATTTGTCATCGGAAGCGAGCCGGATATTGCCGTTTTCCACCTGGCCGCTGCCGGGCATATTCGGCAATAACTGGAACCCGACCGCTTTTTCCCAGCATTTGCCGGTGAATTGGCCGTTCAATTTTGGCGTGGCGGAGATGCCGCCCACGGTCACGAGGGCGTTGCCAAGGGCAGAGCAGGCGAGGAACAGCAGAGCTGGAAGGATCAGATATTTTTTCATGGTCACTCTCATTTCGCCGAACTGAAGTTAGCATCGGCGACTTCTTCTTTTTTGACGGAACCCGCGTGGCCGTCAAGATAAACCACATTGGCCCGTCCGCCGTGTACCCAATATCCGAGACCCCAGATGTTATTCGAGCTTGAATTGTCGAACCATCCGACATATGGATCCATTTTCATTCCCATCAGGGGAACTTGCGTGGCGGAGTTTCCCTGGCCGTTGTCCCCGAACATGATCAAATTGCTCGGGGTTTTCACGGTCGCGGCGGTCTTGCCGAATCCGACAGAATTTCGATACCGGTACGGGGAAGCGTTGTAGGTATAATTCATATTATGTATATAAAAGCTCCATATATTGGGATTTCCCGGGCAGTCCAGCAGGCTTTTTTCTTTCTGTTCATATGTCACTTTCAGGTAATCGCGTGCAAACGGATGTCCGTTCGTTCCGCCCATGCACCAGTAGGTACTGCCATAGGCGTCCGGGACAAACTGGTCATAGAAATCACCGAAATACAATGCATGCTGCGTACCGATTTCCTTAAGCTGGGCGACACATTTGATCGAATTCGCCTTTTCCCGTGCCTTGTTCAGGGCGGGCAGCAGCATTGCCGCCAGAATTGCGATGATCGCGATAACGACCAGTAATTCAATGAGTGTAAAATTTTTTGTCCTCATGTTTCCATAACTCCTCGTTTATTTATGTTGCCGTTTATTTATCATAGGGCCGGGTGGATTCCCGGACGATTAATTGTGGTGGCAGGTACAAATCGGAAACCTCTTCGCCGCCGCGCATTTTTATGAACATCTCAAAGGCCACCGGCCCCAGCTCTTCCCGGGCTTGCGACAACGTGGTCAGGTTCATCATCGAGGCGATCGGCATATCGTTGAAACCGATGACGGAGAGATCCCGCGGCACCTCCAGCCCCAGTTCCCGGGCCACCGAAATCAAGTTTACCGCATCCTCATCGGAATGAACGAAAATCGCCGACGGGCGATCCGGCTGAAGCAGCATTTCGCGGATTTCATCCTGCCCGACGGCTCTTTTTACCGAAGCTTCCGGGCAGGCCTGGGCCGCTTCGAGAAACCCGATATAGCGGTTTTCGATCACGCAAATATTGAACGAACAAAACCCGAGGCGGCGGTGCCCGAGCGACAAAAGATGTTCGCCGGCGAGGACGCCCCCCATACGGTTATCGGTTTCCACATTCGGATACGGGGCGATCCGGTTGAACCAGCAGCAGCCGACGACCGGTATCCCCTCATCGCTGAACCGGTGAATCAGGGGAATATTTTCCTTGAAACAGCCCGACACCACCAGTCCGTCGATATTCTTGCTCCGCATCAGCTCAAGCTGCCTCGCCTCAAACTCCGCGGTACTGGCGCAGCTGGTCAAAATTCCGTAATCGGAATAAGCGGCCACCCGGGACATATGCCCCAGCAGCTGGTAGAAAAAGGAGGAATCAAAACCTCGCAACAGATAACCGATCAACTGCGAACGGCGCGACTGCAAACCCCGGGCCTGCGCGCTCGGAATATAGCGCAATTTCTCCGCCAGCTGTTTGATATGGTCGCGGGTTTCCGGCCGGAGCCGGACATCGTCACGTAGCGCCAGACTGACGGTGCTGGCCGATACTTGTGCAGCCGCGGCAATATCTTTTATCGTGACCACGGTTCGACGCTGTTGATTCATGATTTTTCCTGTTTCAGTATTCATTGTAAAATATTATAACACCAAATCGGGTATTGTCAATACTGTTTATTCAAACGTTTGAAAAATATCTGCAAAAAGATAGAATTCATGTTTAAATAACCTTATTCAAACGTTTCAAAGCGGAAGATTTCGCAATAGAATTTACGGGATCTGTGCTGCACTCAAATCCCATGAGCAATAACCGGGCGGCGGTTATTTGGTTTCTTCTTTTTTCTCTTTGGGTGCTTCTTTTTTGGGCCGCTGTCTGGCGGCGGCGGCGGGATCGGCCCAGCCGCCCAGGAAGCAGTTGATCAGCGGGCTTTCCGGGTCGTCCGGTATGGATTTGGCGCCGACGACATTGACGACCAGATTTCCGGCGCTGGCAGTGTTTTTGAGCCAGTAGAGTTCCATGCCGTAGCCGTCCGGGTCATTGCCGAGGGTACAGGTGACGGTGGCGCCTTCCTGATTGGTTTGCAGTTCGAACGTGCCGTTGTCAAGGAGGCGGTCGAATTTGGTCAGGACGCCGGCGACCTGAGTCAGTTCCTCGATGTCCTTGCCGGTGGGGAGGCGCCGCTGCGACTGGAGGCGGCGGTAATTCATGAAGCGGGCATCGTCGAGAATAATCTGCTGGAACTGGGGGCCCTTGGTGATTTTGCCCTCGACCTTGACCATGATGCGGGCGCTGTTGCCCTCGATCAACGGCATGCTGTTCAGGAAGCAGATGACGTTATCGCCGAGCAGGCGCACGAAAAATTTGCCTTTGTACTTGGACCAGACGCGGTCGTCCTCGGTAATTTCGCGGATGTCGGCCACGCGGGTGAAACCGGCTATGGAAATTTCCTTGCCCGCATAACGTTCGCGGAAAATTCCCCCCGCGTAAACGTATTTGGAGAAAAACAGGTTGGCGCTGAGCCCGCTGGCGGGCAGGTCGGAAAGGGTGGGGTCGTTCTTTTCGACGGTTTCGGGTTCCTCGTCCATCAGCTCGGGCTGCTCGTCGAAACCGTATGTTTCAGTGCTTCTCGGCAGCGGTTTGGGCTTGGTATTGAATTCGAGGATGAATCCCGAAACTTTGGTGGAGGACTGTATCGCGTCCCATTTGCCGCCGGCCGCGCCGAATTCGATCACTGCGGCTGCAGCGGTTTTGGGGGTGATGGCGACGGTTTCCGGGTCCGCCCAGTTGAGGAAGGCCAGGGCCTTGCCGTCGGAGCCGACCCACTGGCCCTTGTCGTTGCGCGCGGCGCCGATCAGGAACTTGCCGACATAGGCTTCGAACCAGCTGTTCAGGAACTGATTTTCCTCGTCGGTATTGATTTCGACGAGGTAGCCGCCGTCGCGGGTGGCGATTCTGCGCGCGGTTTCCAGGTCGGTCAGCCCGGTGTAAAGACGGTAATAATGAGTGCCGAACTGTTTTTCGCCGGTGACGCCGAACACGGGTTGCGAGATGGGGTTCTGAGCCTGCAGCAGAACGGCGCAGGCCACGGCGGCCAGCGGCGCCAATAATTTAAGATGTTTCATTCTTACCTCGGATTAATCATTCAAAACAATGGATATATCGGGCTGGTTGCGGTAGTACTCCTCCGCGTCCAGGCCGTAACCTACAATATATTTCGGGGGAACGTCGAAACCGGTCCAGTCGGCCCGGACCAGGCCGCCCTCCACCCGCGGAACCTGTTTGTCGAAAAGCACGCAGGTGCGGACGCTGAGCGGCTTCTCCTCGGCGATTCGGGGAATGACGCGGCTCAGCGTCAGCCCGGTATCGAGAATATCGTCGACCAGCAGCACGTGGCGGCCGGCCAGCGGCAGTTTGGGCATGGCGCTGAACGTGACGCTGCCGCTGCTGCCGAGCCCGTGATAGGACGACACCCGCAGCGAATCCAGCCACAAAGGCAATTTGATGGCCCGGGCCATGTCGGCCCCGAAAATCATCGCGCCATTCATCATCACCAGCATGGTCAGCGGCTGGCGGTCATAAAATGCGGTGATTTCCGCGCCCAGCTCACTGATCCGGCCGGCGATGGCGCCGGAATCAATCAATACCTGGGTTTTCAGGACTAACGGGGGCTTTGACATTGGTGCTGGTTCCTTTGGGATTGTGAAGCTGGGAAATTTCGCTTTGAATCTGCATGGCCATTTTTTCGGCGGCTTCGGACATGGCGGCGGCAAAGTCGGCCGGAGATTCATTGCGGTATTTGGCGGTATAAACGGAGGAATTCGACAGCGTGGCGGCGCTGGCGCCATCCACAATCGAACGGATCAGATAGTTCACGCCGAGGATGGCTTCGCGGCGCTTGAGGTCGATCCGCATGGTGAACACCGTGCCGCTGATCCGGTAGCCGTCCGCCATGGCCCTGCGCCCGGCGACCGCCGCGGAGGTCGATGTCTGGATCGAAGGCTGGTTGTTGCTGAACGCGGTCTGCAGGAAACGGGTGATGATGTATTCGGGCTGTTGCACCCAGCGGTTGTAACTGTCGAGCTGCAGGCGGTTATCACTGGTCAGGTAGGTCATCTGCGAACGCGATGATTCGCTGGACTGGAATATTTCCACCACGACCGGCAGATTGTCCGGCATGGCCAGCCGGATTGTCGACAGATCATAATAAACCACTTCGTTGTAGTTTCCGGACGGAAACAGACAGCCGGTCATGAGCACCGGCAGGATGGCGGCAAATACTGGAATCAGCAATTTCTTCATTGATTACGGGCCTCGTTAACAGGGGTTATGGTTTTCCGGAGGTCATCCAGTTCTTTTTTCAGACTGGCGTGATCCTGCTGCAGCTTCTGGTATTGCTGGAGCATGTCCGGGATTTTTGCGGCTTCTTTTTCGGCGGCGGCCAGGTCGGCACGCAGAGCGGTGATGATCCGGTTCTGGTCCTCCATGGACTTGCGGAGCTCGGCCAGGCGCTGCTCTTTGTTCTTGTCCTCACGGGTCAGGGCGTCGCGGTAGACCTCGAGCTGTTTGACGCTGGCGGTACTGTCGCGAAGCTGTTCCTTCAGGATCGAGGTATCGGTGGCTTCGATGCTTTTCAGCTTAAAGTCGTGATCGAGCTTGGTGATCCGGGCCTGGTATTCATTGCTCAGGAGGAGCAGGCGGCGGTTTTCGGCCTGGGCGACCTTCAGCGCCTGGTCCGCTTCGTGCAGACTGTCCTGCAGCGAAGCCACATCCTCGGGGTCGTTGAACTTGATCCGGGCGTTGTTGTAATACCGGCGCTCGGCGTTCTCGAGCCATTTGACGACGTCGCGGCGCTGGGGCGCGTGCGGATCGGCCGTCTCCAGATAACAGCGGTAATGATACACCGCGGACAGCGGATCATCGAGATTTTCGTCGTACAGCGAAGCCAGTTCGAGGTGAGCGAGCTGTGACTCCGGGCGCACCTTGAGGTAACGCTTGAGATAATCGGCGGCCTCGGGGTAATGATTGTCGTTGCGTGCCTTGCGGTATTTGGCAAACAACGGGTGCGCGGTTTCGCTGGGGCCCTCCCCACAACCGCAAATCAAAAACACCAGCAACAGCGCCGGCAGATATTTCAGCAACGAGTGCATTGTCCGTCTTCCTGCATAAAATGATGACATACAATACACTCGAATCGGCACAAGGTCAATGATATTCCATGAATTCAGCGGACTTTTTTTACTGGTTCAGTCCGTTATTTTTTCGAGCTTGAAGTTGGAGCAGGAGGCGGAACCCGCGCCGGTTCCGCTGAAGGCGAGGCGGATGGCGGCTGCTTCCGCCGGGGCGGTCGCCGTTACTTCCACATGGCCAGAACCACTTGCCATCGCCGCCGGGATGATGAATGAACCGTCTTTGCGGAGGAACACGATGGAGATTTGTGCATTGATTTCGCCGGATTTCTCGATGGTGCCGCTGAAGCGGTATTTCTCGCCGGGCTTGACCGGAATGGGGCGGGTGCTGCCGCCGGGCTTGCGGAAGTTGGTCCAGTAACTTTGCGTGTTGTTATAGGCATTCTGAACGCTCAAGGTATCGCCGGTGCGTCCGGTCAGCGACAATGCGTCCGCGCCGCCCCAGCTGAAAACCGTCCAGAAGCCGAGTTCCGCATTGTAATCGCTTGGCCGTTGATAGGCCAGCAGGGTTTGCGGGGGTACGTCGAAGCGATGGGGTTTCGACCAGTCGCCGGAAGCGGCTTTGACGCGCCAGTGAACCGTCCGTCCCGAGCAATCGGCGGGAAGTTGAGCCCAGGTCGACGGGATGTTGTTCAGCCGTGCGGCATTTTTGAAATCGGGGTTGTCGGCATATTCCAGTTCAAAACCGGTGAACGCGGCATCGGGATGCCGCCAGCGAAGGACCGGGTACGCGCCGGAATCAGAAGAGAGAGCCGCCGGAGCGACTGTCGAAGCCGGGGCGGTACGGAAAATGACGGCGCGGAGGCTGAACGGTGGAACTTCCAGCGTGATTTTCTGCGGATCTTTCAGAAATTGCTTTGTGGCATGGTCCACGGCCACGGTGTTGGCGGGCAGCTGCAGCGAGTTGAAGGCGAATTGCCGGGAAGTTGAACTGTAGTTGAGCAGCACGACCAGACGTTTGCCGTTATGGACGAAGGTATAGATGTCGCCGCGGGGCTTGCCGGTGGCGGCGTCGACCGTCAGGTCGTGACGGCGGGCGGTTTTGATATTCAGGAAAAATGGTTCGAAATCGGCGGCGATGGCGGCTACCGCTGACGATGCCTGGAAGTAGCGTCCGTCGATCACAAAATGCACATAGCCCATGAAGCTTCCGGCTTCCAGCAGGAGTTTCGCGATATTCAGCTGCAGCGCATTCTGATCGGCGTAAGACATGATCAGCAGTCCGGCGTTGGTGTATGGCTGCGGCACGGTGTCGAGGAGGAGCTTGTCGTCGCCGCCGTAGCCGACCATGGGCAGGTCGACTGCCGGGGCGGCGTAACGCCAGTCGATTCCGTAACTGCCCGGATTGTACGGAGGATAACCGGAGTAAAGGGCGAAAATGGTTTGCGGGCTGACTTCCTTCAGGAGATCGCGGTGGATGCGGATGATTTCGGCGTTCTGCCGGGCGCGGAAATCCTGCCATTTGGCGCGGTAGTCGGTCAGGATGATTTCCGGGGTGAGTTTGACGCTATCGTCCAGCTCTGCAAATTTGCGGAAGAGCGCGAGGTTGCGCTCAGAAAACCCGATGGTGCCCGGTTTGGGCTTCGAAAAGTGCTCCGGCATGTACGGAAACTCGTAGTCATAGCAGATCAAATAGGGAAAAACCTCGGCATAAGCGGCGGCAATTTTGCGGATGTACGGCAGGAAAAGATTGTCCTTTTCCAGCAGATAAGCCGGATCGAGTGCCAGTACGGGCTCGCCTTTGGAGTTAACGCCCCGGAACTCCGGGTGCTGTGTCAGGAATTCCCGGATGTACGGGTGATGATAGGCCCCCCGAGTAGCGGTAGGCGCAATGATGATCAGGGGGTTCAGGCCATATTTACTGAACAGCGGCAGCTGGTTCCGCTTGGCATAGGAAATATTGTACCCCGATTCCCGGAACTTGCGAACCATCAGATCCTGCTCGAGCGGACTCATGTTGGTGAATTCCTGTTGCTGGGGGTAGGCCCAGAGCACGATCGGCAGTTTCTCCGGCGAGCGCCCGGCCAGCGGCGGCAGCAGCGTCAGCGGCAACGCGTGGTAATTTTCCTCAGCTTCTTCTGAAGAGAGCCAAGCCTTGAAATAGAGATGGCCGGTCTTGCCGGGCTCGTACAGCCCGGTCCCCTGCCAAAGCAGCGGGATCAGCGGATACAGCGCCTCGTGCGAATTCACATCGGCCAGGGCGCTTCCATCGTATTCGATCAAATATTTGTAGTAGGGTTTGTCCTGATAAGTCACCGTACTTTCCTGAATGCTCCGGGGAAGGATGGAGCCGACGCGTCCCTCCGGGGAAAGCAGACGGCAGAACGACGGCGAAAGAATTTCGACGAGAACTTTGTCGGCACTATACGCCTGATTGCTTTTCAACAGCAGCCGGATATGCTCGACACTACCGGTATTCAGGTGGAAGTTTTCCGCCGGGAACAGGCCTTCCTCACCCAGATACACCATTTGCGAGCTGATAGCCGGATTTTCTTTGGCCAGCAGGAAGAGGAATTTCGGGGAAGAATAAAGCTGTTTGCCGTTGTCGGAGAATGTATAGGAGAGGCGGACCTCAGCGGCATCGGCGCCGCAGCCGGGACGATAGGCTTCTTTGCGGAAAACGTTCCAACCGGCGGAGCCGTTCTGGAAGTTGCCGTTGGAAAGCATTTCGCGCCCGGAGTCTTTCTCGATCAGCGAGACATTGTCGAAGGCAACGCTGCCGCCGACTTTGTGGGCGTCCCATTTCAACATCCAGAACTCTCCGGCAGTGTCCTCGCCGTTTTTGTAAACGCCGCGAACCGTCTGCCAGCCGTTGGTTTTGAGCGGCAGTGCCGCGCCTTCGATGCCCTTGTAGCCGCCGCCTTTGGTACGAACCACAAAGAAGTTGTAGAATCGGCTGCCTCCTTGCCATTGGTAATCGGTTTTCACCTGTGCGGAAAAGAGGTATTCGCCGCCGGGTTTGAGGCTGAGGGAATTCGAGCGCAGGAAGGTTTCGGTATTGGCGGTGCCGAATTCGCAGATCATGGCCTTGGCGGCGGAACTGAGCTGGTATGGGACCGGGGCGGGGCCGGTGAACGACATGACGCCGCCATTGTTGAACCGGGCGGTCAGTTCCGCGGTCGCGCCGCCGGTGAACTCAAACGATTGCGGGGTATTGGCCTGAAATTTATTCAGCTGGGAAACCCCGGAAATGCCCGGAACCTTGTCGGCAAAATTGAGGGTGCCGAAAATCGTCGGCATGTGGAAACCCTGCGCGGAAGCAGGGCTCCATGAACTATATTTGACCTCGTCCAGCTGCGAGATACGGCAAAGATTGATCCGCCACGGCGAATTCGTCGAGGCATTCATGGACTTAAACGGAATGGCGATTTCGGTGCTCCAGAAGCCGTCGCCGACATAGCTTTTGACCTCGGCTCCGGAGTTCCATTCCGCCGGGGCTTTCCGGCCGATGGCATCATACAGCGCGCCATTGGCATTTACGGTCAGGTGATAGTACAGGTCGGGATTCTCGGCGGAGGGAGTGAGGAAAATTTCGACCGCGTTATCGCCGAAAATGGCCGCATTTTCAGCACCGGGTTGGACTTTATTCTGAAACTGCTGCAGCTGGTTCAGTACCGGATCGAGTACTTTCTCGTAGCATTTGAAGCCGATATAGAGGCGGTCATTGTCATACGTTATATAGGCTTTGGTCGGGCGCGAGTCTGGCTCGGAAGATTTGATTCGGACGAAATTGGTGATTTCGATACAGTTCCGCCAGGCGGCATCGTCGAGTTTGCCGTCGATGACCGGTGGCACGGCAGTGCGCCCGGCGGTGACGGACGGATTGGCGGCGGAGAGCATAAACGGCATCAGAATGAGCAACAGCAGTTTTTTCATGAGGAACAATTCCTTGGTTTATTACGGCAGGGGATATTTGGTTTTGTCATAAACGGTGAGCCCGTAAGAGGCTTCCGGATACGACCAGCCATTGTAGAGTCTGTTCGAAGAAGCCACGTGACCATCGTAAAAAGCCACGTTGTTCTGTCCGTGCCGGATATCGCCATAGGTTCCCAGTGCACGATCTTTTTCATCAAGGATTCGATCGCCGTTATCGCCGGCATTGGCGTCCAGGCTGACGACCCATGGCACGCTGGCGCCGATGGCGGAGCGGGGATCGTCGAAGATTGACGCGGTCATGGTGGGATACCTCATCTTTTTCAGAGTACCGAAAGCATAATAAGTTGCCTTGTTATTGTCCGAATAATACGCGGGAGTACTGGCCCAGCCGGCGTAATTTAGCGGCAGGTTCAGGTAAGTATCGATCGGGCGGTCGGGGCATTTGGTGATGATGTTGGCCACGGCCTGCGCCTTGATCTTGGCGGCGGCCGCACCGTCCGTAGAATCCGGGAAAATATCCGCCGGAATGTTGAGGTACCCGCCCCGGATCAGGTAATGCACCCAAACCCTGACGCCGGGGTCGTAAATGAAGCACGGCGGCACCACATGATCGTAATCGTTGGCATATTGCTGGAACATGAGCCCGATATCCTTCAGATTGCTCTGGCAGGCGGCTTTGCGGGCCATCATGCGGGCGCGGTTCAGGGCGGGCAGCAGCATGGCGGCGAGTATTGCTATGATCGCAATAACTACCAGGAGCTCGATAAGTGTGAAACGTTTCTTTCTCATATTTTCATTCCCTGTTTTAGGTGTTTGTTTTATTTGATTATCGGGATGACGATTTTAATTTCCATTTTTTCCGGATGACTTCGAGCGCTTTTTCCGGGGTATAGCTGCCGTCCATCATTTTCTTGAGCTCCTGGCGAACCTGGTAAACCATGAAATTCAGGAATTCCTCGTTGCGGCCATCGGGATAACAGAAAAAGCGCCGGGTTTCCAGATAATGCCGTATCTGCGGTCTGCTGAATCCAAACTTGCGGATGGCAAACTTCTCGTAATTCGCGCGGCGCATCGGATAAATATTGCGGATATCGCTAAGTTTCTGCTGGGATGCATCGGTCATCAAATGCTGAATGAATTTCACCGCCGGTGCGCTGTCCGCACAGGAGCGGGAAACGGCGATGCCGACAAAGCCGTTTATCTGGTTATGTCCTTCGAGGCTGCAGAAGGGCTGATAGCTCCAATGGAACTTCGGCGCGGGGAACATATTCAGAAAGGTGATATTGGTGTTGAGGAAAAGCTGCCGTCCGGCGACAAACCGTTCCACCGCTTCAAGGGGATGTTTCTGTTCGGTGATGAATGCGGGACCGGCACTGCGGAGGTCGGCCAGCTCTTTCAGCACCGGGAGCAGGAAATCGAGATTACCGCTGCCATCCGGCAGTCCCTGATGGGCGACATAGTCCCAGATATGGTCCGCGGCATGGCACCCTTCCGGCAGGTACGGCAGCGCTTCGCGTATCATCTGGAGCTGTTCGCCGCGCTGGATGCGGGCGGCCACGTCTTTCAACCCGCATTTTTCCGCCAGTTCTTCGTTCCAGAAGGTGGAAGAATCGGAAAAGGCGAGCGGTACCAGGTAATCGAAAAGTTCACAGTCAACCGCCTGAATCAGCTCGGTGAGGAACTGCGGGTCGGATTTGATATTCTTCAACGATTGCGGCAGCTCCTGGGCGACTTGCGGCAGTTCGCGGGCAAAGGCGCTGCTGAACAGGAAAATATCAACCGGGTTCTTGACCAGGTAATCCAGCATGTCATTGGAACTGATGTTGTTCGGGAGCCACACCGGCTCGATGATGCATTCGAGCTGGGACTGGTTGAAATCGTCGATCACGCTCTCCCAGAACAACTTCTGCGACGGGAGGTTTTCGAAAAGCAGGAAACGGAGTTTGACCGGCGGATTATCCAGCCACGGCGTCCCCAGCGCCATCTGGTGAAACGCACCCATCTGCGGGGCGGCGGGCTGGGAACGGGGAGCGACGCGGGTGCCGTTGCGGCTGTTGCGCAGCAGCAGGCCCTCTTCATAAAGGGGAACCAGGGCGTTGCGGACGGTGACGCGCGAAATGCCGAGTGTCTCGACCAGTTCGCGCTCGGGTGGCAGCCGGGTACCGGGCGGCACGGTACGGACGAAGCGGTAAAGCTTCTCCTGCAGCTGAACCTTCAGCGATTCCCCTGAGTTCAGGTCGATGCCGAATTGTGCCCTGATTGCGTCTTCCGTCATAAAATTCGCCCTATTTGTTTTATTGGTCTTATTTGTATTATAATGTATTATGACTGTTTTGTCAATAGGCTGAGATGGATTTTTGCGGAAATTTTACAGGAAAAAATTCAAAACTATCTTATTTAAATACTTGTAATATTGCGGATTGACTGTAAGTTATAGTTTCAGATTTACAGTTAAAAGTTTAATAAAAGAATTATTGTTTATAAAATGTTTTGATTAACAAGGAGACGAACATGACAAAGAGAGATTTAGTCGTAAGGATCGCCAAGGAAACTGGTCTGATTCAGAACAGCGTGGCCGAAGTGGTGCAGAAGACTTTGGATTATGTAGCCGACGAACTGGCCAATGGCGAAACCATTGAGCTGCGCAATTTCGGCGTTTTTGAAGTCAAGGTCCGCAAGAGCCGTAAAGGCCGCAACCCGAACCGCCCGAAAAACGAAGTGGTGATTCCGGAGCGTGCCGTGGTCAAATTCCGCGCCGGCAAAGAGCTCAAAGAGCGCGTGGAAAAGCTCAATCCCAAGAAAATTAAGTAATTCCGTTTTATGGCTTGGGGTTCCGAATAAAGCATTTATAATTGCGCCCGACTTATGGTCCGGCGCAATTTTGCGTTTTCGGAACTTTTGTTTTTATAAGGAAAAGTGAAGGAAAAAATATGGCTAATTACGCACCTCCGCCCGGCACCGCGGATATTTTCCCGGAAGAAGCCGCCTGGTGGCGCCGCCTGGAAGAAACCGCGGATGAAGTATTTCCGTTGTACGGCTACGGAGAATTGCGCACGCCGATTTTTGAATACACCGAAGTTTTCAAGCGCGGCATCGGCGACGAAACCGAAGTGGTCCAGAAGGAAATGTATACCTTCGAGGATCGCGGCGGACGCAGCTTGACTTTGCGCCCCGAAGGGACCGCCGGCGTCATGCGCGCACTGCTGACCACCGACGTGATGAACGGCAACGAAAAGCGCGTCTACTACATCGGCCCGATGTTCCGCGGGGAGCGCCCCGCCGCCGGACGCCGCCGCCAGTTTCACCAGATCGGACTGGAAAACGTCGGCAGGATCGCCCCCGAAATCGACGCCGAAACCATTACCGCCATGATGCACTACATCAAGGAAATCGGTATTACCGGCGGCCGACTGCTGCTCAATACCCGCGGCATTCAGGCCGACCGCGAGCCGGCGGTGAAGATGCTGCGTGAGTTTTTCAGCAATCACCTTGACGCCATGTGCGCCGACTGCCGCGCCCGTATCGACCGCAACATCTGGCGCATCCTCGACTGCAAACAGGAACAGTGCCGCGACATCGTCCGTCAGGCTCCGCCCTACGTGGAAAGCTACACGGAGGAATCGCAGGAATATTTCCGTCGGGTCTGCAAACTGCTGGACCAGGCCGGAATCGAATACGAAATCGACCCCTTTCTCGTGCGTGGGCTCGATTATTATGTTCATACGGTTTTTGAGCTGGTCCACACGGCCGGGCTGGGCGCGCAGGCGACCATTTCCGCCGGGGGCCGCTATGAACTCTTTTTGCCGGAAACGAAAAAGCCGGTGATCGGCGTCGGTTTCGCGGCGGGTATGGAACGTTTGCTGCTGGTGCAGCAGGCGCTGGGCGTGGCAGCTCCGCCGGCCGCGGTGCCGCCGGTGTTCCTGATTTCGATGGGTTCCGCCGCCCGCGACGCCAATATCAAGCTGGCCGCTGCGCTGCGTCAGGCCGGTCAACCGGTGATCGTAGAATTTGAGGACAAAAGCATGAAGGCGCAGCTGCGTGCCGCCAACCGCGCGGGAAGCCGTTTCGTGGTGATTCGCGGCGACGAGGAACTGGCGAAAAATATCGTCGTCTGCAAAGACATGGCCGACGGTTCGCAGCAGGAAATCGCCCCGGAAGCTTTATTGGAAGTAATTAAAAAATAACATGCCGCCGGGTGCTTACCCGGACGTGGTCCAGCGGCGGAACGCTGGTCGCCTGAAGGGCGGAAATAAAAGAACAAGGGAACAAGATTACAATGTTCAAGAAAAGAAACCTGATACTGCTCGGCGGCCCCGGGGCCGGCAAAGGAACCCTCTCCGCAATGCTGGAGGAAGCCGCTCCGTACTTCCACATCTCCACCGGCGATCTGCTGCGTGCTGAAGTCAAGGCCGGTACCGAACTCGGCAAAGAAGCCAAAACCCTCATGGACAGCGGCAAGCTGGTGCCCGATGAAATCGTGGCCGCCATGGTCAAGGAAGCGCTGAAAAAAGACGAAAAGAAATACGGATTCATCCTCGACGGTTATCCGCGCACGGTGAAACAGGCCGAACTGCTGGCCGAAGTGCTGAAAGAGCTGGACCGTCCGCTGGATGCCGTGGTGTATTTCCATGGTTCCGATGATTTCCTGCTGCGCCGCCTGACCTCGCGCATCATGTGCCGCAAGTGCAACCGTATTTACAACCGCTTCAACATGGCCCCGAAAGTCGAAGGCGTCTGCGACGACTGCGGCGGCGAGATTTACCAGCGCGACGACGACAGCGAGGCCAG
Organism: Victivallis vadensis; assembly: GCA_040391785.1. Lineage (GTDB taxonomy): Bacteria > Verrucomicrobiota > Lentisphaeria > Victivallales > Victivallaceae > UBA5239. The sequence goes on from JBEBXH010000006.1 coordinate 23,452, forward strand.
TGCCCGCAACCGCTTGAAAGTTTTCCACGACCAGACCCAGCCGTTGATCGATTTTTATAAGAAGACCGGCTTGCTGATCCAGGTCGACTGCGGCGAGCGCGATGAAGTGTTCGCGGAACTCACCAAAGTTTTAAACTGAGGTCGAGATGCGAGATGTGGTAATTCATACCCCGGAAGAAATCGTTCGAATCCGCAGAGCGGCGCAGGCCACGGCGTTTGTGCGCGAGCAGCTTCGGATGATGATCGCCCCGGGGATGACCACCCGTAACGTCGATGAACTGGCCGGGCGGCTGATCGCCGAAACCGGAGGGACCAGTTCATTCCTCGGTTACCACGGTTTTTCCGGCAATATCTGTATTTCGCTGAATGACGTGGTGGTGCACGGGATCGGCTCGGACAAGGTAGTCATCAAAGACACCGACATCCTGAGCATCGACCTGGGGGTGACCATTGACGGTGCGACCGGCGATACTGCCGTTACGCTGACTTTCCGCGACGATCAGCCCGAGGCTGTGAAGCGGCTGCTGAAGGCCACCGAAGAGGGGCTGTACGCCGGAATCGCCGCGGCCCGCAAAAATAATTTTATCCGCGATATCAGCGCCGCCGTCGAGGCCGTGGCCAAAAAGGCCGGACTCGGAGTCGTGCGTGAATACGTCGGCCACGGCTGCGGCATCAAGCTGCACGAAGCGCCGGAAGTGCCGAACTTCGTCATGCGCGGCTTCCGCGGACCCAAATTAGTGCCGGGGATGGTCCTGGCTATTGAACCCATGTTTAACCTGGGTACCGCCCAGGTCTATACCGAACCGGACCGCTGGACCGTACGCACCAGGGATGGCCAGTGGTCGGCTCATTTTGAACATCAGGTACTTATCACAGAAACCGAACCGGAGATCCTAACGTGTCTAAAGATGTAATCAGAGTTGAAGGCGTAGTCAAAGAGCTGCTTCCGAACACCATGTTCAAGGTGGAAGTGAACGGACAGCACATTGTGGATGCGCACATCAGCGGAAAAATGCGGTTGAACTTCATCCGTATTCTTCCCGGCGACACCGTCACCATGGAAATGTCGCCATATGATCTGACCAAGGGCAGAATCATATTCCGCAAGAAATAACCGAATATTCCGTTGCCGGGGGGTAGCGACGTGCCACAGATGGGTTGAAAAATCCTTGTTGCCGTGCTACTTTATCCGGATTTATCTTCGTAATCAAAGGGTAACAAACTTAAGGAATCACAGATGAAAGCAATATTCGTATTTTCAGGGCAGGGTGCCCAGGCGGTAGGCATGGGTCGCGACCTGTATGAAGCGAGCCCGGCGGCAAAAGCGATTTTCGACGCGGCGGACAAAGCCCTCGGCTGGTCCGTCAGCGAAGTATGTTTTGAGGACAAAGAAGGCAAACAGGCCCGCAGCATGTACGTGCAGCCCGCCATCTATACCATGAGCTGCGCCGCGCTGGCCGCTTATCGCGAAAAGCACCCGGAAGTACAGCCGGTCGCCTGCGCCGGGCTCAGCCTCGGCGAATACGGTGCATTGTACGCCGGCGGCGCGTTCTCGTTTGAGGACGGCCTGAAGCTGGTGGCCCAGCGCGCCGAGCTGATGGACGGCGCCTGCGCCAAAACCCAGGGCGGCATGGCCAGTGTGCTCGGCGGCGACGCCGAGATCATCAAAGAAGTCTGCGCGGCTTGCGACATCGACGTGGCCAACTACAACAGCCCCGGTCAGATCGTTATCAGCGGCGAAAAAGATAAAGTCGTCAAGGCCGTCGAAATGCTCAAGGAAAAAGGCATGCGCAAAGTGATTCCGCTGAACGTGGCGGGTGCTTATCATTCGCGTTTGATGAAGGAAGCCGGCACCGCATTGCGTCAGGTACTGGAAAAGACCAACCTCGCCATGCCCGCTACTCCGGTTTATCACAACTTCACCGCCCAGACCGCCAAAAGCCCGGTCGAACTGCTCGATAACCTCGAAAATCAGGTCGCCGGCAGTGTCCGCTGGGTGGAGTGCATCCAGAACATGATCGCCCTCGGCGGCGATACCGTGATCGAATTCGGCCCGGGCAACGTCCTGACCGGTCTCCTCAAACGGACCGACGCCAACGTCCCCGGCATCAATATCAACACAGCGGAAAGCTTAAACCAATAACATAGGAAGACTGAATATGGGAAAACTCGAAGGCAAAGTAGCTCTGGTTACCGGCGGCGCGCGCGGTATCGGTAAATCGATTTGTGAACGCCTGGCAGCCGATGGCGCCAAGCTGGCGATCGTCGACATCATGCTCGACGTGGCCGAAGCCACCGCCAAGGAATTCTGCGCCAAGGGCGTCGAAGCCATCGCCGTAGCCGCCAACGTGGCAAAACTGGAAGACGCCACCCGTGCAGTCGAAGAAACCGTGGCCAAATTCGGCCGCCTCGACATCCTGGTCAACAACGCCGGCATCACCCGCGACAACCTGATCATGCGCATGAGCGAACAGGAATGGGATTCCGTGATCGCCGTCAACCTGAAAGGCTCTTTCAACTGCATCAAGGCCGCAGTCCGTCCGATGATGAAGAACCGCTACGGCAAGATCGTCAATATGGCCTCCGTGGTCGGCCGCATGGGCAACGCCGGGCAGGCCAACTACGTCGCCAGCAAAGCCGGTCTGATCGGCCTCACCAAAACCGTGGCCAAAGAATTCGGCTCGCGCAACATCACCGCCAACGCCGTCGCCCCCGGTTACATCATCACCGATATGACCAAGGACCTCTCCGACGCCGCCAAGAGCGCCTTCATGGATATCATCCCGATGAAGCGCGGCGGCACCCCTGATGACGTGGCGAACGTGGTTTATTTCCTTTGTTCCCCCGATTCGGATTACGTCAGCGGCCAGGTGATCGGCGTTGACGGCGGCATGTACATGTAATCTGCCGTTTCCAACAACTCAAAGCCCGATGGAAATTCTCCGTCGGGCTTTTTCGTTTTTTGGAGGTACTTTAAGTCAAAAGGTGCAGGGCAATTCGCCCTGCCGCGGGGCGTGGGGGCGGCGTGAGCCCCCACATTGACCGTTTTTTCTCAACTTTTGTATCATTATGTGTCTCGTTAAAGATACACAGTGTGTCATTTTGAGATTTTTTATAATTTGATAATTATCAGTATTTTACTTGAATTTAATCTTTTTATGCATTATTTTAATGTGTCAGTGATGAGACATATTTTGTTTCGTTGAAAATCCAGAAAAAACAAAAAATATAAATTTAATCTTTTCATATTAAACGAGATAACACTATTAGAATACAGTTGGCACATATATTGCTATTATAATAGGACATTGTTTCATTATTTGGAAAATTTAAAAAAAGAATATAAAATGAAAAGAACACACCGCGAGATCAGTGACGAAGATCTGCTGAAAAAATACGACCGACAATCGATGGAAAAAGTAATGCCGCTGGTCAAGCCGTACCGTGGATTGCTGACGGCTTCGGTCACTACATTGATCATGTTCAACGCCATTGGTATCACCATGCCGTGGATGCTGAAAATCGCCATTGACCGGGTTATTCCGAATGCCGACTATATGCTTTTCTGGGTGCTGTGCGGCTCCATGCTGATTATTTATACGGCGCGTTCGCTGCTGCGGTACGTGGCCAGTTACATGGTGGACTACACGGGGATCCGGATCATGGTGGACCTGCGGCAGAAGGTGTTCCGCCATCTCCAGAGTTTGTCGCTGCGGTTCTACGAGGAGTACCGGACCGGGAAGCTGATTTCGAACGTGATCAGCGACGTGGCGCTGCTACAGATGCTGGTGCGGACGCTGACTCAGCTCGGGGAACAGATTTTCCAGTTGCTGCTGATTGCGATTCTGCTGCTGGTCATCAACTGGCAAATGGGGCTGCTGGTTTTCCTGACGCTGCCGATTCACTACTTCAACTTCTATTATTTCCGCAAAATCATGCGGCGCGACTCGCTGATCCTGCAGGAAAAGATGTCCGAAATTTCGGCGAACCTCTCCGAAACCCTGACCGGGGTCAAGGTGGTCAAATCGTTCTCCAAAGAGCGCTCCGAGTGCCTGAACTTTTTCCAGAACCTGCGTCCGGTGGTCGACATGCAGATGCGCCTGACCGTGGGTGGCGTGGGGCTCTGGACGGTGTTCGACATGGTGACGCTGGCGACTTACCTGGGAACCATCGGCATGGGGATCATGTTCGTGCAGGATCATACGATTTCGATCGGCGAGTTTGTGGCGTTCTATAGTTACGTGGGGATGCTGCTGCAGCCGGTGAACGTGCTGTCGGGGCTTTCCATGACCTTCGCGCAGGGGATGGTCGGCGCCACCCGTATCGTCAATCTGCTGAACACGATTCCGGAGATCAAGGAAGACCCGAATCCGCTGCGGCCGGAGAAGCTGCGCGGCGATATCACCTTCGACCACGTGATCTTCGGTTACGGCAAGGACAAAAAACCGGTGATCGACGGGTTCAATTTGACCATCCGGCCCGGACAGAAAGTGGCGCTGGTCGGACCGAGCGGCTCCGGCAAGTCCACTATCAGCAATCTGCTGCTGCGTTTTTATGACATCGATTCCGGCTCGATCAAGGTCGACGGTATGGATATCCGCAAAATGGGCCTCGATGCCTACCGCAACAACATCGGGGTGGTGCTGCAGGAGCCGTTCCTCTTCAGCGGTTCCATCCGTGAAAACATCGCTTACGCCAAGCGTGACGCGACCAATGCCGAGATCGAGCACGCCGCCGACCTGGCGAACGTCTCCGAATTCGTCCAGCGGCTGCCGGACGGCTTCGACACGCTGATCGGCGAGAACGGCGCCAGCATGTCCGGCGGCCAGAAACAGCGCCTGGCTATCGCCCGCGCCGTGCTGAAAAATCCGTCGATCCTGATCCTGGACGAAGCGACTTCGGCGCTGGATACCGTGTCTGAATATTTGGTGCAGGACGCGCTGGACAAGCTGATGGAGGGCAAGACCACCATCATCATCGCGCACCGTCTTTCCACCATCAAAAACGCCGATGTGATCGTGGTGCTGGATGCCGGAAGGATCGTTCAGAAAGGCTCTCACGTCGAACTGATGGAGCAGCCCGGCATTTACCGGGAACTCTACCAAACCCAGAAGCAAATGGCTGCACAAGGTTAATATATTATGGCTACGACAACGAAAAAACGAAGCAATATCAAACGGCAGTTGAAAGTATTCCGCCGCATCGTCGTCACGATTTTCCTGCTCGGGATCGCCATGCTGATGGTCCTGATTTTCGGTTTTATGGAAGATCAGGTCGAGGGCAACGGCACCGTGACCGGCATCCGCGACTACTATATCAAATCGCTGGTCAGCGCCCGCACGACCAGAATCATTCACCACGAAGGCGAGGAAGTTTTCCGCGGCCGCCCGATCCTTGAGTTCGATTCCCGCAACCAGCTCGACAAAATCGAACTGATCAAGAACGATATCAAGGAACTTGAGCTGGAAATCAGCGCCAAAACCAAGGCGCTCGAACTGCTCCGTCAGGACCCGCTGCCCGAATATTACCGCCACACCAAAACCGCCCTCGACGAAGCCGAAGCCAAGTTCGAACGCAGCGAAAAGGAATTGGAAATTTACTCCCGCCTGTACGAACAGCAGGTGATCTCGCGCCGCGAAATTCTCAAAGTCGAAACCGAGCACCTCGCCAACAAAACCACCGTCACGCGGTTGCGCGACGACTGGCAGAAGCTCCAGGACGGCATGGCCAAGCAGATTGTCGCCAAGGCCGAGGATGAATTGTCGCTGCTCAAACAGCGCTGCGAAAACAAAAAAGTTGAACTGGGGCTTGAGACCAAGCACCTCGAGGACTATATCATCACTTCCCCCGATACCGGGATCATCACGAATATCCCCCCGCGCCCGGGCGGTTATTTTGAGAAAGGCGAAGTCGTGATCAAATTCACCGCCAATCATAACAAAAAAGTCGTGGCCATGATCGATGAAAAACAGATTTTCAAGGTCGAAAAGGGTCAGCAGGTCCGCATTGCCAGCAGTCAGTATAACTACTTCGACTACGGTTACTTCTACGGCGAAGTGGACGAAATCTATCAGCTGCCGGAACTGGTCAACGGCGTCCATTATTACCCGGTGAAAATCATCCTGATCAACGAACCGTATCCGCTGCGCTTCGGCTCCAGCTGCGAGGTCACGATCATCGCCGGGCATGAACGGATCATCTTCGCGCTGTTGGGCTTCCGCAGCAAGGAATATTGGAAACGCCGCGGCCTCACCAGGGAATGATACATGAAGTTCGCATCATACAACGACTGGCTTGAATTTACCAAAAACGGGCACGCGCCCGAGGTTCGCGGCAGCGTCCGCGAAAGCTGGAAGCGTTCCATGATGGGCGGACTCAGTCCCCATATGTTCCCGCAGAAACTCACCCCCGTGCTCTCCGAACCGAGCCCGTATTACGTCCGGGCGCGCAAGGAACTCGATGCACTGCTGCATTCGCTCGACTCCACGCGGCGGATCATCGGCCTCCTCTGCGGCACCAACGGCGAAATCACCGATATTTTCAGCGTCGACAAAAACTCCGTCGAGTTCCTGAATTCCCTCGGCATCCGCGAAACCGTGTCGCTGGCCGAGGACTCCGCCGGCACCAATGCCGTGTCGCTGGCCATGACCCACAAGGGCCCGGCCGTTTGCCAGGGCGCCGAGCATTATCTCGAAAAACTTCATCCGCTCGGCACCGCCGCCGCACCGTTCTATGATACCGACGGCAAGCTTGAGGGCTATCTGGCGCTTTTTGCCGTGCTGCCAGACATCGATTGCATGGCGTTGCGGACACTGGCCGTCATGGTGATCCAGCTGCTTGACCGCGACATGCGCATGCAGCGTTCGCAGACACTTCACGCGGATCTCAAGCAACAAGTCGCGCGGATTTACAAGGACGACCAGAAGGCGATCATCCTGATTTCGCGTACCGGCTTCATCCGACAGATCAACCCGGCTGCCATGAAACTTTTCGACGTCGACGAAAAATTCGTCGAGGACAAGAGCCTCGACTCCGCCGCCAAGTTCCGTCCGCCGCTTAAGGAAATCGCCAAAAGCGCCATTCCCTGCCGCGCCCAGCCCATGGACATCCGCCTTCACAAGAAATCGCTGTCCGTGACCTACGACCGCATCCCGATGTTCAGCGAACGCGACGAATTTCTCGGCAGCATGATCGTTTTTGAGGGAAAAAGCTCCACCGCTGGCACCGAAACCATGACCGCCGCCCGCTATGCTTTTGACGACATTCTCGGCTCCTCCGCGCCGTTGGTCCACGTCAAGGAATTGGCCCGCCGCACCGCCGAAACCTCGGTCAGCGTCTTCCTGCATGGCGCCAGCGGCACCGGCAAGGAAATGTTCGCTCAGAGCATTCACAACGCCAGCGACCGCAAGGATTATCCGTTTATCGCCATTAATTGCGCCGCCATCCCCAAGGAAATCGCCGAAAGCGAACTCTTCGGCTACGCCCCGGGCGCCTTCACCGGCGCCAAAAAAGGCGGCAACATCGGCAAACTCGAGGCCGCCGACAAAGGTACCGTGTTCCTTGACGAAATCGGCGACATGCCCCTCGAACTTCAAGGCAAACTCCTTCGCATGCTCGAGGAACGCACCATCATCCGCGTCGGCGAGCGCAAAGAAGTACCGGTCAATATCCGCATCGTCGCCGCCACCAATCGCGACATCGCCGCGCTGGTCGAAAACGGCCTGTTCCGCGAGGACCTCTACTACCGCCTGCACGTGACCTCGATCGAACTGCCCAAGCTCTCCAGCTGCCGCGACGACATCCCGGTCCTGACCGAGCACTTCATCACCCATTACAACGAAATCATGGGCAAAAAAGTCGCCGGCATCATGCCCGAAATTATGGAACGTTTCAAACTCTATTCCTGGCCCGGCAACATTCGCGAACTCAAGAACACCATCGAATTCTCCATCATGCTGAACAGCGGCGCAGAAATGATCGCCTGGAAGGATCTCCCCGGCGACCTCCGCACCACGCTCCTCTATCGCGATTTGAGCCCGGACCCCGCCCCGGCCCCCGACGATCCGCTCAGCCAGGAGCGCCTGAGCATCCAGAACAGCGAAAAACTCCTGTACGAAAAAGCCTTGAAAATGTCCGGTTACAACCTCAGTCGCGCTGCCAAATACCTGAATGTTGGGCGCAGTACCCTCTACCGTAAACTAAAAAAATTCGGCCTCAAAGCCCGATGAAACCATGGAACCCATGAACATGTCCGATAAGCTGAACAATAAAACCGAAACCCCGACTCCGCGCCCGAAATCCAAACTTCGTCTCGCCCTCTATATCATGCTCTCCATGATCGTCGTATTGCTGCTGCTCGTTGCCCTCCTGGCCGTGCTGGTTCTCGGCAGCCCGGTGAAGCATCCCCCGCCGGCGGCCTCGGCCGATCTCATGGTCACCAATATGCGGGTCATAAATCAGATTATGAAGGAAATTTCGGTGCAATTCCCGAAAGACCGCGCTACCCTGGTCCTGACTCCAGTCGAAGTCAAAAATCTCCTCGATGCCATGCGTACCCTTCATTTCGCCAGCGGCTCCAAAGTCAAGGGCCCCTCCGCGGACTCCTACAGCATTACCTACGAAGACCGCATTTTCACCCTGGACCATTCGACTACCCAGAAAGGCCTGACCTTCAACATTCACGCGGAATTTACCCCCGAATTCACCGATCGTACCCTGCTCACCGACACCCGGCAATTCAAGATCGGCAGTTTCCCCGTTCCCGCCTGGTTTGTCGACCGCCAGGTCCGTGAAGCCAATCCTCTCCTGCTGAAGCAGCGTGAATACAAATTGTTGTGCGAGACCCTGATTTCCCTGAAAGTCCTGCCCGACGGTAACGTCGAAATTATCTATAATCCCGGCAAGGTCATGGAGCAAATGCCCGGCGGCTTCACCGGTTCCAATGCCGCCCTCGGCATGCTGAAAAACAAAACCATTTCCAAAGACATGCTGCTCTACCTGAAAACCACCAACTTCGACCCAGCCCAATTGCGCAACATCCCCCCGTTCAAATTCAACCCCGCCCTGCTGAACAACCTCAATCCTGCGGACCTGCCCTCCGGCCTGTACGACGAACTGAAAAGCGGTGAATTCAACCCCGACCGGATTATCCCCCTGCTGAAAAAATAAGTTTTACCCTGAAATTCCCAAAAACCAATACCGCCGAACAAGAATCTACCCGGAATTTCCCAAAAACCAGTACTATCGAACAAGATTTTGCCCGAAATTCTCATAAATCCAATGGAAATCCGGCAAATCGGGACTATTTTATAACTTCACTCAACATACTGAAGTTGAGAACAATCAAGACACAGCCCCAAAGAGGCTCATAAAAAGTCTTGATTTTCACCGAAAAGCTCGGGTGGCGGAATGGCAGACGCCACAGACTTAAAATCTGTTGTCCGATAGGGCGTACGGGTTCGACTCCCGTCCCGAGCACCACTTTATTCTCCTGGCAATCAAGAGCTTACGCCTCAAATACTCGCTTGGCTTCAAAATTTGTTTTACTATATTTTACTCTAATTTATGACTGTAATAATCGAGTTAGTACCACAAAAGTACCACAAGAGATTTTGAGCATGGTTTGAGCTTGGCAAAAAAATCACGATGGGAAAGTTAGTACCACAAGCCAAAAGTCGGTCCACTCTCCCGGTGGCTAATTGAGTTCAGAAGACAATTCCTTGTGGTACTAAGTGCAGGAGAAAGTACCACAAGAGATCTGGGGTCACGAGGCTTTAGTGCCTTGAATTCTGTCTTAGACGTGATACTATTCCATATAATTGATATTGCTCAGGAGGCGAAAAATGGCAAAGGCTGAAGCAAAAAAAGAAACTGCAATTCCCAAAGACATACTGAAAGAACGAATGAGTATCTCAGATTGGGCCGAATACATGGGATCGATTTCCGTGGATAATATGCCTGAAAAGCAGTTGAGTATGGATATTCACAGTCTGGTTAATTTATTTAAATATGCAAGCCTGAATGCGGAAAAGGGAAACTTGATCGACAGCTATACGTATATTCGAAATAATACGCAACAATCAGTACTCACAAATATAAAAGCCCTCAAGGGTGAAAAAAGATTCAACTGTCCGAAAATGGCGGATGCCCTGAAAGAGTATGGAGAACGCTCCATGGAATATAACACATATCTTGAAGACAGGCTGAAGGCGATCTCTGATTTCGCCAAGGCATTGGACCAACTTGAAGATACGCCTCTTAAGGAAGAGTTAATTGAGAAGATCGATAACATGCTTGGGACTCACGAAGCAATCGCCCTTTTTCAGGATTCTCTGGAAGACCTGCGGGTTAAGTTTGAAATAGAGAAATTTAAGTATAACCAACGGAAATCCAATGCACCTGATGCTTTATGTGATAAACTCGCAGAAGTAACTGATCTCATAGCCTCTATGGCCCAAGGAATGGGTTATGTATCCGGTAAGAGCGAAGTTCATCAACGGCAATTGGAGAAGCTGACAGGAGAATACCCTGAAGGAATAAGAGCCCTTGGCGAAATGGCCTACAAGGATATGTCGGAAAAACTGGGCGACACTCTGGTACGCTTGAACAAGGCCGGAATAAAGGGCATAGATGAAGATATTTTTTACGCCCATTTCGTGTTCAATCATTCTCTTAGCAAAATAGCCGCCGATTTAGCCAAGAATAGAAATTGGAAGCGCGACCGCTCTACGATTTCCCGCCATATCGCCGATATAAAATTAAAACTGAACAGAGCCAAGATCAATTCGAACATGATCGCAGAAATAAGAGCGAATATCAAAGCCAACTAATCTCCACATTTAGCGAACCTCCAGCACTTGAGTGAATCAGTGCTGGATTTTTTTTGCCCTTATTTCAATAATCTTACCATTTTGGGTGATAAGTATTGCAATTTTTCGTGATGAAAATGCAACCCATGCAACACCTTTCTTTTGAGCTTAATTTCTCGTTTTTCAAAGACTTTTCAGATCATTTTGTGCAAACTTTTCGACAGGGTGAAGATCGCGAACTTCAAGTTAACCAAAGTCTCAAAATCTTAAAGAAGGAGGTTTTAAATGAGACCTGACACCGTATCGGCCATCATGACGATGGCGCAAGCAGATGGAACGGTAGTTCCTGAGCAACTGGAAGCCCTGTCTGAAATCTGCCGCTCACGTGGACATATCAGCAGGAAGCTTATCACAGCCGAGAAAGCTCAAGCTATTCTTGGTGAACCTGAAGGAAAACCAATAAGCAAACCAACGCTTATCCGGTATGCCCAAGAAGGCAAACTAAGGCCAATCAGATTATCGTGCCGCAAGGTACGATATGACGAGCGGGAAGTTAGAAAGTTATTGAATAACGGTATCAAAATCAACTCATAACAAAAGGAAATAATACCATGAGCACGATAGGATTCAATAAAGTAAATAGTGTAAATACAGAAGTAAACAATATAAACGCAAAGGAAACCAGTACCATGAATAATGTAATCGATCAGCAGTTGCTCAACTACTATGAGCAGGGAAAAAAGCGGCTTGTTCCTCCCAAGAGCAAGAAGAAATACATGAAGTTCGGCTTCTTCGGAGCTGAATATGAGTTCAGCGGATTCAATCGTAATAATAATTCGTTGATGGCCGTACTCAAAGAGGTGAATAAATTTGCCATCGACTTCAAGCGTGGCGAAAAGAATGTCGGGAAATTTGTCTTCGGGGTTCCATCTTTCATTCATGGGAAACTTCAGGAGACTCCATACCTGATTGTAGGAGAGATTCTGGAAGAAGACAAATGGTCCTTCATTGTCGGACACCGGAGTGTCAAGAATTTCCATTTCGCCTTCGATAAGGATTCCAGTCTCTATTCTTACTTCAAGATTCTCGATACTGAGGAAGACTTGGAAAACATGGCAAGAGTCTTCACAGACTATCTTGAACAGATTTGGGAGAAGCTGGCATACTGCGAGCCGTATTCTGATCTTGGATTCCAGCAGTATCTTGAGAAGACTGCTCAGGCCCAGGTAGTTGCCAAATACTTCCTCTCATCTCCCATCGCCATAATGGTCAAAAATTAATAGAAGGAAAATATCATCATGGACAAAATGACTAAAGTTGAATCGTATCTGAATCGTGGTTGGGGACTGACTCCGGTTGGAGCCCCCAAAGACGGCGACAAAAACTCCGGCAAGAATCCTTTTCTGAAGGGATGGCCCCAGAATCCGGTCAAAGACCTTGAATCGGCCAAAACCTACTGGGATAACGATAAAGGTTATAATGTCGGGATTTTGACCGGTGAGGCTTCCGGTCTGGTCGTACTCGACATCGACGAGCCGGAGGTGTTCGAAAAGTTTCTTGAGAAACATCCCGAGTGCCGGAATACCTATATCGTTCGCCGCAATAACGCCGAGCCATGGAAATGCCACTACTATTTCAAGCTGGACGGCTTGACCCCGTCCTCCCATAATGTCAAGAAAACAGGCTGGGGCGACTTGATGAGCAATGGCAAGCAGGTAGTGGCTCCGCCTTCGGTTCACTATACCGGAGGAATCTATGAGGTAATCAACGATGTTGAGCCGCTTCCGTTCAAGGAGGAATACATGGCTGATCTCCTTCTGTCGAAGGTTCAGGAGGGCAAGCCTGAATCCCTGCCAGCGGTTCAGGAAGTGACACCTGAGCCTTTGCCGAAAGGAGCGGATGAAGGGACGCGCAACAGCAAGATATTCAATATGGCCTGTGAAATGCGTGACTCTGGAGCACCGCAGGAGGAAGCAGATGACGCCGCCCGTGACTTCTGCCGGAAATGTGATCCTCCGTACGATGAGGCGGAAGCACTTCGAACGGTCGCCAGCGCTTACGGCCGCAACCCAAAAACAAAACGCAGGAGATATCTCATGAAACTCAATTACGAATATGAAAAGACCGCCGGAAGTGACGGAGACAAACCCAAGTATGACGCGAAACCACTGTCATACGACAGGGTAACAGAGAGGATCACCAAGCTCCTTTGGGGAAAAGTCGCTAATGTCTACGATGAACTGATCGTTCTTCCACTGGAAGTGCAATCTTCCTTACAGGTTATCAAAACCCAAGCTGATTTGTTCAGTTACCTTGGCAATGAATATCAGGACACTCCCGACTGGAAAAAGGGCTCCGACTTCATGAGCAAGGAAGAGATTCTGAGCTCCATCAAGGAGACAGTTCAAAAGTTCGACGCCATCGAGTATGTGCCCCATTACCCGCCGATCAAAGAAGTGTATTACAGAATCCCTGAACTGCCGCCGCCGAATGACGCGATCATTAATCAACTGCTGGATTTTTTCTCACCGGAAACGCCGGAAGACAGGAGTTTGATTCTTGCGATGTTCATGACGGTGCTGTGGGGTGGGGCTCCCGGCCAACGTGCTCCCTTCGCCATCACCAGCAAGAAAGGGCGTGGGGTTGGTAAATCGACTCTGGCGGAAACAGCGGCCAAAATTGTCGGCCAGTCTCCTCTTCAAGCTTCGACCAAGGACAAGGCACAGGCATTGATTACCCGTCTGCTTTCTTCTGGCGCAGGTCAAAAACGGGTGATTATGTTCGACAATGAAACTGCCAGTGGGAGCCGGATCACCAACGGCGAGATCGCCGCGCTGTTCACTCTGGAGGAAATATCCGGCCACAAACTCTATACTGCTGAATCGTCACGGAAGAACAATCTTGTCTGGATCATGACGATGAACAGCCCGAGTTTTGACAGCGACTTCGCCAGCCGGTGCATATCAATATCGCTGAAGCGTCCCGTATACGATTCGTCTTGGAAGACCAGATTGAATCACTTCCTTGGAAAGCACCAGCTGGAAATCATCTCCACACTACTCAGTTACCTCATGCAGGAAGGCAAATCCTTTAAGTCCACTTCTCGATGGGGGAGCTGGGAGGCTGAAGTTCTGGCAAAGGTTCCGGGGATCAACTTCGAAAAGGTTTCGGCTCTTCTCCGCGAGCGTCGCGAAAACAATGACAACGAGCAAGATGAACTCGAACTCATTGTGGACGGCCTGAGGAATTGCCTCTGGGATAACGGCCACGATCTTGACACAGAGAAGGTTTTCATCAGAAACTGTGTAATGGCCGATATCGTCAAAGATACGACCGACATGAAATGGGGTAAAGGCAACCTGTTGAAACTCGCTAACCTTCTGGTGGACAAAGGGACAGTGAAAGAACTATCCAGCCATCGGCATCGTCACTGGGGCGGAGGCTTCCTCTGGAGCGGAGCCAAGTCAGGTTCATCTCCAATGATCCTCTTGGGTTCCAAGGAAATGTTGTCTGAGTGATGAACGTGATTGGGGCGTGATGGCTGTCTTCGGGTGGTTGTCACGCCCTTTTCTGTTGATTTCCAGCGGCTTCTGGGGCGATGTGATGACTGTGATAATTTTCTTCTGAAAGAATTACAGTTAATAGAAAAAAAGTAAGTAAAGATAATGCTACGAAGTGTCACAGCCGTCACGGCGGGGCACTTCCCCCAGCGTCACCAGTCCCAAAAACAGGCCGTAAAATACACGGGAATATCATCAGCGAGTCAAAAAGTATGCACAAACGTGGTCTACAGGAAAGATGAATCGTCGATTCTGAGCTTAAATCAACCTAAAACATAGTTTCATAAAGTGGTTGTAATCTGTCGGTACCGACATCGGTTGGCGATCGGGAAACGCTCGGAGATTGATCGGAGAATGGCTTCGGAGAAATTGATACTCTGGTTGATATTTTTGGGTTTACTTTTATATTATGATTAACCAATCAAACACTGGAGAAATAAATTGCAGAAGCATCCAACATGTTATGTCATTGCCGGGCCGAACGGTGCGGGGAAAACGACTTTCGCGATGAAATATCTCCCAGAGATTGCCGACTGCCGGATTTTCATCAACGCGGATGAAATAGCGAAGGGTTTATCTCCGTTGGACGTTGAAGCCGCACAATTACAGGCAAGCAAGATTTTTCTCTCTTCAATAGATGAGCATATTCGCCGCAGGGAGAACTTTGCTTTTGAAACAACGCTTTCAGGCAAGACGTACCAGAAAAAGATAAGGGAATGGCGAGAGGCAGGCTGGCAGGTGAAATTGTTCTATCTGTGGTTGCCGAATGCTGAAAGCTCTGCCAGGCGTGTGGAGTTCCGGGTAAAACAGGGCGGACACAATATCCCACTGGAGGCTATTGAACGACGTTATCCCAGAAGTATTGAAAACCTGTTTGAATACGCTGAAATCTGCGATAGTGTGACTTGTTATGATAATTCGGAGTCCATTGTGGAATTGATTTTTTCGCAGAATGATGGTATATTAGTTGTGGAAAATGAAGAAAAATTCAACCTGCTCAGGGAGTTTATTAGAAAATGACGAAAGAAGATATCAGAACTGAAGCCCTCGCTGGTTTGAATGTCCTGCAAAATGCAGTCAGGGAAGAATTGGAGAAAAAAGCGAAGCTGGGCCAACAGGCGGTCGTTTGTGATCGCAATGGCAAGCCGAAGGTTGTTTCAGCCAAGTATCTGGTTCGGAAAATGCGGACAGCAGGCAAAAACTAAAATAATGAAATTGAACATATAAAACCATTTTAAAGGAGAATGGCTATATCGATAACAGATAACTAATAAAATTAAATAAAGTCTTTTTGACTTTCAGCAGACGTCTTCACTAAACCGCCAGTTTTACGAACACAAGACCATTGCTGAAGGGATATCCTTTGGGGTACTCCCTTCATTGTGTCTTGTGTAGGCTCTGGCGGGCCTAGTGAAGAACGGTGGAGTAAGAGTGCCCCTTCTTGTTTCCATATTTTCGTTCTGTTACATGAGTTGAAAAGATGCTCAAACGGAGGACGAAAAAATGAAATATCTGCTATTTTTGGGACTGCTACTACTCTGTGGTTGCTCAACCCTGATGGAAACCAAGCCTGACCCTATCGCGTTCATACCAGAAGAACATCCCACTAAAAAGTATGCCGACGTGACCGTCTCAAAACTGATCAGAGTTTATGACGGAGACACTTTCATCGTAGACATTGATGAGCTATCCCCCATCGCCGGAAAGAACATCCGCGTCCGTTTGAAGAGCATCGACACGCCCGAGCTTCGAGATAAAGACCCGGAGCTACGCAAATCTGCCTATGAAGAGAAAGAACGGCTGGAACGGTTGCTAACCAATGCCACAGTGATCGAGCTCCGCAATATCGACCGCTGTAAATACTTTCGTATTCTCGCTGACGTGTACATTGACGATGAAAATATTCTGCCCAAATTAAACTCAAAATATAGGAGATGACAAACATGAAGAAAACAACAACAGTCATATGGATGGCAATGGCAATCATTGCATTCACCTTCAACCTATTGGGTGCAGAGCCGCAAACTGCGCGGGAGATATTGTCGCGTCCCATTTTGGCACGAGTCGAATTCGATGAGGTTGGGTTGAAATCCGTAATTAGGCATTTAGCCCAACGGCCGGAATGTTCGGAGCTTTCGCTGTCCTACGGTTTTGCGCCAAATCTTCGTGATACTTCGATAACGATATCTTGCCGGGAAAAGAGTTTATACCAGATACTCAATTACATCTGTCTTCAAAATAAACTGCAATTTTCCTTCAAAGACAACTTCCTTTATTTCTTCAATGATACGAAGAAATACCGGTATTCCCAGACGACAACAGGAAACTCTACAATCGATGCAAAGCTGTCAGAAAACCTTCTTCCTACTGTTGAATTTTCAGAGGCCAGTTATTCAAAGGCATTGAACTTTCTGAACAAAAAGACGGAAGATTTTATCTTCTTATGGGAGGGCGACGAAAATCATGAGAGGTTGTACCAGATAAATTGCTCACTTTCGAGTGTGAATCTTCTTTCCGTGATCCGGGAGATCTGTAAACAGGCGAATCTACAATTCCGCCATGTGGAGGGAGCCCTTGTCTTTTCAAAAATTGATAACGCGATACTGGCGGAAAAGGAGTTCAATCTGGGAAAGGAATTCTATTCACAGAAAAATTACGAAGCGGCGATTGATCATTTCGCTTTGAGCTCGGCGTATGGACATGTCGAGGCTTCTTATATGCTGGGAGTCATGAATTTCCGGGGAGAAGGAATTCCTGTTAATAAATTTGAAGCGTATGTATGCTTTCAGAATGCCGCGTCGAAAAACCATGTTCTGGCACAATATAACCTTGGGTTCATGTACTATAAAGGCGAATGTATTGAGAAGGACACGGAGGAAGCAATGAAATGGTTCAGCAAGGCCGCCGATCAGGGCGATCCAGACGCGCAATACCTGCTGGGCCTTGGTTACTTGGAAGGCGAAGGTGTGGAGAAAAATCGTAACGAAGCAATCAAATGGCTACGGGCGGCGGCAAAACAGGAGCATAAAGGGGCTCTGCTGGCACTGGAAAAGCTGGGCGTGGAAAGAGAAAAACTCATTGCCGTAATGGGCTACCAAGGTGAAAAGGCGTTCATGACCGCAGAAAATTACAAAAAATATAAGGAAGACTTCGCCAAAGCGGAGAAAGCTGGAACAGGTATGAAATTTTTACGTGAGATTGATTTGTCCAAATACTCGGTCAAAGTTGAACGGCCCACGGCCTCCAAACCAGTTTATAAGGATGATCGACAGAAACAGGAGGTGGAAGCATTGCGTGTATTAGCCGAAAAAGGTGATGCCAGTGCTCAAAAATATCTGGGGAATTATTATTACAGCAGTGGTCAAAGGGCTACCGCAGTTCAGTGGTACGAACGTGCAGGAAACGGGGGCGACATCGAGGCTCAATATCTGCTGGGAGAACACTACCTATCAGAGCGCGACACCGCGAAAGCCCGCTACTGGTTCAGCAAGGCCGCGGCAAGCGGCGATAAAGAAGCGGCCAGAGCCCTCAAGTATATGGCAAAATGAACTGAAAGACGAACATATAGATAACTTTTAAAACGACAATAAATCGTTCGCTTTTCACAGCAGGTCGCCCCGGATTTTTTCGAGGCGGCCTGTTCACTTTTTTGGGGCAAATGGTACTTATAAACCACCCTCGGATATAAACAGCGATTTTTTGGGAAGGATTTTTAGAAGGCGTCGGGGGCCTCCGTTCATTCGTTCGAATCTTTTCTAAGGTTGTAATCCAAACAACCGGAGGAAAAGTAAAATGAGTACGCAAACCTGTTTTAAGTGTGAATGCACGGAAGACTTGATTCAAATCGAGCGCGGCGGTGAAACGGAATTCGTCTGTATCGACTGCCGGGACGCTTACCTAAAAAAGTGTGTCGCTTGCGGCGAATATGTTTCACTTGAGGACGATAGTTATGTAAACGACCGCGACGGGGAACTCTACTGCGAATCCTGCCGCGATGACCATTTATCCTACTGTGAACACTGCGATGAATACTCCGATTCGGATAAGTTTGTACGTATTGCCGACTTGGATGAATACTGGTGTGATGATTGCGCTGACTCCTATGCTTACCGGTGTGAAGAATGTGGCGATTATGTATCCCAGAATTGCGGCGACGACAATACCTTATTGTGTAATTCCTGCTATGTGGACCATTACTGTACATGCGACGATTGTAGCGAAGTCATTCACAACAATAACGCCTATTTCCATGACGATGGAACTTACTGCGAATCCTGCTATAACGAAAACCATTCTTCAAATGTTCATGAATACAGCTATGAACCTTACCTGAATTTTCAATCCTCCGACGAAGATGATGAAAAATGCCTTGCTTACCTGGGATTCGAGCTTGAAGCCGGAGGTGTATCCAGTTCGGAGCGCAACCGCATAGCAGACTGTATTTCAGATGGTGAAGAGACTTTTTACCTGAAGGAAGATGGTTCAATCCCGGAATACGGATTCGAGCTTGTATCCCATCCCATTACGCTCAAGCGACACAAGGAACTCGACTGGGACGATGTATTACGGCAAATGTCAAGTGCCGGAATGAAGTCCCATGATTTAGGCGAAGAATCTTGCGGCCTCCATGTGCATGTATCGAGGAACTATCTTTCCCCTTACAAATGGTTACTCATAGACTGGTTTATCTCAAAATATCAATCTCAATTTGAGATTATCGCCCGTCGCAAGGAAACACACTGGGCCCGCTTCAAGAAAAGCAATGGCCTCCCGGTGAAGGATGTATACGGCAAATCTTCAGGGACACGCTATCAGGCCGTGAATTTTGAAAATACGAATACGGTTGAATTCCGTCTCTTCAGGGGAACACTGAAATATTCCACCTTCATGGCGACGCTCGAAATAGTCGATGCTCTGGTCCATTGGGCGAATCAACTTTCCATCAGTGATATTCTGGCCTCCGGCGACGCCTTCGCGAATTTCACCGCCTATATCCAGTCAAGCAGTCTCTATGAAAACGCCGTGAACTATCTCGCCGAAAATAACCTCATGGAGGTGAAAAAATGTGCGTAGCCATTTACAAGCCGAAAAAGGCAAATTTGCCCTCGCTGGAAATTTTGAAACAATGCTGGGACGCAAACCCAGACGGAGCCGGTTTCGCCCTGCGAACTGAAGGGGAATACTCCATCGAAATTCATAAAGGCTATATGACATGGAAACAATTCGTCACGGCTTATGAAAAATACCATCTCGCGAACTTCTCCGGGGATTTATTGCTCCACTTCAGGATAGCGACGCACGGCGGTATATCGCCGGGACTAACTCACCCCTTCAGCCTCACAAAGGACGTGAAGCTCCTGAAGCATACCAACGTAAAAACCAATTACGCCCTGATTCATAACGGCATGTTGCCGATAGAACCGGAAGACGGCTCCGACACGATGGAGTTTTGCCGAAGATTGACCCCATTATACCGGGATATTCCTTCAGCTCTGAATCTCATTCAAGGCATGGCCGGAAACAATAAAATCGCCGTCATGACGCGTGACAAGGTCCATCTGTTCGGCGAATGGGAAACCATCGATGGAGTTTATTTCTCAAACCTGCTCTGGGACTGGTCCGATTATTATTGGCCGACACGGAAAGAGCTTCAGCAACTCCAGAAGGGATTCTGCCCTTATTGTGATGGGAAAGTCATTCCTGATGATGAGACGTATTACTGCCCGGAATGCGGCGACGCATGGGAGAAAGCACTATAAATCTCGCATTTCAGGAAGGAACGATATATCCATATCGGCCAAATCTAAAAACTGGTCAATCCACTTTTTTTATGACAGAGCGTGACCAAAGGACAATAGCCCGCCCATGAACCAGACAAGCCAGCCTATTATCCATAAAGTCATACGCAGAATATTCAGCCACACATATTTGGGAAAACGCAAAAATTGCACAACTATTCCAGCGAAAAGAAACGGTGCACAATACATCATAAGCATAAGAGAAAATTTAAGGCAACAATTATTTTGCGAGCTAAAAACTGCACCTCTTGAAATTGCCCCTGTTAATGGACCAGTAATTGCAAATAAAGACGTTAAGAATACGAATAGATAATGCCTTGGACCATCATCTAACCCCGCATTGGTTGTTAGAAATGTTAAAATCGTGAATACAGCCAGTATAACCCCAAAAACTATCAAATATGATTTTGTCAGATTATTCGCAAATATTTTCTTAATATCCATACTTACCTCCATTTCCAAGACTATACCGCTAATCACATAAACATTCAAACCAATAGGAGAAGATTCTTTATTTGCCAACCCGTACAATCAAACGAGCATTTTGCTTGACCATGCCGGATGGGAAAAATCCTGTTCAAAAATCAGCTCATTTTCAACACCCTTAAATTTTACGGAGGAAACCATGAGATGTATCATTTACAGTCGCGTATCAACCGATATGCAGGATACGGAAAACCAAATCGCCCAATTGCGCGAATACGCAGACAAACAGCATTGGGAGATTGTCACAGTCAAAACGGATATCTGTTCCGGTAGTAAGTCGGCAGACGCCCGAACCGGATTGAAGGAAGTCTTCGACCTTGCCCGGAAAAGAAAATTCGATATCCTGTTGTTCTGGAGCTTGGATCGTCTCAGCCGCGAAGGAACCCGGCAGACCTTGGAATATCTGTCACGTTTCGACAACTACAAAATCAAATGGCATTCATACACCGAAGAATATATTTCGTCACTGGGGATATTCGCAGACGCGATCATATCTTTGATGGCCTGTCTCGCCAAGCAAGAGCGCATTCGAATCTCAGAACGCACGAAAGCCGGACTTGCCAGAGTACGCGCCAAAGGAACCGCATTAGGCAGACCGCGCACGAAAACCGAAGTCATACTTAAGGCCAAGGAATTGAGATTGAATGGATTGTCTTTCTCTGCGATTGGCCGTGAACTCAACGTAACCAAAGCCAGAGCTTTTCAACTCTGCAATGAACAGTAGGAGAACGCACCATGAACAGCAATCTTGCATTTCACTTTGACTACACCGATTACGCCGTGAAGATGGGAACGGAGGGCGATATCTTTCAAACGATTCTCGATGATTACGAAAAACTCGGACTGGTGGGGGAAGAAACAAATAAGCTCATGGCCTATCTCGCCGCCACATCACGCTTGATGGAGAAGCCATTGAATATTCTGGTACTGTCATCATCCGGTGCCGGTAAGTCGGCATTGCAGGATAAAACCCTGAAACTCATGCCGCCGGAATCCGTGATTCGTGTCTCTGCAATCACCGACAAAGCGCTCTATTATCAAAAATCGCTCAAGAACAGGCTTCTGGCGCTGGAAGAGGCCGCCGGAGTCAAAGACTCATACGCGATCAGAACGTTGATTTCAGAGGGCTATCTGGCGCAGGAAACGGTATCCGGGAATCAAGGACAGTCATTGCACGTCGAAGGCGGTTGTTCCATCTTCCAGACGACCACAAACCCGGAGATCAACCCAGAAACGAAAAGTAGGTTCTTCATCCTCGGCGTTGATGAAAGCCGTGAACAGACTCGTCGTATATTGGAATTGCAACGCAAGGCTCATACACTCGCCGGGCTGAAGACCAATACCGAAGTAGAAGGCATCATCGGCAAACACCAGGCCTTTCAACGTCTACTCGAACCATACGCCATAGTCAACCCCTTCGCCAATGAGCTCTTTTACGAAGATGACCGCCTACAAGCCCGACGTGACCAGCCGAAGTTCCTACAATTGATCAACACTATCGCCTTCCTCCGGCAAATGCAAAAGCCTGTCAAACGCTACGAGGGCATCGAATACATCGAAGTAGACCATGCCGACATCGACATGGCCGTCAAACTCGCCTCCGAAATCCTCGGGGTCTCACTGGACGATCTCTCCCTTCCGGCCCGTGACCTCCTTCATCAGTTGCTGGCGATGAATCACAAAACTTTTACCCGAAGTGAGGCCATGCAACACACCGGCTGGAGCAAGACCAGACTTCACATCCACCTGACCGAACTCATGGACATGGAACTCGTAGTCAAACTCTCCGGCAAACAGAACTGCCTTCAAACTTATAAGTTGTTGTATGGCGGCGAAGGCCAAGACGGACGTAAGTTCTGCATCGGTTTCAACCCCGTTCAGTAGCTGTTCAGAGGGTATTCTGTACTATGAAGTTCAATTATAAAATTGCTCTTTCCGCAAATCAGCGACTTCCAGCTAAAAAGGTTACAAATTTGTACTCAACACTCTCTGCTCAATTGATATTCATTAATCTGTTTTTCCAATCGGAGAAGCAATAAGCCTTACTACTTCTCGCGTCATCAAAAAATTATCATAATTATCATATGCGAGTTTATCGCTTAGTTCATCGTCGTCAAAATACCCCACACATTGAATAACACCATCTCTCTTAAAAAAACTATCATCAATAGGATATTGTGCATATGGATTATGGTACACTTGAAGTCCATCCCACATTGTTTCAATATATTCAGTTTTATTTTTATAAAAGAATGTCGGGGTTTGATTATGTAGTCGAACTCCTCTAAAAGAACAGAATTCAGTTATTGAATCATCATTATCACAAAGCTAGAAAAACGTAATTCATATTTGCCTCCCAATCTTAGGTGTTGTATCTAATATATTAATTATATTGCTAATTTCAAGTAGAAAATAATTTTCACCAATAATTTCACCTAAGACAATGCCCGGTTTAATCTCCTTAATATATATTAAGGAGAAAATAAACCAAGATGAGCGCAAATTAATATTCAATTTTTTGCTATTTATTCAGCATTTCCCTTCAAAACAAAGATAAAATCATCATAAAATGTTAAAGGAGTGAACATAAGCTAGTTGCTGATATCATTTTCACATTTATTTTTTTTGACTAACAAGCGAAGTTCCTCAATCGTTAAAATTTTATTTGTATCCCGATGAATCATACGATGACAATTTGAGCAAATTGGGGCCAAATCGTTTCGAGGATTTATCATTATTTCCTTGTCTTCTAAGAATAAAGGGGTTAGGTGATGAATTTCAATAAACCCAACTCCTAAAACTCCATAAAATGATTCAAAATCGAAACCACAAACACAACATTTTGTTCCATGAATTTTTATTGCTTCTAAACGATTACGATAATCTCGTTCATACCGCGTAGTCTGAGATTGAACTTTCTTTCCATCTTTAAAGCTTAATTGTTCTGCATAAAGAGAATCAAAATCATCATCATTACCTACTAGAGAACTATTAATAAAAGTAACATAATATTCAAAATTTGACTTCTTTTCAAATCTGATATAAGTGAGAGATTGTTCTTGTTTTTCTGCAAGAAAACATCTAAATGGAGCAATGGCTTTAGAAAAATCTGAACGCCAAAAAAGGCGAATTTGAGTAGTTCTCTTTGTACTTTTTTGAAAATGAGCTTCAAATGGTTTATTTTTATAAAGCAAAATTATATTTTTCTTCGCAATATTTCCCAAATCATGAAGATTCCAGAAATCGAGCATAGATTTTGATATACCGGTCCCATGGTGGTCGAAAAGCGATTTATCTATCACTTTTATTCCCACTGTATTGGAAATGTATTCCCAAGTTGAATATGAACTGATATTATTCATTGTATGATCAGAAATGAGGAATATTGAATTCCGTCTGGTTCGCCTTAATGGCTTTGTCTATATCGTCTCGCTTTATCAGATAAAAGCGCAAAAGGTTTCGAGCACTTCTATTGAAATCTGCGGGATTAAGATGTTGAAAGTCATTATTATGGATAATATCTAAGCAAATATCTTTGTCTCCTTCAGAAAGAGAATGGAAAGCTGAAGACCATTGCTCCGTAACATGACATTTCTCCATATACAAACGATATATAATCATTGGTTCCGGCATATAAAGCAATTCTTTATATTCATCAACATTATTACCAAAAGCCTTATAAAAAAAGGTGTTTCCCCTTCCTACGCTACCTTTAGTCGCATTTAGTATAGCTTGTATTGCTCGCACAAATTTTTTCGTCCAATGTTTTCCAATAAAATCTCTATTAGTAAAATATTCTGGCTCTGTAATAGGGTGGTATTTCATTGGGAATGAATTAATACTAACGTCTAACTCGTCACATAATAGAATATTCAATTCTAACCGCCAATACAATTGTTCCGGTGTATCATTATTGCTATTGTACAAAATATAATTGGAAAGGTCTGTAATGCCATGCTTTGCGACCAATCTTATTGCTTTAGAATAAATATTTCGTTCACTCCAATTATCAAATGCAATGCGCAACGGACGAATGGGAATTTGACTTAGCAAACGGGTTTTTTTCTCGGTAAACAAAGCGGCATCTAAGCCTTGATTGAAATCTACATAACGATTGGATTTTGCTTTATTGCGACGTTGTTCATATAAAGATGATATCTGTGGATAAACACTTAATACATGTTTTTTAGTTATAGTTTCACGCTTCAAAAGAAAATTTTCTTCTAACAAATCATATATATCTTGTTTCTCTTGTCCACGTAAACGCTTTAAGAAATCCTGCATCAGTTTATGAAACAAAGCAAGAAAAGCCTCATCATTAAAAGACTGTTTCAATTGTTGAATTGTAATCTCAAGTAAATTAGGAGGACTCCACTGAGCTTCTTTGGTAAATCCAAGCTCTTTTATTGTTTCAATAATTTTCGTAAAACTTTTTGAAGCAAGTACATTGTTATCAAGCAACAATAGGTCTTTTTGCTCTCCAAAATTTTTTGCTATATAATTAATATTTCTCTTTAAAGGAATAAAATGCTTGTAATCAGGTTCTAATGTTGGAACAGCACAGAAATTGCACCGATTAATGCAACCCCTTGTCGTATAGCCGAAATATGCATTTGAAGCAGGATAAGAGTACTCAATTTCATTTAAAATAGAGTAATCTAATGGTAAAGTATCAATGATATCAAAATTACCCTTATCCAGGATTTCAGGTTTATCAAGTAATCCCTCAATTGGCGTTATACCTGTTGCTTTTTTTATTTCCTCGGGAACTAGTGAAGCGGCAATTCCTCCTACTATTATATCTTCAGGAGACTTAGAAAGTTTTTTTGCCCATAAAATAGTTTCAACAGTAATTTTCCAATGAAAAGTAAACAATGTACAAATACATACTCTATCCCACTTGGGCTTTTTAAAATACTCCTTTTTCGTATAATAACTACGAGCCCAGGTAAATGCCATTTCCACTAATTGGGGACGCCTAGATAAACATAAAATATTTTCAATTTTATGATTACTACCTTTCAATATGTGTTCAATAAATGTTGGAATATGCTGTTCCCAAAAGTAATGATCGTCTATCTGGTATAATTTAAAAATAAGTTCCTTACAGATTTCCTTTGCAATAAAATCAGAAAATTTACCTTTATAAAAAACAACATTATCTCCACATCGTTTATGGTATGTCGCAAGTTTCATTAATCCCATGGGCGGATATTTATTTTGATAATTTGGTTCTATTAATAATATATTACGTGGCATTATTTGAATTCTTCTTCTATTTTTAACTTTAATTCTTCTGCTAACTTTTCATCTTTTGGCAATACTCTATCTATTACACTAAAAACGCGTCCAACCAATTTTTGTTCTTTTCTTGATAATTTGACTAACTTTTGGCTTCGAAACCCAGTCTTTGTTGTAGATAGAATCTCTTGTTCTTTTTCTGGTGTCAGAAAATTTTTCTTTTTGGGAGAAGACTTTTCTATTTTCTTTTCTATATTACTCAAGATATCATTCAAATGGGGTACAGTTAATGCTTTACGTTGATACGTCTTTAAGTTTTTTGCACTCTCTTGCGTTTTCTTCTTGGCAAGTTCGATTTTTTGCTTAATATTGTCGAATTCTTCTTGGCTCGAAAAACTTTTATTCTCCGTTTTTTGTACGAACTCTGCTATTATTTTTTGCTCATTATGCAGTGCAAGATAAGCATTCTTTGCCTTAGAGGCTCCATTAAACCAAGTAGACAGTGTTTCGAAATATTTTCTCAAAATATCACCGAAATCATGCCACGTTGAAGTTTGATTAAAGTGATCGCGATGAGTGTTTGGAATCAACTGTCTATGTTCAGCGTGAATCTCACCCAAGAAATATAAATTTGCTCTTGGTTCAGAGAAAAAATTCATCAATGTATCAGAATCGCCTACTTGAATATTACCTTTGCGTATGCGTAAGCCTCTTGCTAGATTACATGGAGGTAGCTGTTTTACAAAATTTGTTATAGCGACCCAGCTCCAGCCTAAAATTTCACCATCCGTATTACGATATATCTGAAAATCAATATCATTAATTTGGTCAATTGTTTCCTTTTGGCCTTTTGAATCGTTATGTATTTTAGCTCCGTACGCCTTGAATAATTGTTCGTCATCCAAAAAAATAACATAATCATCAAACCGCAAATTATTCTCATTTACAAATTGCATGATTTTTGTCTTATACAGAAACTTAGGAGCAAATGGTAATGGAGCAACCATGGATAAATATTTTTCAATATAATCTCTATCTAATAATCTCTTATATTCAGGTTTTATTTGGGACATTTTTACTTCAAAAAAATGATCCGATTTATCGTGTGGCTCATGGCTAATACTCACGATTTTTTGGATAACGGCTCCAGCTTCTGTTTGTTTATCAGGAGTTTCAAGTAATTCGTCTAATTTATCCGCGTCCCAAGTCATGATAGACTTAACATTCTCTCCTGCATATGACGTTATAAATTCTAATTTACGACAATACGCTAAACTCGCAAGCCTCCCTATCCCTCGATTTCCACGTAAGGTATGGCCATCTTTATCCGAACATGCAATGTTAACTAGTTTCTTTAATACTTCGTCTTTCGGAATTCCAGTAGCATTATCGTGAACGATAATACTATCATCGCTTAGGCGAATATGAATTGCGGCATCACGTTTTGCCATTAACCCTGTTCTCACTGCAACATCAATTTGGTCTGCGGCATTTTGGATATATTCTCGAAGAATGCATTCAGCATCTTTGTACATCGATTTAGTTAATGACTCAATTGCCATCTTTCCAATTAATACAGGACTTTCGATCATGCGTCAATTTCTCCCTTTACTCAAATTGAAAATATACAGGTTCAGGAAAGCGAATTTTCAGAAGTGTTTTTAGCAAAGGATTCTGAATTATGTACTCGCCTTGTCGTAATCTTGTCATTGTAACCCGATCCCCCTGAGGAACAAATTTATAACTCGAATGAGATAATTCAACTGCATTCGTTCTCCCATATGCATGTGTCGAACAATTACCTGTAACTTTATTATTAACCGCGCTTTTAAATTGTTCTGCCGCAAATAGAACTATACCTAGAGAACGCCCTCGTTCGGCAATATCCCTAATTTGAGATAAAAGCGGAGTATCTGACAGATCAGATGCGGCGTATTTATTGAGTTCATCAATAAAAATTACAATCTTATCAGGAGGATTTTTGACTTCCCATGTATCATCGTATTGTCCTTGTATTAAATCTGAGACTGCTTTCATCACATCTCCAAATACAAACGCCTGAATGTTACCGTCTAATTTTGCAATATCAATAACAAAGATATTGTTGCTTTCAATTTTACTTATTGCATCTCTCAACCGGGTTTCATGTTTTGCTTTAACTGTTCGTTGACTAAATAATGGATTATTCTCGATGTTTTTCCTAATAAGACGTTTAAATTTTTTCCAACTCGCAATTGTAATATCACGGTTAGGCCCTAATGCTTGTTGGGGTTGAGTATAACCGTCGAGTTTGCTTAAGAAATCGTCCCAAGTTTTTATTTCGTTAAATTCTTCACTATTAATAATAGTACTGATTATGGATTCCATTGTTTGATTGGGATCGTCTATATCAGCTAAAAGCAATTCTATTCTTTGCTTATCTTCTTGATATAAATATTTAAAAGTCGAAGCCTGCTTTTGCTGTATTTGCTTAGAGTATATTTCTTTGGTTACAAATGAATTGGGTATATCATTTCCTGAGTATGGATAGAAATATTCCACATTGGCAACGGGAGTAGTTGAAAGTCCTAATTCTTCATACTGTTTGAAAATTTTCTCTTTTTCGTTTTTACTTTTAAATTCACGTGGTCTATCAATTGCCAAAAGGTCGGCTCCTTTCACATTTAGAACCACGAAAGCGACATTTGCCCTCTTACCACTGTCAATGTCTTCAGTCTTTCGAGAATAACATTCTTGTATTGCCTTTATTAAAAACATAGTATACGATGTTTTTGAAGCTAATCCCGATATTCCAGAAATGTTTAAATGAGCACCATCAGGTCCTAATAAAAAACGAGAGTTCAACTTAACAGGAATTTTTAATTTATGCAGAGGTCCTAACTTCTCATACATTTCAATTGAACCACAAGTGATGTATTCTCCTGATCTAAACTCTTCTAGACCAAGTGCGATTTCGACGTCTTCCTGTGTGGCCAATGAAACATCACTACCATTCAAAACGGGAGTATAAATATCATTGGAATTATGTATTACTGATGCCTTAACATAATTCATACCAATTCGCTCTGTATTGGCTGTTGCCTCCAAATCACCAAAATCATTTGATATAAAATTAGATAAATATCCGGCAGAATCAGTTATATGAGATATTTCTTTAATCATACCGTATGTAAAACTATCATTTATATGGTTCACTTTCACAACATCAAATGGATTAATAATCAAATCAACATTGGTCCAAAAATAAAAATCATCTATTGTAGTAGGATGATTTTCTGTAGCGACAACTTTTCCGATTTTCATTTTGACACTTCCCCTTTTCAGAAGATATTTAAGAAATAATTATTACTCAGATATTGACTCTTGGCATAAGTCTCTGTCAAGAATACAGGGTAAATATGATTAGCCCAGCGTTCATCTACTCCATAGCACACAGGATTACGTTCATTTATGATATTTGCAGATATTAAATCAACCATGTCAGTATCTAATCCAAAATCCTCTTCATCGGGAGTTATTAATATTTTTTCTACCTTAACAATACCTGCGAATGGGGAACTTGAATATTTCGGATGCCTAATCCGTAAATACCATATAGCATATTTTATGCCACCGGTACGATTTGCAGTATACATATAAGCTGGAGTTCTGTGAAAAAGAGGTAACGCCGCAATCTTCTTTGCATTACTTTTAGATTGCGAATCTTTGTCATATTCAGGGTTAAATGACTTTGATACTCCTACAACCCAGCGAAAATTATTTTTTATCTTTGTCAATGCGTAGTCCGTATCTGTATTTATTTGACGATATTCAAGTGAGCCGTCCTTTAGTAGAAAATTATCTGCATCAATGGCATTTTTTGATACTAACTCAACAACAAACTTTTTTTCAATATTCATCATCCGGTTTTGAATCTCTTCAATAGCAAGATTCTGCAATTCTCCATCTCTTGATTCTGAATATCGTAAGATTTTATCGAATTTAAATCCTCTTGCAACGAGCATGTGGTTTGAATTTATTTTTTTTAAGACATTGCAAAAAAATTGTTCTGCAGTACTCGCATTATCTTTATTTGCAATGGCTGGCAATACAATAATCATTTCTTTTTGAAGCATAAATTTTTGAAGTCGTCTTGCACGACGAAGTGTACAAGCTACACTGATTTGTCCTGCAATCTCTGGATAAACGCTTCTATTATAAACAATATCATCGACTTTATAGGTTTTACGAGATCCATCAAGGAAATAAGAAAATAACGGAGGAAGTTCCTGAATCTTTTGTGCTAATTCTACTAATGATACATAATCCTTAATCTTCTGAGTTTCTCCCGATCTCTTGCAAGAATATTTTCCTTGTTCATAATCAATATTTCCGGTGGCGACATGATCTAAACACATTTTGTTAGTGTTAAAGCTTTCCCCATCAGTCAAATCAGCAACCAATTTTGAAACAATACCCATTATTTAGTATCCCACAAATTACATATCATACTAACCGCATATTGAAAAGATAACTATCTTTTCCTTTCATCTTTTATGGTGCCCTCACTTACTTCAGAACAAGTAAACTTTCTTCTTAAAATATGTCATTCTTCCGAAATATGCAAATGGATTACGGCGAATTTCGGGGCTTATCATCTTCTTTCTTTGTAAATCCTAAAATTTAGGGACAATAGCTTTGGACTACGCGACCAGCACTTCGGTAAGCATAGGATAGCCAAAATCAATTATTTCGGCCCCTTGGGGAGTGACTGCCGTGACACAATATATAAAGTCACCGGCTGGCGTAGTGCATTCCAACGAACTCTGTTCGGATTGGTAACTCTCAATGATATAGTAGCGTTTCTCAGCGTTCATTGGTTAGTACCATTCTGGCAATTTTCTATCTTATAGCTGACCGGAGCAAGCATGTACCCGAATAGGTCCAGCACGATATTGACCTTGTCCATGCGAAGCGTCGGCTTGCCGCCTTCCAACTCGCGAATGAAGCGAATTCCGACGCCAGCCCGATCAGCCAAATCCAGCTGAGTCATTTTGCACGTTTTGCGTTGCTGTTTAACAAAGAGGGCCAAAGAATTTTTTCTTTTTTCGTCCATCTTATACCCTATCGGTTATAAAAATATATTACTATTGACAAATTATACCCTATCGGTTATAAATTCAATCAAACTGTTAACTATCTTTCAGGTTATTCGCCTTCGTTATTTTAAGATAATCGGTTTTCCTAAAATAAAAAAGTCTGTTATTTTGAGATAACGCTATATTCAAAAATAATGATGATTCCCTTAGAGCTAAGAAGTAGGACTAAAATTATGCATCAGAAGTTGAAAATATATCATCCAAAGGCTATAGTTTCCATTAATTCAAATTGAAGTAACGGAATTTTTGGCATATGAGTAATGAAATCACATCATTTCACGGAGATATTCGGGCTATTATTGAGCAGGCACGACAAGCGGCGTATTCTGCTGTCAATAACGCAATGGTCGCCGCTTACTGGCAAATCGGGCATCGGATTGTAGAAGAAGAGCAGGGCGGAGCAAAGCGTGCCGAATATGGCAAGGGATTACTCAAGACTCTTTCCGTACAGCTTACGAAAGAATTCGGTACCGGATTTAGTGTACCGAACCTGACAAATTTCCGTCTTTTTTACTTGACATTTCCGGATTTGAGCTCAAATGAGAAATCGTACACACTGTGTAAGAAATTGAGTTGGTCGCATTTTCGCCTGTTGATGAGGATTCAAAGCCCCGAGGCAAGGGAATGGTACCTGAACGAATGTGCAGGGCAAGGCTGGAGTGTACGTGCCCTTGATCGGAATATTACGACACTCTATTATGAACGGCTACGATCCTCTCAGCTCAAAGAACCGGTCGTACAGGAAATGACGGAAAAAACAACGGAATATCAAGTCGATAAGTATGAGTTCATCAAGAGCCCCTATGTGCTTGAATTTTTGAATCTGCCCACCAATGCCGCACATCTGGAAAGCGAGTTGGAAGAATCCCTGCTTGTACATCTGCAATCATTCCTATTGGAACTGGGAAAAGGTTTCGCCTTTATCGGCTCACAGTATCACGTTCAAACGGAAACTACGGACTACTTCATCGACTTGGTGTTTTACAACTACATCCTCAAATGCTTTATTCTGATCGACCTGAAAACAGGGCGTATCAATCATCAGGACGTTGGGCAAATGGACATGTATATCCGCATGTTTGACGAACTGAAGCGTGGCGAATCCGACAATCCTACCATCGGACTTGTGTTGTGTTCTGAAACGGATGAAGCTATTGCCCGTTACTCCGTATTGAATGGCAATGAACAGCTTTTCGCCGGAAAATATAAGCTTTGGCTTCCCTCTGAAGAAGAGCTGAAAATGGAAATCGAGCGTGAACGTGCCGTATTCATGATGCAAAAGCATCTGGAGAATAAAGAGTAAAAGTCTCAGAGGACAGCATCAATTAGTTTCCTTCTCTATAAATTCAATAATTCTCAGTATAAAGCTGTCTGATAGCTGATCAATCATCTTATGGAGCTGATCTTTGGCTGATGGTTCTTTATTATCGACAGAGACGGCTTCGACATCTATGGCTTCTATTAGTTCAGGGATGTTGAAGGTGGAAGCTACTTTGCGGGCGGCTTCGTCGCTGGTGTGAGTGTAGTGGGCGGTCATGGCTGGATTGGAATGACCGACCGATTCTTGGATTACTGCTTGAGGAGTGCCGCTCATGGCGTGGAGGCTGACCCATGTGTGGCGCAGGGAATGGAAACCCACCTCAACTACGGCTCGTTTGGTCTTCTCGTAGACTTTCTTTTTGCCTTCGTAGTGGGTTTTCATGCCGGTGCCGGGGGTATGAACTTGGATGCCGCAGGATTCAATGTGCCGTCGAATCTCTTTGGTGATTTTGGGTTGGCCGTTGTCACGGTCGGCGTAGAGTTCGGCAAAGCGCGGCAGGAGGTAGCCGGAGCGTTGGTCCGCTGGAATAGTGAGCAGGTCCTGTAAGAATATGTCGGGGATGCCGACTTTTACTTTTTTATTGGTGGTTCGTGCGGTCTTGTTGGGGGTTTTCTTGATTAGTCGGGCATTGAGGTCGATGTCTTCCCAGCGGAGGGTACAGCAGTCACCCAGTCTCAGACCGGTGAAGGTTCCGGTTTCCAGCAGGAGCTTCAGGTCATCTTTGGCGGACATGATAATCGTCTGCAATTCATGGAGGGTCAATTCACGTTTGGAATTTGACTGGTTCTTTTCTCTGGGGATGTCTTCAAAGGGATTGGCGGTCAATCTGGCGGTCTTGTAAAGGACCTCGAAGAATTTCTTGAAGAACTGGAGGTACTTATTATAGGTGTTGCCGGACATACCAGTGGCATCCAGATGATTCATGAAGGCTCCGGCATCTTCTTCTGTAATGTCTCGAAGGTATTTGCGGTCCTTGCGTTTCTTGGAGAACCAATCGACCAATACTTCCCAATAGCTGTTGTAGGTCTTCATGGTGGCTTCGGCGGGACGGAGGCGATTTGGGGCGACCAGAAAGGCGTCCCATGACTCGGCGATACTTATCGGCGGCTTGGCTTGGTCCTCTTCTTTTTCCATCTTTACTTCCAAGTCATCGATTTCGGACTGCATTTTTTTGTAGACCTCAATCTTGCTTCCGGTAAGGTATGGAGCCCTGATACGTAGTTGTTCCTGCTGGGCCACTTTCAGGTCCCGGACAGGTTCGCCATCGACTTCAAGCTGAATCCGGTACCGTTTGCCGCCTTCCTTGTACTCAAGCCAGAATATGCCGACCTTCTTGGACGTCGATATGTATTCCTTGCCGTCGTTTCCTCGTTTGTAAAGACGTCCGAGTCCGCGTTTGCTTTTTTTCGTTTTGGGTTCTGCCATGATTCTTCTCCGAAATGATAATTGATGTTACTTTACTATATTTTATCATAAGGCCGAGAAAAATCAAGTTAATACCACAAAAGTACCACAAATATTCACGATTTAAATACAAATACAACAGACTTAAAATCTGTTGTCCGATAGGGCGTACGGGTTCGACTCCCGTCCCGAGCACCACTTTTCTAACCGAAAATTTCCTTTAAAGTACCATTGAGTAGCATTTTGAGACTTATGAGTGAATTTTGGAATGTATCTTTGGCTGTAGGGGGATTGTAATATAGTGGGAATTCAGGAGGAGGAGGAAAAGAGTTGGAGCTTCTTTTTTCAGGTTATCGGAAACTTGTAATTCTTCAATATAACGCTATGGTAACGCTGTGGTTCCCAGATGAAATAATAGAAGGAAGGTCATAGTGGCGGTGCGAAATGAGGCGGAATTAAGTCTGGCGGTTCGTCTGTGGATCTATCAGAAAGAACGCTTTCCATTGTTTCAGACCGGTTTATTGGTTGCGGCTTTTACTTTTTCCGCTGCTGCTTATTCCAGGATTTTGCGGCAGGCGACCGAATTTATTGCCTGGCAGCAGCTGGTGGCCGGGATTGTCACTTCGCTTGGCTTTTTCCTGTTATTGCGGCTTTTTGACGAATTCAAGGATGCGGCGGATGATGCGGCATATCGCCCGTATCGCCCGGTGCCGCGCGGTTTGGTGTCGTTGCGGGTGATCGGCTGGGGTATCGTTTGTGTCATCGCGGGAATATTGTTGCTCAATCTGCTGTTGATGCCGGTCATGCTTTGGGCGGTCTTGCTGGTGTTGGGTTATATTCTGCTGATGTGGCGGGAGTTTTTTGTTCCCGAATGGCTGCGGCAGCGGCATATCGCGTATCTGGTCACTCATATGCTGGTCATGCCGTTGATCGATTTCTATACCACCGGCCTCGACTGGATGAATGCGGACCGGGTCATGCCGCCCGGACTGATTCTTTTTCTGCTGGTTACTTTTTTGAATGGCTGTGTCATTGAAATAGGGCGGAAAATCCGCGCGCCTCAGGATGAAGAGAAGGGTGTGGATACGTATTCCGCACTCTGGGGGGGCCGGCGGGCGGCTTTGGTCTGGCTGATGATTCTGGGCGCAACGGGGCTGCTTGCTTTCTGCTGCTGTTATCTGGCCGGTTACGGCTGGGTGGCGTTGCCGGTATTGCTGGTGTTCTGGTGTGTTTGTGCTTATCCGGCGGCGGCTTTCCGGCGGCATGGGCGCGGCGGCAGAAAAATCGAACTGGCCGCCGGGATCTGGACGATTGCCATGTACCTGATTATCGGCGGTGTGCCGATGCTGATTGAATGGGGGAAGAAATTATGGTCGTAAACTCTGCGATACTGATTCCCGGTCATGGCCGGGAAAGTGATTTTATTCTTGGCGGCAAGGCGGAAAACCTGCTTCGTCTTTACAAGCTCGGGGTTCTGACGCCGCGCTGGATTGTGCTGGGGGCAGAAACGCTGCCGGAGCTGTTGGCGCGCGGCGATGCCGAGGCGGTGATTCAGGCCGCATTGGAAACCGCCGGGATCAAGGCGGAATTTTATGCGGTGCGCTCGTCGGCGGTGGGTGAAGACGGCGACCGTTTTTCTTTTGCCGGCCAGCTTGATTCTTTTCTTTTTGTCCGGCGCGGGCAGCTGGCGGGGGCGGCGGAAAAGGTTTTTCGTTCGGCCAGCAATGAACGGGTTACCGCTTACCGCAACCAGCATGGGCTCGAAGGTAGCAGTGCCGGGGTCGCGGTGATCGTTCAGGAAATGGTGGAGGCTGAAAGTGCCGGGGTCGCCTTTGCGGTTGACCTGCAGACTGGTTCCCGCCGGGGGGCGACGGTTTCGGCGGTGTTCGGCCTCGGCGAAGGGCTGGTTTCCGGAGAATTGCCGGCCGATACTTATTATGTCAATGGTGGTGAAATACACTCGGAAATCGTCACCAAATCCCAGCGGGTCGGGTTCAACTCGCCGGATAGCGGTACCCGGAACTTCGAGCTGCCGGCCGCTCAACAGAATCAGCCCGTCCTCACCAATGCCGAAATTCTCCAGGTTGCGGCCATGGCGGGGCAGATTTCCGCCGCACTGGGGCGGATTCAGGACATCGAATGGGCGTTTGCCGGAGGGCGGCTTTATTGTTTGCAGACGCGGCCGGTGACGACACTGGACCGGCTGGCGGACGGTGACGGCGCGGAGCTGATCTGGGACAATTCGAATATTGTCGAGAGCTATCCCGGGGTCACTACTCCGTTGACGTTTTCTTTCATCCGCCGGGTTTACCGCGAAGTCTACCAGCAGTTCTGTTTGATGATGGGCGTGGAGAAGCCGCTGATCGTAGCCAACGCGGAGGCGTTTGAAATGCTCGGGTTCATCCGTGGCCGGGTTTACTATAATTTGTTGAGCTGGTACAAAGTGCTGATGCTGCTGCCCGGCTATGAGATCAATGCGCCTTTTATGGAGCAGATGATGGGGGTCAAGGAATCGCTGGCGGAAAAAGCCGTAATTGTCGGTAGCAAACGCGGCAAGTACCGCCGGTTGGGGACCCTGATCTGGCGCAATTTCGTGAATTTCCGGCGGCTGGATTCGCTGGTGAAAGACTTCCAACGCGACTTTGATGCTATTATCGCGCCCTGCGAAAAAGCGGGTTTCGAAGCTTATGGCGCCACTGATTTGCTGGTTAAGTACCGTGAAATCGAACAGAAACTTCTGAACGGCTGGCAGCCGCCGCTGATCAATGATTTTTTTGCCATGATTTTCTATGGCGTGCTGCGGAAAATCCTGCCGCGCTGGGGAATCGATCCTCACGGTACGTTGCAGAACAATCTGTTGATCGGGACCGGGGATATCATTTCCACCGAACCGGTGAAGCAATTGCGCCGGATGGCGAACCTGGTTCTGGATGATCCGGCGCTGATTCAATTTGTCCGTGACAGCTCAAACGCCGAATTTTTGAGTGGTCTTTCCAAATATCCGCAGCTGGATACCGCCTTTCATGGCTATCTGGATAAATTCGGCATTCGCTGCATTGGCGAATTGAAGCTGGAAACCATTACCTACCGCGAAGACCCGGCGCCGCTGATCGATCTTTTGCGTTCCTATGTCAAGGCGGGGCGGCATGATCTGGAAACCGCCCGGCAGCGAGAACAGGAGCTGAGGCTGCAGGCGGAACAGACCGCAGCCGACAACCTGAAAGGGCATCCTTTGCGTAAGCTTATTTTCCGGTTTGTGCTGAAACACGCCCGGAAACTGGTTCGCAACCGCGAGAACCTGCGCTTTGAGCGTACCCGGCTGTTTGCCATCGTGCGGGATATTTTCCTCCGGCTGGGCAGCATTTTTTACCGCGAAGGGGTGATCGAGGACAAACGCGATATTTTTTTCCTGACCAAAGAAGAGATTTTCGACTTCATTGAGGGCACCTCTGTTTCGACCGATCTTGCGACCCTGATTTCGGCCAGAAAAATCGAGCGGCAAGACAATTGCGCGAGCGAGCTTCCGGCTGAGCGTTTTCGGACCCGCGGGCCGGTTTATTGCGGTAATACGTTTCAGAGTACGGCGCCCCGTGCCGAGGCGGTTCAGGCCGATTCGCTGCATGGCATCGGCTGCTGCGGCGGAGTGGTTCGCGCGCAGGTGCGAATTGTCCGCGATCCCTCGCTGACGGTTGAACTCAATGGCTGTATTCTGGTGGCCGAGCGTACCGATCCGGGTTGGGCACCGCTTTTTCCGGTTTGCGCGGGGGTGTTGGTGGAACGCGGCAGCATTCTCTCGCACGCGGCAATCGTCACCCGTGAGTTGGGCATTCCCTCGATCGTCGGGATCAAGGATCTGCTGGTGTCGCTGACCGACGGCGAGACGGTCGAGATCGACGGTTCTCTGGGCACCGTGACCCGGATACGAGGTGAAGCATGAGCAAGGGAATTCAGGAACGGACCGATTTTGATTTTATCCGTTACGCCAACTGCTGGGAGGACCCGGCGCTGCTGCTGGATGCGTTCCGGCTCGAGGGGAAGAATTGCCTTTCGATTGCCTCCGCCGGCGACAATTCGTTTTCATTGCTGACCGCCAATCCGGCCAAGGTGGTCGCCTTTGATTTGAACCCGGTGCAATTGGCCCTGGTTGAGCTGAAAAAATGCGCCATCGGGCAGCTGGATTATGACACGCTGCTGGGATTTCTGGGGTTCACGCCCTGTCGGGACCGGTTGCCCATTTACGACCAACTGCATCCTCTGCTGTCCGCCCGGGCCGCGTCCTATTTTGATGCTCACCGCGACCAGATCGCCGCCGGGGTGATTCATCAGGGGAAATTCGAGCATTATTTCCAGCTTTTCGGCCGCCGTTTGCTGCCGCTGATCCACTCCCGGAAAACCCGGCGCAAATTGTTGGCAGCCAAAACGGAAGCGGAGCGGACGGAGTTTTATCGGCGCAAGTGGAACAACCTTCGTTTCCGGTTGCTGTTCCGGTTATTTTTCAACCGTTTCGTGATGGGGCGTCTGGGGCGCGATCCGGAATTTTTCAAATATGTCGACCGGAATTTCATCGCCAACAGTTTGAGGCGGCGCACCGAATACGCGCTGACGGTACTGCCCACGCACGACAACCCCTATCTGCGCTATATTGTGACCGGCAACTTCGCAGGTGCCCTGCCGCATTACCTCAAAAAGGAGAATTTCGAAATCATCCGCCGTAACCTCGGCGCGCTGGAACTGTTTCTGGGCACTCCGGAAGATGCGGCAAAACATTATAGCGAGAAATTCGATTTTTTCAACCTTTCGGATATCTTTGAATACATGGATATTCCGTTGGTGAAAATTGTCGCCGGGCAACTTCTTTCGCTGGCTGCGCCGGGCGCCCGTATGGCTTATTACAACATGATGGTCGAACGCCGTTTAAGCGAGTATTTTCCGGAACGGCTGACGGAGTTGAGCGAACTATCGGAAAAACTGTTCCGGGAAAACCGGGCGTTCTTTTATTGCCGTTATCTGGTGGACGAAGTCCGGGCGGAGGGCGACCAATGAGTCCACTGGTTTCTGAACTGCTCGGGATGGGATGCGTCAGCGTGCTCTTTCTGCTGCTTTTCGGCATCGGCGAATTTCTGCGGAAAAAGGTCGGTCTGAAGGGCGAATTCACCCGGAAAATCGTGCACTTCGGCGGTTGTGTGGTGGCGCTTTCGTTTCCCTATCTTTTCCAGAATATCTGGAGCGTTTTTGCGCTTTGCGTCGTTTTTACGCTGATCATTTTTTTCTCGGCCAGGTTCAGCCTTCTGGCATCGGTGCACGATGTGGACCGGAAAAGTTACGGCGGCATCTATCACCCGATCGCCATTTTCCTGAGCTTCCTGATCTGTTCGCTGCTCCACCGGATGCTGTTTTTTCAGATCGGCATCATGGTGCTGGCGCTTTCGGACAGCATGGCGGCCATTATCGGCAAGATTTACGGGCGCAACGGTTATGCCGTGGAAAAAGGGAACCGCAAAAGCATCGAGGGCTCCGTCATTTTCTTCCTGCTGACTTTTCTGATCACCCACCTGGCATTGCTGCTGCTGTCCGACATGGGGCGAAGCGAAACCGTGCTGGTGGCGGTGCTGGTGGCGGTGCTGGTTACGCTGTTCGAGGCGATTTCGCTGGATGGTGCGGACAACCTTTTCATCCCGCTCGGCACCATTGTCATCCTGGCAAAAAATGCCGTTCCCGACACCGCGATGATTGCGTTTCAGCTCCTGGCGCTGGCGTCGACCGGATTCCTGCTGTTCCTTATCATGCGTCCGTTCCGCAAAATCGGTGTTTCCGGGTACATCGCGCTGACGTTGGTCGCCTACACCGGTTGGGGACTGGTGGATGTGTTCTGGATGCTGCCGTTTCTCTACTGCGTGATCCTGATCTGCCGTACCGATTGGGTGATCAGGACGCCCGACGACCCGGAAACGGTCTATCGTGTCCAACCAACCTTTTATCTGATCGTGGCGCCGGTGATCTGGCTGCTGCTGGCCAATCTTGCCGCCAAAATTTTCGGGCTCGTCATTCAGCATTGTTTTTTCGCCTCGATGATCACGGCCCTGACCGCCCAGATGGTCATCCAGCGGACCCGGCGCGATGCCGAGTATTCCGTGTTCCAACTCGTCCGCGACGTCATTGTCCTTGTGTCGATACCGGTGCTGCTGATTCATTGGGTATTTCCGGGTACCTGGCTGCAGCAGCTGATTCAGGTCGCCGCCGTTTATCTGATTACGCTGGTGATCGGGGGCATCTGGTACGGGCGCGGCTGCGCGTCCAAACCGCTTTCGCGTAAACTGCTGCAAATGCGGATGCTGCTGACGTTTATCGGTTCGGCGCTGCCGGCCGCCGCCAATCTGTTGTATTTTTTCTTAAAGGGGTGACGATATGAGTTATGAAATCCGTTCCTTTGACGCTGCTGACAGCGAACAACTGCTGTTATTCCGCGCCCTGCGTCAACGCTTTTATCCGGGCGAGGCCGCGGAGCAATTACCTGAATCGGGCCAGTTTTTCCTGGTTTTGAGGAATGGCGAACCGCTGGCGCGCGGGGCGGCGCTGGTCAACCCCCTGATGCAATTCCGCAACGCGGTGCCGGGGCTGCTGGGATATTTCGAGAGCCTCCCGGATCAGCAAGGCGCGACAATGCTGTTCGATGCCGTTTCCGGGCATTTCCACTGCCTCGGCCATAGCCACCTGATCGGCCCGATCAACGGTTCCACCTGGCAGAGCTACCGGGTCACACTGCCCGGCGATAATCCGCCGTTTTTTCTCGACAACCGTAGCGAGCCGTATTATCAGGAGCTATTCGAAAATAACCGTTTCGAAACGATCGCCGAATACATCTCGACCCGGCTCGAGCTGAAGCCCGAGGATTTCGCGCGGGCAGGGCGCTCCGCAGAACTTTTTGCCGCGCGCGGCTTTACCGTCCGGAACTTCCGCACGGAAGCGGCGGAGGCCGAACTGCGGCGTATTTATGACCTCTCGCTGGCCAGTTTCCGCAACAATTTCCTGTATACCCCGGTGCCGTTCGAACCCTTTTATCAGCAATACCAACGCCTGCTGCCGCTGCTGCAAAGCGAAAATGTCCTGCTGGCGGAGAAGGCGGACGGATCGCTTGCGGGTTTCCTCTTTGCCGTGAACAATCACCTCCGTCCGCAGGCCAGGGAGCTGATTATCAAAACACTGGCGGTTTCGCCGGAACCTGCCTGCCGGGGGCTCGGCAGTTTTCTGGTGGAGCTCTTTCAGCAGCGGGCTTACGAGGCGGGCTGCAAGGCCGTTTATCACGCCCTCATGCATGCCGACAATACCTCGGCCCGGATCGGTAAACATGCCGAAATCTATCACCGTTACCGTCTGTACGGCAGGGCATTGGTATGAACAGCAGTAACATCGCGGAACTTCTGTTCCGTTACGAAGCGGATTTCCCGGAGCGGACCGCGATCATTCACCGGGGGCAGTCGATCACTTACGGCGAGCTGGCCGCCCGGGTCCGGATTCGTGCCGGATCGCTGCGGCGGCAGGGAATCAAACCGGGAGAACGGTTATTGGTTTTCGTGCCGATGACGATCGGACTCTATGAAATTCTGCTGGCGATTTTTCATCTGGGTGCCACGGCGGTTTTTCTCGACGCCTGGTCGAACCGCCAGCGCCTGGAGCTGGCGCTGGAAATCGCCGATTGCCGGGGGCTGATCGGCATTCCCCGGGCTTTTCTGCTGCTGCTGCGCTCCGCCAATCTGCGCCGGATGCCGGTCAAATTGCTGCATTCTTTCCCACATTGGCCGCAGGACAAAACACCGGACGCCATGCCGCCTTATCCGGCTGCCCCGGACGATGCGGCGCTGATTACCTTCACCACCGGCAGCACCGGCCGCCCGAAAGCGGCGCTGCGCAGTCATGGCTTCCTGATGGAACAGCACCGCGTCCTGCAGGAGGAACTGCAAATTCAGCCGGGCGATATCGATTTGGCCACTTTGCCGATTTTCGTGCTTAACAATCTGGCCTGCGGCGCCACTACGCTGATCCCCGATTTCGACCCGCGCCGCCCGGCGGATATCGACGCTCCGCGGATCATGGCCGAGGCGGAACGCTATGGGGTTTGCTCCACCGCCGGGTCGCCGGCTTTTTATGAGAAACTCGCTGCTGTTTCAAACGGTCACGGTATTCCCACGTTGCGGCGGTTGTTTACCGGCGGCGCGGCGGTTTTCCCGGATCTGGCGCGTCAGCTGCAGCGGGCCTTCCCACAGGTGGATATCCGGGTGCTTTACGGTTCCACTGAAGCGGAACCGATCAGCAACCTCTCCGCTGCCGAACTGGCCTCGGCGGAAAATCTGGCGCAAACGGGGATTCCGGTGGGCGATATTTCGCCTTATATTGAGCTGGCGATCATCCCGATTCAGAAAGGGCCGCTGCCGGCTTTCAGCGATGCGGAATGGCAGGATTTTTGCTTGCCCCCCGGGGCCGACGGCGAAATCTGCGTCAGCGGCAATCACGTCCTGAAAAATTATTTCAACAGTCCCGAAGCGATGAAGGAGAATAAAATCCGGGTGGGCGACCGGATATTTCACCGTACCGGCGACGCCGGACGAGTTGACGCGGCGGGGCGGCTTTTTCTGCTGGGCCGGGCCGGAACCTTGTTCACACTGCCGGACGGCAAAACCTGTTATCCCATGATTTGCGAATACCTCCTGAAGCAACTTCCTGGTGTTCACGCCGGGACCGTATTGCATGTTCAGGGGCGGACCATTGTGGCACTGGAAAGAACTCCAAACCATCAGGAAGTAAACCCCGATCTGACCGGTCTCAGCCTGGGTGGGGCCGAAATCCACTGGTTCGATCAATTGCCGCGCGATCCCCGGCACCAATCGAAATTCGATTACGGCGTAATCCAGCAGCAATTGCAAAAAAATTCCTGAAAAGAATTAATTTCGGTTTGTTTTTATAGATTACTTGTGTAACTTATAAATAAAGACAAAGCAATCAGGAGGATTGATGGAAGATATACGGATACCGGAGAGCGAACTGGAGATCATGAAGGTTTTGTGGGAGCGGTCGCCCCAGACCCTGCCGGAAATCGTCAAGAATGTGCAG
Source organism: Victivallis vadensis (assembly GCA_040391785.1). GTDB lineage: Bacteria > Verrucomicrobiota > Lentisphaeria > Victivallales > Victivallaceae > UBA5239. The sequence goes on from JBEBXH010000006.1 coordinate 66,313, forward strand.
GATTCCAACCCCTGGGAAGCGGTCACCATCAAAACCATGCTGTTGCGGCTGGTCAAGAAAAATCTGATCCGCCAGAGCGGCAGCCGCCGCAGTTATCTGTATGAACCGCTGGTAAGCAAGGCCGCCGCCGTGAAATCGGCGGGCAGGCAGTTTATGGATAAGATGTTCAATGGAGCGCCCGCCGCGATGATTTCGTTTTTCATCCAGAGCGGAGAGCTTTCCTCGTCCGACATTCAGGAAATCAGCAAACTGATCGAAGAGATGAAAAAATGAGTGGAATTCTGATCTATTATCTGGCGAATACGCTGATGCGCGGCGGGATCATCGTGCTGTCGCTGCTGCTGCTCGAATTTTTCCTGCGGCGTAAATTGGTTTTTGCCGGCGGGCGCTGGATTTTCCTGCTCGCGCTGCTGTTGATTCTGCTGCCGGTGGAGAGGATTGAATTGCCGCACCGCGAAAAGAGCGTTTATACGCCGGCGTCATATTGTATCGAGGTGCCCGATTGGAACGTGGCGTGGAACCAGACGCAGGCGACGGCCGCGCCGGTAACGCAAGCACTTCCGGCGGTCGAAAATGCCGTCCCGGAGCGGGTGGCCGCACCCGGAATTACGGGGTGGAAATGGCGTTTGTTCGATGTTCTGGCGATGGTTTATCTGGCAGGAGTGTTGTTTCTGTGGGCAAAGCAGATTCGGCATTACTTTATATGGCGCAACCGGATCCGGCGGTGCATCGCGATCACCGACGGCCGGGTGTTTGACGTGTTCCTGGAGTCGAAACGCCTGGCGGGGCTGGAGCGTTTCCCGGTCATGTTGCTGGACAGCAGTCATCTGCTGCCGGTGGCGGCATGCTTCGGGACGTTGCGGCGCGGGGCGGTTCTTTGCCCGCTCGAGGAGTATGGCAAATACCCGGATTCCGAACTGCGGATGATCCTGATTCATGAACTGGAGCATTTGCGCAGGAACGATAATCCGGTGGCGTTTTTTCTGATGATGTTGTCCAACTGTTTCTTCATCAATCCGTTTGTGCGTGTCATTTCCTCGCGTTGGGCGATGACCACGGAACTCGATTGCGATGAAAAGGTGAAGACGACACTGCATCTGGACCGGCGGGGGATGACGCGATATGCCGAACTCCTGCTGGCCAGTCAAACCCGGGGTGGCGCCTATGTGCCGGGCTGTGGGCTCGGTGCGTCGGCGAAGAACCTGAAATTGCGAATACAGGAGATTGTTATGAGACGTACGAAACTACAGTTATTGGGATACTTTTCCGGAATATGTGCATTGTTTGTGTTGGGGTGCTTCATCATGCCCGAGTTGCGGGCTGACACGCGGGAGGCGCTCGATCCGCTGGTGGCGGAGAACCTTCCCGCCGGAACCACCGAGCTGGTCTATTTCAATGCGGCCGCCCTCGACCCGGCCGGCAGCGCGTTGCTGGAAAAGGGCATCGGTTCTGCCCGTCACCTGGGGCGAAACCTCTGGGATGCTCTTTATATGATGATCGCTTCCGAGATGAATAAAGGTCATTTTTACGTGGCGGTCGTTCCGGATTACGGACCGTTTATATTGCTGAAAAATGGCGCGGATTCCGATGAAGTGGTTATTGCACCCAGCGTTTCGAATCAGAATATGGCGGCTCGGAAAATGCCGAACGGTTATTTCGCCATGTATCCCGCCGGGAAGAAATTGCCCGCCATGGGGCTTTCGGATGAGCTGAGACGGAAAATTGTCTCGGCCCCGGGAGAGGTTATAAGAAGCTGCAAAGCGGATAACTCGCCGGTTGTGGTGAGCGTATTTAACCGTGACGGCGTCTACACGCTTTTCACCATCCAGCCGGAGGGCAAAGAAACGCCATCAACCATGGAGATGCTTCTGGACAAAGCCACAGTCTTTACCCCGGATAACGAGAAAGAAGTGACAAGGGCATTCATCAAAGAAAATCTGAAATTTACTCCGAAGAAGCTTAACGGCAAAAACTTCTATGAACTGGAGTTTTTGCTGAATGAAAAAACGATAACCTTCTGGATCGACTTTATCCGGAAAGGGCAGGAAGAACGCAGCAAGGCAAATGCCCCGAAGGTCATTGCGTTATCTCCGGCGAACGGCGCGACCAATGTCGACCCGGACCTCAAGGAAATCAAGGTGACTTTTGACCGGCCGATGAACAAAACAAGCTGGTCGTTCTGCCAGAAAAGCGATCGCGATTTCCCTGAGAATGCCGGTATGCCGTCTTACGATGAGAGCGGAACCGTCATTACAATGCCGGTGCGGCTTGTCCCGAACAAGACCTACAATATTTACCTGAATTCGCCTCCGTACCTCGGATTCCAGTCCGCCAAGCGCGGCGTGCTGGAAGAAGTGCACTACACGTTCTCCACCGGTAAATAATACCGATTTGCATTCTAAGGGTTCGTAACCGCCGATGGAATTGCGGAGCGCAAATTTGGTATAATGAGCTGACGCTAATAGATTAGCGGCTGCGAATCAGACCGGATTTGAGCCCGCAAGATCAAGGCGGTTACAAGCCTTATGATTGCAATTCGGTATAAGCTACTCGTAGGCGACGGCGTGAGTGCTGTTACGAACGCTCAGGCCGTTCCAGTTGACGCTGTAATATTCCCCTTCTTCCCGGAGAACGGGGGCAGGGGAAGGTTCGGCGTTCGTAGGGAGAATCTCGAGGGCGCCGCCGGCAACGCATCGCAATTCATGATCGAAAACGATGCGTTTCTCCGGGCCCTCGTAGAGGACGGCTTCCACCCAGGCTCGGTCCGCGTCGTGCCCGCTCTGCCAGCGGATCGGGGAGCCGTCGAAATGGCCGGGAAGTTCATGGATGACGACCTTGAACGCGCCGGCGGCCAGTTGCGTCACCTGACCGGCCGCGAGTTCGAAGCGCAGCGCCAGTTTCGAGAATGTGAAACTGTGGTCCGCCGGGCGGTCGAGCCCGATGTGCCAGTCGCCGCGGTCCGTCAGCATATTAAGTGCGAAAACCACCCGGTTTTTCTCCTGCGCCATCCGCACCCCCGCCGATGAGAAATCGGCTCCATCCTTGAAAAAGCGCATGCGGAACATCGCCGGGCATCCGTTCCCCGCCGGCCAGTAACCGAGCAGCGGACGGCGTTGCGTCCAGAAACATTCGCGGTTGATCGAGCCGAGAATCAGGTTCGGCGTTACGTAAGTGGTTCCGGCGAAGTCCATCTCCGGGTTGGCGCGTTTGACGAAGCGCTGTACGATCTGTTCCTCCGGCACGGACACCCGTGTGAAGCGGGCGCGGTATTGCTCCGGACACGGCAGGTGCCGCACACCGTCGTAACGGAACTTCAACAAGCCGGGCTCTTCGGCGGTTGCGATACTGTGGATTTCGGCCCCGGTCGTCTCGCGGAGAAAAGCCGCCGCTTCGGCGGAGAGATACTCCGAATAAGCGCGCGACTGCGGCCCGCCGAGCTGGCCTGTCGCCGGATGGAACTGCTTGGCAAGTTCGCCCCAGATGAAAGCGTGGAGCTCGCGCGCGGCCACGATCAGCCGTTGATTCGCTGTCACCAGCTGCAAAATGCGCTCAGTTTCGTACAGCGCGACAAACGTATAAGTCGGGCTGTTGTATTCATTGAGCCCGCCCTGTTCCCTGGTGTATGTCAGAAACGTTTCGATGCGCCGCGCCGCGTAGTCCGCGAGCAGTGGGTTGGCGAGGATTTCCCCGGCGCAGCCGATCACCGCCGCGCCCATGATCGCGATATTGGTGTAGTCCGGCCGGACATTGCGGCGGAAGATTGACCACGCTGCCCGCTCGAGCGCCGCTTCGATGTCCGTGGCCAGCGTTTTTTCGAGGCGGTCGCGGTGTTCCTTCAGCATGTGGCAGAGTGCCGCGCCGATGAAGTCGGCCCAGTTCCAGTCCGGCGGCGCCATCATCGGCACCGGCTCCTCGCAGTTCCATGGCCAGATGCCGAATGCCGGGTCGTACGGATCGGTTACTTGAAGCGCCAGCACATTGCGGATCACTGCCGCGGCGCGTTCGTGATTGCCGAGCTCAAGCAGTGCAAGCGCGTAATAGATATTGGTTCGGGTCGAGTGAACCCATGAACCGGACGGAATCCGGCTGTGATAACCCGGCGACTGAAATACTTCGCCGAGAAGGTTGAGTCCAGTATTGAAATTCGCTTCCTGCGCCGCAAGTTGCTGTTGAAGATCCATAATTGTCTGCCTTCGGTTAAACGATGGATCATACTTTACAGCTGCGCCGGGATTTTGTCAATGCCCCGACGAGGAAAATAGCTCGGGTTCCAAACCGATTTTACGCTTCTGCAAATCGGGGTTATTCGTGAGGAAATCCGGGAAATCCAGCGGGGCGAAATTGCCACCGCGATTGTGGTATTCCTGCTCCTGGTGCTGCTTGCCAAGTTTTGCAAAATTCTGTTCCCAGTCTTCCAGATTTTTGAAGCGGATGAAGTCCGGCAGCGCTTTGAACATGGGGTCGGCGAATGTGGCCGAGCCTTTGCGGTTCGTCCGTTTCAGGAGCATATCGTAAGTGGCCATTTCATTGCCGAAACGTCCTTGTCTGCGCCACTGGCGGTCGAGCACTTCGCCGCCGTTGGACATCGGCAGATCGGCGCCGTTATAGCGCCGGTAGCCGAAAATGGTTTTTTCGCTCTCCGGCACGCGCAGGAAATAACAGTTGTCCTGTTCGTTGAGTGAGGCGATATCGGTCAGGCTGATGAGCGGGTTGCCGACTTTCTGCAGGGTGTTGTCGACCCAGATGCTGTTGCGTATCATGACCTTTTCCGCCGGAGTATTGTTGATGTTGCAGCTGTTTACCTGATTGATGTAGAAAACGCAGTTGCGGATCAGCAGATCCGGGCAATTCGTGAAGGACGAGCCGTGAAACGCCCGGGTGATGAAGCAGTTGGACAGGGTCAGATTGGCGCTCCGGTTGGCGGTGACGAAAGGCGGGGTATAACCATCGGAGCGGCCGTCGTGGAAGCAGCGGCTGAGCGTGACATGGGCGGTGTTCCACAGGACCACGCCGGCGGTGCCTTCGGTCTGATGGATTTCGCGGAAATAGAAGCCGTCGATCTGCACATATTTCTTATTGCAGATCGCGAAACCGTAATCGAGCTGGCGGACGTTGCCGTCGATCCAGACTTTTTCGCCGGGAGCTGCGGCGATGTTCAGGACGCGGCCCTTGTCGCCGGTGGCGCGGACGCGGACCGACTCCTGATAAGTACCTTGATGGACTAGTATGGTGTCGCCCGCAGTAGCGGCAGCGGCGGCGTGACTGATGGTGCGCCAGGGAGCCTCGGCGCTGCCGGAGCTCTTGTCGCTGCCGTTGACCGCGACATGATACGTGAGCGGCGCCCGGTCATCGGTTTCAGTGGTGAAATTCTGTACCGGCGTGTCAAGTGTGCGGCTCTGGTGATTCAGTTCCTGCGGCAGTTCCTGGTTGGAAAACTGTTTGCCGGCCACGGCCCGCGCCGTAATCCGGAAATAGTGTTCTTTGCCGGGCGTCAGGCCGGAGAGGCTGAGCGACTGGAACGCCATTTGAGGTTGGAAATCATATTTCTGTGTGCATGCCGGGGTGTCGCCGTAGTTGATGGTACCGTTGACCGGGTAATTGCTCCAGAACTCAATATTGGCGGTGGTGGCGGTCCGCGAAAGCAGTTTCGGGCCGTCGAGTTCCAGCGGCGCGGCCAGCGGTTGGCGGCGGTAGGGGCCGACGGGCATGCCGTCGATGCCGCGGCCTTCGAATGATTTGCCGTTTTTCAACGTCAGGTTCTGCCCGAATTCCGGGATCGCGATGAAGGAATGCGGTTCGTTCGCGGGCACGTTTCCGCTGTAGCTGTTGAAATCCGACCAACAGTTGCCGGCGGCGAGTGTGCCGGATGCGAAAATATTGCCGGTGATGAAGCCGTCGCTGCAGCCGCTTAACTCCGCACCGTTAAGAATGTTATGCGTCAGGCGGTATTTCGCCGTGCCGGTGAATTTAGCTGCTTCGGAAACCGCGCACTGGTTGATCGTTATGCCGCTGGAATTGGTCACTTCCAGCGCGGTAGCGGCGAGGCGCTCAAGCGTGATATTTTCGCAGTTTTCGAGCCGGATATGGCCGTTGAGAGCGACCGGGAACGAACCGCGGCCGCGGATGGTGACGTCCTTCAGATTTTTCAGGACCAGATTATTCTTCCAGGTGCCGGGCAGCAGATAAAATGTGGTGCCGTCTTTGAGCTTGCCGTCAAGAGTGCGCCAGGCGTTTTTCACCGAGTTGCCGTCCGCCTTGCCGTTGCCGTCGGGCTTCACGTAAAACACCCGGTCGGAGAAGGGGGCGGGCGAGCGGTCGCGGTACTTGGAATCCGCCTGGGGGCGGTAATCATAATTGGCCGGATCGGCGAATTCACGGTCTTCGTCGAGGCCTTTTTCGTGGGGGCGGACGATGCTGTTTTTCGCGGCGCCGAAGTAGCCGGTATCGCCGTAGTTGAAAATGCAGTTTTCGATCAGCCGCGAGTAGAGGGCGGCGCCGGCCACGCAGCGGCGCGCGGTGGTGGTGTCGCTGGGGTATTTCAGCCACATGTCGCCGTAACCGTTGTCAAAGGAAATATTGTCCTCGAAAATACAGTTTTGAGCGGGATGGCTGCCATAGAAGCGGATTCCGGCGGTCTTCGAATCGAAGGAGATGCAGTTGCGAATGGCGGTTTTTTCCGAGGGAGTCAGGACGATGATGTTGCCGCCGGAGCCGAAAAACGGGGAGTAGTTGGCGTAGCTGCGGCAGTTCTCGATGACATTGCCGGAAGAATTCATGCTGAAACCGATACCGCTGCCGTTCAGGAACGTGGTGACATTGCGGACGGTGCAGTTTTTCGGGGCCACCATGTATACGCCCCATTTGGCGTTATGGCCCGGGGTGCCGGCGGGTGAATTGGCGTTGAACCCGGTCAGGATCAACCCCTCGACAGTGACGTTGCGGACGCCGCCTTTGGCGTTGATCATGATGCCGTGGCTGCGCAAATCGGAGATCGTGATATGGTGTCGGCTCGGCGGCGCGGAGTCACTGGTATTGATATAGAGGATTTCCGTTTTTTCGTCATAAAACCACGAGCCGGGGCTGAAATCGAGTTCCGCCACGGACGGCATGCGCTGATAATTGCGCAGCGTGTCGCGTTCGTTCACCGCCTCGGGCAGCTGCGGAAAGGCGCACTGCCAGACGCGCGGCGAGAACTCCGAGCGTTTGAATTCCGGTGCGTCCACGTCGCCGCGCAGCACCACCGAACCCGGTATGGCCGCGCGGATGGTCGTGACGGCGTCGCCGCCCTCGAAATTCCATTCGAGCCCCTGATGGTATTCGCCCGGCAGCAGCGTGAGCGTGTCACCGGGTTTCATCATGTCGGCGGCGCGTTTCAATGTTTTGTAGGGTTGATCCGCCGATGTGCCGCGATTGCCGTTGCTGCCCCCCGGCGACACGAAAAATTCCGTTCCGGCGGCGGTCAGCGACAGCAGCGACAAGGTCAGAATCAAACCCCGGATCATCATTCCACCTCTTCCAGTTTCAGGTCTTTGAGTTCTGTGACGGCGTCCTTGACGTTACCCGGGTTGATGTAGGCCGCGATACCGGCGAACTTAGTGCCCTTGCGCCACTTGCCGGGCACACTGCCAGAGGCGGATTCGCCGCTGAACTCAAAACTGAATTCCTGCCATTCCGTGGTTAATGGTTTCGCCAAAGCGATGAAGTGGAACCACTGGCCCATTTCATGCTGCCGCACCACGGTGCCGGCCGGATAGCTCCGTTTCAACGCTTTGCTCATGGTCACGTCGTATTGGTTGTCGGCATTGGGCTCGATATTGGCTACGAGAACGTATTCGGTCTGAGTATTGGGCAGGTCCGCCAGTTTGCCGGAGGGGTCGGCCTTGAAAACCACGATCTTACCCTTTTTCCACTCCGAACCATCCTTCACTTTCAATACGGTTTCGCCTCCCTTGAAGTCCGCCGCCAGTTCCGTTTCGGTACCCTTGACGATATCGACCGAGCCGCCGGGAATGGGCTGCTTCTTCTCATTCTGGCAATTGACGCCGAATGAAATCCGCAGATTTTTTGCGTCCGAGCCATTGCGGAACTTGCCGCTCAGGCGGTACTTTTTCGTGGGATCGACCGCCATCGAGTCCTTGGAAAACATCGAGGTTGCGCCCTGAACTTTGAAGGTATTCGCCTCGCCCGTGCTCTCGACATTGATCTCCTTCTTGCCCGGGGCCAGTTGGTTCGCTGCCGTGATTTCAAGCCCCGCCCCGAAGATATTCAACATAGTGGCGAATGCCGCTGCCATCATCATTTTTTTCAACATGATATACCTGATTTTTGTAGTTAGAGTTTTTTGCCGTTTCGCCATTCCGCTCTGGAATAACGGAAAAGGGAATCGAAGGTCCGGGGTGCTTCGCGCAGGTGAATGGTCCCGGCGTGTCCATCCAGATACGACACGTTCCAATTCATCAGATTGTTGTGTCGGAATCCCTGGCTCGCTGCGGTATAACTGACCATTGCAGTACTGCCGGAGGTGTTATCGCCGAAAAGCCCGACGGAAGACGCTACCCCGTCGCCGCGCGGACTGTCGACCCAGACACGCGCCAATACACCGCTCGCCTCGGTGGCATCCGGACACACGATCTGGCAGTCGGCGATACCATAGTGGGAACCGCGAAACGTATGGGTGATCGTGTTTTCGCTCGGGCAGCGGAGAACACCGCTGGGCCTTGCGCAAACTTCATCGGGGTCGGTGCCGAGGAGCACCGGATTGATATTGGTTCCCTGGATATAACCCTTCTGCGCCAATACCCTGAACCAGTGCTTGGCCCAGCTGGTGTTGTCGAAATAATAATTCCGGTTGTTGTAGTCATCCAGATAGAGGAAATAGGACGTGCTGAGCTGCTTGAGATTGCTCAGGCAATGGGTGCTGCGCGCTTTCTCGCGGGCGCTGTTCAGCGCCGGGAGCAGCATGGCGGCCAGGATGGCGATGATCGCGATTACCACGAGGAGTTCAATGAGCGTAAAATTTACTTTTGCGATTTTCTTTTTCATCGTTATATCTCCGTTATCGGTTAAAAAAATCCAATGGTAATTTCTCCAGTGTCACGCCGGGCTTTGCCAGCAGTTCCACTTCCGGGATCCAGCAGGGGTGAACTCCGGGTTTGACTACCGGCAGATGCGAAATGGCACACATGATTCCGTCATTTCCGGCAAAACCTTCCTCCAATATGTCAATGGTTTCGATATCGCGGATTTCATACACCTTGTCACCCTTTTTCACCTGGTCGTAAAGACGGAAAAAGTAACGGATATGTCCGGTATGCTCAACCTGAAATTTAGTTCCGGTGGCGTCATAGGGAATCTTCCAGACCGGACGCTCCAGGACCACTTCGCCCTGCATCATATTCGCCCCGATCATGATATTGCGCACGCTCTGCTTGCCGGGTTCGTATTCCGTTTCCTTCAGCCCGTGCTGGCGCGAAAATTCGATGCAGATGGCGTACTGGTTGCGCCCCAGCGAACCCTGCCAGGTGAGGTTGCCGCGGTGGTACTGATCGCGCGGGGCCGAATTGCACATTACCACGGCCTCGATACCGGTATAGCCGGCAAAGACGTTGTTCTTTTCAAAACTGTTGAAAATAAGCGGTTTCTGCGCCTGCAGGCAGTGCATGTCGATGATGATGTTGGCCTCGGCGCAGATTTCGTTCCACAGCCAGCGGACGATTTCGGAGGCGACGCCGGTGCCTTCCGGATTGTTCCACAGCCGGTTCATATTGTAGATCGTATTGCAGTTGTCGCGGCCCAGCCCCCACGGACAGAAATTATGCCGGAAAATCGAATAGTAATACTCGCTGATCTTGCTTAAATCTTCGTGCTCCGGGTAAAATTCGTAATCCATTTCCAGCGCCAGCGGGTTCGCGCAGGGGCAGACATGCACCGTACCGGCGAATTCGCGCTCGCCGAGCTCGGCAATGAGCTCCGGCAGCAAGTTCGGACCGCTGTGCTCCATGCCGTGCTGCCCGGCGATAATCGTCAGCACCGGCCCCGGCGCCGTCCCCTGTACCGTGAAGTAAGTGACGGTGGTTTCCCGCCCGCCGGCCGTGGTGAATTTTTTCTGGTATTTCGTTATCCGATTCATATTCTTAGATACCTGCCAGTTCCATGACCTGCTGGGGCCATATGTTATTGTTGTTGCTGGCGGCCTTGCGGTGCGCCATGTTGATCTCGTATTCAAGGCACTTGCCAAACTGTTCTTCCGTCATCTCGCCGCTGAAAATCGAGTGGAGGAAAGAACTCAGGCGCAGCAGAAATTCCTGTTCGGACGTATTATTCACCAGCATATTGGGAATTTCATTCAGGAAAATATCATCGCGGTAATGACGCGAATTAATCGAGTCGACCGCCGCCGCTTTCAGGATCGGCAAACCGGTTTTGCTCCGGCCGATGATCCGCTGGATATCCGCGCTGAGCATGTACTCCATGACCTGAATTGCCTCCGGCTGTACCTTGGAGCGGTTGGAGAGCAGCAGAAATTCGCCGGTAATCAGGTTCCACGGCTTTTCGCCCTGATGAAACACCGGGCACGCCACTATCAGGTAATTCTCCAGCATATTCAAGCGCAGCAGCCCCTGACGGCACGACCAGGTCATCAGCGGTTCCCGGTTGTCATCCTTAAGCGAACTGTCGGTCAGCACCGGCCAGGCGGAATGAATTTTGTCCCGCAGCTTTTTGACATCGATTTCGTTTAAGCCGCCATTTTCCGTATCCGAAAAAATCATGCTCCGGATCAAATTGCCTGCCTCATGCAAAGCACACAGCCGGAAATTGTTTTTCCGGGCATATTCACTGAGTTCAAGCAGCAAATCCCAGGTCAGATCATAAGGACCGATATCACGGCCGAATCCTTCAAGCTTTTTCCGGTCCAGCAGAAACACCGACGGCGAGAAAAGAATCGGCATGGCATACTGGAAATTGTTGATCCGGTGCGCCTTGAACGGTTCCTGGAAATATTCCTCGCTCTGGTATTTCTCCACCACTTCCAGCGGCAACGGCAACACGTAATCGCTGAATGAAATGGTACTGGTGGCCACCGAACGGATCAGGTCGTAGTCCATCACGTCCGATGAATCGCATTCCGGATCGAATTCCACCGCGAAATCCTTGAAATGATTCTTCACCGCCTCCTGAATCTCGTGGTTTTCCTTTGCCCAGAACGCATTGCTGCGCCAGGCGATCCGCACCTTTTTGCGGTTCTCGCGGTGTACGAAGGTGCCGACGTATGGTACTTTGCGGATGATTCCGCGTGCCAGCAAAACATCCAGCGCCCGGCGGACGGTAACGGTGGCGGTATCGAAAATCTGCGCCAGTTCCTGCTCGGAAGGGAGGCGGTCGACGTATTCGCCACGATCGATCATGCCCTGCAATTCTTCAGCAATTTCATTGAACTTCCGCTTCATAGATAATAATTCCTATAGTACTTTAAGTAATCTATATCAGTATACAGCCGACGCTTAAATTTGTCAATACCCCGGTGAAAGCTTTCTTCTGATTATTTTCACTTGCAGTATTGACTTTATCGCTTTTCCGGTTATAATATTGATATAAGTGATATAGATAATTGGTGAATTTATGATAAGTTCGGACATATTCAAAGATTTCAGGCACAATGGCAATGGCAGCATCCATCAGGAGCTGGCTTATTACCTGAAACATAAAATCGAAGCAGGAGCGTTGAAGCCCGGCGATGCCCTGCCGCCGCTGCGGAAGCTGTCGGAACTGCTGGACGTCAACTTTTTCTCCGTCAAGCTGGCCACCGATGCACTGGTGGACTGGGGGCTGCTGAACAAACAGCACGGGCGCGGCATGTTCATTGCTCCGGCCGGCACGTGCATTTCCAAAGTCGGTATTTACTCCTGCGCCCGTTATATGCCGACCCGGGACCTGTCGTTCTATACTGTGCTGCAGAATCTGGTCTGCAGCGAGTTGACGCGGCGGGGCGTCGGGTATACGGTTTACAACAGCCACGAGGAGATCCAGGAAGCGATCCTGACCGGCGGCCTTCAGGCGCTGATCGGTATATATGTGGATGACCAGGACAAGAAATGGTTTCTGAAATTGCCGGTCAAAAAAGTCAATATGATGCGCGATTTAATGTTTGATTTCGGCAGCATCGCCAGATATCTGGCGGAGAAGAAATGCCGCCGTATCGCCGTGCTGGTTCCGGCGGCGTACCCCAGCGGCAACCCCAGCTTCCTGATCGCCGGGCTGAAGGCCTGCGGCGTCCGGATCATGCCGAGGAATATCCGCGCCATTGAACCGGATGAATGGAAAACCGGCACCTGGGGGGAAGTCGGCTACCGGACCGTGCGCGAACTGCTCGCTGCCGCTCCGGAGCCGGATGCCTTGATCGTTTACCCGGACAATGCCGTGCTCGGGGCGATTCAGGCCATCCTCGAGTCCGGCCGCAAGGACCTGGCGCTGGTTTTTCACCGGAACGTGGAGTTGAGTTATTTTTGTGCGTTGGAAGCGTTTTATGTGGATACCCGAATCGCCGACATCGCCAACCGTTTAGTAAACAGTATATTAGATAAACAGGAGGAAACATGAGAAAAAATCAATCATTCACGCTTATAGAGCTTCTGGTTGTGATCGCGATAATCGCGATTCTCGCCGCCATGCTGCTGCCGGCGTTAAACCAAGCTCGCGAAAAAGGGCGGCAGACCGCCTGCATCAACAATCTGAAGCAGCTCGGACTGGGCTCGAGCCTCTATATGGACGACAACGACGAGCAGCTTTTTGTCGGCTATATGCCTTTTTGGAAACCTTTGCGTCCGTATGTGGTTCCAAATGCGACATACCACGCCACCAACGGATACCCGATCAATGCCGTAAAAGATGTTTATGTCTGCCCCTCACAAAATCCGCCGAGCCGTCAGGCCGGACTCACCTGGTACAGTTACGCGCAGAACCGGCTTGGCTCCAATACCACGATCAAATACTATCTGAACCGGAAACAGGTCAAAAAACCATCCGCACTGGCCTGGATGGCTGATTCCAATGACTACGAATTATTCCCGCAGGCCGGCTCCTACATGCGCGGAATCACGCACCGCCATTCGAACAAGGGCAACATTGTCGCGCTCGCCGGCAATGTGTTTTCCATGACCTTGCTTGAGGTAATGGCCAAGCAAGGCTGGAACACGGACGAGGGAGCGGAATTCCAGTGCCCGAAAGGCATCGGCGCCAACCCCTGATCGCACCATATATTATATAAAGGATTTATCAAATGATGTTAAAACGATTGATGTTTATTCCGCTCTTTTTCCTGATCTGCTGTAGTGCTCCGGCCGGGGAGAAATGGAGCTCGCCCGATGTTCCGGCCATTGCTAAACCCACCGGCTTTTTTCAGGTGGTCAAAAAAGGCGACACCTGGTGGTTTGCTGACCCGGAGGGCAAGCCTTTTTATTCGATCGGCCTGAATTACTGCCTGGGTGTTCAGCTGGAGTGGCGGCAGCCGCCGGCTGCGTTCGAAAAAGCGTTTTCCCGGGTTGAGGATGAATGCCGCCGGCTGAGCAAAAAATTCAAGGAGTGGGAATTCAATACCTGCGGCACGGTGGGCGGCAACTGGAACGGGCGCTTTCCCATCACCCCGATTTTCCGGGTTGTCCAGCAGGCCAATGAGCGGGTAGCCAAGGGACAGATTCCCCGGTCGGAAAAATACAAATTCATCGACGTTTACAGTCCGGAATTTGAACAATTCTGCGACGAATGGGCCCAGCGTGTCGTCATGCCCGAAGCGGAGAATCCCCTGATCATCGGCTGGTTCATCGATAACGAATTTCATCTGCCGCAGGATGAGGCATTTCAGGTGAAATTTTACGAAACGGTCGTCGCCGCCATCCGCAAATACGACAAAAATCACCTGCTGCTCGGAACCCGTTTCGAGGCGCCGGGTCGTTCCGAACTGGATATCCGCATGGACGGCAAATATAGCGATGTCGTCACTGTCAACTACTACGACTACCCGCACAACCGCAAGGCCTTCGAGCGTATCCACAAGATCACCGGCAAACCCATCCTGATCGGCGAATTCACTGTCGCCGCCAAGGAAAACGGCATCACCAATTCGAAGTATTGGAAGGGCAGTCTCTTTGAAACTCAGGACGACCGTGCCAAAGGCTATGAGCGCTATGTTTCCGATATGGCGGAGCTTCCCTATATCGTCGGCACACATTATTTCATGTTGACGGACCGCAACGAGCCCAAGCTCAACAATTGGGGTTTGCGGGATACGGACGGTAAACTCTATTATGACTTTGTGCGTCAGCTGGGGGAAATCAACAAGCGCCTGCCGCTCATTCACGAAGGCAAACTGAACCCCCGCAAATTTCCCGGCCTGAAATGTGCCGTCAACGATAATCCGCACACCCGTGATGCTGCGCGTATCAGCAAGGACGGCAAATGGTTGTGGCAGATGTCCTCGCTTTATTACCGCTGTACGCCGGGGACTGAGATTTATTTTTTCGACCGCGATAAAGATGAAAGCTGGGGGTATCGCGAAAGCGGCTTTATCGAATACCGTTTCGCGCTGGAAAAACCGCTCAAAAACGCCAGCCTGATCATCCGTTATGCGAGCGCAGGTGCAAATTCGCTCAAAATCGAGATCAATGACGATCAGGTTCTTGCTGTTCAGTGCCCGAAACCGGAAAAAGACCTGACCGTTCCGCCCGGCTGGGCCTACGGTTTCAGCCGGATGAAACTGGCCACGGTAAATGTCCCGCTGAATATCGATATTCCAGCCGGAACTGTCAGCGTCAGATTCATTGCCGATGCACCGTGGAAGCCGGGGCAGGGGGTGAAGCTGCAGGGATTTTTCCTGAGCGAAGGACCGCACAAAATCTCGGCGGATAATTATTACGGACTGGAAGCGGAATAATCTGATTTGCAAAACATCTGTATTCATGTATATTTATTGTATTGACGAAATATATGTAGGTGTTTTGTGCTTGAGCAGAGTATTCAATCCCTCGAGCGGCTGACGGGCTGTTCGATTACGATTATCGACAATGACCGGGTGTTTTCGCAGCGGCGATTGCGGTCGTTTTTCGCCGGACTTCGCAGTTCGCACCAGAAAAACCGGGTCTGCAGTTGCGGGTTTGACGGCAAGTGCATTCAGTTCTGCCGTTACGAGATGAACGGCTATTGCCTGAGCCTGAAAAGCTCGGAGCCGTTCGTAAATCATTGCTGGAAAGGGCTGAGCGAAATCGTCGCACCACTGAACGACGGCAATGTCCATTATGGCATGTTCTACTGCGGCATCTGGCGCTCGACGGAAAAGGAAGCGCCGGAGGGGCTGCCGGGGGAGTTCTACCGCTTTCGCGATGAATTGCCGGTGTTGACGCCGGAGCACGAAACCGAGCTCAAACAGCTCTGCACCGTGTTTGCGGACGGCATCATGTTCGCCCTGCGCAAATACAATCTGCAGCAGGCGGCGCCGGGCGGTTCGCGCAGCGTCAAAATCTTCGATTTCATTCGCAATCATGCAGTGGAAAACATCGGCTTACCCGACCTCGCGCGGGAGCTGCAGCTTTCCGAATCGCGAACCAGTTTGCTGGTCAAGGAACTTTACGGGAAAACCTTCAGCGAACTGCTGCAGCTGGAGCGGATCGGACGGGCCAAGCAATACCTCGCCGCCACCGAACTCCGGCTTCACGAGATCGCCTCGCTATGCGGCTTCTACGACGAATTTCATCTGAGCAAGGTATTCAAACATCATATGGGGCTCTCGCCGCGCCGGTGGCGTGATGATAATAGACAAAATTTGCTCATATGATATGCATTCAATGTTTGTTTATGGAAAATGCTATTTCAGGCGGATGGTTGCAATGTGTTGATTGATATTGATTTGCGATTCTGCTGAATTTTGGCACGCATCCTGCTTTTATATTTACATCCAACTAAGGAGTGTAAACATGAAAACAGGATTTAAGCGACTAATGACGGCGGTACTGGTAATGCTGGGTACCGGCAGTATTTTTGGAGCAGGAACTTTAACCCCGGCGGAGTCCGGCCTGAAACCAGCTGAAATCCTCAGCCACGACGTGAAGGTGACCATCAACAACGGCTTCGCCCAGACCGAAGTCACGCAGGTTTTCCGCAATTCCAACCCGGGTACCATCGAAGCTGTTTACCGTTTTCCGCTGCCGCAATCGGCGAGCTTCTCCGAGGTCAGCGTGAATATCGGTGAACAGATCATCAACGGTGAAGTGGTCGACCGCAAGGTCGCCGACAAAATCTACGGCGAGGAAAAGGCCAAAGGCAATAACGCCGCCAAGGCTGAAAAGAATGGATATCAGGACTTTACCTTTGCCATCGCCAACCTGAAGTCCGGCGAAAACGCCACCATCCGTTTTGTCTATTACCAGCCGTTGCCGATCGACACCGGCGTGGCGCGTTACGTGTATCCGCTCGAAGAGGGCAACACCGCCGACAAAGCCGCCGAAAGTTTCTGGACCCGCAGCAGCAAAGTCAGCAATCAGATCAACCTCAAGATGACCGTCAAATCCGCGTGGCCGCTGCACAGCGTCCGTGCGCCCGGCCAGGCCTCCACGCTGCAGACGCTGCAGCTCGACAAGGGGCACGCCGAACTCGAGTATGACCTTGGCAGCAACCTGAGCAAGGATTTCGTCTTTTATTATCAGCTCGCCGATCTCCCCGGCCGGCTGGAAGTCATCCCCTACCGCGCCAAGGATGCCAAAGAAGGCACGTTCATGATGGTGCTGACCCCCGGGATCGACCTGAAGGCATTGGATCAGGGCGCGGACTATGTTTTCGTGCTGGATATTTCCGGCAGCATGCAGGGCGAAAAAATTCGTACGCTGTGCGACGGCGTGGCCCAGACTCTCGGTCAGATGAACGGCAATGACCGTTTCCGCATCGTCACCTTTGACTCCAGCGCCCAGGAACATACCTCCGGCTGGGTCACCGCCACCGCCGAAAACGTCCAGAAATGGAGTGGCAGGGTCAAGGGACTGCAGACCCGCGGCTCGACCAACCTTCATGAGGGAATTGCCACTGCGCTCAAAGGTATCGACGACGACCGCGTGACCAGTTTGATCCTCGTTACCGACGGCGTCACCAATACCGGTATCGTCAATCCGCAGGAATTCCACAAACTGCTGCAGAACCAGGATATCCGCATTTTCGGATTCCTGATGGGCAACAATTCCAACTGGCCGCTGATGCGGGTGATTTGCGAGGCTTCCGGCGGCTTCTATGCGGGCGTTTCGAACAGTGACGACATCATCGGTCAGATCATGCTGGCCAAGAGCAAGATCTGCTTCGAATCGCTGCACAATGCACAGGTTAAAATCTCCGGCGTCAAGACTTATGATACTACCGGCGACGCGGTCAAGAAACTTTATCGCGGTCAGCAACTGGTCATTTTCGGGCGCTACAAGGACGCCGGCAGTGCCAACGTCAAGCTCACTGTCAAGCTGAGTGGACGCGAACAGACTTATTCCTGCAACATGCAGTTCCCGGCCGTCGATACCGACAATCCGGAAATCGAAAGACTATGGGCCATGAGCCGGATCGAGATGTTCGAAAGCCTCGCCAATTCCGGGCTGATGGCGCAGGGCGAATCGCAGAGCCAGATCCGCGACCTCGGCATCGGGTACCAGCTGGTGACTGACGAAACTTCCATGCTGGTGCTCAGCGACGAAACCTTCAAGCAGTACAATATCGAGCGCCGCAATCAGGCCCGCACCGCCATCGAGCACGCGGCCCAGAGCAAGCGCGCCGCCGAACCGGTGAGAAATTACCGCGTCGACACGCCTTCGGCGGCCCCGCAACAGGACGCTCAGCAGCAGCCGCGCCCGGCCAATAACGGGAACAATATGTTCAAATCCAACGCTCCGCGGACCGGCGGCGGCGCCCTCGGCGAAACCATGGTGATCTTCGGTCTGGTCATGGCCGGGCTGGCGGTATATCGCACCGCTGCCAGGCATGCCCGCGAAGACAGTGAACGGGTCACGGATGATGAAGAAGCACCGAAAAATTCTTAAAGCGGCGGCCATTCCCGCCATCCTGACTCTGGGCATGGGGACTCTCGTCCTCATGCCCGGTCTTTCGTCTGTACTCGAGCTGCAGCTGAATGGCGGAAGCCCGCTTTTTACGCTGCTGACGGGGCATTTCGTGCATCACTCGCTGCGTCATTATATTTATGATGCCGCTGTGTTTCTGGCGCTGGGCGCGGTGGTGGTACGTGACCACGGGCTGCGCAGTTTCCTGATCCTGACCTTGGGTTCCGCGCTCACCGTATCGCTGCTGCTGCCGCTGCTGGCCCCGCAGTTCGCCAGTTACCGCGGTATATCGGCGGTGGACACTGCGCTGGTGGCGTTGGTTGCCTGCCGTTTCCTGCGCGATGGAAATCGCCTTTTCCGCCTGGCTGCCGCCGGTACGCTGATCGGTATGATGCTGAAATTTTCCTACGAAATAGCCTTTGCGCAAAACGTATTCGTACAGGAAACGAGTTTTGTCCCCGTGGTGGCGGCGCACTTGATCGGCGCCCTGTGGGGTATTTTGCAGTGGAATTTTGAAAACGGCAAACGGAGCATCAGGAAGAAGCTCAGTTTTCTTTTTCTTTGAGCTTCTTCAGGTCTTGCTCGGCGTAGTTGATTACTTCCTTGAATTTTTCTTGATTCGAGGAGTCGGCGTCGACCAGGGTTTTGTGTGCTTCCACCACCGTTTCGGCGGTTTCCAGCAGGTCCTTGTGCTCGCCGGTATCGACGTTTTCGCCGGAAGCGGCAGCTTCGCCGCTGACGAATACGAAGATCCGGGTCAGGCCGAGGCCGTTCAACAGCGCCTGATTGTGGTCGGAGGCGTTGATGATCTCCACCGGACGCTTGTTGTTCGTGCTCTTCATGCCCAGCATGGCCAGGATGCCCATGAAGGTACTGTCCATCGTCACGCAGTCTTTCATATCGATCCGGACCTGGCCGTAATCGCCTTCCAGGCCGCGCACGAAGGTACGCAGCGGCATGCCGTATTCGTAATTGGCCCGGCCGAACACTTTTATGGTGTAACCGTCGGGGGTACGCAGTATTTGCAGATCATTGCTGTTCATAATTCTTTCCTCAGTTAGCCAGCACGGCTTTGATCCGGCGGACGCCGCGGCTGGAACTTTCTTCCTTGGTAATTTTGAAACCGCCGAGGTCGCCGGTGTTGGCGGCATGCGGCCCGCCGCAGACTTCCTTGCTGAAGTCGCCCATGGTGTACACCTTGACTTTTTCACCGTAACGGTCGCCGAAAAGCCCGATCGCACCCTCGCCCTGAGCATCTTCGAAGCTCATTTCGCGGCAGTCGATCGGAATCCTGGCCTGAATCGCTTCATTGACCAGTTTTTCCACTTCGGCAATTTCTTCCGGAGTCATTTTATCGTTGTACGAAAAGTCGAAACGCAGCCGGTCGGCGGTGATATTCGACCCGCGCTGTTCCACACCGCCGCCGAGAACCCGGCGCAAAGCGGCCTGCAACAGGTGTGTGGCCGTATGCAGCTTGGCTGTCTGGTCCGAATGATCGGCCAGTCCGCCCTTGAACTTCTGCTCGGCGCCCTGGCGCGACAGCGCCTGGTGCTTCTCGTATGCTTCGTTGTAACCCGGCAAATCGACCTCAAAACCCTTTTCGCGGGCCATTTCCTCGGTCAGTTCGATCGGGAAGCCGTATGTTTCATAAAGGAAAAACGCGTTTTTGCCGCTGATCACTTTTTTGACGACATGAGCGGGCACGCGGCCAATCAGTTTTTCGAACTCGCGGGTGCCGTGCTCGAGCGTGGTGTTGAACTGTTTTTCCTCGACCTGAAGCTCGTCCAGGATGATCGCCTGGCGCTCTTTCAGCTCCGGATAAACATCGCCGAAATTGTCGATGACCACCTGCGCGATGACCGGCATGAAATTGCTCAAGCCGAGCTTGCGTCCTTCGCGGATGGCGCGACGGATCAGGCGGCGCAGCACGTAGGCCTGGTCGACCTTGCCCGGCGTGATGCCGTCGCCAATGATGAACACCGCGGCGCGGGTATGGTCGGCGATGATGCGCTCGGAGTTGGTCCGCTCGGCCGGAGCCTCGCTCAACCCGCGCAGTTCGTCGATTTTGCGCAGCAACGGCTGGAAAATTTCGGTCTCATAACAGCTCGCCTTGCCCTGCAGCACGGCGGTTACGCGTTCGACACCCATACCGGTGTCGACGTTCTGCTTGGCCAGCGGCTCGTAAACGCCGTCGGCATTTTTATTGTACTGCATGAACACGTCGTTCCAGATTTCCACCCAGAGCTTGTTGCTCGGATCGTAAACCTCGGGGGCCTCGCCGCCGCCGGTCCAGTAGAACATTTCGGTATCGGGTCCGCAGGGGCCGGTCTGGCCGGCGGGTCCCCACCAATTGTCCTTTTTGCCGAGCTTGGCAATGCGGTTCTCGGACACGCCGAGGCTGCGCCACATGTTATAAGCCACCTCGTCGAACGGGCAGTCCGCGTCGCCGGCAAACACCGTAAACGCGAGATTTTTCAACGGAATATTCAGCCACTCGGGGCTGGTCAGAAATTCAAAACTGTACTTGATGGCGTCTTCCTTGAAATAATCGCCCAGCGACCAGTTGCCGAGCATTTCGAAGAAGGTCAGGTGCACGGGATCGCCGACTTCGTCGATGTCGCCGGTACGGATGCATTTCTGGTAATCGCAGAGCCTCGTGCCGAGCGGATGATTGGCTCCCATCAGGTACGGCACCAGCGGGTGCATACCGGCAGTAGTGAAAAGACAGGTCGGATCGTTATCCGGGACCAGCGGAGCGCTTTTGATTTCGCGGTGGCCCTTGGAGACGAAAAATTCAATATATTTTTTTCTTAATTCGTTTGCTTTCATAAGTCTTCATCTTTTTTTAGTAATCTGAGTAATATAGTCCATAAAACCTATGATGTCAACCCTCAAAACCTACGGACGTGAAATTTATCGGCAGAACATAAAAAATCATATTTATCGATGCCCACGCAAAAAACCAGTCCTTTTGCCCACACCTGAGCAGCCATTACTCATCAATAAAGACACCAGTCCCTTATCGGACATCTATTTCAAACCAATCGGAAAGCATCCTTTTCGCGAAAATAAATATATTTATCATAGACTTTTATTCTTTACTTCTTGTTTTTTTAAGCAACAAGAGCCGATCTAATATTAATCCAGCGTCCTTCTTACCTGATTATTTTAATAAGAAATAAATATTTTTACTATTTTCTTATTTTTTAACTTTACTTCTTGAAAGAGTATGATATCTTATGCGCCATTCAAACAATTCCGGAGATGTATACCGGAATGTTAAAATAAGGGAACAGAAAATGAATTTGAAAAAGAAAAATTATTTCACACTTATCGAGCTCTTGGTCGTGGTTGCGATTATCGCGATTCTGGCCGGGATGCTGCTGCCGGCGCTCGCCAAAGCCCGCGCCAAAGCCCACGAAGCCAAATGCATGAACAACCTGAAGCAGCTCGGTCTCGCTGTCATCAACTATTGCGATGACAATGATAAACTGCCATTTGGCCCCGTCAGACTGCCTCTCGAATATACTTTTGACTGGGCAACCATCTACGGA
This sequence comes from Victivallis vadensis, assembly GCA_040391785.1. GTDB lineage: Bacteria > Verrucomicrobiota > Lentisphaeria > Victivallales > Victivallaceae > UBA5239. Next base: position 87,941 of record JBEBXH010000006.1, read on the forward strand.
GGCGCGTTCTATGCCGGCAATACCGAAAAAGAAATCTGGGAAGAGAAGGGCGCCAGCATCTACAAGTATATGAACCCGTATGTCACCAATCGCGATATCGCGCTTTGCCCTTCCGATTACAATTGGTCAAATGCGCATTGGGAAGCATGGCTGGTCAAAGAAAAGAAAGCTTACTACCGCTGGTACGAAGGCGCCAGCGGCTGGTCGGCAAATGGAAGCTCTCCCTGTCCGAGAACGCTGGACAATCCGTTGTGGCCGGATGCCGTATGGGCGACCTATGCCGAAGCCTCCCAGGAGCGTTCCCCCTCACGGGTATGGCTCTTCGGGGAAACATATCAGAACTGGGAAGTGAGCGACCTCGGTCCCCACGGTAAACGGCGCGGCAACTTGCTCTTTGCCGACGGGCATGTGGAACCCTCCTACCCGGTCAAGCTCCTCTATAACCAGAAACTGCCGGATTTTTAATCCTCTATGAAAAAGTCTTTTCTGATCATCGCGATAGCAGCCGCGATTTTCTCAGGTGCGATCCTGAGCTGCAGTCAACCGGTGGCGGAAACACCGGAAGTCAACGTGCCGGGGAGTGATTCCCGGCGCGCTGTCCTGGAAGCCATGCTGGCGGCCCGGCTGCCCGACGGCGGCCTCCGGATCACCAGCAACAACCATCTGGTGTGGATCAATCCGTACTTCGGCAACCTCGCGGTCCACGCCATGCTGGCGGCCATGCCGGAATACCCCGATCTGGCCCCGGAAATCAAGGATACCGCCGAAAAATGGCTGCTGTGGTATGCCGATCACCAGCAGCAGGATGGTTCGATCTGCGACTTTACCGGTACCATGGACTCCTACGAGAGCAGCGGGAAATACGATTCGACCGATTCCTACACGGCCACCTATCTGGTCATTGCGCTGAAAGTGGCACGGCTAAACAACGGAGAAATTCCGGACAACGTAGCCGCAGCCGTCAAAAAAGCCTATGGCTGCATGAATTCGACCATGCAGAAAGACGGTCTGACCTGGGCCACACCCGCCTACAAGGCTAAGTACCTGATGGATGCGATCGAAGTCAATCAAGGGTTAACTGCTGCGGTCGAGCTCTTCGGGGTGCTGAAAGAACCCAAGCTCCAGAAGGACGCGAAAAAACGCCTCGCCAAAAATACCGTCGCCCTGAATAAGTTTTATCTCAAAGATAAACCATACCTCGCCTGGGCAATCACCGAAGGCGATACGGTTCATCAAGGCTTTGAGAAACTCTATCCGGACCTGCTGGCCAACAGTTTTGCTGCGGCTTGCATTCCCGGCCTGAACAAACGTTATTGGCAAAAACTGAGTACCAAACAGGCCGAACTGGTCCAGGCCATTTGCCCGCAATTTTATATTGCCGCATTGCGCTTTGGGGACCACGCCGCAGCCGAAGCCGTTCGGGAACAGGGGCGACGAAAACTGGAAACCACCCCGGATCTTCGGGCAATCTATCTGGATCAGCTGTATTCGCTCCTGATCATCAGCCTCGACGATCCGAATTTCTGGCCGGAAATGGCCGCTCCGACAGCCTCGTCACCATTGATCCGGTAGTTGTTTTTCTGCAGTTTCGATCTTGCAATCCTGGAATTCGCGGTCTATATTTTTGACCGCGATCCAGGAGCTGCATATGAACAGGAAAGTCTACCGGATTATCATCGCGGCCGAATTCGGCCTGATGATTCTTCTATCATTTTTGGTTAAATGCAATGCCGATTTTCTGGTGGAGACCGAAACTCTTGCTATTCGTTACGGTTTCCCGTTTCCGTACTACGAATTGTTTTCCACATACGACCTTCAATCGGGCGGGTTGATAACGGATGAGTATGTTGTTGAGACTCCATGGTATTGGGCCATCTCTTTGAACGTCGGATTATTTGCCGTTGTCGGACTGTTTGCGGTATGGTATTTTGACAGGAACCGGATTTTGAGAACGATGAATTATATTTTGCCGGTATTTAGCGGCTTATTCGTTCTCTTAATGCTGGCAAATGTTCTTGGACCGTGGAAAAATGTTCCTGTTCTGATTACCTGTCTGGATATCGCATGCATTCTCATGGCTGCCATTTTATTCGTGAAATACTTGAGCAGGCTCGACGGGGTGGAATTCTGGATCATGTTACTGTCCGTCATCAATATTTTCCTGATATCGTTTTTTTCGTTCAAAAAAGAAATAATCTTCATGGGGGATAATGAATGCAGCTATTTTTCCGGTTTCCCTTTCCAGATTATTTTCAATACTCCTCAGGCATACGATGTTGAAATCGTATCCGTGTGGTTCATTGCCGATATCGTCCTGCTTGGCGGAATTTATTTCCTGCTTTATTTCTTTCGCCGTTTCGGTACGAGACTATTATTGTACGGATTGATTTTATCCACCTTTGCCGCAATCACCTTTGCCGCATTGCCGGATAAATGCTGGAGAACCAATTTTTTCCTTTCGCTGGTTCCTTTGATTCTGATCGCCATATTATTCATAACTTACGGGGTGAATTATGCCAAATCGCGTAAAACCCGGACAAGTTTTTGAGTTTTTCATTGCCTCCTATACATCCTATATGTCCCATTCGTCCTATCAAAATTATTACCTTGGTCAATAAGGCAAAATCTCGAATAATGATTTGACATTCGCAAATAATGCACTATTTTAAAAACTGGTATCTACCAGTTTCGATCAATGGTGCTTTGGATGGCGACGAAAAACAGCGACAAACTTTATTTGCAGATCATGCAGCACATCCGCGAGGATATCGCAGAGCGCCGCCCCGATTATCTTGATTCGGAGCGGGTACTGCAGGATAAGCTGAAGGCGTCCCGCACCACCATCCGCCGGGCATTGCGTGAACTGGAACGGGAAAAGTTGATCATTCCGATTCACGGCAAGGGCTACATGGTCAATTATCCGGGGGCGTCCGACGGGCAGATCCTCGGCAAAATCGGCATCATTTCCAATCCCGCCGTGGGCGAATACGAGACACAGGTGCAGAACGCGCTGATCGGGTATCTTTACCGTTCGGGGCTGCGGCCGCTGGTGGCGGTGTGCAACCCGGATTTCGAGCAGCCGCACGAGAAAACCGCCAGTCTGCTTTCCGAGTGCGACGGGGTGATTATCGGCAGCGGGCTTTATCATTTCAAAAAGACCAAGTTCCTGAAGCAGAATTCGCACCGGCTGCTCGGGCTGCCGTATCCGGTACCGGCGATTGGCTGTGCCAGCGTCACCCCGGATTTGACCGACGGATTTTATGAAATCACCTCGCTGCTGCTCAAGATGGGGCATCGCCGCATCGCACTGCTGACCTCGGGCGGCGACGAGCGTTGCCGTGGTTACGAGCGGGCGTTCAAGCGGCACCGGCGGAAGCTGATTCCGGAGTTGATTGTCCAGTGCCGCGGTTACCGGCACGAGGGCTACCGGGCGTTCGGCGAAGTGCTGGCGGCGGGGCTCGAGTGCACGGCGGTGGTCTGCCAGAACGATCCTTGCGCGCTCGGGGTCATGGAGCGTTGTTTCAAGGAAGGAATCCAGGTACCCGACCAGATTTCGATCTGCGGGGCCGACAACGTTTTGAGTTCGGAGTTATACCCGGTGCCGTTAACCACGGTGGGTATTGATATTGAAAAGATGTGTCGTATCGCGCTGGAATTGCTCATGGAGGGCATTCGCAGCGGCCGGGCGGCAGAGCCAAAAATTTTGCAATCAACCCTGATCGTCAGGGAATCAATCAAGGAATTAAAAAAATGTTGAAGTTCAAGACCATCAGTTCCCTCGAAAAAGTCTTCAGCGACGAAGAGCTGCGCGCTTCCGAATGCCGCGGTTGCAGCGCCCTGCGCGGCGAAACGGTGTCGTTCCAGATCGCGCTCCGTTCGGAAGAACGCCAGTGGATCGGAATCGAGCTCCAGAGCGCCATTGCCGGTTGTTCCGTCCGCAGCGTGGAACTCGCGCCGTGCTCCATGATCAGCTATGGATTTGACGATAATTTCCTGCGCCGCGAACCGGGCATGTACCCCGACCCGCTGATGCCGCTCGAGGACAACCGCTGGAGCCTGCGCCCCAATCAGTGGCAGGCGCTGTGGGGCACCGTGCCCGTGCCGGAAAACTGCAAGCCGGGCAGCTATGACGTGACGGTCAAAGTCAAACTCGTGCCCGCCAGCGAAGGCATGACCGCGCCCGATGAGGAGTTTACCGCCGTTTTCACCGTCGAAGTCATCGATGCCGTGCTGCCCAGGCAGAAATTGATCCGCAGCGAGTGGTTCCACGCCGACTGCATCTACAAATTCTACGGCGTCGAATGCTGGAGCGAGGCGCACTGGTCGCTGCTCGAAAAATTCTTTGCCAATGCCGCCGGGCACGGCATCAATATGCTGCTGACGCCGCTCTGGACGCAGCCGCTGGACACTGCTGTCGGCACCGAGCGCCCGACCATTCAGCTGTTGGATATTTCGTTGGAAAACGGCAAATACACGTTTGATTTCAGCAAACTTGAACGTTGGTTCGAGCTGGGCAAGAAGTGCGGTTTCGAATACTTCGATTTCGCCCATCCCTTCACCCAGTGGGGGGCCAGGTGCACGCCGAAAATCATCGTCAAAGTCAACGGCAAGGAAGAGAAAAAGTTCGGCTGGCACGTGGCCGCCAACTCCCCGGAATATGCCGACTTTATGAAACAGCTGATTCCGCAATTGCTGGAAGTGGTGAAGAAATTCGGTTTGATGAAAAACGTCTTTTTCCATATTTCCGACGAACCCCACATCGACCATCTGGAAAGCTACAAGTATGGGGCCGACCTGCTGCGTCCGCTGATCGGCGATATTCCGATCATCGACGCGCTGTCGAGCATTGACTTCTACGACAAGGGCGTGGTGGGGATTCCGATTCCGGCCAACAATCACATCGAGCCGTTTTATGAGCGCAACATTCCGAAGCTGTTCACTTACTACTGCGTGAGCCAGTGGAACAAGGTGCCGAACCGCTTTTTCGCCATGCCGTCGGCACGTAATCGCATTCTGGGTGTGCTGCTGTATACGTACAATGTAAGCGGCTTCCTGCAGTGGGGGTACAACTTCTGGTATACGCAGTATTCGCTCAAACAGGACATCAATCCGTTCCAGATTACCGATGCGGGCGGGGCGTTCCCCGGCGGCGACTCCTTCGCGGTATACCCCGGCAAAAACGGTCCGGTGGATTCACTCCGCCACGAAGTTTTCACCGAAGGATTGCAGGACATGCGCGCGCTGTGTCTGCTTGAGGAGAAGATCGGCCGTCAGGCAGTGCTGGATATGATCCACGAAGGGCTGTATTACAAGCTCACCATGGAGCGTTATCCGCAGGATGCGGCATGGCTGCTCGGCCTGCGTGACCGCGTCAATCACATGTTGTCCAGCAAGTGAGTGAAATCGGCGGCGGCGTCCTGCAATGAGCCCGGATATATGGCGCCGCCGCCGAGGCTGAACCAGCCGCAGAAGTTGTGACAGCGCAGGATGGAAATCAACTCTTTGATTTCGCCGTTGCCGCGGGCCAGGCGGGTCGGCTGCCCGGCCCAGGTACTGTCGCAAATATCGAGCTGACCGATGGTTTTGATGAAGCGCCCGAGGCGGTAGGACTGCAGAAATGGCATTTCGCCGGCCATGACGAATCCGGCCGGGTTGAAGCAGGCGCGCCCCTGGACTTCCTGCAGCAGGCGCGCCGTGGTTTTCGCTCCGTGATTGTAGTTGAAATACGCGATTTCCAGCCCCGCGCCCTCGGCAAACGCCCCCGTCGGCAGCAGCAGACGGCTGATCCCGGCGGCATCCGCCAGTTCGACCAGCTTGGCCGGGGCCTCCGGCATGCACGGTACCCGCAGACCGCTGATTCCAATGCCGGCGGCCTTGAACTCATCGACCGCAGCTTTCAGCTTTTCCGGACCGGCAAACGCACATGCCTTGCCCTGCAGATAATCGAGCTCGACGTATTTGATGCCGGCCGCCTGCAGGTTCTCGATGATCTCCGGCACGTAACGCCCGGCCAGGCGCGCTGACGCCGTCAGTTTAAATGTTTCTTTGCTCATGCGGCGGGCGAAAATCGCCGCGCGCTGCCGCACGCAATCCGCGCACGCCGGGTTGTCGCACAGCACAAACGCCGGATCCTTGCGCCCGAGCGCCAGCGCGATATCAAAAAGATCCTGCGACTTGATCAGGCGCACTTCGGCATGGCCGATGCTTCCGGTTTTCAGCGTCCCGGATTCACGGAAATAACGCTCCAAGCCGATAAAATCGCGGTGCGGACCGGGATAATATTTCCAACTTTTTTCAACGATCTCGCCGGAGGGCGTGGCAAAGGTCGCCGTCGTGTCGGAGAGATACGGCAATTCGAGCAGCGCCTCCACCGAATGCAGCGTGGTATTGCGGTCCTGGTCGACGCCGAGCAGGCAGATGTAGCCGCCCAGCTCCGCCAGCCGCGTATAAGGCGTAGCGGCGCCGTGCACGGACTCCGCCTGCCAGTGGTCGCGGCAAAGCTCCGCCGCCGCCGCGCCGAGCGCCGCCACCGTGCCTTTCGGGCAGGGGCTGATTACCGCTCCGGGGCGTTTTTTCACGGTATCGGTCAGGATGCCGAGCGCTCCGAATACCGGTACCACCAGCGTGCCGCTCGCGCCGAGTACTTCCAGGAACGCGTCCACCACGGCGTCGGGACCGCCCTCGACATGCCCCAGGCTGACCAGCGAACTGTGCAGCAACACCGCGTCGCCCTCTTTCAATCCGAGCTTACGCAAGCCCGATACGATTTCAGTTTTATTCATAAATCTTTCTCCTTTAATATTCTGCAATCATTCGGCATGGCAGCTGTGTCACGTTTTTGATCCGTGCGAAAAGCACCGTCAGTTCCACCTGCGGCGGCAACCCCCACAGATTGACCGGCTCGCAAATCGTGGATATGCCATGCTCAAAAAGCCGAAGGAACACTCCCTCCAGCGCCTTGCTCTCGTAAATATCCGACACCAGCAGTTTGCAGCCGGAAGCGATGATCCACTCCACCGCACTTGCATCCAGATACACGCTGCGCGAGTCGATATCCTGCGTATTGACCGGGCCGAGCGCGTTGATGATCAGCGTTTCGGTCCGCGGCACTCCGCCGAAGGCTTTTTCGAGCTCGGCGGCGGTGACTGCGCCGCTGCCTTCGGCGCGCTCGAGGTGAATTACCGAGGCCGGCACACGATACAGCCGCCCGAGCGGGAAATTGTCGGCGCTCTCGCCGTTTTCGGTCTCCTTGATGTGCCCGGGAAAATCGATGTATGTCCCCTGCATGGAATCATGATTGAACTCGTAAACCACTCCGGTATAACGGGTGTTGGCGGATTGCAGCGTAATCTCCTGACGCAGCACCTGTGCGGTCTCCGGAGAAAATTCCAACGTTAAATCGACAACAGGCATGGCTCGTGCTCCTGGGTTGTTTCCGGTTTTCAGATAATATAGAGCCCGTTTGCCCTGCATCAATGTGTGAGCAAGACAAAATTCGGCCTTTAATGATACGGCAGCGCACTATTAATCGTGGCGGGCGAGGTGGGTCTGCAGGGTTTTCAGCAGCCGGCGGTGGCGGCCGTCCGGGAAATTGAAGCGCTCGCAGGTGGATTTGATCAGCTGCACGGCGTGGGCGAGCGGATCGCTGGCGAGGTCGGCGGCCGAGCGCTCCAGGCGCACGGTGATTTCAGGGATACGGCAGACGAAAATGTCGTCGTCGGATTTGTCTTTTTCGCGCAGGATGACATTTTCCACCCGGTTAATCACCAGTTTGATCTGGATGAGCTCCTCGGCATAGCCCAGGTCGTTGTAGAACCCCGCCAGAAACTGGGTGGCTTCGGCGATGAAGCGGATCAGCATGGAATAAGAAATGCTGTTGTTCTCCAGCGGATAGAAGCTGATAAAATGGAACAACCCGGATTGGAAAGCCTGCCACTGCCGGGTACGGTTTTCGGTAATTGAGCGCAGCGAAACGTTGGTACTGTAGGCGGTGGCAATGTCCTTTTCGGTGATGAAACTGGAGTCGAGATAAACCTCGAACGCATCGTTGACGCTGCGGCGCAGCTCCGAAAGACTGTATTTGCCGCTGATATACTCCGTGGGCGCCGCGCTCAGCTCGATGCTGAAAGAGTGCTCCGGAATATTTTTCTTGCGCGTGCTGAAAAACGCCATCGAGTGCCCGCGTTCCTCGGCGAAACGGCTCTGTGCCTGCTCCTCCGTGGGATTGTGGTTGCCCTCGTAAAGAATGCCGCGGATCATGCGCCCGAGCAGTTCGCGCTGATTGCGCAGCGCCCGCTGGATCAGACCCTGAATTTCGCTGGCGCGGTAAGCGGGCCGGCTGGCGGCGTCGGCAGTGCGGATGTAAAAAACCCCCTGCAGCAGCTCCTGGTCACAGCCGGAACTGCATACATGGGGGATCGTCTGAAAGCGCCGGATGACAAAAACCACATAATTTTTTCCGCCCACCGAGGGACGCTCGAGGGTGAAATCGATCTGCGGATCGGCGTAGCGGTTGATGAAATTGCCGACGCTGGTCGGGTCGAACGATTTGGCCTGTTCCTTGGTCAAACCGGTGAAGAGCGCGGGCTGCCCGGAGGCATCTTCGCCCACGCCCACCACCACGAAACCGCCTTTGGTATTGGCCATGGCCAGGCAGTGACGGGCGAACTTGGCTTTGCCGCTCCTGGGGAGCTTGCTCCAGTCCTGGGCGGCTTTGTAGTCAAGCGTATCGGACTCGATGCCCCGCTTGATGATTTCGCTCCAGTCGTGTTCTTTGCCCGGCACGGTCAAACCTCCGTTACTTGGCCTTCAGGTCGAGCTTGAGGCCGGCGGCTTTGTTGAAGTTGTTATAGAGGCTCATCATGGCGGCCACTTCGATGGCGGCGGTGATTTCCTCGTCGGTCACGCCGGCGCCCTTGGCCATGGCGCTGTGGGCCGCTACGCAATAGTCGCAGCCGTTAACCGCGCTGACCGCGATGGCGATGAGTTCCTTGGTCTTGGGGTCAAGGCCCTTGCCGGCCGATTCGCTGATCGCGAGTGCGTCCTGCAGAAAAGCACCGTTGCGGCCCATGGCCTGGAAAACTTCGGGGATGAAACCGAATTTCTTTTCGATGCCGCTCTGGATTTCCGCCGCTTTCTTGTCGCCGTCTTTCTTGTACAGTTTGATGTTAGCCATAATTCTTTCTCCTCTTTATGGGTTGATATTATACAATACCGCCAGACAGTGACTTGTCAAATGAAAAATACTTTACCGGAAGTTTTCTTTAACCACGAATGACACGAATAAACACAAATAATCATAGACGGCCGGTCCGGCCGTCTATGGAATTCTGTCTTTTTCGTGAATATTCGTGCTATTCGTGGTTAAGGAGAATCAGTCCATGGCGGTGAAGTCGATGATCTGCAGCTGCGGCTTTTTCGTCTGATAATAATCATTGATTTGCGGCGTGCACAGGATATCGAGGGAACCGCATTGGAACTCAATGGGTTTGTGGTTGAACGCGATGAAATCGATGCTGCAGCCGCGGGAGCTCTGCAGTACGCCGCGCGTGTGGCGGTCGCCGATCGGCATGGTCTTGACCACCTGCAAGTTGGAAATGCGGCACAACGGCTTCGGGTTGCTGTGCCCGAACGGCGCCAGCTGCGGCAGCAGGTCGAAAAATTTCGGGGTCAGGTCCTCGAGGTCGATTTCGCCGTCGTATTCGGTGACTTCGAGAAGGTCGTCGGGGTTCATGACCTCGCGGACATGGACCTCCAGCGCGTCGGTGAACGGAGCGATTTTTTCGGAAAGCAGCCCGATTCCCACCGCCATCGGATGGCCGCCGTAGCGTTCCAGCAGCGGTGAAACCTTGCCGAGGATGTCGATCAGGTTCAGCGTGCCGACGCTGCGGCCGGAGCCGTAGGCGTGTTCGTTCTGAATGGTCAGCACGATGGCCGGGCGGTTGTAGTCGCGGGCCAGGCGCGAGGCCACGATCCCGATTACGCCCTGGTGCCATTCGCGTCCCGCCACCAGCAGCGAATAACGCTCCGCCAGATCCGGTTTCTGCTCGATTTGCTCTTTGGCTTCCTGGAAGATTTCCTGTTCCTTCTCCTGCCGGATCAAATTGTATTTTTCCAGCACCGAGGCGAAACGGTAGGCGTCGACAATATTTTCGGACTCAAGGAGTTGCAGCGCGATCCCGGCGTCGCCCACGCGCCCGGCGGCGTTGATGCGCGGCGCGAGCTTGAAGGTAATGTCGGACGGGGTCAGCTCGCCCTGGAGCTTGGAGGTTTCGATCAGCGCCCGGATGCCCGGACGGAACTGTTTGCGCAAAACTTCGATGCCGTATTTGACCATGATGCGGTTTTCGCCGAGCAGCGGCACGATGTCAGCCACGGTACCCAGCGCCACATAGTCGAGCACTTCGTCGAGACGGGTCGAGAAGCCGCCGAGGTTGTGCTCGCGCCCGTACTTTATAAACGCGTGCGAGAGCTTGAAGGCGATCCCGGCGCCGGACAGGACCTGCAGGTCCTCGAGTTCCGGCTGGACCTTCGGATTGATGATGACATAGGCGTTCGGCAGTTCTTCGGCGGTTTCATGATGGTCGGTGATGATGGTGTCGATGCCCATCTTGTTGGCTTCCTCCACCGCGTCGTTGCTGGTAATGCCGCAGTCCACGGTCACCAGTACCTTGAAATCCTTGTCGTGCGCGGCGAAAGCCTTGCGCAGGGAATCGGGGGTGAAACCGTAACCATCGTCGAAGCGGTGCGGGATGAACGAATAAACGTCCGCGCCGTTCTTTCTCAGGATCAGCGACAATAACGCGGTAGCGGTGATACCGTCCGTATCATAATCCCCGTGAATCAATATCGGTTCACGGTTACGTATCGCGTTCCATAAACGATCTGCCGCCTTGTCAATACCGGGAAACCGGTAGGGGTCGCTTAAGCTGGCCAATTTAGGGTTGAGAAAATCGTTGATCCCGTCCTCTTTGATGCGCCGGGCCACCAGAAACTGGGCCGTAGGCTTCGGCAAAGAGAATTTTTTGATCAGGTTTTCAACCTCGTTTTCCAGATTTTGACAGGCACTTCTCCATTTCTTAATACCCATTTACATCTCTTTAATTGTTAACATTTCGTTATTAAATTAGCGTCCCTTAACAATAAAACAATGGCGGAAATGGAAAAATCTGTAAAAAAGGATGCAATCGAACCCATTGGAGTCCGTGTAAGTCCGTGAATTTTTTCGCGCGGAACTGGCATAATCGGCTGAGTGATGGTATATTCCATTATTTGAAAAGGATGAATGATGGCCGAACTGTTTGATATCTATGACGAAGCCGGAAATTGTGTGGGGCTGGCGCCGCGCAGCGAGTGCCACGGCAACCCCGCGCTGATTCACCGCGCCGTACGGATCATGATCCGCCACTCCGACGGGCGGTTCCTGCTGCAGAAGCGTTCGATGAAAAAAGATATCCAGCCGGGCAAATGGGATGCCGCCGTGGGCGGTCATCTCGATCCCGGCGAGGACTATCTGGCGGCGGCGCGGCGCGAACTGGGCGAGGAGCTCGGAGTGACGGCCCCGTTGGCATTGACGTTTCTTTTCGACATTCAGGTGCGCAGCGACTTCGAATCGGAGGACGTGCAGACTTATGAAGCGGTCTACGAGGGACCGTTTGTCCTGCAGGAGTCGGAAGTGGACGAGGTCCGCTTCTGGACCATGGACGAGATGATGGAACTGGACAGCCGGGGCGAAGTGACGCGCCTCCTGAGCCGTGAACTGAAACTGCTTCGGGATATGGTCTGATGGAAGAAGTTTTGTCGCTGCGGCAGGCAGCATGGAAAAAATACAAATGCGATCCGCTGGCGGTGGCCGGCCTGGTCGGTGTGGTTTTCATGATCCTGCTGGCGGTGCTGGCGCCGCTGATTTCCAACCAGCGCCCGCTGCTGATGTTTGTGGAGGGCGAGGGGTGGAGCATGCCGTTTGCCCGCGCGCTGTTCGCTCCGGACAGTGCGGAAGTGGTGGTGGAGAGCGTATTCAATTACTTTCTTTTGTGGCTGCCGTTCGGCCTGATCGCCTGGTTTGCGCGGCGGCGCTTCCCGAAATTCACGCGGATAATGTTGATCGCGGTCTCGGTGGGACTGCTGGTGCCGTTTGTAATGATCAAGTCCAGGCTCGACAAGACGGATTACCTGGCTATGCGCGGCGAGGCGGGGCGAACGATGATTTTCGCGCCGAACCCGTATGGGCCGTTTGAGCAGAAAGCCGGGGTCAACGAGAAGCCGAACGCGCGGCACTGGATGGGGTCGGACAATATCGGGCGGGATATTACGGCGCGGATGCTTTACGGGGCGCGGGTGTCGCTGGCGGTGGGGCTGGCGGCTACGGCGATTTCGCTGGTCATCGGTACGACGGTGGGGATCTGTTCCGGTTATTTCGGGGGGAAATTCGATTTGCTGGTTATGCGTATTGTGGAGATTGTGATCTGTTTCCCGGCATTTCTGCTGCTGCTGATTCTGATGTCGATGCTGCGCGATTACGGATTCCAGCAGTCGATCCTGGTGGTGATCGCGGTGATCGGGTTCACGGACTGGATCGGCTTCTGCCGGCTGGTACGCGGCGAGGCGCTCAAGGTGCGGGCATTGCCGTATATCGCCAGCTGCGAAGTGGCGGGCATGCCGGTCTGGCGGCTGATGATGTTTCACCTGCTGCCGAATGTGTCGGGGCCGATTCTGATCTGCTTCACCTTCGGCATCGTGGGGGCGATCCTGGCGGAAAGCGGACTGAGCTTCCTCGGATTCGGGGTGCAGGCGCCCACGGCCAGCTGGGGCGGACTGCTGCGGCTGGCGCTGGAGGACCCGTTTCATTACTGGCAGATGACGCTGTTTCCCGGGCTGGCGCTGTTTCTGATCGTTTGCGCCTTCAATTTTACCGGAGAGGGATTGCGGAAGATTTTCGACCCCAAGAAAGGTTGAAAGTCCGACTACAATGAGTTATATTACTTAAATTAAGAAAGAAAAAAGAAGAAAGAAGAAAAATAAACCCGCCACCGGGTGCTACCCGGACGTGGTCCAGCGCGCGGATGGCGCTGGTCGCCTGTAAGGCGAAACGGATGTAAGCCGTGCAGCGGCGCTATTCGAAATAATTATCAAAGGAATCTATGGCGCGTAAGGAAAAAGCGGCCGGAGCCGACGCCAAAAAGCGGGGAACCGGCAGTAAAATCTTGAAATTTATCCTGGCACTCTTTTTGTTGCTGATTATTTTCGGCGGGGTGTGGGTGCTGTTCCTGTGGCTGGAGCGGGCGATGTTTTCGAAGAACCCGCATTTTGTGTTGCGCGGCGTGGAAACCAGCAGCCACGGCTACTGGAACGGGCGCAACCGCATGATCGAGGCCGAGCTCGGGCTGCGCCTCGACCGCGACAATCTGTTTGCACTCGACCTGAAAGTGCTGCGCCAGAAGCTCACGGCCATTTCCAATATCAAAGACGCGTCGGTGGAGCGGATCCTGCCGGACTTGCTGCGCATTCAGCTCGAAGAGCGGATTCCGCGGGCCATGGTCCAGGGCGGCGGCGACCCGGTGGTGGTGGACGACAATACCGTGATCATGCCGGTGGATTACTACCGGAGTATGCTCAATACCCTGCCGCGGGTCAACGGATTGGACGCGCGGCTGAACCTGGTGCCCGGCAACGATATTCCGGAAGTGCAGCCGGCCATGGATCTTCTGATGATCGCGGTGATGTATTTCCCGGAATTCAGGATCAACAATGTCTGGGTTTCGGACCCGGACAAGTTGTCGTTTACCGCGATTTACAAGCGCAAGAGTTATAAGATCGTGTTTCTGCGGCGCGCGAATTTCAATCATTCGTTTCTGCAGCTGCGCGAGGCCATCGAAACCAATAGCCGCAACGGCATCAACCACATCTCATACGACTTGACGCTCGAAAACCGGGTAATCAGTCGTTGACGGATTTCATCAGCTTATCGAAGTTGATCCGTTCGATATAAAGCCACTGCAACGATTCGATTTCCAGGTAGAAAATCAGGTAATTGGTACCATTTTCACTAAGAAAAATCCAGCCGTTCCGTTCGGACCACATCTTTTTCAGCATGTCCATTCTCGGGTGAGTGGAAAATTTCAGTTCCTCGCCGACGACGGTGGGGTTCCACTCGCCGCTGCTGTCCGCCATGATCCGCCCGGTTTTGTCGAGCAGCATCTTCTTGAGGATGAAATCACCGGTATTGCCGGTTTTTTCGAGCATTTTGATCAGCTGGCTGAGCATGATATCGACGCCGGCGACGCCGATAATCTTGTCATCCTGATCGAGAATGGCCTTGGAGCAGGAAATGACGACCGGGGAGTTGGATTCGGTGCTGTCGAGGTACGGAGTGCTCCAGATTGCCCGGTGGGGCTCCCGGATGGCATCGGTATACCAGCCGCGGACGCGCGGGTCGAAATCCCGCGGATAATCGGTACGGAAGGGATAACTGACATGCAGTCCGCTCGTCAGCCCCACATAAACCAGGGTCAGCGGCGGCAGGATGCGGTTGAGCATAATGTCGTTCTGTTCCTGCCTCGAGGCATGCAGGGGAATATCTTTGCCGAGACTGTTGACCACGGCGGAGCGGAGGCTGTCCTCCAGATAATACAGCACATTCATTTCTTTTTTGATCGCCTCGGAGGGATCTTTGCCGGATTCCGGATGGATGAAAAGCAGGTCGTCCATGGAAATATCCAGCTGGAACGTCGGGGAGTGGACGACGCCTTTCGGGTACCTGGCGGGATTGATCGAATCCTTGTAGGTATAGAATTCAGCATGGGGCTGCTGCGGATTGGAGCGGAACAGCAGCGCGGTCTGGCCGGCGATGGCGACCAGGATATTCTCGAAATTCTTGAACTGGCGGTCAAACCGCGAACAGGTGTAAATGCCTTTGGAATAAGCCTCGGCCATGACGCGGTCGCGCTGGTTGATCTGGCGGCGGTGCTCCACCTCGCGGTACAGCCCGATCGAAAGAGCGGTGGCGAACGCACACAGCAGCAGCACGCAGAGAAAAAGCATCACTTTATAATGGTGCCGCAGGTGGCGCTGGATTTTGCGGGCGAAATTGTCGGGGTTGGCCCGGACCTCGTCGCCCATTTCGTAGTTATTCAGGTCGGAAGTGAGCTCCTGCACGCTCTGGTAGCGCAGGTCGGGATCGGGGGACATGGCTTTGGCGATGATCCGCTTCAGGTCCTCGTCGACCTTGTTCTTAAAGAGATGCTCGAAGGGCTCGACGCGGCAGTGGCTGGCTTTGTCGATGGCCTCCTCGCGGGTTTTGGAGGAGGTATAGGCGCGTTTCAGAAACGTGATTTCATAGAGGATCAGCCCGAGCAGGAAAATATCCGAGCGGGTGTCGTAGGGTTCCTTGCGGATGACTTCGGGGGCCATGTACTGCAGCGTGCCTGCGACCTGCCCACTGGCAATGTGCTGCCCGTCCTCGCGGTATTCGGCAATGCCCCAGTCCATGACATAGGTTTCGTTGAAACTGCCGATCATGATGTTTTCCGGCTTCAGGTCGCGGTGAATGACCTGGCGGTGGTGGACATAGGAAATAGCCTCGCAGACGCGCAGGAAAATATTCAGGCGTTTCCAGATCAGCGAACGCTCGCTGCGCACCATTTCCCGGTACGGAAGCTTCTGGTAATGGTTGCGGAGGCGGGACAGATAGTCTTTCAGCGTTTTGCCCCGGACCAGCTTCATGGAGAGGTGGAGGCCCCGGGCATCGTCCTCGTACAGACCGTAAACCGGAATGATGGCGGGGTGTTCGAGCTGGGCGGTAACTTTGGCCTCGGTGATGAAGGCGCGGCGATACTCGGGCTTGACCTTGAGCTTGTCGTGCAGCGATTTGACGGCGATGGTCCGGCTGAATTTCTTGTCGATGGCCTGGTTGATATAGGCCTGGCCGCCGCTGGCGATCGGCCCCAGGATGAGGATGTTGTCCTCGATATTGTCAAATGTCTGCCCGGCGACTTCCTCCTCGGAAGTGTCGGGGTGAACGGGCTCGTCGTCCTTTTCGCCGATGGTGTCGCTCCAGGTGCCGGTGGAAACGGCAGTTTCGTCCAGGTCCGAAAGTACATTGCGGTAGGTATTGGTGAACAAATCTTCCAGGTGCGGCCCCGATTCGGTGGCACCGTAAGATTTTGAAGTTTTTTCCCGATCATTTCTACTCAAAATAGTGTACTCTCCCCTCAATGATGTTTCAACAGTTCTTCGAAGTCGATCCGTTCGATATACAACCACTCGAGGGACTCGATTTCGAGGAAGAAATATAAATAATTGATCCCGCGTTCCGAGGAGAAGCGCCAGCCGTTTTTCTCGCCCCACATTTCATTCAGGAGATCGGAGTAGGGGAACTGCCGGAACTCGAGCTGGTCGTTCTGGGTGCGCGCGGCCAGCAGTTTTTCGGTGCTGTCGGCAATGATCCGGCCGGAGCGGTCGACGAGGTATTTGTTTTTGATATAGTCGCCCTGGTTGCCGGTCTTGTGGAGGATGGCGATCAGCTGGCTCAGTGAGACGTCGGCGCCGGCGACGCCGATGACTTCATTCTTCTCGTTGACAATGGCCTGCGAGCAGGAAACCACGATGTCCTTGAGCTCGCCGGTGTCCACATAAGGGGGGCTCCAGATGGCGTGATGCGGCGTTTTGAGAGCTTCGGTATACCAGGCGCGCTTGCGCGGATCGTAATTCCCGGCCACGTCGGTGCGGGGCGGATACGAAATATGGAGCCCGTTGCCGAAGCCCACATACACCCAGGAAATCAGCGGTTTGACCTGGTTGCGGATGATTTCGTTCTGCTCGGCCGTGGTGGCGCCCTCGGGAATATTGTCGCCCATGCTGTTGACCACGGCGGCGCGGAGGCTGTCCTTGAGCAGATAGAGCACCTGCATCATTTTCACCATTTGCGGCGGCGGCGGCGCGGTCATGCCGGGATAAATGAACATGGCGTGATCGAGGGAAATATTTTTCATGAACGTGGGCGAGTAGCCGTAGTCCGGCGGCGCCGTATCGGTGCTGAAGAGATCGTTGAACGTATAATACCTGGCGTGGTCGTTCTGGATGTTTTCGGCCTTGGAGAGCAGCGTGGCCTCGCTGGCGATGACCGAAAGCAGGTACTCGTAATGGCGGAACTGGCGGTCGAAGCGCGAGCAGGAGTACATGCCCTTGGAATAAATCACGGACATGGCGTGGTCCTTTTGGGCGGCGAGCCGGCGGTGGTTCATTTCCCGGTACATGGCCACGGCGCTCAATGCGGTGAAGGCAAAGAGCAGGATGACGCTGGTGAACAGCAGAAATTTATAATGATGGCGGAGTTTGCGCAGGACCTTTTCGACAAGATTGTCGGGATTGGCGGAAACTTCCTCGCCGATTTCGTAGGCGGCCAGGTCGTCGGTGAGCTCCTTCACCGTCTGATAACGTTTGTCGGGGTTCGACATCAAAGCCTTGGCGATGATCATCTTCAGGTCCAGGTCGACTTTGCACTTGAATTTGTGCTGAAAGGGATCGATCAGGCAGCGCTGGGCCTTGTAAATGGCTTCGTCGCGGGTGGTGGAGGGCGGATAAGCCGGCTTCAGGAATACGATTTCATAAAGGATCAGCCCCAGCAGGAAAATATCCGAACGGGTATCGTAGTCCTGCTGGTTGATGATCTCGGGGGCGATATACTGCAGTGTACCGGCCACGCGTTTCTCGCGGGGGTGCTCATCGTCATGATATTCGGCGATGCCCCAGTCCATGACATAGGTTTCGTTGAAACTGCCGATCATGATGTTTTCCGGTTTCAGGTCGCGGTGAATGACCTTGCGGTGGTGCACATAGGAAATGGCTTCGCAGATCCGCAGGAAAATGCCGAGGCGCTTCCACAGCAGCGCCCGCTCGTGGCGGCTGCGCTCCACCTTGGTCAGCCGGCGGTAATGCATCCGGGTGCGGTCCAGATATTCTTTCAGCGTGCGGCCGCGGATCAGTTTCATGGAGAGGTGAAGGCCGTTTTCATCGTCCTCGTACATGCCGTAAACGGGCACGATCGAGGGGTGTTCGAGCTGGGCGGTGACGCGGGCTTCGGTGACGAAGGCCCGGCGGTGCTCGCTTTTGTCCTTCAGTTCGTCGTGCAGGGATTTTACCGCGATGACCCGGTTGAATTTCCGGTCGAGGCCCCGGCTGATGCAGGCCTGGCCGCCGCGGGCGATCTCGCTCTGGAGGTCGATGTTGTCGTGAATATCGTCGAGATTTGCGGCGGCGATTTCCTCGTCGGTGGTATCCGGCGCGAGCGGGTCGATTTCCGCATAGGTGAAAGAGTCGTTCCAGTCGGTAATGGTGGTGCCGGTCAGGCCGCTGACGAAATTCCGGTAAGTCGAGCCGAGCAAGGTGCCCAGATTGGTGGTGTTGGCGGTGTCGGCGGTGACGGTTCCCGGCGGCACGAGCGTGGCGGGCGTAACGGACGGCGCAGGAGTCGTGGAGGGCGCAACGGGTTTGGACGGGTCGATCTTCACCGTCTTGTCGATTTTCACCGTTTTGTCCATCTTCACCGTTTTATTGATGATACGGGTGGTGCTTGCGCGTTCGGGCCTGCTCATATGAATAAATTCCTGTTATTGCCTTTTGATGAATTCGCTGAAGTCGATTTTTTCGATATACAGCCAGTGCAGAGTTTCGACTTCCAGGAAGACATAGAGATAATCGGTTTTGCCCTCGGTGACAAAGAACCAGCCGTTTTTCCGCTCCCACATGCTTTTCAGCAGTTCCGGGGAGTCCATTTTGCGGAATTCCAGTTTGCCGTCGACCTTGATCACGTTCAGGTCGTGGGCGGTATCGGCGATGATATGGCCCTCGGCGTCGACCAGCAGTTTATTTTTGACATACGTGCCGACGTTGCCGGTTTCCTCCAGCGTCCGCAGCAGGTAAATCAGCGAAATATCGGCCGAAGCCACGGCTATGGTCTTGCCGTCGCTGTTGGTGATCGCCTGTGAGCAGACCAGCACGATGCTTTTCGCATAACCGGAGTCGATATGAACCCCCCAGAACGGCCGGTTCGGATTTGCGGCCGACTGGGTGTACCAGCCGCGGGTGCGCGGGTCGAAATCATCGGAATAGTCCAGTTCATAGGGGTAGCCCACGGTCATGCCGTCGTCAAACCCGACATAGGCCACCGAGAGGGGCGGGCGGATATCGGACGTGGCGATTTTCTTCAATTCGGCGGGGGAGGCGTTCGGATATATCGATTTCAGGCTGCCGAAAATGGCCTTGGAGAGGACGTTTTTCAGCGGATAAAGCTGCTGCATCCGGCGGAGGGTTTCCGCATCGGGTTTGGCATTTTCCGACTCCGGCAGTTTATAAAGCATGTGATCCCACGAAACATTTCGCCCGTAAGTCGAGGCAAAATTGAAGTCGGGCGGTACTACCCGGGCTTTGGTGCCTTCCTGGAAGGTATATAGTTCGTAGTTCTGCTCCGCGGGCGGACGCTTGTCGTTCAGCAGCAGTTCCGTCGTGTTGGCGCAGGACCTGACCAGAAATTCGTAATTCCGGAAATAGGAGTCGAACTGCGAGCCGGAGATGATGCCGTTGGAGTAAATTTCCCCCAGCGCATCGTCGCGGTTCTTGGCCTGCTGGTGCACCCGGATGTCGCGCGCCAGAGCGGCAAAACCGCCCACGACGACCAGAATGACCAGGATCAGGCAGGTGAAAATCAACAGCTGGTAATGGCTGTGCAGCTGGCGGCGCAGTTTGCCGAAAAATTTATCGGGATGCGATGTGATTTCCTCTCCCGACTCATAGTTACGAAGGTCCCTTGAGAGATCCTTCACGTTCTGGTAGCGCAGTGCCGGATTGGGATTGAGCGCTTTGGCGATGATATATTTCAGGTCCCTATCCACCTTGCAGTGGAACTCGTGTTCAAAGGATTCGATCAGGCAGAATTTGGTATTGTGCAGCGCATCCTCGCGGTTGACCGGCAGCGAATAAGCCTGTTTCAAAAACACGATTTCAAAGAGGATCAACCCCAGCAGATAGATATCCGAGCGGCAGTCGTACTGTTCTTTGTTGGCGACTTCCGGGGCCATGTACTGAAGGGTGCCGGCGGTGCCGTAGGGTCGGTCAGGTCTTTCCTCAATGCTGCCATTGAATTCGGCGATGCCCCAGTCCATGACGTAGGTTTCGTTGAAACTGCCGATCATGATGTTTTCCGGCTTCAGATCGCGGTGAATGACCTGGCGGTGGTGGGCATAGGAAATCGCGTCGCAAACCCGCTGGAAAATTTCCAGCCGCTTCCGCAGCAGCGAATGCTCGTAGCGGGCAAGTTCGGATTTGGAAAGCAGTTTATAACGCGTGCATGTCCGCTCCAGATATTCCTTCAGCGTGCGGCCGCGAACCAGCTTCATGGCCAGGTGCAGCCCGTTTTCCTCGTCGCCGTAAATGTTGTAAACCGGCACGATCGAGGGGTGCTCGAGCTGGGCGGTGACACGGGTTTCGGCAATGAACGACTTCCGGTAATGCTGGTCGTCCTTCAGGTCGTGATGCAGCGATTTGATCGCCACGGTGCGGTGGAACCGCCGGTCATACGCCTTGCTGATATATGCCTGGCCGCCGAACGCGATCTGCTCTTCCAGGTAAACGCAGTCTTCCAGGTCTTCGAGGTTTTCGGTGACCCGCTCATCGTCAGAAGCATTGCTGCTGATGGGGGTATTGTCGTCGAAATCGTTGACATCGTTCCAGTCGGAGATTTTGCAGCCGCTGCCTCCCTGGAATATATTGCGGGTCTTGGTAATGACGGTCTTGAATTTATTGCCCGACTGCGGACCGAACATTTCAGATAAATCGGATTCCGGGCTCGACGTTTTCACGGCAGTGGTTTGCGGCTCTACCTTGATATCAAGATCGGTGTTTAAATCACGTATTTTATGGCGGTTTGTCATTGCGCTCAGGTCCTTTACCTTTTCCGGATTAATTCATCGAAGTCGATCAGTTCAACGTACAGCATATTTAAAGTCTTTATTTCCAGGTAGAAATAAAGATAATTGACATTGTCTTTCGTATGAAAAATCCAACCGTTCTTTTTGGTCCACATCTCCTGCAGGAACCCGGCCGGCTGGAATTTACCGAACTCCACCGTATCGCCGACCCGTGACGGGGCAAAATCCAGTGCGCTGTCCGCCATGACCCGCCCCTGGGTATCGATCAGGAGCTTATTGACGATGAAACTGCCCGAATTTCCGGTTTCATCCAGCATTTTGATCAGCGAATTCAACGAAATATCCGCGTGGGCGACTCCGACGATCTGGCCTCGGACGTTGATCACACTGCGCGAACAGGTCAGCACAATCTCCTTCAATTCCCCGATATCGATATCCGGCGGATCCCAATAGGGCTTGCCGTAATTGTCGATGGCTTCCTTGTACCACGCATTTTTGGTCGGCTCGTAGTCGTCCGAATAATCCAGTTCATAGGGGTAGCCCACGGTCAATCCGTTGGCCAGTTCCACGTAAGCCACCATCAGCGGCGGCTTGATCTTGTAACGCATGATTTCCGGCAGCGCGGAGTCCGGGGTACCGGCAGGCACCATGGGGCGCAGACTCTGGTATATCGTCTCGCGCAGGGTGGCTTCCAGCCCGGACATCAGCTTCATGGTACGCAGCATTTCCGGGGAAAGTTTAGCCTTTTCATGCGGCGGTGGCACGAAAATCATATGTTCCGTGTCGATCTGCTTCCGGTAAACCGGGGCATAAGCGAACCCGGGCGGGGCCTTTGCGGGATCTTTGCCGTCCTCGTAGGTATAAAATTTGTATTCTTTGTCGATGACCTCGCTGTCCAGCAGCAACGCGGTGGCGCGGGCCAGCGAGGAAACCAGGTATTCGTAATTCTTGAAGCGCATGTCGAACTGCGTGCAGGAATAAAGCCCCTTGGAGTAAATTTCCGCCATGGCGTTTTCGCGCTTCTGGGCCAGGCTGCGGTTCTGGACTTCCCGGTACAGCCACAGCGAACAGACGATACTGAAGAGCAGCAGCATGAAAACGCTGGTAAACAGCAGGATCTTGTAATGATGCCGCATTTTGCGCAGGATTTTGCCGATATGGCTGTCCGGATTGGCCGAGGTTTCGTCCCCCATGTTGTATTTGCGGAGGTCGCTTTCCAGCGCTTTCACACTCTGGTAACGGCTGTTCGGGCTCGGCGCCAGCGCCTTGGCGATAATCATTTTCAAGTCCATGTCGACAGCGCATCCGAAGCGGTGCTCAAACCGCTCCACCTGGCAGGTCCGGGCCTTGATCACCGCTTTTTTGCGGTCCTTCTCCGGCGTGTAGGCCTGCTTCAGAAAAACGATTTCATAGAGGATCAGCCCCAGCAGGAAGATATCCGAACGGTGGTCATAAGGTTTTTTGTTGATGACTTCCGGGGCGATATACTGCAGCGTACCGGCCAGATTTTCCGGGTTGCCGGTGGTATTTTCGGGCAGGTACTCGGCGATGCCCCAGTCCATGACGTAGGTTTCGTGGAAACTGCCGATCATGATATTTTCCGGTTTCAGGTCGCGATGGACGACCCGCCGGTGGTGCACATAGGAGATCGCTTCGCAAACGCGCAAAAAGGTATCGAGCCGCTTCATCAGCAACTTCTGTTCATGTGCCGGCACGCGCGCCTTGGGCATCTGGCGGAGCATGATGCGGGTCCGCTCCAGGTACTCCTTCAGCGTCCGCCCCCGGATCAGCTTCATCGAGAGATGCAGCCCGTTGTCATCGTCCTCAAACAGTCCGTAAACCGGAATGATCGCGGGATGTTCCAGCTGGGCCGTGACCTTGGCTTCGGTAATAAACGCTTTGCGGCGGTCAATGCGCCCTTTCAGGTGGTCGTGCAGCGATTTCACTGCGATGGTCCGGCAGAATTTCTTGTCGTACCCTTTGTTGATCCGCCCCTGGCCGCCCTTGGCGATTTCCTCTTTCAGCTCAATCGTGTTTTCCAGCAAATTCAAATCGCTGTTCAGGGCCTCGGCGTCGCTGGTCTCGGGGTGGAGCGGCTCCACGGTTTCGTTGGCATTCGTCTCGTCCAGGTCGAAAACCCGGGTCGTGGAGAAGCCGGACATCAGATTGCGGTAGGTCTGGCTCAGCCGCAAAGCGAAGTTGCTCTGTGCCTTACTGAACGACAATCCGCTCGCCGTGGTACCGATATCCCCCAGAAAAAGATCAGTAGGAGCCATCCGGATCGAGCGGTCCAGCTGCTCGTCCGAGTCGAATATATTTCCGGAGTCCCCTATATCAATGGGACTGCCCGGTTCTTCTATGTAATCCTTTTCCTGATCCGGCAAATTTTTTTCTCCATGAGTCTATCTCGAATTTGCTCATTGAATTAATATATCTTATTTTGTACTTTATTTCAAGAATGGTTTATTGCTTTAGCCATATTATTTTACGCACGAACGGCGTATTTCTTGCGATAAGCCGAAGGGGTCATGCCGGCAACCCGGTGAAACTTGCGGCTGAAGTAGTATTGATCGCTGAATCCCAAGGCGGCGGCGATTTCCTTGATTTGCAGTCTGCTTTCGATCAACAACCGGCTGCTTTCGCGCAGCAGCGCCGAGGCACGATAGTGCGAAAAAGACTCCGGCCCGTGCTGCTGCCGCCAATAGCGCCTGAGCCCGGAGAGCGACATCCCCAGCGACTTCGCCAGTGCCGCGCAGTCTGCCTCGTGCCCGTAATCCCGTTCCAGGTATGCCCGGATTTTCTCCAGCCGGTTGTCCCTGCCTTCTGGCTCGCTGCCCCGCACCATGCTGGTCAGTAGCAGTTCATAACACCGCAGGTCAATTTCGTCGGCGCTGACGCCGGGGCGGTTGACGGTCTCCTGCATTTTCTCGCTCAGCTCCATGGCGCGGACCACATCCGCCAGCGGGCGCACCGGGTTCTCCGTATCCAGCAGCCCCGTATCCCGGAACATGCCGAGTAATTCCGGCGGATAGATCAAATACAGTTCCGTCCATTCCGGGCCGGGTCCGTAGTCCATCGGCTCTCCGGGCCACTGGTAGATCACGCACGGCGCGGCCACTTCGTAACGCCGCCCTTTCAGGTAATACTCGCCTTTGCCGCTCAGGATAAACGAGAAATTGCAGGAATCGAAGGTGATGTCGCAACGCCCGGTTTTGCCGGGCAGGAACCCGATGTTGATGATTTTCGGCAGCAGCCCCACGCTCCGCTGGTGCCCGCCGAAGTGTTTGGATTGAACATACATTTTTTTGAACGGTTTGTCTATTTTAATTTTATGCTTCTGCTGGTATAATATACACAGCCTTGAACAAATTGTCAATTTAGCAAATAAGGATTATCGTATGAATGCTGGATTAATCGGCTGCGGCAACATCAGCGGCGCCTATCTGAAAAACGCCCGGATTTTCGAACACCTCGCCATCACCAAATGTGCCGACCTCAACCCCGAGGCCGCCCGCGCCAAAGCCGGGGAGTACGCACTCCAGGCCGTGACAGTGGACGAACTGCTCCGCGACCCCGAAATCGACATTATCCTGAACCTGACCACCCCTCAGTCGCACGCGGAAATCGACCTCCGCGCCCTCGAAAACGGCAAACACGTCTATTCCGAGAAACCCTTCGCGCTGGATGCGGAGTCCGGCCGCAAGGTGCTCGAACTCGCCGCAAAGAAGAATCTTCGCGTCGGCTGCGCTCCCGATACCTTCCTCGGCGGCGGCCACCAGACCTGCCGCAAACTCATCGACAGCGGCCTGATCGGCAAAGTCACCGCCGGTACCGCCTTCATGCTCTGCCATGGCCACGAGTCCTGGCACCCGGCCCCGGCGTTTTATTACCTGAAGGGCGGCGGTCCGCTCTTCGACATGGGCCCCTATTACCTGACTGCGCTCATCAATATGCTCGGCCCGGTCCGCAAAGCCGCCGCCATCAACAACCGCTCCGTCGACACCCGTACCGGCATCGGCGTCAACACCGGCAAATCCTTTCCGGTGGAAGTCGATACGCATTACGCCGCGGTGCTGGAGTTCCACTCCGGCGCGGTCATCACCCTGATCACCAGTTTCGATACCTGGAAACACAGCAGTTACAAGGAAATCGAGCTCTACGGAACCGAGGGCGCGCTACACGTGCCGGACCCGAACGCCTTCAATGGCGACGTCCGCTTTTTCCGATACGGCCTGACCGCGGACTTCGCACCCGCCGCCAACACGTTCATTTACAACGACAACATGCGCTGCATCGGCCTTGCCGACATGGCCGCGGGAATCGTCCTGAACCGTCCGCACCGCTGCAGCGGCGAACTGGCGTTTCACGTTCTCGACATCATGTGCGCCATTGAAGAAGCCTCGAAAACCGGCCGGACCGTCGAACTGAAAAGCACCTGTGCCCGTCCCGCTCCACTAGCCTCCGGTCTGCGCTCCGGTCAACTGGATTAATAACAATTTAAAAAGGAGTACCATCTCATGAAAAAAGCCTTAATCTTCCGTGGCGGCTGGACCGGCCATGAACCCGTCCAGACCTCCGACGTCGTGGCCGCCGAACTGCAGAAACGCGGCATGGCTGCCGATGTTTTCGACCATCAGGAATGCCTGCTGCAGCCCGATCTGGCCGAAAAATACCATGTCATCATCCCCGTCTGGACCATGGGCAAGCTGGAAGCCGAACCCGGCAAAGCGTTGTTGGCCGCCGTGAAAAATGGTGTCGGCATCGCCGGCTGGCACGGCGGCATGTGCGACGCTTTCCGCGACAATACCGAATACCAGTTCATGACCGGCGGCCAGTGGGTCGCCCACCCCGGCAATATCATTGATTACGAAGTCAAAATCACCTCCACCGACCCCATCGTGGCCGGTCTCAAAGGCTTCCGTATGCACAGCGAACAATATTACATGCATGTCGATCCGAACAACGAAGTCCTTGCCACCACCACCTTCACCGGTGAACACTGCGAATGGATCGCTGGTACAGTGATGCCGGTCGCCTGGAAACGCCGTTACGGTCAGGGCCGGGTTTTCTATTCGTCGCTGGGCCACGTGGCCGCCGACTTCCAGGTTCCCGAAGTCCTCGAAATCATGGTTCGGGGCATTCTCTGGGCTGCGCGTTAAATTCATGGGGGCGGAAAGAAACCTTTTGGCAAAGGTTCTCCTTCCTCCCCCATACCCCCGCCATCCTTCCAAACTCTTTAAAAAACAGGCGGTTTACGCGACTGCATCGCAGTTGCGTAAACCGCCCGATCTTAAGAAGTTTTGAAAGGGTCAAAGGGGTTCGGGGAAAAGGGAAAACTTTTTCAAAAGTTTTTCGTTTTCCCTGAAGGTTTTTGTTTCCTTAGAAAATGAATTCCGGGCAGAATTTTTCCGGCGGGGTTTTCTTCAGGAGTTCTCTCAGGTTTTGCTGGAAGTCTGTGCCGTAGGGGATGAATTCGAGCAGCAGTTCAGGCGAAAGGATGATGACGTTTTCGGCTTTGCCGCCCAGCTGGATGAGTTTGTCGCGCATGGTTTCCGCGGTGAATTTATTTTTATCGAACCAGATATAGTTCAGCTGTCCGTAGTTGGAAATGGCGTTATACCAGGCCAGTGGAGTGGTACCGAGCTTGGAGCTGAACTGGCTCAGCATCGGATCGAGCATCAGATTGATTTTGCTGAATTCGACGCCGTTCGAGGCCAGCAACGCCATGTTGCGAATGGCCGGATCGGGTTTGAAATCGGCCCAGACCCACGCCATGATATTGACGCTTTTGGTGTAGATTTCGAAGTGCTTTTTGCCGTTCTGCAGGTGCAGCGTCATGGTATTCTGCTGACGGAAGTTCCAGTAGCCTTCGGCGTCTTTAACGGTCTTGAATTCGGTGACTACGATCGAAAACTGTTCTCCTTTGTACGAGATGATTCTGGCGGTTTGCGTGGTAATGGCCGGAAATTTCTGCTGCATGGCCTTAAGCTGTTCGGCATTGGCTTTCTGCTCCTGGACAATGCGCCAGTCCGGCGCGGTTTCGGCGCTGTGGAGCAAAGTTCCGGGCAGCAAGGACGCCAGGTAAAACAGCAGAAATACCGTCAGCGGCGCGAAATATCCGCGGACGGGTTCAACGATCCGGGTGATTCTTTTTTTCATGATACTATTCTCCTCGGTTATGCCGGCTACTGCCAGCTTGGGGTTGATATTCTGCATGGCCGATGCCACGTACAACAGGCAATGACCATAATCTTCCTGATCCTCCGGGAGCGCGGCGAGGACATCGCTGTCGCAAGCCAGTTCCCGGGCGGTATTGAAGTCGCGGACAAACATTGCAAACAGCGGATTGAACCAGTTCAGCGCCGCGACGAAGCAGAATAGATAGGTCCACAGCAGGTCGTGGCGCTTCAAATGGGTCAACTCGTGAATCAGGATCATGCGCACCATTTCCGGCCGTGCCTCGGCCAACAGTTTATCCGGCAGCGCCACCAGCGGCTGCATCCAGCCCGACAGCAGCGGCACGAATTCGGCACTGCTGCTGACCAGCGCCGGGCGTCCATTCAGCTGGATGGCTTTTCGGGCACGGAGGAATTCCTGATGCAATATTTCATCGGGTTCGCTCTCGGACTGAATGATCAGCGCCCGCAGGAGTTTGGTACGGAAAACCAGCCGGATCAGTTGAATCGCCGCCAAGCCGAGCCAAACGCAAACTATCGCCGGCGCGACCCAGCTGGCAAGCGGTATTTCCGGCCACGGCGCCGGTATCGGCAGCAGCATCCGAAGCGCCAGCAATACCCACAGCCCGAACAGTACTTTGGCGGAAATACGGTCCCGGAAAAAATGCAGCAGCAATCCGCCGATGGCGACGCTCAGGACTCCATACAGATACGCATTGAGGAAGAAGCTCACTTTTTCAACCTCTTCTTTTTGGTTTCGAGCAGCTGATGAAGCTTTTCGATGGTTTTTTCGGAGAGTTTTTCGTCCTCGATCAAATGCGCGATTCCCAACTCGGAGCGTCCGCCGAAAAAGCTCTGCAGGAAAGTGCGGCTTTTCTCCCGCAGCGCCGACCGCCGGTCCACGGCGGGGCGGAACACCCACAGCCCATGCGAATCGACGCGCTCGATCGCGCCCTTTTCCTGCAGCCGCGTCAACAGTGTCCTGACGGTCCGATAGTCGAGCCGGGCCTCCGGCATCCGGTCAAATACCTCGCGCGCACTCAATGGCGATTCCCCCCAGAGAATCTCCATGACCATCCATTCTGTTTCACTTATGCTTATTTTATTCATGTAGTAAACATACTACAGATGTAGTACTATATCAAATTCATTTTACGAAAATCATTGAAAAAATATTATTTGCATCTATATTCAAGTAACTTAAGGGATACACAAATGAGATTGATTTTCGCTGGTATGATCGCGGGATTTTGTTTGTTTGGCTGCAACTCTTCGGTTGAGATCAAAACCTTTTCTTTGCAGGAATGCATGGAAAGGGCTGTAAAAACCAATCTTGATTCCAGGCTGACGGAGCAGAATCAAAAGCTTGAACGGGAGCGGAAAACCGCTGAAACTCTCGGCCAAATCCCTGAATTGCAGGAAGGTACTCCGCCACTGGAGCTGAATGGTATTTACGGTCTGGTAAATTACAAGGAATTGCCGGATAAGCAGTTTCAGGATTTGATGGATAAGAAAAGTCTTTACGGAATCAATCAAGTTCATGCATTGACTGATTTCGGTCTGGTACTTGTGAACAGTATTATGATCGATGAGCCCGTGTTGCTGCAAAAATCCCAGGCGGATCGAATGGCTCAGAACTTATCATTTGAAGCTGCATGCCTGTATTTTCAAGTCGCTGTGGCCCAGAAGATCATGAAAAACGTTCCCGGCGATGAGAACTATAAACAATACCGGGAGAAAAGTTGCAGTGAACTCCGTAAATTGTCAGGACTGAAACCGAACGAGGTTGTTAACGTGGATGATTCGATCCTGGAGCAGGAATTGCCGGAATTCAAATTTTCCGATATTCCGACATTGGAGTAAATGGCATTTCTCAACCGTCCGGAAATCATTGGAACACTCCCCATGATCAGTCACAAGGAATATAACAGAACATTGCTGATGATGGCGCCCAGTTCAAGAGATCTTCGATCCTTCCATAACGTTGACGAAAATATTGATTTACTGGTATATTTCAAGGCTTGTTCTCAGCTCGATTTACGAGCATGCTACAATTTATGCAAACTTCCTCACTATCTGAACCAACCGGGAAAGAGGGATGGCAAAGACCATCCCATAGCCCTAGCCAGGAGTCTGGGAATCGGCTGCCAGGTGCGGATGGCTTTTGCCAGTTATCGCATTGCGCGCCGGCTTTATGACTCGGCGGAAAATGAGGTCGACAAAACATTGCTCAGCGGCAATCTTCACACGGCATATTACCGTCTGCTGCATGCTTTGGGTTTGAGTGACTCGCCCGAGGAATTTGCCGCGGCCAAAGAACGTGCCGTGAATGAACTGGCAAAAAAATAATTGATTATTTTGCGGGGCTCAGCAGGGCGCCGGAGATCAGCAGCGTGATTCCGGCTACCATCAGCAGAATGCCGATGACCCAGATCACCGAGGCCAGGCTCAGCAGCGGGAAAAACAGGAATGCTACCCCCAGCACGATCGACAGGCCGCCGGAAATCCGCATGAGCACGCCGCGTCCTTTCGGGTATTTGGCGGTCAGCAGCATGACGCCGGAAATGACTTGCCAGACGCCGACGAACATGATCCAGACCACGTCCATGGCCAGCGGCCTGGCCACCATCAGGATCCCGAGGATCAGCATCAGGATGCCGTAAATGACGGTGAACGCCTTGCCGCGGCCGGCCAGGCGGAATGAACTGAAGGTCACAAACAAGCCGTCGATGATGATGAAGATCCCGATGATCGTCGTCAGCACCACCAGCGATTGCCCCGGCATGGCCACCAGCAGGAGGCCGATCAGGGCGATAATCACTCCGCGCAGGACCAGAACCCAGCGCGACGTACCTTTGATTTGCAGCAGCGGGGTGATGATTTCCGCTTGTTCGGTCAGAATTTCCTGAACATTGTTTTTTTCGTCTTCAGACATGGTTTTCCTCTCCTATAGTATTATGTTGAATTTCTCCTGCATAAATACTATACCCTTTGAATCAGGAAAAGTCAAAAGGAAATCAGCTGCCTGCGATCACTTTTACTTTGAAGCGGTTGTCGCGGGCGGAGAGGTCGAGTGCTTCTTCGGTGGTCAGGTGCGAGGCAGCCACGTTGTTCAGGTACCGGCGGCACAGCGTTTCGGCTTCGGCCATCTGTCTGGCGGTGGGGCGCGGCCACGTTTGGCCCGGCACCGGGATATAACCCATGATGTGAAACGGAATGTCGCGGCTCAATCCGCCGAGGAATTTCACGGTCCCTTCAAGTTCATCCAGATCGACCAGCCCGGGCACGAACACCATGTTGGCGGCCAGCTCCATGCCGGACTCAAAGGCGCGGCGGAAATTGTCGTAAATCAGCGATTTCGGTCGCCCGGTGATTTGTTCATGGAGAGCGTCGCTCCAGGCTTTGAATCCGATGTTGGCGCCGTCGAGGTTCGGCAGCGGCAGTTTGCTGCCGTTGGTGTGGCCGAGTTTGGTCACGGCGCCGAGTTCGTTTTTGGCGAAATCGAGCATTTCGTCGAGCTCGCGGGCGGTGGTCGGTTCGCCGCCCATGAAATAGACCTTGACGGGGCTCACGCTTCGCAGCGCCGACTTCATTTCGTCCACGGTCAGGAACCGCTCCGGTTTCGGGTATGCCAGCCCGGGCACGCCGTCCGCGCCGCTGCGGAGTTTGTAGCTGCAAAAACTGCATTTAAAGGTACAGCCGTAATTATGCAGCGTGGCGAATTTGTATTCCTGATGATAAGTAATCCGGTGAAAAGCCATTATTCGGTTCCTTGGATAAGTTTGCGCAGGGTTTGGATGGCGTCGGCGGGATCGAGCCCCGCGACAAATGTTTTCCGGTCGACGGCGTAAATCCGGTTATTTTTCACCGCCGGAACCTCGCTGAACCCCGGGCGCCGCCGCATATCTTCCACCGCGGTAAAATTTTCGATGAAAATGATGATATCCGGCGCTTGTGCTACGATGTATTCCGCGCTGATGGTGCCGGATTCGGTGATCTGAAGCGCGATATTTTCGCCGCCCGCCAGCGTGACCAGGTCGTTGATATAGGAGTCGCGCCCGCCGGTTTTGAACCGCGAATAAAGCTCCACGTATACTTTCGGTTTTTTAGAAGATGCGTTTTCGGAGAGCGCGGTCAGTTTCTTGAAGTCGGCGATCAGTTTTTCGCCGGCTTCTTCCGCGCCGGTCAGTTTGCACAGCGCTTGGACCACTTCCTCGTAATTCGCGGCGCGGACCGGCGGCAGCTTGATGATTTCCAGGTTCGGCAGCGCACGCACCATCTCGGTCTGGTAATCCCAGATAATGGCGTGCGTGATGCCCATCGCCGTGATTTTTTCCAGCGACACGGTTGCGCCGCGCCCGATCACCGGGATATCCTCCGTGCCGGGCACGATTTGCCCGTAAAGGTCGATCGCTTTCAGCTTATCTTTCTGCCCGGTGCGGATGATGATGTCACTGGCGGCGGTGCAGAGCGAGAGAATCCGGACCTCCGCCGCAAACAGCGAGGTCGAGCAGAACAGCAGCACAATCAATAATTTCAAAATGCATACTCCTCGTTGGCATAATCCCAGTAGCGGTTTTCCATCGAATTGAACTTCAATCCCGCCACGTGGCCGTCGGCAAATGCCGCATTGAATTCCCGGTTCCGCTCGTTGTGGCGGAACGAAACATATTTGCAATATCCGTCGCCGACATACAGTTCGCCGTTCAGCGTCCCGAGCGTCGGCTGCGCCACCGTGGTACCGATGTAGTAGCTGCCGGCGTCGGCCACGCAGATGAATTCCGAGGGTTTGCGGATCAGGTTCGCGCCCACGCCGTACCACAGCGAATACGGCTTCACCCGGTACTGGTCATCGCTGCGGTAACATTGGTTGATGCCGTAGCTGAGCTTGTTGATATCGCTGGTGCTGTAGACGACTTTCTTGTCCTCGGCGCGCCGGTCGGAGGGGCAGACGAACACGTTTCCCGAGCTCTCCTCGCTTTTTTCGGCGAGGTAAGGCACCATCAGGTCGACCCAGCGGAGCCCGCCGCCGCTGACCGGAGGCGTGAAGTTCCACTCTGAGCTATAGCTGAAATAAGCCAGCCCCATCTGCTTGAGGTTGCCCACGCAGCTGATCGAGAGACTTTTGTTCCGGGCGCTGTTCAGCGCCGGCAGCAGCATTCCGGCGAGGATGGCGATGATCGCGATCACGACCAGGAGTTCAATGAGCGTAAAATTTCTTTTCTTCAAAACAATACCATGATGTAATTATTACGTTTAAAAAATTCGTAATAATTTATCATGCCATTCCGGGAATTACAACCCGGTTTCAGAAAATCTTTGCTACCAGCTCGGCGATCATCTTCATGTTCTGCGGGATCTGGATGTGCTGCGGACACTTTTTCACACACGCGCCGCAGGCGGTGCAATTGTGTGCCTGATGATTTTTCGGCAAACTGCCCATCCGCCAGTCGAAAAACATCGCCTTCTGCTTGAATGTCTCGTCGCGCGGGCCATTCACATCGGGCAGCCACTCGTGGCCGACGATTTCATTGTACGCGGTGAACACCCCCGGAATATCGACCTTGAACGGGCACGGCATGCAGTAACGGCAGGCCGTACACGGGATCGGGCGGTTCTTCAGGTAAACATCCAGCGTCTGTGCCAGGAGTTCGCGCTCGCGTTTCGTCAACGGCTTGAAGTTCTCCAGCGTAGCCACATTGTCCTCGACCTGCTCCATGGTGCTCATGCCGCTCAGGACCGTGAGGACGTTCGGGAGCTCCGCCACGTAGCGCAGCGCCCAGGACGCCGCGCTTTTCTCCGGCGCCGCCTCCTGCAGCATCTTCAGCGATTCCGGGTTCAGCTTCGCCAGCATCCCGCCGCGCACCGGCTCCATGACGATGCAGGGAATCCCGGCATCCGCCAGCAGCTCGTACATTTCCCCGGCTTTGTTGATATCCCAATCCAGATAATTCAGCTGGATCTGCGCGAAATCCCATTCATAAGTTTTCAACAGGTGCTTGAGAAACTGCATAGAGCCGTGAAACGAAAACCCGAGCTTACGGATGTGCCCCTTGGCCTTTTGTTCCTGCAGATATTTCAGCACGCCCATTTTTTCATAAACGCGGTTGAATTCGGCCTTGGTGGTCAGCGAATGAACCAGATAATAATCGAAATAATCGACCTGGCATTTTTCGAGTTGCTTCTCAAAAAGTTCGTGCGCCTGCTCCGGCTTTTTGATCACCCACGATGGGATCTTGGTGGCCAGGTAATAGCTGTCGCGCGGGTATTTGCGCAATACTTTGGCGGTGAACGTCTCCGATTCCCCGCCGTGGTAGAGCCACGCGGTATCGTAATAATTGACGCCGTGATCGTAAGCGTAATCGATCATTTTTTTGGCCAGCGGCTCGTTGATTTTGCCGTTTTTGGTGGTTGGGAAACGCATGCAGCCGAAGCCGAGCAGGGAAACTTTTTCGCCGGTTTTTGTGTTTTTACGCATTTTCATAGTCAGGATCTCCTGAAGATAAAATATAACCCTATTGGAAATATTGCAATCGCGATTATATTAAAAATAGGACACATAGGACAAATAAGACGTATAGGCAAATTTCCTATTGGTCCTATAAGTCCTATACGTCCTATAGAAAAATATAAGGACTGGACATGCATTCATTTTACTGCCGGGAAATACCGGAAAGCGGCACCTTGACCCAGCTGGAAGAACACAACGCCAGGCATCTTTTCAAAACCCTGCGCGGCAAGCCCGGCGAAAGTGTCGAACTCCTCGACGGCCGCGGTACCGTGGCGCTGGCCGAGATCCTGCCCTCCCGTGAACTGCTGGTCAAGGAACGCTCGGCCACGCCTGAACCGCTCGTAAAACTGCATCTCTTCGCCGCGCCGCCGCGCCGCAATCCGCTGGAGCAAATGCTGCGGCAGTGCGCCGAGGTGGGCGTGTGGTCGATCACACCGGTCATCGCCGAACGTTCGGTGGCGCTGCCCGCCCGCGAGAGCGCCCCGGAACGCTGGGAAATCATCCTGCAGGAGGGGTGCAAACAGTCGCAGAATCCGTTCCTGCCGCAGATCAACGCGTCGATCAGTTTCGCCGCCGTGCTGGAGATCGTGAAACAAGGCCGCATGACGGCATTTTTCGGCGCGCCCGGTGCCGGGCAGGCGCAGATTCCCGCCGGCGTCACCGATATTATGTGGATCGTTGGCCCCGAGGGCGGCTTTAGCCCCGCCGAAGAGGAACAGCTACAACAAGCGGGCGCGCAACGCTGCCGCATCGGCCGCTGGATCATGCGCATCGAAACCGCCGCCGTCTGCGGCGCCGCCATCCTACTCAACTCAGCGGATTGATATGATGAAACCTCGTTCACAAGTGAAAACCATGTATCTGGTGGCCGCTGCCGTTCTGTTCGGCACCGTACTGCTGGCCAAATTCCAGAATGCCGGATCGGCTCCCATGTTTACCGAGAATAACCCGGTATTGGAAGCCTACAAATCGGCGCGCGCCGTGGATATGATTGAGATTGGGAATTACAACCATAAATCCGCCGTCATTGCGGATCTTTATTATGCCAACGGTTTATACCGGGCGGCCTGGTTCCGCCTGAGGGAGGCGGCTATGCACCACGATCCTGCGGCGGCTTATTCGTTGGCATATCTCTACAGGAATATGGAGAAAAATCCGGAGTTGGCGGTTTTCTGGGCGGAAAAGGCAAAAAGCTGGGCGGCTTCTTCCTCTCAGTACAATATTTACCTGCTGGCCGACAAATTTCTGAAAGAATTACCGGGACCGAGGCAAAAATGAAACTCAATAAGACATCAATTATTCAAGCTGTTTCTGTGCTTTGCCTGTTCGCGATCATCGCAATCAGTATCGTGGTCCAGTACGGCGGCCTCCTGCTTCACGGCGAGGGGCAGGTTTTTCTGGTCAATTATTGGGATAATGCACGGTCGCTGGCGGCAATCGTCATGGACCCGCTGAACAATGACTGGGGGTCGTATCAAGCCCGTGAACTCAGTTATTTCTTTGATTACCTGGATGCGCGTTTCATCCGCATTTGGATCGATTGGGGAATTCCTCATTTTTTCTCGCTTTCCACGATAATCTGTTACTTGGCCATAGCCGTCATATTCCTGCTTGCCGGCGGCAAAACGTTCAAAAATCTGAGCCGGGGTTCGCTGCTGGCGGCAAGTTCGCTGCCCTTGGTCATGCCGGGGATATTTTGGGGGCTGTGCTATTTCCGCTCGTCCAAGCCCGGGTGTGCTTTGGCGCTGGCGGTAATCGCATTTTGCCTGTATTATTTTTTTCATAATTTTCGTGATGACGGCAAAGAAAAATCACTGTGCGCTGTATTCATCCTGGTTCCAGTCATGGAGTTTTTTATGATGATGATGGATCGGCAGGGGATGTTTTTTGCGCTGGTCATTACCATAGGACTTGGTTTAACGCTGGGAATGCTGGCTTGGCGGAGACAGGATGCGGGAGCGGGCCGCCTGATCAGGCTGACTCTTTACTCGTTCGGAGTGATTGCGTTTGGGGCTTGGTACAATTACTACCTCGGACCGGAACTGATATTCGGCGCCAATGGAGTCTTTCCAGGTGCTGGATTTCAGGAAATGGGGATGTCCAGTCTGCTTAATTTTCGGGGTGGGTTGGCGTTTTTCATGCAGAATATGGGGGGGATGTTCGGCGGCCTGGGGAGTTGGGCCGGATATATTTTCACCATCTTGATCGGACTGGGAATTGCCGCTCCGTGGTTCTGGCGTAAATCGCATCTTGACGCTGTCCGGAGGTCTGGATATTTGCTTTTTGCCTATGTATATCTGGTTGCGGCCATGATCGGCGCGGCCAACATGATGACCGCCCGGCATCCGGCCATGCTGCAGGCCGATGTGATCCGTGGCGGTTATTTCGCTCCCAATATGGTGATAATGATATTTTTCTTTCTGATATCTCTGGATTCGGTGTCCGCTATCTGGCGGTACCGACACAAAAAAATACTTATTTTTGCGGTATTGTCACTGTTGCTGTTGGCGAATATCTGTTATTTGCCCGAAGCAAAAAGGCGGATCGAAAACGGTCACCTCAGTGGCCCCTGCCAAAATGCCCAGGTCTTGCTCCAAATCCTTCGCCGGCCGGAAATCGATTATCAAAGCCTGAGCCTTTCCGTGCGGGAATATAATTTCATCGCCGCGGCGCGGAGAGATAAAAAGCTCGAATACGTGCCCGGATTCCGTTTCAGGGGCTTTACCTCCTTTTTCGATTCTCCGGGCAGTGCTCCGCGCCGGTAAAATTACGAAAATTGGAACTTTTCCTTATTCAGCCATGTCTATGAGGGGGTATGCGGCGGATTTGCCTTTTGGCGTTTGTCGTATATA
>JBEBXH010000007.1:0-119415 GCA_040391785.1 Victivallis vadensis
GCATACCGTTCGATAATTCGCCCGGTTGGTAGGGGAGCATTGGCTTGCCGGAGAAAAAGTCTACGGCATCCTGTAGGGTACTGACTGGAAAAACCGGGGTACTGCCGGAGGCCAGAGCCGCTTCGGCAGCGTTGGGTTCAGGAACCAGTAAGGCTTTGATATGTTTTTCGTTACGCATACGCAGGGCTACGGGCAGGACGCCGCGAACCGGGCGAACCATACCGTTCAGGGCCAGTTCCCCGATCATGGCTACTTCCTCCAGTTTCTCGCGGTTGATCACTCCCGATGAGGCCAGCATCGCCATTGCAATCGGTAAGTCGAAAGCAGTTCCTTCCTTACGTAAATCAGCGGGGGCGAGATTGATTACTGTCGTACCTTGCGGATGGGGGTAGCCGGAGCTCTGCAGGGCTGATTTCACTCGATCACGGCTTTCCTTGACCGCCGCATCCGGCAAGCCTACAATCGAGACGATAGATTGCTCTCCGGCCTTAGTGGCGTTAATTTCCACCTCTACCGGATATGCGTCAATGCCGACTATGGCCGCTGAATAAGTTTTAGCTAACATACGATACCTGAAAAAAGTTAATTAGACGAACTAATGTAATCCGGCAATCTGAATACAACAAGTATAGAAATTAAAAAAGTCGAATTTTTGTTTTATTAACACCGTGTACAAGTTTCGTAATGCGGGGAGCTGCGCGTTCCTCACGCACCAGCGGCAGGCCGGATTGGCCTGTTGCGAAGGGCACGTATTCACTCTCTTCATTGCTAAACTTGTACCCGGCGTTTAAATCGAAATGACCTGCCCGTGAACATTTATCGGCAAAAAATTGGCTTGGGGTATTGACAGTACATCAATTTAGTGATATAATGAATATGGAAACAGAACCAAGGAGGTTATGATGTCATATGGATGCGATAAGCGGAAAAATAGTTTTACGCTGATTGAATTGCTGGTCGTTATTGCTATTATAGCGATATTGGCAGCAATGCTGCTGCCCGCATTGAACAGCGCCCGCGAGAAGGGGCGCGCAGCCAGCTGCAAGGCAAATTTGAAGCAGATTGGTACTGCCGCCAATATGTATGTGAACGATAACGATGAATGCATCACGACATTTACTCAGAACACCAGCATTATTGCCGATAACTGGACGTCCAATCTGTCGAAATACACCGGCAATCCGGCCAAGTTCGACACCACGGTGAATTCGCCGGGGTTGCAGGTTTTCCGCTGTCCGTCGCATGCTTTTGACGGCGGCGGCAGGCCGGTCACGGCCGAAACCGTGAACGGAGGCCGTGCCAGCTACGGCATCAACTCCATATTGTATAATCTGGGCACGTATGCGGCGTCCAGTCCAGTGAGGCTGTGGGGGGCGAAGGTGACGCGGCTGCGGATGCCGAGCGCCGATATGTTTGCCGGGGAATACTCCAACGTACCGGGGTCGGGCGCCAATTACAATTATCCGGTGTTGACCCGTTCGGCTCCGCTCACCATCTGGGGAGTGGGGAGATTCCATATTTCGACGACGAACCTGGTGTTCATCGACGGCCATGCCGACGCCGTGAACACCGTCTGGCTGTACAACGGGGCCGGATGGAACGAAGACCCATGGAACCACAGCGACTGGCGCAAAGCTTTGGGGTTATGAGAATGAAGAAGATTATCACTGCGATATTGTTGTGTTGCGCGTTCTGGCTGAATGCTTCGCCGCAGCAGGGGAAACTGATCAACCTTGGCGATTATATGGAACACGCGAAGCCGGGCGACCACACCGAAGTTTTCCGCAAGGCATTCGAGGACCTCGCCAAAAAACAAGACCTGGCGCTGTATATCCCGCCCGGCTATTACAAGGTGAGCGATACCATTCAGTTGAAAGGGGTGGGGGTGCTCGAGATCTTCGGACACGGTTACGCGGAGATCAAAATGACGGACCCGGAGAAAGATATTTTCGTGTCGCAGCATCCGTGGAAAATGAAGATCGACGGCTTGTCGTTCATCGGCGGCAAAAATCAGATTTCGCTGGAAAATAACAACACGGACCGCACTAATATTTTCATCACCAACTGCATGTTTCGCGATGCCGGGGAATTCGCGATCAAGCTCGGGCGGAAAATGATTTCGGCGCATGTGCTGATCGACCAGTGTTCGTTTTACAACAACGCCCAGACGTTGCATACGGCCAGCGACTGGGTGAAACTCTCGAACAGCTGGATTACCTCCAATGCCAAAATGCTGGACAAGGCGGTCATCGAAAACTACGGATTACTGACCGTGGAGCATGTGCTGGGCGTGCCCTTGACCGCCGAGGGCGTTTCGCGGGTCGAGGCCAAACAGCGCTGGATCGACAATCACGGGTTGCGCTTGACTTGCCGCAGCGTCCGTTTCGGCGGCGAGGGCGGCGGCTTCCCGATCGTCTACAATTACCGGCGCTATAACCTGCGGTATCCGGCCAGTTCCATCATTCTCGAAGACTGCTGGCTGTACTGCGTCAATCAGATGGCGATCAACTGCATCGAGGTACCCAACCGGATTTTCGTGGAAAAAAGTACCGGCATGGTCGATAATACCTGGGTGCTCAAGTTCAGGAGCGACATCGATTTCAGCGATTTGACCACCGAAGGGCGCAAGCGCCAGATCACCATCCGCATCGACCGCTCGGCCACCACCAGACAAACGGAACTTCCGGCGGCATTGAAGGATTCCTACTTCGGCCCCGAGTGCAAAATCATACCATAACAAGGATAGATCATGATCAAGAAATTTCTGATGGCCCTATTGCTCCTGTGCGGTATTTTGACCGCGGGTGATGTCATTAACCTGAGCGATTACGTCAAGGACCGGGCCGACTGTACGGAGGCGCTCCGTACGGCGGTGGCGGCAGCGGTCAAAGAGCAGAAACCGCTCTACATTCCGGCGGGGCGTTATTACCTGACGGATACGGTCAAAATCAATGGTGTGACCGAGATTTACGGGCACGGCTATCCGCAGCTGGTCATGAAGGATAAAGAGAAGGATATATTTTTCATGGACTGGGCGTGGCGGGTGAGGATCAGCGGACTTTGCTTCGAGGGCGGCAAAGATCAGTTGGCGCTTGGCAATCCGAATACCGACAAAGGGATGATTCAGGTCGGCAATTGCCGCTTCAAGCAGGCATCCGGGGCGGCGATCCGTTTCCTGAGGCGCAGCAAGGCGGAAACGGCGTCGACGTTCTGCCTGGTGGAACAGTGCATGTTCGAGTACTGTACGCAGGTGTTGATCGCGGTGAGCGACCAGGTGCATTTCAAGGATTCATGGATCACCACGGTGCGGGAAAATCCGAAAAATCTGGCGGTGATCGAGAATCACGGCACGCTGATCTGTACCAATATCCTTGGCGTGCCGTATGTGGTGAACGACGATTTGCGCTGGATCGATAATCACGGGCTGAACCTGACCTGCCGCAACTTCCGTTTCGGCGGCGAGGGCGGCGGTTTCACCCCGGTGGTCAATTATGCAAAGTACCGTCCGAAGCTGTTCGGTCCGACCATCGTGATCGAGGATTCCTACCTCGGCGCCATCGGCAATTCCACCCGGAGCTGCGCGGTTTACTGCGAGGAAATCCCGAACCGGATCGCCATTCGCGACAGCCACGTATCCGGCATCAAACCGCTGATTATCAATCCGAAAATCGACTTGAAGGAATATCTGGCCGAGGCTGGTTCCGGCATGATCACCTTTGATATTTCCAACAACAGCGGCGAATTCGTTTCGCTGCAGGATGAACTGCAAAAAGCCGTAGCAGAGCTGAGCAATCGCAAAAGGGATTTCGGCGATAAGAAATTGACCGTGACGGAAGTCGAAAAAGCCCTGAAAGAGGCCATCGCCAAGGCCCCGCAGATCAAAGCGGAACCCGCGCCCGGGGTCATGAAATACGAACGCAAAACCGAAGGGCACCGCCAGCAATCCGAATACCGGAGCATCACCATGAAAACTCATACCTGGACCACCGACGATAACCTCGACGGCACCACCGACCGCTGCAGTGATTTCCTGGCGCTCGGGGACGCGGGCGAGAGCACGGTGATCCTGAATATCATGGACCAGAATTCGTATCCGCATTTTGTGGTGAAGGATGTCGAAGTTGACCTGGATAAAACGCCTTTTCTGAGCTGGCGACTCAAGGATACCGGCACACCCGCCGGGCACCTGGCGCTCAAGGTCATCGACAAATCCACCGGCAAAATGTCGACGCTGATGGAAAATTATCTGGACACCCAATTCCAGTATTATGCCTACGACCTGCGCCCGGCGCTGAAAAAGGATACCGGCAAGGCGGTTGTCGATATCAAGATTTATCTTTGCGGTACCCGGATCAAGGGCGCCACCGGCGAAAATAATTATGTCAACCTGAAAAAAGGCGAATATTTCCTGCTGGAATATTTGCGTCTGGAGAAAGAAGAAAAATGAGTTTCGATATTCGCGGGTTCAATATGTGCGAGAGTTTGCTGCGGCACACCCCGGAGCAGCTCAGGCGGTTCATCCGGCGCATGAAGGATCTGCAGTTCAATACATTGATCGTTCATTACGATTACGGCTGGCGGCGCTACCGGGAGCTGATCCTGGAGGAGGCGAAGGCGGCCGGGGTCGAGATCACGCTGATGACGTTCGGGCCGCGGACGTTTTTCAGCTATACCGACTGGAAACCGGAGTGGTTCGCCAAGGATGAAAGCGGCCAGCCGCACACGCGTGAACTCGAATGCGAGACGCAGCCGTGCCGCTTCCAGCCGGAGGCGCTCGAAGCATATGCATACGGCGCGCAGCAATGGCTCAAATCGCTGCCGCCGGAGATCGTCCGCGTGCACATGCGGGCCGGTGACGGCCTGAAATTCTGCCGTTGCGGGGAGTGCCGCAAATTGCCGGATCACGAGAAGTGGCAGCCGTTTGTCGAGGTCTTTGCCAACGCAGCATTGGAGTGCCGCCCGGACCTGGAATTCGAGACCGATATCTACGTCAAACGCTATAACCTGCCGGCGGATTTAACGGCTCACCGCAGCATGCAGCGGATCATGTACGACACGTTTTACCGGCAGCCGCAGGTGCCGATCGGCATGCCGCTCCACGACCGCGATTCGGTTTATTATGCCGCCAGCGAGGCGAATCCGGATGCCGTCACCGTCAACGAATATCACCGGAACCGCCTCGGCGAATGGTGCCGCGAGTGCCCCGGGCGGATGTATATTCACGAAAATGCCATGGGACAGAGCTTCCAGGGTGTGTTTCAGCACAACACGGGGGCGCTGCTGCAGGATTTGCGGCTGTACCGCCAACTCGGCGTGCGCGGGGTGTGTTATGAGGCTTACGAGCCGGGTTATGGCAATTTCCGCGAACAATTTGAAATCCTGTCGGCGGCCATGCGCGACCCGGCGGTGATCGACGCTTACGAATACACCCCGCTTGAAGAAGCGCTGCCGCAGCGCCCGCAAATGAAGTTTTTCTGCGATGAACTGGAGTTTCCGCTGCAGGAGTTCCTCAAAGACGAACACACTTGCCGCCATGTCGATCTTTTCCGCCGCAATTTTGTGACGCCCTCGCCGCAGAATTACCGCGAATACCTGGATTTCGCCATGGCACACGCCGGTACGCTGGACCCCCTGATGATCGGCATGTTCAATGCCAAATGGGGCATTTACAAGAACCGGCTGAATTTTTCCAAGGCATCACCGGGGGCGAAGGAACTCCTGTGCCACACCAAGCTATGGGATTACATGGAAAAAATCCCGCAGGACC
Source organism: Victivallis vadensis (assembly GCA_040391785.1). GTDB lineage: Bacteria > Verrucomicrobiota > Lentisphaeria > Victivallales > Victivallaceae > UBA5239. Next base: position 5,768 of record JBEBXH010000007.1, read on the forward strand.
GCAACCCCATCGACGAGTGCCGCCAGCTGGTTTGCAACCTTGCGGAATCGGTCCTGTAATTACAGATTGATTTTCTGGCTGTCGGGGTCGCGCGACTCCGGCAGGTCGATGTTTACGCGGTCCGGCAGCGCCCACATGCAGCCGGTGAAGCCGTCCACCGCAAACCCGAAGATCGTGACGACGTTGCCCCAGTACCACGGACTGAGCGTGGCGGTAATGGTGCGTTCTTTGCCGTCGTCGAATTTCACGGTGTAGATTTCGCGGTTGAAAAATTTGCTCGACTGGGCGCGGAGCGTGACCATCATCGGGGTTTTGCCCATGTGGACGTATTCGCCGTCGCGGTTATAAATCCGGAACACGCGTTCCTGGTTCTGGCTGGCGCCGATATTCACCGTGTACTGGTTGGTGGACATGGACGTGGCGCATCCCTGCAGCAGCAACACTGCCAGCCCTGCAAGCAAAATCATTTTCTTCATTTTAAAAGACTCCCTTTGTTTCTTCAGGCGACGCAACTCATCGCTCCTCATTGATTTACTCTTCATGAATCATTATGAATATACCCCCCGATGGAAGAAAATCAATTAAAACTTATGAAGTCGTTGAGAATTTATATCACCATGTGTGTTCGCTCAATTCTTTTTTCAGGGCCGCGGCGCGATTGGAGATGATGCCGTCGATTCCAGCATCCCGGAGGCATTGTGCATCCCACGGTATATCGACCGTCCAGGCGAAACACTGCAGCCCGGCTTCGTGGAATGCTCCGATGTATTCGGTGGTGATTCCGGAACCGTACCACAGTGCGGCACCGTCGCTGTGGCGGCGTCTCAGTTCATTGATCATTTCGGCTGGATTCAGCCGCATATCCGCCGGCTGATAGTTGGCCAGACACCAGTAAACCTGATGTTCCGGCAGTATTCGTTTTGTTTCCGGGAGACCGGAGAAAAAATACAGACGCTCTGTCTGGCGGCGATATCCGGCAAGAAGTTTTTTCAATGGTTCCAGTAATACGGCCCCCGCTTTCACTTCAATGATAATCTCGCCATGTTCCGGCAGTATTTCCAACACTTCCCGCAGAGTCGGGATTTCCGCATTGAAATTTTTGATCTCCGCCAGTGTTCGGTCCTTGATCAGGGCATCGATTCCGAATGTTCGCCGCAGGTTGGCATCGTGCATGACAACAATATGTCCGTCCTTGCTCAAGTGGATATCCAGCTCCACGGTTGATATTCCCTGGGCCCATGCGAGTTGAAACGCCTCGAGCGTATTTTCCGGAGCTGCCGCGGACTCTCCTCTGTGCGCAATGAATTTCACGTTCCTACTCCGTTTTTTCCAGTTTCCAAATCATGACTTCCCATGGGTTGAGTTTGTCGAGTTTGATGACGCTTCCGGTGCTGGCAGCGGCGGCCTGCCGGGTTTTGCCCCAGGGAATCAGGTTTCCGGACGGAAGTTTGGCGGCCAATTTGATTTCGCCGGATAGCTCCTTGTCGGTATTGTTGGTCAAAACCACATATGCGGCATCGGCATTTGTCCAGGATGAGGCGAAGTATTCCGGGACTTTTCCCTTGCCGATGGTTCCCGTCAAGTAAGTGAATCCGGCATTTTCAATCAGGAGCCCGAAGTCGCGAAGCTCAGTCACGGCCGGGCCGACGGAGGATGTCAGGTAATCCAGATTTTTATTGCGCTGAACATCATAGAAACTGTAGTAAAATATTCCTTTCACATTCATGACCATGGAACTGAAATTCAAATACCGCAATTCTTCGTCATTCGGATAACGGCAGCTTGACGGATCGATTTTTTTGTTTTTCATTTTGTCGGGATAACTTTTCCAGTTCATGATCTGGGAAATGGGGATGACCGGTTTGCCCTGGCGGCACATATCCCAGACAAAATACGTGAAATTCCGCAATGGGGCGGCGGGAAACTCCTGGTTTTCCACCGGGTACAGGTCCGGCATCATGATATCGCCGCAGTCTTTAAAGAGGGCGATATCCTTCGTCCAGTTCAGGCAGATCGCCACCGGGATATCCGGTGTTTCCTCTTTCAATATCCGGTAAATCTGCTGCAGCTTGCCGTGCAATTCTTCGCCGCGAGGCTCATCCGCGATATACCACATGCCGAGAGCCGGGTGATCCTTGAATTTGCGGATGGCCTGGCGGTAGTTTTCCGCAAATTGCGGATCATCGAGTGTTGTTTTGTGGCGATAAACACACAGCAGGGCTTTCAGGCCGTTTTTTTCGGCAGTGTCCAGAAAATTTTTCACCCGCTCCTCCTGTGTGAGGATGCTGACGTAAATATGAGCGTAATTTATACCGGAATTCTTGACTTCCTGATAATAATCATCCTCAAGCGGATACATGATATGCATGCCGAGCGAGAGTCCGGCGCGTAGCGACAATACCATCAGTGTACCAAGCAGAATTAATTTTATCTTCATTTTTTCACCTCCTTTAATTTCCAGACCATGACTTCCCAGGGCTTCATGAAGCCTTCCAGATGAATCCGGTTGTTTGCGATGGATGCTTTGACCTGACGGGTCGAGCCCCAGGGTTCCAGTTCGTACTCGGCAGCGAGAACATCTCCCATCCAGCGGTTGAGGCGCTGCTGAACCGGCCAGTCATTGACTGTCACCAGAAATTGACCTCCGTCGCGGCCTTCAAACAATGCCGCATAAAAATTGCTGTCGCGCATCCAGGTAAGAACCCTGGCCTCCCGGGAATTTTTCAACAAATCGGTAAACCGGCGGAACTCCTGAAGCATAGGGCGCATTTCCTCGAAATACGGCATATTTTTATCCCGGTATACATCATAATAACAATACCAGAATACGCCGGTCGTATTGCCCATGGTCAGTGTCGAATAAAAGAAATACCGCAATTCTTCGGCATTCGGATAGCGGCAGTCCGCCGGATCGACCTGCGTTTTGACCGGATAACCGCGCCAGTTCATAAACTGCGGCACGGCAATGACCGGCCTGTTGTAAGCGGTAAGCCGGGATAGATGCGTGGAGAACTGGTACAAGGGAGCTTCCGGAAACGGTTCGTTTCGAATCGGATAAATATCGCCCATCAGGATGTCGGCATGGCTGGTGAAGTCACGCCAGTCCCGGGACGGCATCAGGCACAGTGACGTGGGCGTATTGGGATCTTCCTCTTTGACCATGGCGTAGACTTCCAGCAGTTGTTTCTGCAATTTCGCGCCGCTGGGCTCATCGTATAAATACCACAAGCCGATTGCCGGATGCCCTTTGAATTTGCGTACCGTTTCGCGGATTTTCTCCAGATAATCCGGGCGTTTGTAAAGCCCGTAAGCGGAATGAGAATTCAAGTTGAACATAACCTTCATGCCGTGTTTTTGAGCCAGGTCCAGCCTTTTGCGCATCAAGGCTTCGCCTTCCGGGGTATAAGCGTTTTTGTAGCTGAAAATATAATTGATGCCAAGCGATTTCAGCAGTTCATAGTCTTCCTCGCGGCCGGGTTCAACCGTATAGAACCCATGAATGAAATCCGCGGCCCCGGAACTGCCAATCAGGAAGATCAATAATATTGCGGCAATAAAATTTTTCATATTCTGTTATTCTTCTTTGATTAAGGGGTTACAACTGCCAGATTTGACAGTTTGACCGTTTCGAATTTATAAGTGGCCGTGCTATGGCCGAACCAGAAGTATTTCTGCCCGGCAAAGTCATTTCGCAACAGGAAGCTGGCGTGTCCATCCAGAAATGAGTATGGAGCTGAATTACCGTGCCGCAGAAAAGGAATTCCGCTGTTTGCTGTCAGGTAATAAAGAAACATGGTGGGTTTGTCACTGCCCGGATTTTTGTTGGAGCCGTCACCCATGATCATTTTTTCCGACGGATTCTTCAGGGTTTTTGTATTGCGGTAAATCCGGTCGTCGCTGGTATGGTCGGTGGCTACTACGGAATAAGTAACATAGCGTGTCACTTTGTAGGTATTGCCGGGACAGAAAAGGATTGGATTGTTAAAGCCGTTGCCGTCGACCGGCAGGATATATTTCCCCTCGACCATGGCGCCGAACAACGTTTTTTGTATGAGCGTGGCGTCTTCGGTATACGCGAGCGCCGGGTATATGCCATTGGAATCATCCAGGTATACGTGAAGCAGCAGTGCCAGGTTCTTGATATTACTCATGCATTTGCTGGCTTTGGCTTTTTCCCTGGCTTTGTTCAACGCCGGCAATAGCATTGCCGCCAGTATCGCTATGATCGCTATAACCACCAGCAGTTCTATAAGTGTGAATTTTTTACTCCGCCAATTCATAAGGACTCCTTTTGTTTTATGCTCAATCGGTTAAAAATTTGTACAGGAAATTGCCGTATATCATTTGAACCGCCAGGTCGCAGCTGCTCTTCAGGTAATCCGTTGGCGAGAATTCCTTCAGTGATTCAATCGGAAAACCGCTCAGTTCCGGGTCTTCGGCGGTGAGCTTCAATAAATTTTTCATGGTATTCGGCGTTACATTGATCAGAAATATTTTATCCAGCGAGTAATGCTGCTTCAGCCGCTTGATCCCTGCGCTGAGCTTTACCGCTTCCAGTACGGACACCTCCTGCGCCGCTTTATCGTCCGTGTAAACCGCCAGGCGGTAATCGTAAGCTGTTTTGATCGATGAACCGTCAAATTGCGCCGCGATCTCCCTGTGCGTGAAAATTCCTTCCAGCAATTGCTTATCCACACTGTTGATCCGCTCCCGGTACTCCTGCGGCATGCCATTCAGCATCAACCCCAGGTATATCCGGTCGGACGGATTGATCAGGCCCAGGTTGAGAGCCCGTCCGTTGTATTCGGCATGCAGCATGCTGTGCGAGCGGAAAACCGAAAGCAGCATGGCGTTGCAGGCGTCCAGCTTCCGGATCGGCACCTGATATTGTTGCTCCAGCCGACGGGCGAGCGATTGGAAAAATATCTTCTCCTGTACCGTGGTTTCATAAGGATGAAAAACCATACCGAGACCGGCCAGCCGGTAAGTCTTATTGGAGTCAAGCGCTTTTTTGACGGCTTCACAGATCGCTTCCAGCTGACCCGAAACATCATTTCCCATATCCAGTTCAAACCTCTCCAGATACATTGGATTGATTCCAACGTCGCTGATCATGAAATAAAGCATGGTTTTCCACTGATATACCCCGAGAAACATAATGCCTTCATTGGTAGATAGATAATATTTCTCTGGCCTTCCCTGGCCATTGACCACATTCTGACAGGTGATGATGCCCAATTTTTCCAATTCATCGGTATAGGAATCGACCGTTCGCGGATTCAGTTTGGCCAGCCGGATCAACTCCTGCCGCGATATCCGGTTGTCTTCCTTGCCGCCGAGTATCAGGCGGCGGATCAGGCTGCGATTTATCTGGTTCTTTTTTTGCGCTTTTATCATACAAAAATTCCTGTTACAGGAACTATTATACATGATGGAGTGAAAATATCAATAGTTAAAATGTAAAAATATTAAATAAAATTCAAAACTAAATCAAATCATGTATATTAATTATTATTTAAATGTATTATAGATCATTAAATTGGTTGGCAGATGAGAATTCTTATTAAATTCATTCCGGAGCGAATTTTTCGCTGAAATCGCGTTTTGGGGTATTGACTAAATTCTAATTGGCGTTATAATATATAGTGTAAATTCTAATATATGGAATTTGTGGAGATTTATGAACAATACATTACAGAACGGATTCATGATCCTGGAATACCTCTCGAAGGACGCCGAGGAGTGTTCGGTAAAAGAGCTGGCGGAGCACTTCGCGTTGCCGAACAGCCACGTCTGCCGCCTGCTCAAAACCTTGACCGAGACCGGTTACGTGGAGCAGATTCCCGGCAGCCGCAAGTACCGGGTCAGCCTCAAGATTCTGACACTCTCGCATGCGCGGCTGTTGAAACTGAAGCTTCGCAACATCGCCCGTTCTTATATGCAGCAGCTGGTGCGCGAATTGAAGCGCCCGGTCTTTCTGACCTCGAATTATGACGGTTATTCGCTGATCATCGGCACGGAGTACCCGGAGCACTTCACCGGTGACGCCGGACTGGTGATCGGGCAGGTCCATCCGGTCAACCGTTCAGCCTGCGGCAAAATCTGCGCCGCTTATACTCCGGAAGAACACCTTGAAGAATTGTTCGAAGGGTGCGACTGGAGCGCCGCCACCCCGAAATCGATCACTTCACCGGAGGCGTTCAAAAAGGAATTGAAACAGATTCGCGAACGCGGTTATTCCCGGATGGAAGGGGAAAGCAACCGCAACGTAGGCGCCGTGGGTGCGCCGATCTTCAACGCCTCCAGGCAGCTGGCCGGAGCCATCGGTGTGATCATGCCGGAAAACGCCGACGACTGGACCCCGGAAACATGGGAAAAATTCACTTCAAAAACCAAAAAGTGCGGCGAGTCGATCTCATTCGCGCTCGGCTTACCTCTCGACAATTAATCAATCGATAATTAGAAAAACAAACATCGCGGCGGCACGTTGCCGCACGCGGTCCAGCGGCGGAACGCTGGTCGCCTACAGGGCGAAAAAAGAAATTGCTTTCAAAACCTGAGGGAAAAGGAAAATGAACGCATCGCAAATCAAACAGTTGGCGAAGGAATTCGGCGCGGACCTCGTCGGCATCGCCCCGGTCGAACGGCTGGCGCAACTGCCGCCGGAGAGCAACCCGAGAACCCTGGCACCGAACACCAAGTCGGTCATCGTCGTGGGACACCGCATCATGCGCGGTACTCTGCGCGGCGTTGAGGAAGGCACGAACTTTGGTTCAACTTATAGTTGTTATGGCTTCAATTGGATGGAAGACCAGTTCCTGACCCGGACGGTTTACAACCTCACCTGCCGCCTGGAAGACGAGGGAATCGAGTCCGTACCGGTCATGTCTTACAGGAAAGCGGGTGAGGGGTTTGTGCCCGATTACATGGCCATGGGCAAGGCCGCCGGACTCGGCGATGTCGGCAAGGGCGGATTTTTCCTGACGCCGCAGTATGGGCACCGCCAGCGCCTGGCCTCGATCTTCGTCGATATCGAACTGGACGGCGACGACGTACAGGAGCTCAATCTCTGCGACGGCTGCCGTGCCTGCATCGAAATCTGTCCGCTGAAGGCTTTTGGCGCTGACGACAAGCTCGATTTGAACATCTGCAAAGAGTGCAAAAACGGTGCATTTGCGCCCCCGGACCGTTCGGACACGGTCGACCGTTACGCCGCGATCTGCGGGCGTACCTGCATGGTGGCGCTGGAAAACAAAATCGGCAACCGGTTCGAAAATAAATTCCGCAAGCGCAGCTTGTGGAGCATCGGGCGCGAAACGGAAGCAGTATTGCAGGAGAAGAAATAAATGAATACGCAAGAATTAAAACAGGCGGCGAAAAATTTCGGCGCGGACCTGATCGGCGTGGCTCCGGTGGAACGGCTGGCGCATCTGGCCCCCGAGCACAACCCGCTGTCGATTTTTCCGCAGGCGAAAAGTCTGATCGTGGTCGGACGGCGGATTCCGCGCGGCGCCCTGCGCGGTTTGGAGCAGAGCCCGGAAATGAAGGGCACGTTTGACCACTTCGGGCTGATGTCGCTGGAGGACAATTACCTCGCCAAGACGACCTACGATGTCTGCATCTGGATCGAGGTGCAGGGCTTTGAAGCGGTACCGATGTTCGGTTACGACGTGGAGGAGACGGTCAAGTACCCGCTGGCGTGCCCGGTGTCGCCGGACAAACCGGCCCCGAACGTCTATGTCGACTGGCGCTTGGCGGCGCAGGCTGCCGGGCTGGGCGAAATCGGCGTCAACGGCCTTTTCCTGACCCCCAAATACGGTACCCGGCAGCGCATTGCCATGCTGCTGAGTGACTTCGAATTCGAGGCCGATCCGGTGGTGTCGCCGGGGTTCTGCGCGAATTGCCGCGCCTGCATCGAAGCGTGTCCGTATCAGGCACTCAAGGAAAACAGCCGCGACAACGACGTCTGCCGCAAATGTAAATTCGGTGCGATTCAGACCAATTTCGGCCGTTTCGAAACCGTGGACCGCGTGGGTGCGCCCTGCGGACGCGGCTGCCTCGCTTCGCTCGAGGGGCGCGGCTTGCTCAAACAAAAACTCAACCGGCCATTCCGGCAAGCATAAATACAGGTGATAACCATGACTAAATTAACCTCGCAAATGATCAAAGACCTGGCCCGCAGGCTCGGTGCCGGCGGCGGCGGCGTGGAAGTCGTCGGAGTCGCCAACATCGAGCGCTTCGCGGAGGCCCCGGAGCGCATGCATCCGAAAAATATTTTCCCGGACTGCAAATCGGTCATCTCCATCGTCCAGCCGATTCCGCGCAGCACTTACCGCGGCATTACCGAAGGCACCTACTGGCCGAATTATACCTATTACTCTTATAACCGCCTGAACACGCTGTTCCGGCCGATGGTGACCTACGAACTGGCGCGTTTCATCGAGGACCACGGGTTCGAAGCCGTGCCGGTTTATCCGGGTGTGCCGGAGATGTATCCGCAGAACCCCAAACCGATGGCCCCCGGCCGCCCCGTGCCGGAGATCAACCTGAACATCCGTATCGCCGCCATGGCCTGCGGACTCGGCGAAATCGGCTGGTCCAAGGTGTTCATCCATCCGGTGTTCGGCCCCCGCGTGCGCATCGGCAATATCCTGACCGACGCCGAGCTGGAGCCGGATGCGATCATCGAGCCGAAAACACTCTGCAAGCGCTGTATGAAATGCGTCAAAGACTGCCCCGGCAACGCCATCCCGAAACAGGGCGAAACGCCCTCGATCAAGATTCACATCGATGGTCGTGAATACGAGTGGGGCGACGTCCACATGGGGCGCTGTACCGCTACCCATCACGGCATCAACTACAAGGCTTCGCCGTTCATGAAACGCTATTTCCCCGGCTTCAATCTCGACGTTACGCAGACCAATATGTCCGAGGAACTGGCTTACAAGATCGGTTACACCTTCGCCGGTGCAAATTGGGGATGCCGGAGTACGGAATTTCCCAGCAACTACGTGAATCCGTATTACAAACAGATCATCACCCATACCGGTTATTTCGCCGTCTGCGGTGCCAAGGGCTGCATCCGCGCCTGCATGGAGTTCCAGGAAAAGACCAAAAACATCGGGCAGGATAAGTTCAATACTCCGGTGTTCCCCGGCCCGAAATGGGAACTCGATCCGCCGGAAAAGGACCAGACCGGCGGCATGGTTGAAAAGAAATCGCTGCAGGAGCTTTTCCAAACCCCGGACGTCAACGCCGGCGGCTGGAAATAACAGGGAATTTTTAACTGCAAAACAAAAAACGACAAAAAAATAAGCAGAATTACATAGGCGGCCAACATTGACCGCCTATCTTTTTTCGTGTCTTTCCATAATATTTGTGGATTAAAGTTGATTAAAAAAATTCTTGAAAAAAGATAAAGGGGTATTGACTTTCGAACCGGTTCGATGTATAATAATTGTCGAACCGGTTCGAGAAGATGTTATGAACTTATATTAATCTGTGAGATATGAACGAACAAACCGTAAAAACCAGAATGACCATCAAGGACATCGCACGTATCGCAGGGGTGGCCAAATCGACGGTTTCCGAGGTCATCAACAATGACCCGAAATCGCGCGTCAGCCCCAAGACGTTCGAGAAGGTCCAGAAGATCATCCGGCAGTATAATTATACGCCGCTGCCAATGGCGCAGGCGCTGAATACCAACCGGACGCGGCACCTCGGTTTCCTGGTTTCGTCGACCGCCATGCTGGGGTTGGCAAACAGTTATTTTTCGCCGATTCTGGCGGGGATCGAGGCGGCTTGTTCGGAACGCGATTACCGCTGTACCGTCAGCCGTTACGATTTGTCGTCGGTGCGGGATTTCGTGATGCCCGCCAAGCTCAAGCACCGCAGTATTGACGCACTGTTCATTGCCGGCCGGATCGAAGCCACGCTGGATGAGCTTACCGATCAGGGAATACCCATTACGATTATCGGTTCCACCGATGATCCGCACTGTTTTCGGATCAGCAACGATATGATTCGTTCTTACGAGGCGATGTTCAAGTATCTGGCGGAGCTTGGCCACCGCCGGATTCTGATCCCGTATTTCGAGCAGGACGAGCGGAAGGAAATCCTCGCCGGGCTGGAATTCTACCATTCGCAGGGCAATCCGGAACTTGAGATTGGCCTGACCGATGCTCATCAGGACCAAGGGGATTTTTATCGCGGGATGGCGCTGGTGGATACCGCGTTGAATGATCCGGCGTTCAGGGATTGCACCGCGCTGCTGAGCAATGATCAGATTTGCTGCGGCTTCATGCAGGAGTTCCTGTACCGGGGTTACTGCTGTCCGGAGGATTACAGCATCATGTCGACCAGCGAATCGCAGAATTGCCAATGGAACGCGATTCCGCTTACCTCCCGCAATTCCTGTCAGTTCGAGCATGGCTACGCCTCGGCAAATCTGATCATCGATTTGCTCGAAGGATTGAAAAACGAGGGCGAGGTCCGGCAAAAAATGCAGGAATGGTATCGCCCGAATGAATTGATTATCCGTCGTTCGACCGGTCCGGCCAGGCGGAAAAAATTACCCATCAAATAAAATAAAGGAAACCGATGATGAAACGAAAATTTACACTTATAGAATTACTGGTAGTAATTGCAATTATTGCAATACTGGCGGCGATGCTGATGCCGGCGTTGAACAAGGCCCGCGACAAGGCCAGGGCCACGCAGTGCGTCAATCAGTTGAAGAACATTGGAATAACTGTGGTGAATTATGCGTCGGACCACGAATATGTGCTGGCGTCATATGATGACACATTCAAACTGGACGGCAATACATATCCGTACTGGTCGGACCGCCTCTTTCAGTTGAAGTATACACCGAACTGGACGATCTTCAGTTGTCCGGTGGCGAAACTCACGCCGCGCGCCCGGCAGGCCGGTTCGCCCTGGGCCACTTACGCCCGGATTCAGCAGTCGAGTTGGCCCTACGGCGGGTTTACATTCAATTATTTCAAACTTGAGAAATTCAAAAATCCTTCTTCCCGCATTTTTGTGGCGGACAGCGCCATATGCTCGGATCACGAAGTTTCCAGCAGGCGGGCTTGCAGCTACTCCTCCGGGGCGGTACGTTTCACCGGCAGAGTGAAAAATCCTTATGGGACCGTGGAAAGCGCCTGGGGATGGTTTCACAGTCTGTCGGCGAATATCCTGTGGGGAGATATGCATGTCTCCGCGCTGCATGCCAACGAAGTCCTCGATACCATGACGCCGGACAAGGAATGAAGCGGATGGATCACCGTTGTCCACTGGAGGCGATATCCGGTTTTTTCGCAAAAAAATAGTAAAAAAAAGAATTTGGCTATTGACATTCGAAACGTTTCGAATTATAATTAAATATAGCAATCGAAACGTTTCGAATTATTCGGGAATTTAATGATGCAAACGGTAAATACAGCCAAAAGAGTGACCATAAATGATATCGCCAAACTGGCGGGCGTAGCGGCGTCGACTGTATCGGAAGTGGCGAACAATGACCCGAAATCGCGGGTCAGCCGCAAAACGTTTGAGAAAGTCCGCAAGATTATCGATGAATACAATTATGTACCGTCACCTCAAGCACGGGCGTTGATTACCCGCCGGACCAGGCAGATCGGTTTTCTGGTCTCTTCCACGGCTATGCTGGGATTGGCGAACAGCTATTTTTCATCGATTCTGGCGGGGATCGAGACGGCCTGCTCCGAGCGCGATTACCGGTGTATGGTGAGCCGTTATGACCTGCTGTCGATTCATGAATTCGTCATGCCCGCCAAGCTCCGCCAGCGCAGTGTCGACGCATTGCTGATCGCCGGCCGGGTGGAAAACGCTTTGTGCGATTTAAATGACCTCGGCATTCCGATCGCGGTCATCGGGACGACTCCGGATACCCGGTTTTTTCAGGTGAGCAGCGATATGGAACAGTCGTTCATCAATATCTACCGCTACCTGACGGAGCTGGGGCACCGCCGGATCGTGCTCCCGTATTACGACGAGGGCGAGCGGAACGAACGACTGAAAAGCCTGGAAGAGTTCAACCGCTCGAGCAAGCTCAAGCTGGAGGCGGAATTGCTGGACGATTTCAAGGCGTCGGGCGACTTTTTCCGCGGCAGCGAGCTGGCGGAGCTGATACTGGGCAACGAGAAATTTGCCGCTTGTACCGCGTTGCTGGCCAATAACCAGATTTGCTGTGGATTCATGCAGAAACTTGCCGCCCTGGGCTACCGCTGTCCCGATGATTTCAGCGTCATTGCCGACAACGATTCGCAGAACTGCCAGTGGAACACCATTCCCATAACCTCCTGCAAATCCAATACGTTTGAGCATGGCTACATCGCCGCCAATTTGATGATCGATTATCTGGAAGAAATCAGGACGGCGGATGAAATCCGGGCGAAGATGAAAGAATTGTACCGGCCGAATGAACTGATTATCCGCAGTTCGAGCGGCCCGGCGAAAATAAAAATTTGAGATAGAACAGTTAACGGAGGATGGAAATATGAGAAAGAATTTTACACTTATTGAATTACTTGTAGTTATAGCGATCATTGCGATATTAGCAGCAATGCTGCTGCCGGCGCTGAACAAGGCCCGCGACAAAGCCAAGGCCACGCAATGCGTCAATAATCTGAAGCAGGTCGGAGTGGCGGTGCAGAATTACTATATGGATTACCAGATGTTCCTGAAAGCCTACGATGGCGGGGCGATGCTGGACGGGCAGAATGTTCCGTGGTGGAGCGACCGCATGTCACGCATGCTCTACTTAAGTTCCGGCAAATTCCAGTGCCCGGTAGGGATCACTATTCCGGGTGCCCAGAAAGCCACAACCATCTGGAGTACCTATTCCCGCATTCGCAGATCACCCTATCCGTACACCGGGCTGGTTTGGGACTATTTCAAGTTCGAGAACATTCGAAACCCCTCCCATAAGATTTTTGTTTCCGACGGCGCAATCTGTTCAACTCAGGACATTTCCAAAGGGCGCTCGGGCGGCGGCGCCGACGGCTGCGTCCAGTACAATACTCGAACTGCCAGCCCGTGGGGAACCGGTGACGCAGTGTGGGGATTTTTCCACAATAGCGCAGCCAATATTTTGTGGGCCGACATGCACGTATCGGCGCTGCGCAGCGAAGAAATTGAAGAAGATATGACCCCAAACAAGGATTGATAAAATGAGATTTGCAATTATTCTGTTTCTCTGTGTGTTCTCTGCCGTCGCCGGTGATTTGGTGCCGCGCCCCGTCAAAATCATCAAGGATCACGGATCGGCCAAAATTGATCCGCAACAGGTGAAATTCGTCCTTCCGGACGCCCCGGTGCCGTCGAGTGCGTTGGCGGTGGCGCAGTTGGAGAAATACCTGAAAAAATTGCCGGAAAGCTCCGGCGCGAAAAAGGTCGTATTGTACCTGGGACTGGCCGGCGACGGCATTTTCGCCGAAACACCATTGGCGAAGCTGAAACTTGAGCGGCCACAGGAGTACGTATTGCGCTTTGAAAATGACGAAAATGAAGTGCGGATTTATGCCGCCGGGGCCGATAATCAGGGCGTGTTTTATGCGGCGGCGACGCTGCGGCAGTTGATAACGGCCGAAGGGCTGAGCATGCAGGACATTCAGGATTATCCCGAGTGGAAACTGCGTTATACCGGCGGTTATAATCCGATTTCAACCGCCCAAATGGAACAGCTTGCCGGGTTCAAGATCAACGGCTTCGGAATTCAGCACCGCTACGACTGGCGCGAATTCGCCCCGGAAAAGAGCCCGATGTACGCGAAAAAACACACCTATCGGCAATGGTTCGACCAGATGAAGGATTTCCGCGAACGCAACGGCGATCTGCTTGAGTTTATGATGATGCTCAACGTTTATTGCGGCAAGCGCATCGACGCCTCGAGTGCTGAGGATATGGAGCTCCTGATCCGTCAATGCAAATTCGCCGCGCCGTATGTGCAGGAAATCATGATTCAGTTCGACGATTTCGCGCCGGCGGAAAATGGCCGCTATGTGTTTGTGTCGGCGGGCGAAAAAGCGAAATTCAAGAACCCGGGCCAGGCGCACGGCTATATCACAAAGCAGGTTTACGATGCGCTGCAAGGCGATTTCCCCGAAGTGAAAATATCGGTATGTCCCGCGCCTTATTCGCTGAACAACCACAACGCCAAATCGGCCTCGAACCGTGAATATCTGGATTCGCTGAGCAAGGAACTGCCGGCGGCGGTGGCGATCGTCTGGACCGGGCCCTCCGTGGAATCGTCCAGGGTCACTTTGCAGGACCATCAGGAATACCGCAAACTGGTCAATGGCCATGCCCTGTATCTGTGGGACAATACCTCCAACATGAAGCCGACCCCGATGAATATCTGGGAAACTGCATTTTTCCCGGAAATGAGCGATCTGGACGGCCGGATTTACGTGAACGGGCATGGCTTCAGTTTTTTCTGGACGTGGCTGTTCGCAGTGAACTCCAATGATTATCTGTGGAATCCGCAGGGCTACGATGCGCAGAAGTCCTATGCCGCGTGTTTCCGTCAAATCACCGGCAGGGAAATGCCGGAATTCGTGGCACACACGCAAAAAGATATTGTCGCGATGAAAGGAACCCCGGACCGGACCGCCCGGGGAGCAATCGCCAAGCGCATTCTCGACCGCAAGGACGAATTCCAGGCGGCTAAAATCGATTTCAGCCGGATCGAACGCGCGGTCAAGCCGGTCTATGATGAATGTTCCGTGGAGTTCAAGACCGGTACCGTGCCGAAACTTACTGCTGCGCCGAAACTGGATGCCGGCGGCAGCGATTCCGCCTGGACAAAGGCCGGCACGTTTCCGCTGGCCGGCGCGAATTATGGTTCGACGGTCAAGGTGGGCTACACGCCGGAAGGCTTGTTCATTCAGTTCAAGGGCAACTACGGCAAAGCTGCGGAAAGCCCCCGGAAACTGGAACATGACAGTAAACTCGATGACAGCGGCGACGTCTTTTACATCTGCCTGCAGCCGCCGCTGCGCAACCAGCGCGCAGGCTGGATCATTATCGACCGCGACGGCAATCAATTCGATTACAAGGAATGGCAGCCCATGGAAAACTTCAATCCGCAGATTCGCAAAAAGATTCAGGTCTACGGCGAATACTGGATTCTGGAAGTGGAAATACCGTTCAAGGAACTGGCTGACCACATCATGTACAAACCGCCGAAAAGCGGTGAAAAATGGAACATCAATTTCGTCCGCCGCAACAATCTCGACGGTGAGATTTCCACCTGGTCGCCCGCTCCGGAAAAAGACCTGATCAACAAGAAATATTTCGGTACAGTAACCTTTGAATAGTTAAGAGTTAAGAGTTAAGAATGAAAAGAATTGTTTTGTTATTTATGATGTGTATGAGTGTGTGCGGAGGAGTGATCCCGGAGCCGCAGTCGCTCGAGTATGGGCCGGTGATCCGGGTGCGGAAAGAACGGATCAGGATTACTGCGCCGGAGGTACCGGCGGCGAAACTGGCGCTGGAATTTCTGGGGTTGACCGGAGAGGCGAAAGAGCCGGAGCTGGAGATCATTTTGAAGTGCGGCACAGCGGATTCGGAGAATTACCGGATCAGTTACAGCAGCAAGGTGATCACGGTCGATGGCGAGGGAGCGGCCGGGATGTTCAATGGCGTCATGACGCTGCTGCAGTTGATGAAAACCGAAGGCGATGAGCTGGAAATCAAGCTGGCGAAGGTACAGGACGGCCCGCTCTGGAAACAGCGCTTCATGGGCGATTATTCACCGTTTAGAGCTGCGAACTTGAAGATTGCGGCTCAATATAAGTACGGTGGTCTGGCTTATCAGTATCGCGAGGAATGGCATAAATTCACGGCGGAGAAGTTCCGGGAATTCTTTGAGCCGCAGCAGAAATACGTCGACGCCGGGGTGCTGAAATTCATGTTGGTTTATCACATTTACGCCACTCGCGGCGAGCGTGGACGAAAGCTTTTCAATATCGCCTCGGAGGAGGATTTGAAAGGATTGGTTGAACGTTGCCGTTTCGCTTACGAATCGGGCTTCCGGCATATCATGATTTGCGCCGACGACTGGACGCCGCTCGAGAACGGGCGTTACGTGCTGATCTCGCCGGAGGAAAAACAGAAGTTCGGCGATTCCGCGGGCAGGGGACACGGTTATTTGATGACGTATCTGCAGAAGGAAGTTCCGGAAGTGAAGTGGACGTTCTGCCCGCCGGTTTATTCGGTCAGCCACGCGGAAAACGCGCCATTGATGCAGCAGTACCTTAAGGAGCTGGACGAAGCCTTGCCGAAGGATATTCCGATCGTCTGGACCGGTCCCGGCGTCATCTCCCGCGAGATTGCCGCGGCCGACCGTGAGAAATTCTCCGGGTACGCGGGCGGGCACCGTACCTTTATCTGGGACAACAGCGAGTGCAATCCCTATCCGGTCCACCGCTGGGAAACCTGCCTGGCGCCGGAGCTTGCCGGGGACGGTATTTTCATCAATGCCAAGGCCTTTGAGGCCAGCTGTTGGCAAACCTGTTTTGTCGCTTCGGCCAACGAATATTTGTGGAACCCGGCCAAATACGACAAGGACCGCACCTACGCCCGGATCTTCCAGCTGTTCCGTCCCGGTGACGATGTGAAAGAAGTATATGCGTTTCAGAAACTCTTCGACAAACTGGACAAAATGAGTCCGCAAGACGATTTCCAGAAAGACCTGGCCGAGCTCAAGGCCCGCGACCAACAGTTCCGGGACAAGGGGGTGATTACACGCTGGAACATATATTATCTGAATTCACTGTATGCCAAGCTCGAGTCGCCGCGCCCGCAGATGGAAGTCAAGCTGATTTCGCAGCAGCCGGTTATCGACGGCAAGCTCGACGATCCCTGCTGGCAGAACCTGCCCGAACAGGAATTCCAGACCCGCGCCGGCAAGGAAACCGCCCCCGGGCGCAAGGCGTATGTCAAGGCTGCGTTCGACCGCGAGGCGCTTTACTTCGGGTTTCGGCTGGAAATCGATCAGGAACTGGCCGACACGGCATTCAGCAACCCCGATCACGATCTTTTCAACAGCTCCGACCTCGTCGAAATCTTCCTGAAACCCGGTCCGAAATACGCTCAGTTCGTGCTTGACCATCGCGGCCATCAATTCAATATGCTATACAAAGCGGGCTACCTGAAATCCAAGAATAAATGGGAAGGCAAGGTCCATAAATTCGCCAAATACTGGACCGCGGAAATCAAAATTCCGTTTAAGCTGCTGGCCGAAATCGACGCGGCTCCGCCGACGAATCAGGCCAGCTGGACCGCCAACTTCTGCCGCGAGTTCAACGCCGCCAAAGAACTGCAATGCTGGTCGCCGACTCACGCCAACAGCTTCCTCAACCCGGAGATGTTCGGCACCCTTATTTTCCGGGAGTGATCCGCCAGAGCGCGGCGCGGCCGGTCCGGGCGATCAGCGTGGCCGGTACTTCCGGTAAATCGCCGCCGTCGAAACTGGCGGTCAGCAGGTATTTCGTACCGTCCGGCGTGGTGTATTCCATGCCGGATTTGATCCGTTTTGCCTGTCCTGGGCGGTTGCCGGCCGTCACGGCGGCGCCGCAGTCGATGACCACCGTGCCGGGGCGGTAACGCCTGGGACCCGGCGTGAAAACGCTGCAGATTTCATCGGCGTACAGCGAATGCAGCCACGGGCCGTGTGGCTTACGAATGATGATCTGCGGCTCGGCTGGCCGGTAAAGCGTCAGCTTGTCGCTGCCGTAAACGTTTTGCACGCTTAACTCGCCGTCGATGACCAGATAGTCGGAATCGATGATCCGCGAGTCATCGCGGCCGGGATTGCCTGGCAGGACTTCGTCGAAATTATTACCTTGATAGTGCCGTTTGGAGCCATTGAAAAGATCGTTCGGCATCTTCAGTCCCAACCCCTTGATCAGCTGCAGCGTGATTTCCTTGGTGATGACGGCGTAGTCCATGACCAGCATCGTTTTGCCATCCGGCAGCGCCGCGCAGACGGTTTGCTGGCGGGCGTAATGGTATTCGCCTTCGCCCTCGCCGAGCGGGGCCAGCTGGCGCCACTCGCACTCGCCGCTGTTCAGGAAACCACCGTCAAAAAGCTGGTGTTCGTGCGGACCGTAGACCGGAAACTGGTTGACGACCGTCCGGAGTTCACCGCGCAGGTTGCATTGCCATTCGGCCATGTCGCTGCGGTGCGGCGGCACGCAAATGGCGGTGGCGCCCTGTCCGCCGTGCCAGACCCACGAGCGGATCGCGGCCGGTTCGCGGAGCACGGTGGCGCCGTGGTATTCGTCCTGCCAGGCGAATTCGCGGGGCTCGGTTTTGGCCGCACTCAGGTCGAATTTGCGCCGCCAGTACGCGCCGTAGGAGAGACAGAGGATCATGTCCGATTCGAGGCGGGTGAAATAGAAATAACTCTTGTCGCGGATGTTGGCCAGACGGCGCGAATAGAAGCCGCCGTCGCCGGCGTGTGCGGCCTCGGTGCGAACCTGTTCCAGCCAGCGGCGCTCGAACTCGACCGCATCGGCATCGTCGAAAAGATCGGCGGCCAGCAGCCACGCGGGGATCGCGTAGTTCTGGCAATAGGTATAACGCGAGCGGGTGTCACCGCCGACGCGCAGCAGCCGGCCGTCGTCAAAGGTCAGTTTCTTGACCAGCTTCCAAAGCTCTTCAAGGTGCCAGTAGAGTTCCGGCGGAGCCTGCTGGCCGCGCTCCCTGAAATTGAAATGCAGCATCGCCAGATTAGAGAGGCAAATCACCATATAGCCGACATTCAGGTAGCCGTGGTGGTCGAGCGAAAAATTGGCGGTGAAATTCGGGGCGATGTGCCAGTCGCGTACTTTTTTGCCGTTGAACACGGTGTCGCACTCGGCGTCGGTGGGGTAGGAAATGCCGTTCAGCATAAACCGCGTGCCCTTCTCCAGATAGCGTTTTGCATTCGGCGCGTCGGGATAATCGAGCGCGGCGCGCATCAGGATGCCGCCGTTCCAGATGTTCGACTCGGGCTTGTTGCCGGGCTCGTACATGCTGGCGACGATCTCGTATTTTTCTAGCAGGAAATCCGCTTCGGTCAGGAGCATGCGCCGCAGGTTCTGCTGATCGGCCGCAGTCAGGTAATCACGGATGGCGTTCACGCCGTGCGCCATGCGTTCCAGCCCCAGCACGCTGATCCAGTGACAGCCCCATTGCTTGCCGTCCGAGGCGAGGTCGCTGCCGCTCACGTGCGTGGACATGGTATAACGCAGCAGTTTCAGCGCGGTTTCGCGGCATTCGAGGCGCTGCGCTTCCGGGAGCGCCGGATCGGTGCCGAGCACCGCCAGCGCGGCGAACACGTTGCAATTGCTTTGGATGGGCCAGCTGGCGCTTTCGCCGGTGCCATAGTAAGTCAGTTCGGGGTTGTACTCCGAAGTACGCAGGAAATCCGGCAGTACTTTCAGCCAGGGAAGCATCAGATCAGTATAGGTGCGGCTCTCAAGATTTTGCATGATATTATCCTCAAAAATGGTTCGTGATTTTTGTTGATAATATTATACACTTTTTGGCTGAATTTGGAATGGTTTTATCTTTAACTTTCATGTAAATATATCTTATTGGCAAGATTATTTGACATTAATATTTGTTTCGCCCTGTGGGCGACCAACGCTTTCGCCGTTGGATCACGCCCGGCCAAGCGGCCGGTGGCGGGTTACTTTTTAAAGAAATAAAAAAAGCGGGCCGAATCGACCCGCTTAATGAATCATCTATTATGAATCAGTGGCGACGCTGGGCGGCTTTGCGCTTTACTTCGCTGGGCTTCTCATAATGTCTGCGATTCCGAAGCTCTTTCAAGGTTCCTTCCTTGTCGAGTTTCTTCTTCAGCCGACGCAACGCGCGATCAATCGCTTCGCCCTTCTTTACGCGGACTTCAGTATCCATAGCATTCACCCCCTTTTCCGGACAGTTAAATTCTTATTCATACGGTTTAATCCGTGGCGAAACCGGCTTCATCAGCCAGCAATGATTTCAATTTGGTCAGAGCCTGATTCTGGATCTGGCGGACACGCTCGCGGGTACGCCCGATTTCCTGGCTCACTTCTTCAAGCGTCTTCGGACGGTTGTTTTCCAGCCCGAAACGCATTTTCAGGATCATTTTTTCACGTTCGTCGAGCTCTTCGAGCAGCGAGAGCAGACGGCGCACCGATTCCACGTCGGCCATGATTTGGTCCGGGGTTACTGCGCGGCGGTCCGGGATGATATCCTGGAATTCGCCGTCCTCACCCTGCTGGATCGGATCGTGCAGCGAAAAGGTCCGCAGGTCCGCCAGGCGCAGCCCGGCCACGGTTCTTTCGCTGAAATCGAGGCTGCCGGCGATTTCCGCATCGGTCGGCTCGCGGCCGAGTTCTTCGGCCAGCTTCATTCGCACCGACTTGATCTTGTTGATCTTGCCCGCGGACTGCACCGGGATACGGATGGTCCGGCTCTGGTTGGCCAGTGCGCGGCGCATCGACTGTTTGATCCACCATGCCGCGTACGAGCTGAATTTGGCGCCCTTGGCGGGGTCGAATTTTTCCACTGCGCGCATCAGACCGATGTTCCCTTCGGAAATCAGGTCGAGGAGCGGCAGGCCCAGGCCCTTGAAGTCGTGGGCGATTTTCACCACCAGACGCAGGTTCGCCATGATCAGCGTGGAACGGGCCTCTTCGTGCGCATAGCGGTCATCGCTATGGATCTGGGCGGCCAGTTCGACTTCTTCACGTTTGGAGACCAGCGATATCTGACCGATATCGTGCATATAGGTCTTCATGGTGTCGTTTTTCGGTCCGGCACCGGCGTCGCCTTTATCGTCCTTGGCTTCGGCGGTTTCGATGTCCTTTTTGCGGACTTTCGTGCGCTTGGCCGGGGCTTCTTCTTCCTCGGCGGGGGCGGCGGCAGCTTTGGCTTTGCCTTTGCCTTTTTTGGCGCGCGGTTTTTCTTCGGGCAGGTCCAGCGGAATCTCAAATTCCTCTACACTGTCGAAGCCGATACCGCCGACGCTGTCGTCGTCTTCTTCAAAAATAATAACTTCTTGTTCAAGAATCTTTTTCTTTTTGCCTTTGAAGGATTTATCCGGCTGTGCAAGCAGGACTTCCTTTTTGCCCTTTTTCGCGGCTTTGGGTTCTTCGACCTTGACTGCGGCTTTTTTGACCGGAGCTTTTTCGGCTTTCACGGGTTTGACCGGGGCCGCAGGCTTCTTAACTTCCGCTTTCTTCGGGGGCGCAACTTTCTTGACCTCGGCTTTTTTCGCCGGAGCCGCGGTTTTCTTCACTTCTACTTTTTTCGGAGCCGCAGCCTTTTTCACTTCGGCTTTTTTGACCGGAGCGGCCTTCGGGGCCGGGGTTGCGGCTTTCTTCGGTTCCACCTTTTTCACGGGAGCGGCAGCCTTTTTGACCGGGGCTGCGGCTTTCTTCACTTCGCCTTTTTTCGGTGAAACGGTTTTCTTTGATATGTCAACAGGCTTTTTCACTTCTACTTTCTTAACTGAAACAGGCTTTTTGGCAGGAGCGGTTTTCTTCACTTCAGCTTTTTTGACCGAAACCGCTTTCTTCACTTCCACTTTTTTTGCCGGAATGGCTTTCTTCACTTCCGCTTTTTTCGCCGGGACTGCTTTCTTTGCCGGAACGGGCTTGGCGGCCGGGGCGGCCTTCTTCACTTCCACCTTTTTCGGCGGAGGAGATGCTTTCTTTGCCGGGACGGCTTTTTTCGCAGGGGGCGGTTTGCTGGTTGAAACGGTTTTTCTGGGTTCAACCTTCTTCGCGGGAGCGGCTTTTTTGGCAGGCGCAATGGTTTTCGCCGGGGCGGTCTTTTTCACTTCCGCCTTTTTGATTTCGACTTTCTTTGCCGGAGCTTTCTTCGCCGGAGGGGCTGGTACAGCCTTTTTGACCGGAACGGCCTTAGCGGGAGAAGCTTTCTTCACTGCGGGCTTGGCGGAAACTTTGACAGGTGCGGCCTTCGGAGCGGCTTTCTTTGCGGAAGCGCCCTTGGTCACAGCTGCAGTTTTGTTTTTCGCCTTCGAAACGACCGGTTTTACTTGCTGTTTTGCCATCGATTATATAAACTCTATGTTTTAATACCACTTGCCAAGAACATTAAGTCCATTAAACTAAATAATATACTGTGCCATTCCTTAAATGTCAATATTTTTTTTGTAATATTTAAATATTTATTCAAAAAAAAGAGTTGAAAATTTATTTGACCTATGGTACATTACTTTCTATTTTGTATTTTCAACAGGTGGAAAAACATATGTCAAAACTGAATACTACTACGGCAAATGACGATATCAGCGTCAAGGATTACCTGGAAACGGGTTATCTGCGTGAACTCCAGCTCGACCGCCTGCAAAAGACGGTGCAGCGTTGTTACGATCATGTCAAACTCTTCCGCGAACGCATGGACGAGCGGAAAATGAAACCCGGCGACGTGAAGAAGCTCGAAGATATCGCCAAACTGCCGTTTTCCACCAAATTTGACCTGCGCGACACCTATCCCTTCGGACTGTGCGCCGCGCCGATGAATGAAATTGTCCGCCTCCACGCCTCCAGCGGCACCACCGGCAAGCCGATTGTGGTCGCCTATACCCAGCACGACCTCGACGTCTGGACCGAGTCGATGGGGCGCAGCATGGCGATTTGCGGACTGACCAGAGAGGACGTGATCCAGGTTTCCTACGGTTATGGGCTTTTCACCGGCGGGCTCGGCGCGCATTACGGCGGTGAGTTCCTGGGGGCCACCGTGGTCCCGACTTCGTCCGGCAACACCCAGCGTCAGCTCATGGTCATGCAGGATTTCGGCGTCACCGCCATCTGCTGTACCCCCAGTTACTTCACGTATCTGATGGAAAAAGCCGCCGAGGCGGGTATCGATATCAAGAAACTGCCGCTGCGCGTCGGCATTTTCGGCGCCGAGCCGTGGACGCAGGAAATGCGCCGCCACATCGAAGAAGGCAGCGGTATCGCCGCCCATGACATTTACGGACTCTCGGAAATTTCCGGCCCGGGCGTGGCCATGAGCTGCAAGAGCGGCGAAGGCCTGCACGTTTTCGAGGACAACTTCTACCCGGAAATCATCGATCCCGACACCTGCGAAGTACTGCCGGACGGTACCCCCGGCGAACTGGTTTTCACCACCATCAATAAAGTCGGCATGCCGCTGATCCGCTACCGGACGCGCGACATTTCGTGCATCCTGCCCGGCAAATGCGAATGCGGGCGTACCATCCGCCGTATCCAGCGCATCAGCAGCCGCACGGACGATATGATGATTATCCGCGGGGTCAATGTCTTCCCGTCGCAGATCGAATCCGCGCTGCTGGCGGTGGAAGGCACCCAGCCGCATTACAATATCATTCTTTTCACCGAGCACGGCCTCGACCAGATCGAAGTCGACGTGGAAGTCACCGACAAGATGTTCAACGACCAGATCCGCGAGCTGGAAAAGCTGCAGCATGAGATTTCGTCGTCCATCGAACACGTGATCGGGCTGCGCGTCAGGGTCAAGCTGGTGGCCCCGCAGACCATCCAGCGCAGCGAAGGCAAGGCCAAACGCGTGATCGACCGCCGCGAGCGCTGACGTGGATTACTCCAACAAAGCCACGCTGGACGATATCCGGGAGCGTTTCGACAAAGATGTCGAGCGTTTCTCGAATCTGGAAACCGGGCAGACCGCGACCATCGACGCACCGCTGGCCATGGAACTGATCACCCAGGCGGCGTTTCACGCCACCAAACCGATCCGCCGTATCCTCGATATCGGCTGCGGTGCGGGCAATAACACGCTCAAACTGCTGGAACTGGTACCGGACGCCGACTGCGATCTCCTCGACCTGAGCGAACCCATGCTTAAGCGCGCCCTGGAGCGCGTTCAGCCGGCGACCACCGGCAAGGCGGCAATCATCCAGTCCGACTTTCGTACCGCGCCGCTGGCGAATGAATCCTACGATGTGATTCTGGCGGCGGCCGTGCTGCACCACCTGCGCGACGACGCCGACTGGGAAGCGGCCTTCAAACGGATTTACGACCTGCTGAAACCCGGCGGCTCAGTGTGGATCACCGACCTGATCAGCCACGAATCGCCGGTCATTCAGGAACTGATGTGGCGGCGCTACGGCGAATACCTTTTCGGCCTCGGCGGCACGGAATACCGCGACAAAGTTTTCGCCTATATCGAGAAAGAGGATTCACCGCGCCCGGTGACTTACCAGCTCGAACTGCTGAAAAAGGTGGGCTTCGCGAGCACGGACCTCCTGCACAAAAATTCCTGCTTCGCCGCCTTCGGCGCGATCAAGCTATAAATTTGCCGGCGTCATGCGTAAACTGAGGCGCAAGGATTGTTCTCCGCCGCTTTGCAGTTCGACTTCCGGGCTGAAAAACGTCAGGTTCATCATCCGTCCGGTACCGTCCGGCTTAAAGTCATAACGATCGTATTCGTAGGTGACTTTACTGACTTGCGCGGGATCAAACTCGATTTCCAGAGCGATTTTACCGGATTCGGACTGCAGGATCATTTTGCCGTTGGACTCTTTCAAGTCCAGGCTGCCGGTCTGGTACCACATCGTACCGATTTTGCCGATTTCAAACTCACTCCATGAACCGTCTTTGCGGCCGATTTTCAGCACCGGATAGATGCCGAAAACATCTTCATTCAGGTTCAGCATCGGCGCGGTCCGGATCATTCCCTTGATCGTTTTCAACGCCTTGAAGGTGGTTTCCTGTGTCAGTGCGCCGTTTTTCTCCAGAGTATAAACTTTACGGACGCCGCCGGATGCGTGGTTTGCCCGCAGGTTAATAGAGTCGGCACCCTGCGATTCCTGCCAGTACGCGCGGGGCGCGCTCCCGAAAACAATTTCCTCCCAGTAACCCACCTGCGGATATTGGAAAATCAGCATTCCCCAGCCCGGTTTGAGCGGGTTCTGCTTGACGCCGCCGGCATAGTATTCCACCGCTTTGCCGAAGCAGCCGGGGACGATGACCGCGCTGGCCCGATCATTTTTCAACTGTACCGCCGGATAACTCCGGGTCATTTCGGCCAGGTTGAGCTGCGCCGGATTGAGCTTGACGCCCAGGCGGAGCGCTCCGGCGCCATTGTCGAGCATGAACTGCTTGATCAATTTGCCGTATTCTGCGCGTTGTTCGCGGTCGTTCATCGGAATGCCCCAGCTTTTGGCGGCGGCCTGATACTGGCCGAGCCCCTTGATTCCCATCCAGAAATCCGCCCACAGCCATGGCAAACAGACATAGGAGAGACGCTTTTTCAGGACCGGATCGGTTTCCTTTTCCCAAGCGACTTTCAGGGTCCGGCTCCATTTCGGCGTCAGGGCGGTATCGAGATAATACGGGGCCATGAATCCAGGCGTATCGGAGACCTTCGGCACAATGCCGTTTTCCACTTTGCGATGCACGTCCTCGATCATCCGGAATACCAGATCGCCGTGCTTGCCGTAATAGCGGCTGCAGAAATCACGCGTCAGCGCTACCGGATCCAGCGAGGGGTCCCACAACAATTTGATATACAGCCAACTGCGCAGGTAAACCAGTTCCCCGCCATCACCCGTGCCGACGCCGAAAAGCTCCTGATGTACCCCTTTCGCCCCGAAGTCCGCCATATATTTGATGTTGCGCGCCTGGGTATACAGGCACGGCGCAGGGAACCATGAGGAATCAGTCGGGTAGCTGTACAAATACGAATCGAACAGTTTGCCGATCTGCTTCCAGCCGCGGAAATCCGCCAGCACATCTTCGGAATCCGGCGTCCCAAGAGAAGCGAAATAACCGGTCGTGGCACAAAGAGAAACCATGATATTGTCGCGCAACTGGAGTCCAGTCGGCGCTTTGCGGGTCCAGCCGTAAGCCAGCATTTTCACTCTCTTTTCCGGATATTTCGCCGCGACCTGTTCGGCCAGTTCGTTGGCCAGAACCACCATTAAACTCGACGGAGCATCGCCGTGCGCGGCGTAAAATTTTTCACACTCGGCGCAGCGGCAATACGGGGAACCGTCGTTCTGACCCACCCATATGTCGGTGGTGGCCGGATTTTTCGCCAGATAATCCATGGTCCGGGCAACCAGGTACCGGCGCAAGTCCTGCTGCGACAGGCACACGCCCCAGTGATTGTTGGCGATTTCCACTTGGCGCTTGTCATTAATTTCCGCTGCCCATTCGGGTCGTTTCTTGAATTCGACAGGGTTCAGGAAGCGCCAGAATGTGTGCATATCGGGTCCCTGTTTGATGCCGCCGCCGTACGCTTCGCCCGGATTTCCCCAGACAATGAATGAGTTCATCCGGTTGCGGGCGCACCACTCCGCCGTGACGCCGTTGCCGGGCACCTGCGTCCGCGAAATGAAGGGCGACGAATAGCGGTACGCCTTGACCTCGGCGGAAACAGTCGGGCGGGCCGGGATATAGGTCTCCTGCGGCGTGAACCAGCGGATGCCCTGTTCTTCCAGGAAATGATATACCGCATAAAGCGCGCCGCGCGGCCGCCCGCCGGCCAGCAGAATAGTATCGCCGCGGCTGTCGATGATGATCTCCTCTTCGCCGGGATTGGGGTAATTTCCGGCCTGCAGTTCCGGCGGCAATTTGGAATTGAAGCCGACGGCCACCGCCGGGCCGCGATCGTATTCGGCGGCACGGATGACGGGCAGTTCCGCGCCGCTCATCTGTTTCAAATGGTTCTGAAGCTCGGCGGCGGCGGTGATTTCGGCCGGAATGGCGTCGTCCGGCAGGACAATCCGGTAGGACGATTTACCGTTTTCGATCAGGTTCGCACCTGAAACCGATAAGCACGCGGCGAGGAATAACAGTATGGATAATATGCGGTAATTCATGATTGATGTCTCCTTGTAATGATTACGGAACGCTCCAGGCGACTTTGCCGGGATGGTCGGCGGCGGAGGAAGGCTGGATATAAGTCTGGAACCATTCGACGTGCGCATCCATATACAGCATGGTGGCTCCGCTGACCGGACCGTCATGCCGGTACAAATAACGCTTGTTGAGCGGGGCGGGACCGTCAGCCGACCACGGGTTCATGCTCGGGTCGCTGCTGTCGCCGATCAGGTAACGTGCGCCCGGCTGGTTGTATTGGCCGATCTTCAGATTGATAAGGTGCGCGCTGAGCCCGTAACTGGTCAATATGCTGATCCGGGTCACATCTTTCGGGCAGCGGAACACGCCCATGACGTGAATGGCCGACCCGACTTTTTCAGTGATGGTGGGCAAATATCCCTTGTCCAGCATGGTGTTGATCCAGTAGTTGGTGCCGGAGCCGCCGTTGTACGGCAAATAACTGTCGTAATCATTGCCATACATCTGTACGGCGGTGCCAATCTGCTTGAGGTTGTTGACACATCCGGTGTTGAGCGCTTTGCTCCTGGCCTTGTTCAACGCCGGCAGCAGCATGGCCGCCAGAATCGCGATAATTGCGATCACTACCAGGAGCTCGATAAGTGTAAAACTTTTTTTCATGTTTTTCTCCTAAATCTATTGTTTAACGTTTAACATATTTTGATAAAAAACTTCAGCCTTTGCCGCAGGATTCACCCCAGACGATCACCGCCGGGAAAAGTTCGATGGATGGCCCCTTCCGCCCCGATTCGTCGAACTGGTTTCTCAATTTATTGTAAATGGATTCCGCCAGCTTCGGCGAGTCGTAATCGAAGCCGGAAAAAGACGGCTGGGCCGCCTGCGTATACGATCCGAGCTCGGCGCTGAACAGCGCGATATCATCCGGGACTTTGAGCTTTTTCTGCTTCAAGCAGCGTAGCGCCCAGAACATCGCCTGCTCGTTGCCGACAATCATCGTATCCGGCTTCAGCGCCAGTGCTGTTTCAATGTCGGCCATAGCCTGCGCCTCATCCTTCCAGCACTCGTTGGTACTGGTGTACCAGAATTCGTCCTTATAAGGGACACCCGCCTCGCGGTAAGCCGCCCGGATCGCCTCCTGCGCCGCGAGGTAAGAACGGTCCTGGTACTTGCTGCGAAAACAGACGATCCGCTTACGGCCGCGCCTCAACAATTCACGCACCGCCCGGAAATAATTGCCGTAATGATCCGTGGCCACCACTGGGAAATCCGTCAGCGCCAGCGGTTCCTCCAGAAATACCACATGCTTGAATACCCTGAAAAGCTCCGGGACCCGGGACCCGAATTCCGGATAGTTGTGGGCGGCGCAGACTACGTTTTCGATATTCGAGGCGGCAAAATCGTCGACATACTGCCGGATCGACTCAAAATTGTTGTGAACCAAGCCGATCTGCAGCCGGCAGCCATCCTCGAATGCCATTCGCTCCAGACGCATCATCACGTCGCGATAAAACCACGGCGACATGCTGTCGATCAACAGCCCGATGCTGTGATTTTTGCGCGTGACCAACTGCCGGGCCAGCAGATTGGGGCGGTATTTCAACCGCTCGGCCGCGTCCAATATCAGCTTGCGGCTCTCCGGGCTGGCATGATTTAATTTCTTGCCGTTCAGGACATTGGATACCGTCATGACACTGAATCCGGCTTCCCTGGCGACATCTTTCAAAGTTGATTTCATGGCGATACAATCACTTCTATGTTTAACGTTAAGGATATTATAATCGACAAACCCGGATTTGTCAATACCCCCATCGAAAAATTTTCAGTGATTGTCGGGTGAGGAGATTTCCAGCGATGGGCGAACGGTCAGGAATTGGTTGCACCATTGACCTTTCAGCTTCTGCTGCATCACCGTCAGCGCGGCGTTGGCGATTTCGCCCCAGTCATAATTCAAACAGGTGATCGGGTTTCGGCTGGGAATCTGCTGCCCCTTTTGCGAAATGCTGACGATGGCACATTCCTTTTCCAGAATCATCCCCCGCATGTAGGCTCCCATCAGCAGCCCCTGACAGAAATAATCGTCCTGCACCGCAAACGCCTCCGGCAGCGCGCCGTTGTCCAATAGCTGGTGAATATAGTGGATACCGTTTTCGATCAGGTTTTTCGCAGTATCGATATGCTCGTAACGGACTTTCGGGTGCTTCCTGAGTACCGGTTCCACCCCGGGATAATCCAGGCTGTAGGAGCAAAGAAAAATGATATCTTTTTTCCCTTGACGTTCCAGAAATTCGATCATGGTCTCCGCATCGTACGCACCGTCATTGATCCTCAGGTCATCGCCCTGAACATCGACCGACGGTATACTCAATTCCTTGAATACCTGATGCGTTTCCGGTTCGGTGATATGATAACTGACGAACACTCCGCAAATCCGCTTCAGCCGGTTTGTCCTGTACAGATAATCGCGCAACTGCGGTTCACGGTTATAATGTTCGTAATCCGGGCTTTCCGTCAGATAAAGTTCCAGCCGCGCACCTGGGAACAAATGCTGCAGCCGGCGGCGGATTTGAGCAAAATAAAACCGTAGATTCTGCCCCTTGAACTGACTCAGAAACAAATCCTCGGCGGCCACGAACAGGAAAGTGCCGCCCGCATAAGGATTTTTGACGAACACTCCGTGCTGCTTTTTGATTTCCACCGCGCCGTCTGCTTCCAGCTGTTTGTAGGCGATATCCAGCGATCGCTGGGTAATTTCCAGTTCCTTGAGCAACACGCTGAAGGACGGCATCTGATCGCCGCTGTTCATCTTTTTTATTTTGTGGCCGAGTTCGATATAAGTTTCGCCCGGCCGGGTCGTCTGGGTCAATGCTTTTTCCATAGATATTCCTTGCCACTATATCCATAGTATAACCCGGAATCCGAAAAAAGTCAATAGCCGCTATATCATGTTATTGATGTAATTGTTTTGTCATAACCCAGGCGAGGCCAAAAGCCCGACAAGCACCGCATTCTATGCATCTCTTCATTCCGGCTGCATCAGCGGCCTGATGAAATTGAAGTAATTGTCCTCGACCACGGCGATCCGCTCAGCCGGCGTCGGGATATCCCTCAAAGCCAGCTCGTAATTGAACACACCCCGGTAATTGTTCCGGCTCAGCGCGGCGATGAATCCGGGCCAGTCGATCTTCCCTTTGCCCGGCAGCCAATGCCGCTCATCGATGGCGTCATAATCCGAAATATGCAAGTGATACAATTTTGCGCCCAGGGCATCCACAGCCCTCGAAACTCCGTCGATGTCCGCCATGAAATGATTGACGTCGAGGCAGGCGCCGATACGGTCCGGGAATCCCTGCAGGATCGCCAGTATTTCGGCACCGGTATTGCCGATGCACGAGCGTGGGAGGAGCTCCACAACCAGCTTCAGGTCATTGGCGGCCAGCAGCGGCTCGAGTTCGCCGAGCGAACGCCGGGTTTGGGCAATGCGAACTGCGCGTTCGCCGTCGGGAATCGGTTCAAAGGAAGCATGCACGACCAAAGTTTTGCTGCCCAACTCAAGAACTTCCGGGATCAGCGCGTCGAGGTTTGCAATCGCTCTGGCGCGGACCGTGTCGTCGGGCGCGGAGAAATCATAATCGTTACCGAAGGGCACGTGATACGTGGGTGCGCTTTTGCCGGTTTGGCCGAGCATCCGGCAGAATGCAGCCCGGACGTCCGGTTCATATCCGGGAGCCGCCTCAAAAGTCTGTATCCGGCTTTTTCCCAGCAATTCAACCGTTTCCAACGTCAACGGTCTCTCGATCGACGTTACGGAGACACCAAAAGCAGTTTTCATTTTAAACCTTCCATTAAGATCAGGGATTTGATGATTTGTTTGCCCGTTTCGCGCATGGCGGCGGCGTTGCGCATGAACCACGGGAGAGTCAACAGCAGCGGCACCGTGCCGAATTTCTCGGCGCAATATCCGGTAGGCATGTCCTGCTGGGGATCGATGATTCTCTGCCAGGTTTTGCCGTATTCGACCTGGTCCGGCATGAAGCGGGTGAAACGCTCGATCACCCCCTCGTCCGCGGCCCGGATCGTGTCCTTGAAACGCAGCAGATTACTGTGCAGATTGACGAAAATACTCGGGCGCAGGTCGTCGTAACAGGCGAAGCAGGCGTTCAGTACCGCGTCTTCGGCGTAGTTGCGGCGGTTGGCGCGGTTCCAGTCGGGGGTGCGGTTCATGTCGGCGCCATTGACGGAGGAGTAGCGCGACATGCCGTCGGCCACGCCGTCGGGGTTGGTCATGGGAATAAAATTGAACGACATATCGCGGCGGGCATATTGCGCCAGCGGATCGTCGGAAACCAGAAAATTAATCATGCCTTCGATGCAGAACGATCCGGCGCTTTCGTCCGGGTGATTGCGGGCAGTGAAGAGGAAACGCTTGCCGCCGGGATTGCCGATCCGCAGCAGCGTCAGCTGGCGGCTGTATTCGGATTCGCCGAAAACCTCGGCGGTGACAAACGGTGATTTCAGGCGGTAAATGTATTTTTCCAGATCCTCCACGCCATAACGCGGCTGCAGGCAGAAAAGACCCCAGCCGGGCGGGATCTCCATATGGACAGTACTGCGCCCCGGGATAGTCTCGCAGACCACGGGCACCCAGTCATCGCTGCGCTCGTGGCTCCAG
The DNA here is from genome assembly GCA_040391785.1 of Victivallis vadensis. Taxonomy (GTDB): domain Bacteria; phylum Verrucomicrobiota; class Lentisphaeria; order Victivallales; family Victivallaceae; genus UBA5239. Next base: position 37,280 of record JBEBXH010000007.1, read on the forward strand.
TAAAAGCAATCGCGCAGGTCGGAAAACGGTACGGATGGCCAGTTGATTTGCAGCTCGATCGGCTCGCCGGTCTCGGCCCGGTTTTCAATGCCGATTTCCAGCCGCAACGCTTCCGAATCGGTCTCGGAAAAAGCTTTGACATCGAAAAAATCATTGCCTCGCCGGAGTACCCGTCCTTCCGGCGGCGCACCATCGAAATTGGTAAAGACATGCAAGTTCAAAGGACACCTCATCTATGATTATTTTCAGCATTACATTAGTCCCCTTTGAGTGATTTTCCAATTTGATTTCTCAATTTATTGAGAATTGAACTTTAGTGGGGCCGCCATTTGTATTCGTGGGAAGTGCCGTCGGTGGTACGGATATCCTCGCGGTTGGCGGTGATCACGTGCCCGTCGAGCAGCAGGACATTGATCCGGCGGCCGTGGGTCATGTAACGGGCGGCCAGGCCGCTGTCGCAGGTGACATCGAAATACGATGCATACCACAAAGCGGCGGTCGTCGGGAGATTGTCGTCAAACGCGACGACCGTCCTCGAAGCTTGCGCGTATTCGGTGGTTTTGCGGTAAATCGTGCCGCCGGTTTTGGCATTCGTCAAATGCCGGTTCTGTGAATACCCCAGCGGTACTTTCGGCCCATTTACAAACCAGCTGCTGAGGTTCAATTTCCGGGTAGTGGTCGTCCGGCAATTCAAGTTCATGATGTTCAGTCCATAATCATTCAGTTCCTTCATCCAGGTCCGCCCGTCCGTCCGTTCGGCGGAAGCGATCCAGTCGTCGCTGGCGGCGCTGTAAAGCATGTGGCTCAGGCCGATCTGCTTCAGGTTGTTGACGCAATTGATGCTATTCGCTTTTTCCCGGGCGGAATTCAGCGCCGGCAGCAGCATCGCGGCGAGGATGGCGATGATCGCAATCACAACGAGGAGTTCGATGAGGGTGAAATGCTTTTTCATGATTTATTCTCCTGATTTTCAGTCAATTCTGGTGCCAATTTCGCGGGTGTTGGCGGCGGTTATTGTCAAGGGCTTGCGGTGCCGTTTTTCCGTGCCGTTTTCCTGGATCCAGTTGTAGAGGAAATCCACCTGATTGCCGTTGAGGATCTCGACAATCTGGCCGGTCCATTTCGAAGCCGAACGGTTGGCGTTTAAAATCTTGTTGTTGATGACCCGGAGCCGGTAGACGCCGTTGGTATAAATGCCGTTGACGTGGCTGTTCAAAATCTCGTTGTCGATGATTTCGATGTCGGTGATGATGCGGCTGAGTTTCAGGTGCGAGAGCTTTTCGACGGCGGCGTCAGTAGTGAAAACGGTTTTGCCGTCGCGGAGCTGCGAGGTTTTCACGGTGGCGGGAACCGCCTGACCGTTCCCGCCGAACAGCTGGATTTTGCGTCCGGGGAAAAGCTCTTCGATCATGTCGGCGGCGGCGGAATAATCCTGCCCGTCCGCGTTCAGTGCCGGATAATCCATGCTGGAGAAATATTCGTCGCCGTTGCGGCACCAGCCTTTTTCGCGGCAGATGTACGCTACGACGATCCCGGCGCGGCCGGTCGTCACCTGTCCTGAATTGCGGATCAGTTCGCCATTGATTTCAAAATCGGCGCCGCTCTCCACGAAACGGTTGCCGGTGACCTTGATCCGGGATGCGCTGCAGGCCCCTTTCTGCTTGTTGTTGAAGCGATCATTGGTGGTGATCTGGCAGCCGGAAAACGTGGTTTTTTCCACGTGATTATTTGCGAAAATCACATCCTTGCCGCCGAGGCAAACCAACCCTTGGCGACAGTTGTAAATCATATTGTTGCTGATCACGGCGCGCTGCAGCCGCAGGGCGTTTTCGTGTCCGTAATCAATCAGCGCCAGCGCGTCGTCGGTGGTTTGCGTGATATAGTTGCCGGTCGCCACAATATCCTGCGAAAAAACGAAGTGCAGCCCGTCACGCTGTGTCCGCTCGATCTTGTTGTTGACCACCCAGACAAACCGGCAGCCGTTGATGGCGATTCCCATGAAGGGCGATCCAAGGATGTGGACGTTTTCCACCCGGATATTGACGCCGTTGGTCATATAAATCGGGTGCTGCGCCGAGGTCTGCTGCCTGGCAGGCATTTCCTGATACGTCAGTACGCCGCCCGTGACCGTGAAATTTTCGCATTTATCGAAATGGAAGCTTCCTTTCTGCTCCAGATTCACCATGGTCGCCCCATTGAAATCGACCACCGCATTTTTCAGTTCCGAGAATTTGAGCAACCCGCGGAACGCATACCGGCCGGGCGCGAAACTCAGCGTGCCGCCCTGTTTCTTCAACTCGGCGAAGGCCGTTTTGATCGCCTCGGTATCATCGGTTTCGCCGTCGCCTCTGGCCCCGAAACTGCGTACATTCAACTCCGCGGCGGCCAGGCCGGAGATAACCAGCAAAATGATGAAGATGAAACCGGATTTATGCATTTGAAACTCCTTGATTATTTTTGTGCAAATCGATTCGGCGCGGTGCTTTTGCGCACGGTCAGCTGTGGCTCGACCATGCGGAGCTTATCCGGACCGGACACCCGCAGCCGGTTGTGCGCCAGCAGCTCAAACCCCTGGCTCACGTGTTCGGCCAGATTCGGGTTCAGCGCCGTCAGCGGCGGCACCGAATAACGGCAGAAAATCGTGTCGCCGACCACCGTCACCGAAACCTGTTTCGGCACCTTGATCCCGGCCTCGCTGAAGGCCGCCAGCGCGCCTTGCGCCAGTTCTTCGTTCAGGCAGATCAGCGCGGTGAATTCACCCTTGTATGGCGCGTTGCGGTCGACCACCCGAAAGGCGTATTCGACCGGATGCATGCCGCGCGGCACATCCGCCCGCAACTCCGGCGCATTGCCGCCGGTCAGCGAACGCCAGACCGCGATCTGGATGTTCTCGATCGGATGCCCGGAATTATTGTGCAGCAGCGCAATCCGCTGGTGTCCGAGCCCGCGCAAATGCTCCACCAGAATCCGGATTCCATGATGATCGTCGCCGATCACCGACGGCACCCCCAGGTGATCCAGCCGGTTGGCCAGTACCGCAAACAGATACGGAGCCTTGGCGATCTCCCGGATTGCCGCTTCGCTGAGAATGCCGTCCCCCAACACCATGGTCGGCTGCCGGAAACAGATCGCCGTGCGGACAAACGGCAGGATTTCCTCGCCGTGGAGCCGGATCACCCGGCACCGGATATTGCGCCGGGCCCCCTCGGCCAGTGCGATTTCGGCGATCTCATCCTGGGCCGCGCCGTCATAACTGGAAAGCAGGATATTGACGTATTTTTTCTGGTCTTTCGTGATTTGCTGTTCGCACAGATACGTACCGTCGCCAATCCTTTTTTCGACGATTCCGCCGGTGATCAAATCCCGGAATGCCCGGCGGATGGTCGACACATTGACTTCCAGTTTTTCCGCCAGCGCCCGTTCGGACGGCAGCCGCCGGTCCGGCTGGTAAAAGCCGGATTCAATGCCGCGCAGAAGGTAATCATACACCGCCTGAAATTTCATTTGCCGTTCGTTAATTTCCATAGTCCTGTCATTCCATTCAAATTGATATGTAAATGATTATACAACAATGCCAATCAAAAATCAATGGATTTCACTTAAAATATCTTCATTAAATCTTTAAAATATTTATTATTAAGTATTTATGAATTTAGTAATTTAACAAAATCGTATATTTATTAGCATATCAATTTTGCAATAAGGTTCCTCGCACACTCGCGACAGAATCGACTGATTTGCACTGAACGGATGCTGCGCATCCTGACTGGATTATGGGGAATAGCGCCTTCGCACTCAGGGGCGGCAGCCTCCTGGCCTGTCCGCCGTATTACAGGAGGCGGACGCGAGTCGGAAATTCGCGGATCTCCTTTTAAAAAAGTGCCGAGGTACAGGCCAATTCGGCCTGCCGGTGCCGACGTTCGGCCGCTGGAGCGCGAGGAACGCGCAGTTCCTCGCGTTCATTTTTCCGTTGGAAAACTTGTATTACTTCTTTTCTTCGGCTTTTTTAGGGAGCTCTTTTTCGGCAATGTTGAACCATTTGCCATCGATCTTGGTGAAGAAGTTGGTGAACGACTTCTGGGTACCGTCGGCCGCCGTGTAGTTGGCTACAACCTTGGCGGTGTCGCCGGTAATGGTTTCGGTGACTTCACCGAGCTTGGCTTTTTTCCATTCCGCCAGGCCCTCTTCGAACTTTTTGCGGGTTTCGATGAAAAACTGATTTTCCTTGTTCTGCATCCGGATGAGTGCTGCCGCCCGCGCGACGGTTTTGTCGTCATGCGCCAGCCCGCCAATGATCAGGGAATTTTTCAATGCGCCGTTGAGGTCTTTTTTCTCGATGGCCTCGAACATCTTAACGGTGCTTTCGGCCTGAATTTTCTGGCTTCCGGTCACATAGGGCAGAATGGATTTCATATCGCCGGCCTGGAGAGAGCTAAACGACAGTTTGGCGATTTCCGCCGGTGTTTTTCCCGCTTCTTTATCCTGCGCGGTTAGGGACAGAATGGTCATCGCACACAACAACATTACCACAAACTTCTTCATGAGATCCTCCTGGATTAATGAATATTTTATCCATAAAAGATAATCCCGGAACGTGGAAAAATCAAGAAAACTTGTCGAATTCAAGCGATTATTCAACCCCCGGTCAGGCAAATGAATAATTCTTCCAGCGGCAACACTTCCAGCTCGAAATAACTTCCGGTGTCATTCAGTTGTGCCTCAAGCTGCGCGTGATCGCCCTCGACCAGCATGCTGAATTTGCCTTTTGACCGAAGTTCGCGGACAACTTTGACCGCTGCAGGGAGGCGCATTTCGTTGTCGACGGTCAGTTTAAACATGCTGCTGCGGAGTTTGTCGACTTCCGCGTCGATGATCAGTTTGCCGTCGCCAATGATCGCCGCGCGCTCGACGATGCCGTCGATTTCCGCGATCATGTGCGATGAAAAAATCACCGTCATGCCATCTGCTTGAATCCGGTCGATCACCAGTTCCATGAAGTCGCGCCGCGCCACCACATCCAGCCCCAGTGTCGGCTCGTCCAGCACCAGCACCTCCGGCCGACGTACCAGCGCCGCCAGCAAATTGACGATCCGCAGCTGCCCCAGCGACAGCGTGCCGAGGCGCTTATCGAGTTCGATCTTGAATTTTTCGACTACTTCGCGTTCCAGTTTTTCGTCGTATTTCGGGAAAAATTCCTTCAATGTTTTCAGGATTTCACGCGGCGTGGTGCTGGCATAAAACAGATTGGCATCCGACACATACGCCAGAATCGACCGCACCTGAACCTCATCTTTGTACGGATCGAAGCCGAAAATCGAGCAGCTCCCGGCGTCGGGGTAAAGATAGCCGCTCATCGACTTGAGCGCGGTGGTTTTGCCCGCGCCGTTGCGCCCGAGCAGGGCGAATGCGCAACCGCGGGGGATTTCGAACGACAATCCCTGAATCGCGTCAGCCTTTTTCGGATAGCTTTTCGTCAAACGGTCTACAATAATTTTATCGGACATTCTGCACCTCGGTTTTAGTATTTATATTCTCACATGATTCCATTGTTTTCTCAAAACTGCCTTTCCAGTTGAGCACAAGAACCGTGACAAAAACCAGTATCAGAATCGCCGCCTGGGCCAGCTGGATTTTTCCCGGAATCGCCCGCCGCACCGAAACATGGTTCCACGCGAATATACAGTTGACTGCCGTAAGCACCGCGCCGGCAAGCATGACCAGCCAGCTCCACGGATCCGCCGCCAGTGCAAGCAAAAATACCAGGAAACAGAAGGCCGGAAGCGACCAGAAGGCAATTTCTAATCCCAGCTGAACTTTTGGGATTTCCTGATTGAAAGTCAGGCACGAAAATACCGTCTGCATGTACAAAAAGAGAACAAACGGATATACCGCCGGATTGAACAGCAGTTTTTTCGCCAGAAGCGACACGATCAAAAGCCCAATGACGTACATCAGCAGAAGAATCAGGCTGTTGACGACAATGACGGCGAGACCGATTTTCCACGGTTTGGCCGGCAGGATCGCGCGGAAGATATTATTCAGAAAAAATCTCGTATCCTGTGAACTGATTCCCTGAATCATGCCATTAGGCGAAAGAAATGCCGCAAAGAAAATAATCGCCAACATACCGATCGCAAATGCCGGAGATTGGGCATTATTGCAAAACATGGTTATGGCCCAGAGCGGCCACAGCATGAACAGCCGGACATTCCATGATTTGAATACCGCCAACTCCATCTTCATCAACTTGAAAAATTCATTCATCGGGCAGCTCCTGTATGTTGTAAAATGCTTTGTATGGCGTGCCCGTTCCAGTTCAAGGTCGCGATAATCATTACCGTCAGGACCATGATGAGAATCTGGGCCATGACCATTTCCTCCGGCACCGGGCGCTGCTTTGAGGTATGCAGCCAAATATGAAGGCAGTTGACATAGGTTAATATCCCAGCAATCATCAGCACTGCGCCATTCCAGACACTGTCCGCCACATAAAAGATGACTGTAATCAAAAACAGTATTGCCAGCGGCGGCAGAATATCGCCTAATTTGAACGTCGGTTTCGAAAAATCACGCACAACAACCAATGCATAATAGTTGCCCCACGCATAACAATAAAAAATGAATGGATAAAGCACCAGATCAAGCACTGCCGTCCCGCGAAAAGCCAGCGCAATCAGCGTTGCCGCCAGATAAGCCAGCAGCAGCACCAGATTACCGGCGGTAACCATGGCCAGATATATTTTTTTCGGATCAAGCGGCAGAATCATCCGGAAAGCATTTCCCAAGCCAAACCGCGACGTCGCCTGCGGATAGCTCATAAACACTCCATACGGCAGGATTGAAATCGTGTAATACAGAATAGCCATCCCACAATACATTCCCCATATTCCGCCGAGGAGGAAAGACAACAATAAGCCGAGGTTAAACGTCGAAAATAAAGCGGTATCTCGCGTTAACAATATGATCAGGAAAAAAAGAGGCAGGAAAACCACCCACCAATTACGCCATAAGCGGAATATGCTCAATTCCATTTTGATCAGTTTGAAAAACTCATTCATCAGTATTTTCTCCGTTTTTGAGGGTGTCCTCAAATATTTTGCGAATTTCGGTGGGGGTGAAATGGAGACGGCGGGCGGTATCGACGGCTTTGGCGATTTCGCTCTGGACCAGTTGACGCGACACCTGGCGTGCCTCGGCCTGCGACTGCGATACATAGTTCCCGCCGCCCGGGCGCGACTCCAGCACCCCTTCCTCCTGCATGGCGGTATAGGCCCGCGCCACGGTGTTGGGGTTAACCCGGAGTTCCATGGCCAGTTCCCGTACCGACGGCATTTTTTCGCCGGCCTTGTATTTGCCTGCCAATATCTGCCGTTTCATCAGATCCATGATCTGCAGATAAAGCGGCATACTTTCTTCGGCTTTGAACTTCATTTTTGCTGATTCCTGAAAAACTGTACTTAGGTCTTGATACAGTTGTACTGTACTGAGTCCTTAATACACTTTCAAGTGCCGGATTGAAAATTTTGCGAAAAATTTTATCGAGCAAGACCATCAAAAGTGATTTTTATAAGTGTTCTTTGTATTGAAATTCCGGGTTTTTGCGTTATCTTTGATTCATTGAAAAATGAGATTTTATTGATGAGAAGATTTATACTGTTTTTATGTTTTTTCGGTCTTTGCACAGTGCATGGACAGGTTTCCTATGAATATCTGACTTGTTTCCGGACCGGTAAGCAGGTGCCCCATGCCGGGACGTTTTCCACGGAAAAAGTGGTCCTGCCTTCGCGGTACCGCCCGGCCACGGTGGAAATGCGCGGCGTGTGGGTGGCCACGGTCAAGAACCTTGACTTCGCCCAGCACACCACCGCGACAGAGTTCCAGAAAGATTTTCTGGTGTTGCTCGAAAATCTGCGCCGGGCCAATTTCAACACCTTGATTTTTCAGGTGCGCCCGACCAATGACGCGTTTTATCCCTCGAAGTTGAATCCGTGGTCGCAGTTCATGACCGGCACCGAGGGCAGAGCGTTGGGCAATTTCGACCCGCTCAGGTTCATGGTGGAGGAAACCCACAAGCGCGGCATCGAGTTCCATGCCTGGATGAACCCCTACCGCGTGATCAACGACACCCCGCTTACCAAGAGCGCTTACCTGAACTCCCTGAGTCCGAAAAATTTCGCCCGCCAGAACCCCGGACTGGTTCTCGATGTCCCGGTCGGCAAAAACCGCATGCTGATCCTGAACCCCGGCGAACCGGCGGTGGTCAAATTCATCAGCGAAACCGTCCGCGAGGTAATCACCAATTACGATGTCGACGCGATTCATTTCGACGATTATTTCTACCCCTACAACCCGGTCGGCAATGCGGACGCCGCTACGTTTCAGCGCAATAACCCCGGCCGGCTGGCGTTGGATGAGTGGCGCCGCGCCAACGTCGACAAGGCCATCAAAAGTGTGTCCGACACCATTCGCGCCCACAACAAACGCATCGGCAAGAACGTCCAGTTCGGCATCAGCCCCTTCGGCATCTGGGCCAACCAGAGCAAACACGCCGCGGGTTCGCTGACCGGCGGTTCGCAGTCGTATTTCTCGCAGTTTGCCGACAGCCGCAAATGGGTCCGCAGCAACTGGATCGACTATATCATCCCGCAGGTTTACTGGTCGTTCGACCACAACACCGCCGCTTACGGCGCGGTGACCGACTGGTGGGTTTCCAACGTCCGCGGCACCAATGTCAAGCTGTATATCGGCCACGCCGCCTACAAACTCGGTACCGGCGGAGCCTGGCAGAACCACCTCGAAATTCCCAATCAGCTGCGTTACAACTGCAAATACCCGGAAATCCGGGGTTCGTGCTTCTACTCCTACCGGCACATTTTCGCGCCGGAAAACAACATCATGCGCAACAGTATGGTCAAAGTGACCACCGAATACTGGAAATACCCGGCGAAAAATCCATGATCATCAACGCCAGAATCAATATCCCGCCCGCCGAACTGCAGGAGGAATTCATCCTCTCTTCCGGCCCGGGCGGACAGAACGTGAACAAGGTTTCGTCGGCCGTCCGGATCAGTTGGAACATCGCGAACTCCACCGCCGTGCCGGATGACTTGAAAGAGCGCTTGCTCGAACGCCTGGGCGGCAGGCTGACCACGGACGGCGCGCTTGCCGTCGAGAGCCGTGTTCACCGCAGCCAGCTGTTGAACCGCGAAGAAGCCCGCGAGCGCCTGGCCGCGATCATCCGCGGCGCCTTGATCGTACCACGCAAGCGCCGTCCGACCAAGCCCACCCGCGCCTCCATCGAAAAGCGCCTCGACAGCAAGAAAAAGCAGTCCGCCAAGAAATCCCTGCGCGGCAGGCCGGAGTAAAATTTCTCGCTTTTGACAGGAACTGCCTATTGACAATATCACCGAAACATTGTATAATATTATAACAAGTTTAATGGATGGATCATGAACAAGCAGCATAAATATCATCAGGCAAAACTGAAAATCCTCAATCAGATCAACAGCTACGGTCTGAAAAAGGGCGATTTGCTGCCGTCTCAGGGCGAGCTGATGAAAGACGCCGAATTCAGCATGATCTGTTTGCGCCGGGCTCTGAATGAATTGGAACAGGACGGCATCATCAGCAAGCATCAGGGGAAGCGGGCCTGTCTGGCCAAGGATCTGCATCATCAGCAATTTCACAGTACAATTATTTTTCTGCATATTTACGATAAGTTTCCGGACCAGAGCCGGGAGTACTATGTGATCAAGGATTATCTGGCCGAACGCGGGATTAATTTGAGCTTCATGGGGATGCGGCGGCCCGAGCTGGATTTGGCCGAGGCCTGCAAGAACAGTCTTGGAATCCTGCTGATCGGCTGGATCACCAGAGAATGGGTCGATTACCTGAAAATGCTGGAACTTCCGGTCGTGGTTATCGGCAGCAATCCTTTCCCGGAACACTTCTCCAGTGTGAACGAGGATTGGAGCGGCGCCTGTAAGCTGGCGTACCGGGGGTTGAGGAAACGGGGCTGCCGCAAAATCGGCTTGCTCAACGGTTCAAAGGATTACCTGCCGGCTCTGGATATTTACCAGACCTTCAAAGAAGAAGTGCAGAAAAACGGCGAGAAATTCAGCGACGAACTGGTGGTATGGACCGACCTGAAAAAGACGCCTCAGCCGTACTTTGCCATCCGTGAATTCCTGCAGAAGAAACTGCCGCTGGACGGCCTGATCCTGGAAACCGGTTCTTATGTGCCGTTTCTGATCGTTTCAAGAGAGTTGCAGCTGGGGAGCGGCTATCAGATTGCCCCGCTGATGTCTTCGCAAACCCAGTTCGGGGAATTCAAATTTAAAAATCAGCTGGTCATCGGATTTGACAGTTCACTGTACCTGACTGCCGCCAAATTGCTGCTGGCCAGGCTGGAAAACGGAGACCGGGAAATCGTGCATATCAATAATGAACCGTTAACGATAAATTAACCGGAGAAAACGAAATGAAGAAAAATTTTACGCTCATTGAATTGCTGGTTGTGATTGCGATTATTGCAATATTGGCCGCAATGCTGCTGCCGGCCCTGAACATGGCAAGGCAACGTGGAATCGCCATCAGCTGTACCAATAACCTCAATGGCATCGGTAAGCTTTGCAGTTTCTATTTTGACGATTACAGTACCAACCTGCCCAACCGCATGAGATTCGTCAGCGATTACGTGAGCTGGGGAAGTGGTTTGCTGAACTTGTACATGCCCGGCAGCTTGAAGTACCGAACCACCTATAACCAGAATCAGAAAAATGCGATGTGTACGGGAACCATATTCGAATGCCGTCAGGCTTCACCGTATAATATTTTGCCGCTCTCCGCTGAGACCCCCTCATATACTTACAATTCACTTGCACTTTATTACTGGAACTCCGCTTCGCTGATCTGGGATCCCAATTATCCTGCGTTTCAATGGAACCAGGCGAAAAATCCTTCCCGAACCTTGTTGTCTGCCGACATCGGTAGCGGCGGAGTTATATCCAACCAGCTGACTTCCTTCACCCAGGTGGATCGGCGGCACCTCGGTGCGGCTAATTATCTCTTTTTGGACGGCCATGCCGAAGCCATCAAGCCGCCCCCGACAGGGCTTACCAATATTACCTTGAACAACAAGAATTTCTATTAATTCTGAAAACATGCGGAGTATTACATCCATGCTGAAAATTTGCTGCTTTCTTCTATTGTCCATCACTATATCGGCAATCGGTGGTGAAAACCTGTGGCCGGCCCCGCCCCTGACGCTGAAAGCCAAAGAATCAAAACTTCCGCCCCGCGCCACCGTCGAACCGCGCCAGCGCTATACCCTCGAATTCAAGGCCAAAAGCGCCGGAGCCAATACCGTTGAAAACAGTCCGGTACTGGATGAAATGATCCGGACCCGATTCCCCAAAACGACCCCGCTTCAGGTAGCCGAAGCATTGTTGATTATCAATAACAAGGACAACAAAAACTGCCTGCCGACTTATGTGGAGCGCCAGATTCAAATTTACAGCAGTGAATGGCAGACCTATAAGCTGGAATTTTACACCCCGGATACCGCCGAATTCCTGAATATCCGTTTCAACAGCGTGGATGGGCTGGAGGTCAAAGACATTGATTTGCAGAAAGTGGACAATGCCGGGTTCCTCAACGTCAACCCGGATCTCAAGATGAATAAATACTATTTCCCGGGCTACGGCAATCTCCACAAGACCATCATTCAGGAAGATGGAAGTCTGGATATTTCCGGCGGCTGGACGGTGTGCGACCCGATCGCCGTGGAACCGGAAGACCGCCTGAAACTGACTGTGGACGGCGAAGCTCCCGGCATGAGGCTACTGATCCGGACCAATTTCTACCGCGACCCGCCGGAAGAGAAAAATTTCATCAGCCGCAACAAAACCGCTATCGCGATCAGCGGCCCGCGGAAAAACCTTGAATATGTCGTGGTCGCGCCGGAGGAAAGCCGCTGGCTGCGCCTGAGTTTCAGCACCGGGATCGTCCACGCCGTGAAAGTTGAAAAAGTAAAGGAATAATCATGAAAAAATTGTTTGCCGTTATCATGATGGCGCTGGTTTCGCTGCCGTTTTACGCTCAGGTGCAACTGGTGAAAAACGGGCAGCCGGCAGCGGAAATCATTCTCGCGGAGCAAGCTCCGCGCCCGGCCGTAACCGCCGCCAAAGAGCTTCAGCATGCCGTGAAACTGATTACCGGGGCCACGTTACCGGTATTGAATGCGCCGCAGGATCCGCAGAAAACTCACATCCATCTGATCTGCGGCGACTCACCGCTGCTGAAAAATTACGCCGCCGACCTGGATGCGCTGCAAGGCCACGACGGTTACGCGGTACACTCGGCCGGGCGTGAAGTATATCTCTTCGCCTCCGAACCCCGTGGCTTGATCAACGGCGTCAACCGGCTGATTTACAAAAATACCGATTTGATCTGGGCGCGCCCCTACCGGGAAGCCGCCGTATACACGCAATCCGCCGACCTGATTCTGAACCAGACCGATTATCTGGATATCCCCAAATTCATCATGCGCGGATGGGGTGTAAACTACGGGCGCGCAGCCAATAACGCCGAATACGATATCTGGAATTCCCGGACCAACGTCAACTTTACCGGCAATTTGAACAACAAGTCTCTCGACCGGCGGCTGGACCAGGGATTCATCATCGAATTCGGCGGCGGCCACAACATGGTGACGCGCTGGCTGCCGGTAAAAAAATTCGGCGAAACGCATCCGGAATACTACATGCTGCTGGACGGCAAGCGCCGCGTCACTAACGATGCGATCCTTTGCCATACCAACAAAGATCTGCTGCGCGATTTCACCGCTCACGCGCTCGAAATCATCAAAGACGTACCGCCGTATTACCCCATGATCAATATCATGATCGAGGACACCAACGCCTCCTGCGAATGCCCCGAGTGCGAAAAGCCGATCAGATTGCCGGACGGCACCATGCTGGACAAGAGCGACGAAGCGTTCCGTTCCACCCAGTTTTTCATCTTTCTGAATCAGGTGGCGGAGGCGATTTACGCGCAGTATCCGCATCTTCAGATCAAGGCATTCGCCTATTATTTCACGGCCATTCCGCCGAAGGTCGAACTCTTCAAAACCATCAATGTCAGCTACTGCCCCTATGTCCGCAACGACAAAGAAACATTCCAGGGCAAAAGCAACGCCAAATGGAAAAAACGCCTCGAAGGCTGGTGTGCCGTCACGAAAAACGTCATCCTGCGCGAGTATTATTTCTCCGGCGCCGCCTTCCCGCGTCCCCTCGCCAACATCGCGGCGCAAGATTTACGCTTCGCCCACAAACTCGGGGTTCGGAAACTGTATTCGGAGGCGACCTGGGCCGACGATCCCGCCTATAAAACCGCCGGTACCTTTCCCGAGTCGCAGTTCTGGGACATGACTGCCCCGGAACACTGGGTATTCAACGAATTGTTCTGGGACCCCGATCAGGACCCCGACCAGCTCCGCGATGAATTCCTGCGCCGGACTTACCGCGAGGCGGCCCCCGGCGTACAGAAGTTCTACAAAATCATCCGTGACGCCTGGCTGAACGACTCGACCCCGTCGGTGTTCAACGACAATTACCTGCGCTCGACCGGCTACTATATCGTCGACAAAAAGTTGCTCGAGCCGTGCCGCCAGGCGCTGGCGGAAGCCGCGGCCGCAGTCAAGGATCCGCGCTCGAAAGAACTGCTGGATAAGCTGAGCACCACCTTTGAAAACTGGGTACGGCAGGCTCCGTCCGGCAAGAGCGGCGAACTGGCTATTCCGAAAAGCGAAATCCGCGAATTTCCAAGCTTCGATTTCGCCGGTGCCGCCTGGGCCAATGCCGCCGTGCTGCCGCCGCTGAAAATTATGGGCAACACCGTCAAAAACGCCGAACCGCCGACCACGGTCAAGCTCATCCAGAACGGCCGCGATTTATACCTCGGCTTCTACTGCCACGACCCCAAACCGGAAAGCCTGACCGCGCTCTCGGCGGGCCGCCCGCACGATACCTGGACGAAGGGGGATCATATTGAACTGTTTTTTGGCAACACCAAGGACGGTTACTACCACCTGGCCTTTGACTGCAACGCCAACCGGTACGACGCGATTATGACCAACAAAGAGTGGAACGCCGACTGGACGGTCAAAACCCTGGTAGTCAAAGACGGCTGGCAAGCCATCGTCAAAATACCCTTTGACGCGATCAATTTCAGAGCCGTGCAGGATAACCGGTTGAAGGCACTGTTCTACCGCTGCCGGGTCGCCGACGGCAAACGTGCGGTGCACAGCAGTTGGAACGGCGGGGTGGTCCATTCGCCGGACTCCTTCGGCGAATTGGTCTTCGCCCACGAGTAATTTCTGATGGACATTATTTGATTTTCCTCTATTGTTGGGTATATTTACTTAATCGACAATGAGGTAATATTATGCTTAGTTCCGCCAGTTTGAAGTTTCTGGAAAAACTGATGATGTGCTCCGGCCCGTCCGGATACGAAATTGAAACCGCCAAAGCTTATCGCGAATATATGTCCAAGTTCGCCGACGAAGCCTATACCGACGTCATGGGCAATACCTACGGCGTGCTGAACCCGAAGGCTCCATTCCGCGTGATGCTGGCCGGTCACTACGACGAAATCGGCTTTCAGGTGGTCTATATTTCCGAGGAGGGGCTACTCTATTTCCGCGCCAACGGCGGCATCGACAAACTCACCATCCCCGGCCTCGAAGTTGAGGTCCTGACCGCCAAGGGGCGCGTACGCGGTGTAATCGGCAAGAAACCGATCCACCTCTGCAGTCCCAAGGAACGCGAAACCCCGCCGGAACTCACCGATCTGTGGATCGACATCGGCGCGGCCAACCGCGAGGAAGCGGCCAGGATCGTCAAAATCGGCGATCCGGTGGCGTTTCCGAGCAACTACAAGCGCTTCGGCGATTACCGCATCATGTCCAAGGGCATGGATGACAAAATCGGCGCGTTCGTAGTGGCGGAAACCGTCCGCGAGCTCTCCAAACGCAAATTGAAAGTCGGCGTTTACGGCGTCGGCACCGTACAGGAAGAGCTCGGGCTGCGCGGCGCGGCCACCAGCAGTTTCGCGGTGGCGCCGCAAGTCGGCTTCGCGCTCGATGTGGGCTTCACCACCGACATACCGGACGTACAGAAAAAGCTCCTCGGCGAAATCAAGCTCGGCGAGGGCCCGGAGCTGACCAACAGCGCCGACAATAACATCGTCCTCGGCCGCATCATGCGCAAAGTCGCCGACAAGCACAAGATCAAGTATCAGGAAACCGTGGCGCACCGCGCCAGCGGCGGCACCGATACCGCCCAGATCCAGCTTTCGCGCGCCGGCGTGGCGACCGCGCTGATCAGCATTCCGAACCGCTATATGCACTCGCCGGTGGAAATCTGCGACCTGCGCGACGTGGAAGGCGCCATCGCCATCCTCACCGAAACTATCGCTTCATTTACCGGCAAGGAAAGCTTTATTCCGGGCGTGGATTGAGCATGGGCAAGTTCTATTTATTCAGCGGCGACGACGACGTGGCGGTGAAAACCGCCGCGCGCGACCTCGTCGTCCAGATCTGCGGCTCGGAGCCCGAACAGTGCCCCGAGCTCGAAATCATCGCCGGCGACACCGATGAATCCAGGGATTTCAAAGCCGAGGATATTATCGGCGCGCTGCTTCACGCGCTGCGTACGCCGCCATTTCTGACCGCGGACAAAAAGATCTGGCTCAAGCATTTCAACTATTTCGACAAACTCCAGTCCGCCGGGGCAAAAACCCCGCTGGCGCTGGTCACCGACGAATTTCTCGCCTTCATCAAAAAGGGCCTGCCGGACGACGTGACACTGGTCATCGACGGCCTCGAAATCGACCAGCGCAAGGCGTTTTTCAAGGCCTGCAAAGCCGTGCCCGGCGCCGAGATCGAGTTCTTCAAAAAAGCCCGCCTCGAGGACAAGGACAAAAAAGGCTTTGCCGAGAGCCAGGGCGACAAAATCAAAGCCATCTGCAATAAGCTCGGCAAGGAAATCGATTTCCGCTCCATCGAGTTTCTGATCGCCACCGTCGGCACCGACACCGGCCGGTTGCTCAACGAAGTGGAAAAAGTGGCCTGTTTCGTGGGCGACCGCGAGCGGATCACCATGGCCGACTGCCGCGCCGTATGCAGCCGTACCTCCGAGGCGCTCGGTTACGAATTCGGCAATGCCTTGTTGGAACGCGACACCAAGGGCGCGCTTGAGCTCATTGATACCCTCATCGAACAGATGAAGGCCCAGCGCGAGGCCGGCAGTGCCATGGAGCTCTCGCTGCTCTCCAGCGCCGTGCGCAGCTTTCAGGAGCTGATCAAGGTGCGTTGCGCCGCCGCCGAACTCGGCATCCGCGACAAGGTCGGCAAAGCGTTTTTCGACTCCGTCCGCAAGGAAGATTACCCCGGCAATTACCTGGCGGGGCTGCATCCGTACCGCGCTTTTATGTTGTGCCAGAAGGCGTTTGAATTCGCGCCGGAAACCCTGGCGGGAATCCTCGAGGAAATTCTGAAAGCGAACCGCGCCCTCGTTTCCGGCGGCGGCGAGTCGCGCATGGTGCTCGAACAACTGGTTTTGAAAATCTGCAGCAGCGGCGACAGCCGTCAGCGCCGCCGTTATTGATTTAGTACGAGGTGGATATGGGAAATGCACATGACAGGTTGCGTCCGGCCCGTATTCAGGGCTGGATTTCGATTGTCGGCAATACACTGCTTTTCGGGTTCAAGCTCTGGGCGGGATTTGCGGTCGGCTCCACGGCGATCATCGCGGACGCCTGGCACACGCTTTCCGACTCCCTCTCGTCCGCCGTACTGGTGATCGGCGCGAAAATCGCCGGCAGGCCGGCCGACAAAAAACACCCCTACGGATACGGGCGCGCCGAGCTGGTCGCGGCGCTGATCATCGGGATCATGTTGTTTGTAGTGGCGTTTGAATTCGCCGTTTCCGGCGTCGAGCGGCTGCGCAACCCTGAGATTACGGAATACGGCAAAATCGGGCTGATCGCCATGGTGGTGTCAATCGTGATCAAGGAAGCGATGGCGCAATATGCGTTCTGGGGCGCCCGCCGCAACGATCTGGCATCGCTGAAGGCCGACGGCTGGCACCACCGCAGCGACGCCATCAGCTCGGTGATCCTGCTGCTGGGGATGCTCTTCGCCGGCTCATGGCCGTACCTAGACGGCGTGCTGACGCTGGCAGTGGCGCTGATTATCGCCTACGCGGCCTACGAAGTGATTCGCAATGTCTGGGACCAGATCCTCGGCAAGGAAATTTCAGCGGAACTGGAGCAGAAAGTCACCGCCATCGCACAGAATATCATGGAGCCGGACATTCATGCGCATCATTTTCATCTGCATGAATACGGCATGCACACGGAGCTCAGTTTCCATATCCGCATGCCCGGCGATCTGCCGCTGGAAACCGCCCACGAGTGCGCCCAGAAAATCGAACGGGCCATCCAGAACGAACTCGGCATCGCCGCCACCATCCACGTCGAACCCCTGCATTGATTTTCAATCGGCGTCCTGAAGTTTCAGGATGTATGAAATAGTCTGCTCGCGGATACGCTCCGGAGCTCCGGCGTCATAAGCTTTGGTCACGGTAACCTCCGTGGGGGATGTGCGATAGAAATTCTCCGCTTCCGCAATCAGTTCCGGGGCTTTTCCCCGGGCGGCGGCGTTGTCGAGCGCTTTGCGGAAGGCGCGGCGGTAAGCCAGGTCCGTCATGCCGATCAGCAGACATTCGTTGCGGATCGAGGAGAGGCAGGTATCTCCGGCGCGGTACGCCAAGGCTCCGTCGAGCAGGCACTTCCAGGTGGTGGAGCCATATTCTCCATAGTTACCGGGAATATAATGGTAGATCGTCAGCAGTTCGACCCCGTTGACTTCCCCGAGCCACGGATGGCGGCGGTAATAACGCGCCAGATCGTTGCTGATGCCGATTTCGCATTGATAGATCCAGATCCGCTTCCCCGCATCGCGCAGGCGTTTCAGCATCGGTTTGAGGTCTTCCCGGGTGAAAAGACCCGACCAGATGCAGTAAACGTCGATATAGGGCTCCAGTTTCGGATACGTGTCCGCATTCAACTTCGAACAGGCGGTATACATCAAAGCTATTTCAGGAACAGCTTCTTTGGCTAGTTTGCAGATTTCCACGAGATCGTCCTGCTTCAAATTGCGCGAGGCGGGTTCATCTTCGATTTCGATGGTGTAACGATTGAACGGAATGCGGTGGCGTTCGAAAATCCCGGCAATACCGCGGATGTACTCCTGCCAGGCATTGCGCCAGGCCGAGGTGCCGCGCTTGAACTGCGGGGTCAGCTCGGAAAATGCCTTGAAAGCGCTGTATACCGCGACAAAACTTATTTCATCCCGGATACCATATTTTTCCGCGTATTCCAAGTCCTGCATGATCCGTTTTTCGGCGGCGGTTATCTGTTTGCCGGTCCGGAAACCGTTGGCATCGTACTCGAAATCGAATCCCCATGGACTGATCTGAAACGCCCGGATGTCTTCGTCTACCATGATTTTGAAAATATCCTCATTCAGGGCATTGCGCCAGGCAAAACGCGGAACGGCCGGTGTCCGGTCCAGCACAATCGGCAGAATTTCAAGCTCAAATGGAATATCCGCCACCGCGCCCTCCATAAACCATTGGCCGTTCTTTTTTCCCATTTTCATGGGTTCGCCCAGCGGAATGACCCGCAATGTGCCGCGGTAAATGCCTGGCTTGGCCCCGGTAGCGTCGAAATTGACCCAGCACATGCCGGAATCGCCGGGCGGCGCGTGAATAGTCCGGGAGGCGTCCAGAGGGGCCAGCGGATCGAAGCGCCGGGGGCCGTCCTGATTTTCACTTTCCTTGACCCGGACGGCACGCAGTATGGAAATCTTCTCTACCGGAAAACCGGTGAGCCCTTCGACTTCCTGCGCATTGTCCTCCCGGCTGAAAAGAAGAATGCGGTATTCTTCCATCTGTCCTGTAAGGTTGGTTACCGCGAAACGAAACGGAATTCTTTCGTTAACCGCGCCGCGGACCCGGATTTTGGCGACTGGCTCGGAGATCCGGTCCGGAAGCAGCGGCGCCAGAGTCGAGGCCGTCGTTTCCATCGGCGTAACGGCAAAGCGCCGGGTCCCGAGCTTCGCATAGAGCTGCAGCTGGTTGAGTTTTTCGAGCCCGTCCTGGAAAACCGCCGGGTCGGCGGTCTGCTTCATTTCGGCGAGTATTTCCCGCGCGGCGGCCTGTATTTGTACCGGAAACACCGCCGCTGTTTTTTCCTGTCCCGGCAGCGTCTCTGAGCGCCATACTGCCAGCGGTCCGTTCAGCAATATTCCGAACCGCGATTTATCGTGGAAATTGTTTTCCACCGGCGACCAGCTGCTGAATTCATTGGTGGAAAGATTCTGGCGAATCACATTGAATCCGAGCGGAGATACCGTCTGCGGCGGTTTGTCCCAGCCGAGCAACCGGTAGGGAACGGCCATTTCCGCGGTCCAACCGCCGGGAGTACGGGATACCTCAACTTGCCACGGCACGGCTTTCACCGCCGCCGGGCCGCCGAATCCCGTGAATACTGCTCCACCGGCCGTGACCACCAGCTGAGTCAGGCTGCGGTCGTTCCCGACCGGGGCGAAAAATACTTCCAGCAAGTCGTCTTCCCAGATTTTCCGGGGATCTTTTTCCGCCGCTCCGGCGGACATCCTGATGTTCTCCGGTTCGGGCGTCAGGCACTCAAATTTGAAGCGGAATCCATCTGCGTCCGTTGTGACTTTGAAGCGGGTTTGTGCCAGCGGCGGCGCTCCGGTTTTGCGAAGGGTGAAGCCGCTGTTTTCACTGCCGTCCGCAATGGCAAAGCATTTTTTGGGAACCAGTTTCGCAGCCGTCTCCGGCTGAGCCGGGATGAGCGCGGAGCGTTCCTTCACTTCCACATTGTCCACCAGCAGATAATCGCCGATCTTTTCCTTCAACTGATCCTGCTGCCGGGAATCGCCCCAGAAACCGGCCGAAATCGCCGCTCGCTCGGTGTCGGGTCCCGTCCTGAAACTACCGCGCAGCGTGGTCCATTCGCCGGGTAGTTTCACCATGCCGACCCTGTCGATCTCGGTAAGTTTCTCCAGCTGCCCCAAGGCCGCACCCTGCTTCCAGCCGACGCCCTTGATGAAAACCCGTTCGCCCTGGCCCTTGATCGACAGCGTATAGGTGTAAACCGTATCCGGCTTGACCTTGAAACCGGGCAGCCCTTTCTTCCCGCCGATCAACATATGCCCGTTGATGGTCCGGAAGTCGCCGTCATAAGCGTATTTGCGGATTTCGAGCCGGGCACATTTGTTCCAGGATGCCGGCTCGGTGAAAAGCGACAGTTCTACGCAATCGTTATGGCTGAGCATGCTGTATTCGCCGTCAAACGGCAAGTTCAAGTCCGGGTTCCGGATCAGGCTGTCGCCCCATCCGGTGGTGACTAAAAAAACAATTAGTAGTGTCAGCCATTTTTTCATAGATCGTTTTCCTTTCATTTCCATTCTTCCGCCTGGCAATGGATGAATTTCTCGTGTTCGAAGATATTGGTTCCCAGTACATGCCCGTCGGCAAACAGGATGTTGGCATTGTTCGTGTGCGGCAATGCCAGGGCATCCGGCCATTTCCAATGTTCGTTGTTGTACCAGTTGCTGATATAATACCATTTGGCCGCCTTTCCTTTTTCCAGGAATATCGAACTTTGTGACGGTTTGCGGATATTCTTCATGATCTGCCACTTATAATATGAATCGCTCAGGGTGCCGTTGTAGATGTAGTTGGCAGAGAGCACATTCTGGTCGAGCAGCGGGTTGCCGGGGCAGTCCTGTACCGAATTTTTCATCCAGTCGATCTGGACGCCGTTTTCTTCCTGATAATACAGCCCGAGGTAATCCGCGGCAAAACGCGATACTTTGGTACTCCACCAACGCGCGCCGGAGCTCCATTCCGCCGGCGGGAAAAAATGTTCCCGGTTGTCATCCAGATAGGTGTGGAGATAAAGCCCGGTCTGCTTCAGATTGCTCATGCATTTGGCCCCCATTCCTTTCTGGCGGGCCGAGTTCAGTGCCGGCAGCAGCATGGCCGCTAAAATCGCTATAATCGCAATTACTACCAGCAACTCTATCAGTGTAAAATTTCTTTTTCTGAATTCCATAGAGCTTCCTCCTCCGGTTTTTACTGACCGTTCAGGCCTGTTTTTCGTATTTTAAGATAAGTTGGAATTTTAATCAATCGGCAACTGCGGTCTTCCGGGTGCTGCATCGCCAGGGCAAAAAGCTCGTTCATGGCGCGGCAGGTCTCGCGGTGCGAATACCCTATGCTGGTCAGCATTGGTTCTTCAAATGCGGCAAAGCCATGACTTTCCAGATCGTCGAAACTGATCAGTTGCAGGTCTGATCCGGGTCGGATGCCCTGTTTCTGCAACGACTCCACCAGCCCGGTGGAAATGAAATCACTGGTCACAAAAACCGTTTTGCCCACCAAATCGCGCCCCAATTCAATACCGGTCTGGTAGCCGCAGAGGCGGCCGCTGTCGCCATTCGGCAGTACCAACGGTACGAACCGGATTTTCGCGGTCGGTACCCCACGCAACCGTGCTTCTTTGAAAAATTCGACCGCCCGCTGCATGGTATCGCAGTATTTGGTCGTCAAGATGACCAGATCCAACTTCTCCGGGGCCGGCAGACGCCCGAAAACCTCGTCCATGCATGACGACAGCGTCGATACCACCTGATGAAACGGCCAGGGACCGGCATAGGAAACCCCGTACACCACGACCGGCTTGCCGGAAGCCCGCAGGATTTTCTGCAATTCATCGGTAATATACCCGTTCATGGTGGTGACGATGTCAGCATCTTCAAGCTCAACAGGATTCACGGTGCCGCCGGTATCGTCATTTACCTGGACGGTTTTGACCGTGTGACGCTGCTTCTGTAATTCATCCAGAATCAAATCCTCGGAAATCGTCTGCATGGCGCGGTCCATCGGAGCCCCCAGGATGAACTGCTTGTGGCCGCAGTAGGCGATCCGGTAGTTGGCGGCGGAATTTTCCCGGACAAAAGTGCCGCTTCCCTGCTTACGGTAAAGAATACCGTCTTCCACCAGGTTATTGATCGCTTTGTTGGCGGTCAGCAGCGAAACATTGTATCGCTTCGCCAGTTTCCGCGCCGAAATGACCTGCCGCCCTGATTCCAGGCATTGATCCGCCAGTTCTTTTTTCAGCAATGCGGAAATTTCTCTATAACCTGTTTTGTCCTGTACGATCACCGTTATACCTGCTGGATAAACACTTTCTTTGCTATATTATACACATATATTCAGCTTCTGTCAATAGGCGAACATTTTATTTCTAAAAACTTTTATTTAAGCATAAGAATATGTATACACTTATATAACACCTGTTATTATTCTGCAACCGCTACTTTTCCATGGCTTCGAGCACGGCGATTCCTCAAAAAGCCGGGTAAAGGACGGAAAGACAGTTAAGCTTCGAGCGGAGGCCGTCTTTTGCGTCATTTCCGTCTTTGGAGAGTAGTCTCAACTGCGGCATCCTTACTGTTTAAGGGATTATTTACAAATTAAAATCTTGCATTTTCGGGGGTTTCGGGGTATACTATAAGTGAAATGATTCACAGAAGGAAATCGCGGTCATGAAAATTGTAGTCACACTGATTCTGGTAATCCTGATTGTAACCGGCGGCATCTTCGTCGTCAAAAAATTCATGGCGCCCGCTGAAAAAAAGGCCGGCAATTTCGTACAGCAGGTGACTCCGGTCAAGGATGAAACCGAGGTCCGCCAGGCCGCCCCGCTCCAGAATACCAGCGCCGTGGAAAGCGCCGCCAAACCGGTACGCTCCGCCGCCGATCCCGGCGACCAGAACCTGAGCACGGCCAACACGCCCGTGGCCAAAAGCCGCATCGGCCGTAAGATCAACCACATTTACAGCGACCACAACAAGGGCCTCGAAGCCCAGGCCGGCGCCGACGAAAAAGACGAATAAGCCGTTTCCAATTGACTGAAATATAGATTTTTCCTTTTTGTTCTGCGGAGCTCATTTTGTATTAATAGTTAGACTTTCGGCCTCAATAAGCTCGATATTCGCCTCGATTCCCCTTAACATTTTTCGTGCCAATTTTTCGCATCATTTACCTCATTCGGCATAAGTCGCTGATTGATAATGTCCAAAAACTTTCCAAATAAAAAACACAATATATTGTGGTTTCTCCATTTGACGTATCAATATTATGTGTTATGTTAGAATTATGTAAGAAATAAACTCGGGGACGTTTATTGTCTTTGAGGAACGTGTTTTGAACTTAATCTTTTGCCGTGGAGGGGTGAATAATGTTGCTGATCAAGCAGGTAAAGAAGCGAGACGGACGAATTGTCGATTTTGAACCGGAAAGAATTACCCTGGCGATCGGCAAGGCACTGAAAGCCGCCGGCACCGACGACCAGAAACTGGGCAAGCTTTCCGAAACCCTCTGCGACGATGTGCTCAAAGGACTTGAGAAGAAGAATTTCAATGAAACCGTGATCCCCGGCATCGAAGATATTCAGGACCTGGTTGAGCATGCTTTTATCAAGCGCGGCCTTTCCAAGGCGGCCAAGCTCTACATCCTCTACCGCGCCCAGCATGACAAAATGCGCGAGGGCAAAAAACTGATGATGGACGTGCAGGAACTCGTTTCCTCGTACCTCGACCAGAACGACTGGCGCGTAAATGAAAACTCGAACTCCGGTTACTCCTACGCAAGTCTGCTCAACCACGTCAGCGGCACGGTCATCGCCCGCTACGCACTGTCGAACATGTATCCCAATGAAATAGCCGAGGCCCACACCGAGGGCGATTTCCATTTGCATGACCTCTCCTGCGGGATCGTCGGGTACTGTGCCGGCTGGAGTTTGCGCCAGCTGCTGACGGATGGTTTCCGCGGCCGCGGCGGCCGGGCCAGCGCCTCGCCCGCCAAGCATTTCGACACCGCGGTCGGGCAGATCGTCAATTTCCTCTCCACACTGCAGACCGAGTGGGCCGGAGCCCAGGCGTTCAGCTCGTTCGATACCCTGCTGGCGCCGTTTGTGCGTGCCGACAAGCTCGATTACCAGGAAGTGCGGCAGGTCGTGCAGCAGTTGGTTTTCGGGCTGAACATCGCCAGCCGCTGGGGTCAGACGCCGTTCACCAACCTGACCTTTGACTGGACCGTGCCGGATGACCTGAAGGACAGTCCGGTGATCATCGGCGGCAAGCTCGTCGACGGTACCCGCTACGGCGATTATCAGGTCGAAATGGACATGATCAACAAGGCGTTTCTTGAGGTCATGAGCAACGGCGACCGCGACGGCCGTATTTTCACTTTCCCGATCCCGACCTACAACATCACCCGCGATTTCAACTGGGAAACGGAAAATGCCCAGCTGCTCTTTGAAGTCACCGGCAAATATGGCCTGCCTTATTTCCAGAACTTCATCAACAGCGAGTTGAACCCCGGCGACGTCCGCAGCATGTGCTGCCGCCTCCAGATGGATATCCGTGAGCTCCGCAACAAAACCGGCGGCCTTTTCGGCGCCGGCGAACAGACCGGCTCCATCGGCGTGGTCACCATCAATATGCCGCGCCTCGGCTATGTCTCCAAGGACAAGACCGAGTTCTTCGCCCGCCTCGACCGCCTGATGCGCCTAGGGATGGAATCGCTCGAAATCAAGCGCAAAGTGGTGCAGCGCCACCTCGATGGCGACCTGCTGCCCTATACCAAAACGTATCTCGGCACGCTGAAAAACCATTTCAGCACCATCGGCCTGGTCGGTTTGAACGAAGCCTGCCTGAACTTCCTCGGCTGCTCGATCTGCGACAAGGAAGGTTCGGATTTTGCGCTCGAAGTGCTTGATTTCATGCGCGGCCGGATTGCCGATTTCCAGCAGGAAACCGGTCACATCTACAACCTCGAAGCGACCCCGGCCGAAGGCACCAGTTTCCGCCTTGCCCGGATCGACCGCAAGAAATTCCCGAGCATCATCTGCGCCGGCGATTCGAATCCGTATTACACGAATTCGTCGCAGTTGCCGGTGGGCTATACCGACGACCTTTTTGAAGCGATCGACCTGCAGGAACCGCTACAGTGCAAATACACCGGCGGCACCGTTTTCCACGCGTTCCTCGGCGAGCGTATTGAGGACCACAAGCAGGTGGCCGACCTGGTCAAGCGGGTCTGTTACCGCTCGAAAATGCCGTATTTCACGCTGACGCCGTCGTTCAGCATCTGCCCGGTGCACGGTTACATCCCGGGCGCTCACGGCGAGTGCCCGCTGGAATCACCGGAAGAAGAAAACAAAGTCGTCGGAGAATAAGTAATTCAGGAACAAACGGTCAGCGGACCACCCGCCGCCGGCCGTAAAAAAATAACATTGCCGTGGATTCGCGCGAGTTTGGCAAGCTGAGGCTGATTCTGGGCCGGAAGCTCCTTCAGCGGGACAAGCAAACGGAAATACACGGCGAAAAATCAAAACAAGGAGAAGAGGAAAATGGCAAAGTGTGGCGAAAAGACAGAAGTGTACAGCAGAGTATGTGGTTACTTCCGGCCTGTGACGAATTGGAACAAAGGAAAACGCGAAGAATTCAAAGATCGCAAAACCTACGCCGCTGAATGCGAATGCAAAAAATGAGCACAGCTCATTTTTGAGTTAAGAGTTAAGAATGAAGAGTTAAGAGTTGGTTCTGCTCTTCATTCGGAACTTTAACTCACACCATCGGGGCGGGCGAATTTTCAACCCGCCTTTTTTTGAAATTACTATTCTTTTATACTGCGTCAAGCTCCATGCACAAGAGTTTCTCAACTCTTAATTTTTAACTCTTAACTCTTAACTGATTATGATTGTTCGGGGATTACAACCTTTTTCGATGCTGGATTTTCCGGGAAAGTTCAGTTGCATCGTATTTGTGGGCGGCTGCAATTTCCGCTGTCCATACTGTCACAATCCGAGTCTGGTGTTCGATCCGGAGAGCCAGCCGGAGGTGACGCGCGAATATTTCTTTGATTTTCTGTCGAGGCGGCAGGGCCGTCTGGACGGAGTGGTGATTTCGGGCGGGGAGCCGACGCTGCATGCCGGCTTGCCCGGTTTCGTGGAAATGATTAAAAACATGGAATTCATGATCAAGCTCGATACCAACGGCACCAATCCGGAAATGGTACGGCGGATTCATGAGGCAAATGCCATCGATTATATCGCCATCGACTACAAAGCGCCGGCCGCGAAATACGGCATGGTGACGCGGAATCCGGAGCTTGCCAAACTGGTGCACCGGACGATCCGTTATGCGGCGGAGCAGGGCATTCCGTTGGAGATGCGCACAACGGTGCATCGCGATCTGCTGGGGATTGAGGATTTCCGTCAGATGCGGCGCGAGCTGGATGAATTGGGTGCGACGCGCTGGTATTTGCAGCAGTTCAATACGACCTCGCCGGAGCTGATCGATGATTCGCTGCTCGGGCGGCCGACTTATACGGATATGGAACTGCTGGATATAGCCGATGCCCTGGGCGGAGAAACCTATGCGCGCGGCCTGAGCGGTTCGCTGCTCAAACACCGCGGCGTAGTCAAAGTCAACAATTAATTTCGGTTTCTCGTTGAGCCGGCGGGCAGGCAGAACGGCATACCGTCTTTCGCCGTGCTGATCTCCGGCTCAATCTCAAAAATATCACGCAGAATTTCCGCCTTCATCAATTCCATCGGCGTGCCCTCGTACCGGACCGTGCCCTCTTTCATCAGAATCAGCTTGTCCGAATACCGCGCCGCCAGATTCAAATCATGCAGCACCATCACCACCGTCATGCCATATTTCTGATTCAGCATCCGCACCATTTCGATGATCTCGAACTGACAGCAGATATCCAGAAATGTCGTCGGTTCATCCAGCAGCAACACCTTCGGCTCCTGCGCCAGGGTCATGCCGATCCACGCGCGCTGGCGTTCGCCGCCGGACAGCGTGGAAATACGCCGTTTACGCAGCTCGTCCATGCGCGTCATCTTCAACGCATCATCGATTACCCGGCGGTCGTGTTCGGTACTCATCAGCGCGATTCTGCGGTGTGGGAAACGCCCGTATGCCACCAATTCCTCCACCGTAAGCTCGCCGGACGCCTGATGCAGCTGCGGCAGAATCGCCATGGAACGCGCCAGTTCGCCGGTTTTGTAATCCCGGATCGGACGGTCGTTCAGCAGCACCGTGCCCGCAGAAGGTTTGAGGAGCCGTCCGATCACTTTTAACAGCGTCGATTTGCCGCAGCCGTTCGGGCCCAGCAGCGTGGCGATACTGCCGTCCGGCACCGCGAAATCGATGCCGTCCAACACGGTTTTGTGGCCGTAGCCGGCCTTGATTGATTGAACATCAAGCTTCATAATGGTGCCTCCTCAGAAGCCACAGGAAAAACGGCGGCCCCAGCATCGCCATGATGATCCCGACCGGCAGCTCCACCGGTTCCATCACGGTCCGTCCGATCGTGTCGCAGATCACCACCAGAAAAGCCCCGAACAGCGCCGAGGCCGGCAGCAGATAACGGTTGTCCGTGCCGATCACCATCCGCACCATGTGCGGCGCGATCAGTCCCACGAACCCCAGCAATCCGACCACACTGACCGCCGCCGCCGCCAGCAGTGCCGCCACTCCGATCAGCAGAAAACGGATCAGTTCCACGCGCAGCCCCAGCCCAATGGCGACTTCATCGCCCAGCGCCAGGATATTGAGTTTGTGGCTCAGCAGAAAGGCCAGCAGAAAACCGGCCGCCATATAGTATTGTATTTCGCCGACGTGATTCCACGTCCGGACGGCCAGCGAGCCGACGGTGAAATTAAGCACCTCTCCGGCCTTGTCCGCGTGGAAGATCATTACAGTACTGGTAAACGCCCCCAGCATGGCCGCCACCGCCACCCCGGCCAGAATCAGCCGGATCGGGCTGGCGCCGCGTTTCCACGCCAGCAAATACACCAGCGCCGCCGTCAACAGCGACCCCAGAAACGCAAACGGTACCAGCAGAAACGAGAGCTGCGGCAGTGCCAGAATCACCAGCACCCCGGTCAATCCGCCCCCTGCCGACACCCCGATGATCCCCGGCGACGCCAGCGGATTACGCATCACCCCCTGCAGAATCGCCCCGGACACCGCCAGCGCCCCGCCCACCAGCGCCCCCAGAATAATCCGCGGCAGCCGGATCTGACAAACGATCTGATACGCGATTCCCTCGCGGTCGGTAAACAGGGCATTCAGGATTTGGTCCAGTGTGAATTCGACCGCCCCGAAGCACAGACTCAACAGGATGGAACCGGACAGCAGCACCGCCAGAATTACGATGATAATCAATCGGCCGGGAATACTTTGCAAGCGGTCTTTGAGACTCATGTTTTACCTTTGTGTTACGCGCACAATTGCACCTGATTAATCTTAAGGTTCACGGGATCTGGCTTATGTGCTGAACACATTCACAGTTGCGCGACAGCCCCCGAATTCCACGGGGTTCACCTGTTTCACTTAAGAGTGAGTAATATAGTCCTGTCTTTGCGGAATTGCAATCCCGATATCAATTGTTGTTTTCAAAGACGGCGTAGTCGAGGTTATTCTCGCTTTTGCTGATGACGCAGGCGCAGATGGAGTCGCCGGTGATATTGATCGTGGTACGCATCATGTCGATCAGGCGGTCCACGCCCATCAGGATGGCAATACCCTCCAGCGGCAGCCCGGCGGCCTGCAGTACCATCGCCAGCATGATGATGCCGGCACCCGGCACTCCGGCGGTTCCTACCGAAGCGATAATCGCCGTCGCTACTACTCCGACAAGCTGCGGCACGCTCAGCGCCACCCCGTAAAGCTGGGCGACGAAGAGAACCGCGCACCCCTGCATGATGGCCGTGCCGTTCATATTGATCGTGGCCCCCAGCGAGAGCACCAGCGTGGCCAGACGCTCGGGGATGCCGATCCGCCGGACCATGGTTTCGATGTTGAGCGGGAGCGCCGCGTTGCTGCTGGAGGTGGAGAAACCGAGCACCATGACCGGGAAGTATTTGCGGAAAAAGCGCAGCGGCGAGAGCCCCGCGTAGAGCTTCAGCAGCGGCGCATAACCCAGCACCACCAGCAGAATCATGGCGAGTCCGACGCACAGGATGTATTTCAGCAATGGCAAGATGGCTTCGACGCCGAACTGGGCGAAGGTCCGCGCCATCAGCGAGAAAACGCCGATCGGCGCGAACAGCATGATCAGGTCGATGATTTTGATGTTGAAAAGGTTCAATTCCGTCATGATTTTTTTCAGCATGGCCGCTTTTTCGCCGAGCAGCGCCAGCGCCAGGCCGGAGAGAATGGCCACGAAAATGATCTGCAGCATGATTTCGTCGGTGAAGGAGCGGAAAATATTGCGCGGCACGATGTCGATGATGGTGTCGGCGATGGATTTGTTGCCGGAGGCCTGTTCGACCGTTTGTACGGCCGCGCTGACTTTTTCCGGGTCCAGCCCGCTGCCGGGCGCGATGATCCAGGCGAGGCCAAGCCCCACCAGTACCGCTACGACGGTGGTCACCAGATACATGAGAAGCGTTTTCACGCCGATGCGCCCGAGCACCGTCGGGTTGTTCATCGACATGACCCCGGTGATCAGCGACACGAACACCACCGGCCCGACGATCAGCCGGAACGCGTTCAGAAAAATTTCACCGCAGACCCGCAGCGCTCCGTTTACCAGAACGGCATCGCGGAAGGTCCCGGCCGGCACAAAACTCAAAACCACGCCAAGCATAGACCCCAGTACCATTCCGATCAGGATTTTGCCCGGCTGCGACATCTTTTTCATAGAGTTGCTCCCTTTGATTTACCGGCATACAGTAACGCACAACCACGAAATAATCAACTGCCGCGAGGCAAATTCTGCTGATTTAAGACACTTAAATAAAAATTGTCAACAATTTCTGAAAAAGTATTGACAATTCCGAAAAATCCGTTATAATATTAATATTGAAGCACGATTTACAGGTATTTTATGATGATAATGAAAAATGTCGAAACCGAAAAACAGCCGGCGGGGATCCTGGCACTGCAGCTTTTGATCGAAAAACTCAAGCGCGGTGACTTCAAACCGGGGCAGCCGATCCGCGAATCGGTGCTGGCCGACGAATTCGGTTTGAGCCGCAACGCAGTACGCGAAGCGCTGAACCAGATTGTCGGCTGGGATATTTTCGAATACATCCCCTATTGCGGCTACCGGCTGCGCAAATTCACGCTGTACGATTTCCTGGAGTGGCGCGAAATGCGCGAAGCGATCGAACCGCTCGCCGCCCGCCGCCTGGCCGCCTCGCGCCCCCCGGAAGTCTTGAAGGAACTGGAGAAGTATCTCGTGGAGTTCGAGAAAGAAGCTGCTTCCGGGAATCGTGATAATCAGAAGCTGACTATGCTCGATTTGAGTTTCCATTTGGCGGTGGTGGAAAATTGCGGCAACCGTCGTTTCAGCTATATGCAGACGGTCGGATATTTCATCGCGCAATTTTTCTTCGACAAAATCGGTGAAACCAACCTCGCCCTGCAAGTAAGCAACAGTACCAATCAGCATCTGCGCCCCGGCTTCAGCGAGCAGGACTACAAAGACCTGAATATGAAGCTTACCATCGACAAGCATCGGGAAATGCTCGCTCACATCAAAAACGGACGCGAAGTTGAAGCTGAGCGCAGTTTTCGCGAGCATGCCGCCGACCAGGTTCACAACCTGAAAAAGGTGATTGAATATTTGAACCAGAACGAAACGAAAACATTAATGCAGTATTTATAAGCAAAATGAGGGAAACTTTATGAAGAGTAATTCAATACAGGCAAAAATTTTCACACTTATTGAACTTCTTGTAGTGATAGCTATTATTGCAATATTGGCAGCAATGCTGTTGCCGGCCCTGAATCAAGCACGCGAAAAGGCCAAAGCCGCGAATTGCGTCAACAATCTCAAGCAAATGGGACTTGCCGTTCACAGTTATGCCGATGCCAACGCCGGGCAGTTGCCGCCAGTCGGTTCCTGGGGCGGTCAACCTTTCAGCGCCAGTCCGCGTTGGGACGGTTTGTTGGGTCTGCAACTTGGCGGAGTCGTCTGGCCGGATATCGGCGGGCGTAAATTTTTCATCTGCCCCAGCGCTCCGCCGGTGGCGGCAAGCATCGTACCGAACAATCTTGTCTACAACCAGATATTCGCCAATCAGCAGCTTGACAAGTTGCGCGATATCAGCAATATACCGGTACTGATGGAATCATTCGATGCCGGAGAGCTTTTCAAAGGCGCCGCCAATTTCGGCAGTGGGCTCAAAACCTTGTTGAATACCCCCGCCACAATCAAGCGGCATCACAATAACGGGTTCAATGTCCTTTTCGGCGATGGCCATGTCGGCTGGATCAATGATGCGGAAAAACTAAACTTCAATTAAGGAATCTCATGAAAAGACTGATTACTATCCTCTCCGTTTGCGGCTTTTCCCTGTTCGCCGGAATCGATCAGATGCAGCCGGTGCCGCAGCACTTCGCCTCGCTGAATGAAAACTTCTCGGTGGGCCAGAAATTTGTGCCGTCATTGGAGAATATCACCACTGTTTCCGTTTATCTGCGGGCCCCCGCTTCGTCCGGGGAAGTCCAACTCAGTATCCGCAAAGAATGGCACGGCGAGATCTTGTCTTCGGCGAAAATTTCCACGGATGCGATTCCGCGCCCGTCCGGCTGGGTGACGTTTCAGCTTGCCCAACCGTTAGTTGCAAAAGCGGGAGAACCGTTGTATTTCCGACTGGACAGCCGCTTGCCGGCTTCGGCAAATTGCGGCGTTGCTTTCGGTAAAGATTATTTCTTTGACCTGTATCCGCAAGGTACAATGACCACCTGTTGGATGCGCGGCAAACCCAAAGATGTCGATTCGGCAGATCTGGCTTTTAAGGTATTTTCCGGAGCCGACGCCGAAAAAAACGTTGAAACCACGTCCAAGCTGTTTTTCATCAACATCGATTACAGCGATAATTTCAATCTGGATTGGGCCGGGCCAAACGGCTTCGGCGGTGCGCGCAAGCTGACGCCGCAGGAAGAAATCCGGGAAACGATGCGGCACCTGAAAAGCCTCGGCGTTGACGGCGTATTGTGGCGCGTTCATGCCCTGGGCGAACTGTATCACACGAAGATCGGCACGGTTTTCACCAAAACGCGCAGCAATAGCCGTTACGACGATAAACTGGCCGAGGCAATCGAGGTTTGCGATCCGCTGGCCGAAGCGGTGAAATACGGCCGGGAATTCGGGATTAAAGTGTATGCCTGGACATTGCTGAACGATGATGGAAAAACGCCGGATAAAGTCGCTGATTTCCTGAAAAAGAACCCGCAATTCCAATGGAGCACCCGCGACGGCAAATATCTGAGCGGTGTCCCCTGTTACGCCTACCCGGAAGTACGTGCATACCGTCTGGGCCTGATGGAAGAGTTGATGAGTTATGGCGTGGATGGGGTCTTCATGAGCACCCGCAGCCACACGACTGGATTCGGTGAAAAAGTTTTGCTCGAATATGGCTTCAATCAACCGGTGGCGGATGCTTTCCAGAATCGCTACGGCGTCGATATTTTGAACGATTTCAATGCGGAGCGCGACGGTACGAAATTGATTAAACTGCGCGCCGAATTGATGAATGAATTTTACCGCGAAGTCAAGGTGCTGCGAGACCGTAAATATCCCCAGGTGAAACTCGCCGCCGACCTGACCCATCTGCCTCAGGACTGGCCGATATGGGTCAACGAAAAACTCGTCGATTATATCATGGTCAATTCCGTCAGCGGCAACTATGGAATCATACCGGCGGACGAAGAATACCGGGATATCGCCGACTTCTATGCGGATGCCGCCCGCCCGACCGAAGTGATGATGTGGATTCAACTGGTCAACTACAAACAACGTATTATGCACAGCAAAGAAGAACTTTACCGCGACATCCTGTATCTGGGGCATTCCCGGGCGGCAGGCGGCGTCCTGCACGAGCATTGCTCGATGATCAAAGATCCGGAAGATTTTGATCCCTATATTGTCCGTGCTCTTCGGGAAAGTTGGGGAAAAGATCGATGAAGACTCTCTGGACGGATTACTTGATCATTGCCATCTACATACTGGTCGTGATCTGGATCGGCATCTATTTCTCGCGTGATAAAAAAACGTCGGAAAACTATTTACTCGGCGGACGCAATATGCCGTTCGTCGCCATCGGGCTGGCGTGCATGATGTCGCTGTTCAGCTCGATCTCGATCGTCATGGTACCGGGAGAGCTCTATAACCATGGGCTGACGCTGTTCGTGATCTCCGGCACGCTGGGGATGATTCTGCCGATACCGTTTTACCTGCTTTTCACCCGGTTTTATTTCAAGCTTGGGAGCTTCACGCCGTACGAATACCTGGAGTACCGTTACGACAAAACGGTGCGGGCGGTGGTGGCGTTTTCGTCGTTCTACACGCGGGTGATTTACATCGGCATGGTACTGTATACATCGGCCAAAATCTTTGAAGCGTCGTTCGGCTGGGCGCCGTGGTTTTCGATCCTGCTGGTGGCGGTGGTCGGTATCGTCTGCTGTTTCCTCGGCGGCAGCAAAGCGGTGGTCTGGACGGACGTATTTCAGGCGGTAATCACCTTCGGCGGGTTTGCCGCGGTGATCGGCATGCTTTGTTACAAAATCGACGGCGGAGCCGTGGCCGCGGTCAAAACCGCGCTCGCCGACGGGCACGGCGCGCCGCAGTTCGGCCAGGCCGAATTCTATTCGCTGAGCCCCTACGTACGGCTGCTTTTCTGGCTGCTGCTGTGGAGCGCGATCATCAATCCGCTGACCAACGCCTGCAGCGACCAGGTCTCGATCCAGCGTTTGCTGAGCACGAAAAACTGGAAGGAAGGGCTCAAATCGCAGGTCATCGCCGTAGCTTCGGGAGCGATTTTCAGCTATATTTTGTGGTTCATCGGCATGGCGCTTTATACGTACTACAAACAGAGCCCCGATCCGCTGGTCGGGCCGGGCAAAGGAGACGCGGCGTTTTTCCGTTTTGTGGCGGAGTATTTGCCGTCGCCGCTCTCCGGTATTTTCATGGCGGCGATGCTGGCGGCAATCATGAGCACGGTGAGCGGTGCCACCAACTCCATGGCAGCGGTCTGGCTCAAGGAATTTCATCAGAAATTCATCAACAAAAACATGGACGCGGCGGGCGAATTCCGGGTGTCGCGCAACGCCACACTGATCATCGGCGCTTTCGCAGTGATCCTGGCGCTGGCACTGGATTTCTCCGGCAAATGGCTGGAACAGTCCGTGTCCGAGGTCGGTACGCTGTTCTGGCTGATCGGGGCCGCGATCCTGCCGGCGTTCCTCTTTGCGGTACTTTCCGGCCGTGCAAATTCGAAACTGATCTGGTGCTACACGTTTTTTGCGTTCGGCGAAGGGATCGCCATGAACGTCTGGTACGCGTTGTCGCGCTCATCGCTGCAGGCATGGGAAAAAGACCCTGCCGCAGGCTTCGGCTGGGCCGGAAAACTGGACTTCGCCTACGTCTGGCCGTGGCTCGCCGCCGGGCTCGTGCTGCTGACGCCGTATCTGGTGAAAACCTGGCGCGGCACCGTCAAATCCAAACTGTCGGTCCTGACCGGATTTATGCTGCTGGGCGCAGCCGAAGGAATGCTGATCTGGTATTTTTTCAGCAACGCCATGATCACCGATGTGCCGCAGGCGCGGAGCTTCGCGTTTTCGTTGCCAATCTCCTTCCTCGGAGCCTTTGTCATCCTCTGGTTCTGCCCCAAACAGCCGCGCGAAAAATATCAGGGCCTGACCCTCTCCACGCTGAACCAGGAAATCATCCGCAAAAACTGAATTGGTATTATTTGCCCTTGAACCCACTGGTGGATTTGCGGATGTGCAACTGCGGGTACAGCTCCACACGGTTCGAGACTTTGATCCCGGGATTGCTGAAAATGTGATCGAGCGATTTGACGATCTCCTCCGCCAACCGCTCTTTCGGCGTAGCCACCGAGGTCAGCTGCGGATAAATCCGGTGCGTGTGGTCGAGGTCGTCGCAGCCGATCACCGCCAGTTGGCCCGGCACCCGGACCCCGTGCTTGCGCGCCGCCATGCTGATGCCGATCGCACCAAGGTCGTTGTGCGCCAGCACTCCGTCAATTTTAGTGCCTTGTTCCAGCAGTTTGCTGAACACCTCGTAACTATCGTCGATGGTGCCAAGGGATGGAGCAACCCGCTCATCCGGAGCCGATTTCGGATAATACTCCTGAAAAAACCGCTTCACCCCGACATAGCGCTCCCAAAACAATTCGTTTGTGCCGCCCACGTACCAGATGTTACGACAGCCGATCTGATACAAATGCTGCAGCGCGGTATAAGCCCCGGCGGCCATGTTCACATACACATAATTCTCCAGCGCTTCACGCGGCAGATAAACCAGTAGCGGCACCTTCAAACGATCCATTTCACGCTGGATTCTCCTCTCAAAAACAATCCCCGGCACCATGATTACCGCATCACACCGGGTCTCGTCAACCAAACGACACAGGGTTTCGACGGTTTTGTTTTCCAGTTCCTTCCGGGAGCCGCCATACATCGGCATATAGAAGGGAATCGGATTATAACGGGTTACATCCGCATTTTGCAGCAATGTCTGCTGGATCAGCATCATTTGCTCGGTATAGGCGATATCGTCCTGCATACGGACAACCAGAATTTTTTTCAGATCCTGCATGAAAAAATGATGGCTGCCTGGTTCCGCCACCACCGCCCGAAGTTCCGGCTTTTTCAACACATAGCCGCGCTCGTGTAGCAGCTGAATGCTGTGGCGGATGGTCATCACGCTGACCCCGGCGCTCCGGGCCATTTCGCCCTCCGGCGGCAACTTCATACCGGGCTGTAAACCGGGGAGAATATTCGAAATAATATATTCAGCCCCCATTTCATATTTTTTCTGTTTCTTCATACGGACTATTATAGCGTTATCCGACAGAAAAATCAATCATTATCATGATATTACGAAAAATATACGTATAATTTTTAATAATATACGTATACTTTATGCAATTTCGAAAAATTTCGGTCTTTCAGAATTCCAGTCTGTTGACAGCACCCGGGTCTCCCATTATAATAGTATGCAGTAAAACGGATAAAACTGGAGGCTCCGCAATGAGAAGAGGATCATATTTTACACTTATAGAACTCCTGGTCGTAGTGGCTATTATTGCAATATTAGCGGCGATGCTGCTGCCAGCCTTGAGCATGGCACGCGAAAAAGCCAAAGACGCCATCTGCCGGAACAACCTCCGCCAACACGGCGTGGCGACATTGATCTACACCATGGACAACGACGGTTATCTCATACCGTTCCGGGCTCCGAGCGGCACTTATGCCTATGATGCTTACCGGCTCAGCATGGGAGAACTGCTCATCAATCTGGGCCGGAATTACGAGGATAAACGAGTCCCCGATGTCAGGACTTATCAGTGCCCGCGCAATCCTGTGCTTTGCACGTTACTGCAGCGGCAGGATGAATTTCCGAACGCCAGTTTCAGCGCTTTCGGCAGTTACTGTTATATGGTCCGTGAACGGGCCAAACCATTTGCCGCCAGTGCGGCAATCTACGACAATTCAGTCATGGGGAAAAGCACTAAAACAGATAAACTGTATCAGGGCATTATGGTCTGGGACCTTGAGCTGAATCACAATAACGGAACGATCAATTTGTTTTTCCTCGAGGGCAATGTGAATACGGTCAAAAAACGGGGTCCTACCTTTGAATTCAAAGCTGCCTCCGCCACATTGAACTCAATGGCAATCATTCTCGACCGTGCTGAACTTTTTCTCCGATAAATCATCCCCTAACCAAAGGTTTATTATGTTATTGAAACTCATCCTCCCCCTGTTGTTGCTAATGCCGACATTTGCCACTGCTGAAGTGAAGGAATTGAAAAGCCACACCCTCTTTAATTTCACCGGAGGCAAAGCCGATGAAAATATTGCCGGTTGGAAAACGCATATGTGGCATGAACACAACACGACCTCTTTCAAATATGCCGGGGAGCGCGGCGCCCGCCTGACATTCCCCAAGGGAGTGGGAAATTCCGCGCCCAACGTCTTTTTTCAATGGAATCCTCCGGCCGACTGGAGCGAATATAACTTTCTGGAACTTGATCTCTACAACCCATCCAATGAAGTCGATATCCTGCAGATCGACCTGCG
This sequence comes from Victivallis vadensis, assembly GCA_040391785.1. GTDB lineage: Bacteria > Verrucomicrobiota > Lentisphaeria > Victivallales > Victivallaceae > UBA5239. The sequence goes on from JBEBXH010000007.1 coordinate 74,583, forward strand.
TACGGACAACGCCAAAGCCCGGGTCAGTCACCATAGCGTCCATGTTCCACCGAAGAAGGATGTCAAAATCAAAATTCCTTTCAATGTCTACCGCAATTGGGCCCCGTCGCCCGCAAATTTTGAAAAGGTCAGGGTCCTGAGCCTGATCCGGCGGATTCCGCCGCGCGAACTTAATTTCTATATCAAAAGCATCAGACTGTTGTCATTGGAAGCACCGGAACGGCGATTTGAATTTGACGGGCTTGCCGCCTATCAGTTCGGGGCGGCCGGGCAAACGCCGAAAGACGGTTTCCAGTTGATCCCGCCGGACTCGCCGCTGTGGAGTGGCGCAGAGCGTACCGTTGACACCGTCAAAACCGGGTACGACACTCTGTGGGACACGATGACTACCGGTACCGGGCCAGCCGAACTGTCGCTGCCGGCAAAACCCGGTAAATACCTCGTCTTCGTGCTGCTTCACGGGCGTATCCAGTTTGCCCGCGACACTAAACTGGAACTCGGACGAAATTCCTACCGTCACCTGATCTGCAACGGTTACCCGGAGTACCGGCTGATCCGGGCCGAAGCAGGCGCTGATGGCAAACTCAAACTGAAATTGAGCCCGGGGACTCCGCACAGCCGCTGGGGAATCACCGCCGTAGTCGTGATGGATGCCGGCAAGGCCGAAACGCTGATGCGTGAATTCACCTGGCCGATGTACGACGATATGGCAGTGGCCCCATGGAGTCTGCGCGGTTTCATGGCAGAAAAACGCGAGAACATTCCATCTGATTTTCAGGTGACGGAGTGGGATTTTTATACTGGTAAGCTGAAGGAATTCACGAGCCTGAACAATAATTTTTTCTCTGTCTTTATTCCAAACGATACAAACGAATTCGCCATTACCTGTCCTCCCGGCGTCAAAGTTCAGCGCGCCATGTTGTACAGTGTCCGCGACCTGGAGCGTTTCGTCCGCAATCCGCGCTTTTTCCAGACGGTCGACGGTTCATTTTCGATACGTGGCGGCCAGCGCGAATATTTCCGGCTGGAGTCCGACAAGGATGCTTCCGGAGTGTTGGAAATCTCTGCTGACGGGCGAAGAATGAAAGTTCCGTTTAAAATCACTGCCACTCAGTTACCGGCCCCCTCGGATAACATCAATTACTTCCTTTATTATTATCAGTTCGGATTCGGTGGCGGGCCGGAATCGGTCAGGCTTCAATTGCTGCAGGAACGCAAGGAGTTGGAATTCATCCGGATGAACGGTTTTTCCTCCATTGAAATTCCGATGGGCTGTGCGGTGAAATATGAAAATGACAATTTCAAATTCAATTTTGCATCAACGATTAACTTCATGAAACGTCTCCGCAAATACTGGCCGGAAGCCAAGGGAATCTTTCCGGTTTTCCTGGTACAACAACTTCGCCCGATCAACCAGACCCTTGGCAAGACGGATTACCTGTGGGACGAAAAATTGTATGAAAAAAGTATTCCGGTAGTTCAGGAATTCGTCCGCCAATGTGAAGTCGTTGCCAGGGAGAACAACTGGCCGAAATTGGCTTATTACCCCTTCGATGAATTCGGCAACCATGAATATACCGCCAAAATGCACCGCGCGATCAAAGAGGCGGGTGGCATGACCTATTCGACATCCGTGGGAAGCTATGGCAACAGCTACAACATCTCTTCCGGGGACGGTCTGGATATTTACTGTTTCCCGGATCTGGAAGGTGCCGATATGGGAAAAATGACCGCAGCCGCGGACAAAATCAATGCGCAGATCTGGCGCTACTCCATCGAAAGCTCCCGTCCGCTCCTCGACCGTTACATGTGGGGCCTGAGTGCCTGGCAACTCGGCTTGAAAGGCTATGGAGCGTGGCACTTCGACGGACGGAATTTTTCGATTTCCGAACTGCAGAACGGTTCGTATTATTATGCCTATGCGGCCATTGGCAACGGTGAAATCATGCCGTCACTGGCACTGCTCGGCGTTCGCGACGCCATGCTGGATTATGCTGCGCTGATCGCGGTCGAGAAATCCGGCAAAGCTCAGCAATTGCTCGACGAACTGCGGCAGGATGCCGCCCGCCTCGGACCCAACCCCGGCGAACAGACCTTGCAGCAATGGTTCAACGCTGGCGGCCGCGAGAAATTAACCCGCCTCCGCGCCCTGGCTCGAGAATAGGATTTTATATCAGGCCGAGCTCGCGCAGGATCGGAATAATCTGGTCCGGGTTGTTTGAGGTAATGGAATCGACGTCGAAACGCAAGGCGTTTTCCACATCCTGGCGGCTGTCGCCACGGTAGGTATTGACCTTGATGCCGCGGTCATGGAAAAATTTGACGTTTTCGGTGGTCAGCTTCGCGTTCCAGATGCAGACATAGTCAATGAAATCATACATGTTCTCCGCGTGGGTCGCCATGCCTTCTTCGGGGAAGCCCTCGAGGAGCAGCCGGGGTTCAAGTTCATGGACCTTTTGCAGGATATGGCCATAAAATGATATGATCATACACTGGTCCAGCAGCCTGCGGCTCTGCAACAGGTTCACGACCTGTTCGGCGCACTCTTCCTGATCGTCCTTGATCTCGATCTGAAGTTGAAAACCCGGCCGGGGTTTGCCGAAAACCAGATCCAGAACCTCGACCAGAGTCGGAATCCGGGTTCCCCTGAATTCTTCCCCCTTCCACAAGCCGAAATCCAAAGCACGAAGTTCCGCGAAGGTCATTTCCCGGATCAGCCCCTCTCCATTGCTGCAGCGTTTGATCTCCGGGTCATGGGTGACGACTAGTTGATGGTCGGCCGTCAGCTGAACGTCCAGTTCCATAGCGTCCACGCCGCATTCCAGTGCCTTCTCAAAGGCGATCAGGGTGTTTTCCGGATAAGTGGCGGAAAGCCCCCGGTGTCCGACGATCGGTAATTTTTTTCTCATGATTCCCTTCCTGTATGGTATCGTACACTATAACCCCATTGCCCGGCTGAGTCAATCTTCGTTCCTTTTTTTGTTAAACACGGAAATTTTTGAGATAGGGAACGCGGGGTTCTTCGCATTACGAAACTTGTACTTTGCGTCCTTTACTTTTTATGATTTCCGTGGTTTCTGGTTTTGTTTTCGGCGAAATCAAGGTTATATTGCATGGCGAGGTAAAATATGGATTATGTGAAACTGGAATTTTATGTGCCCACGAACCAGGCGGAAGAAGTCAAGTTCGCGGTATTTGAGGCCGGAGCAGGCAAACTCGGCAATTATGACAACTGCTGCTGGCAAACTGCGGGGAACGGACAGTTCCGGCCGCTGCCGGGCAGTAACCCGTTTATCGGCACTCATGCCAAGGTCGAGGAAGTCGAGGAAATGAAGGTCGAACTGATTTGCTCCGCAGATAGAATCAAAGAAGTGATCGCCGCCTTGAAAAAGGCCCATCCGTATGAAACGCCGGCCTATCAATATTGGCCGGTATCGATCGATTGAGGAGTATTTATGATATTTATTCGATATTTATGGGATTATCCGCAGCTGTTTTTCATGCAGATATTTGTCGTGGTGGTATCGGTCTGCTGCCACGAACTCGCCCACGCCTGGGTGGCGTTGAAGGAAGGGGATGCGACGGCCGCCGAACAGGGGCATTTGACGCTGAATCCGTTAAAACAGATGGGACTCTGGTCGCTGGTGCTGCTGTGCCTGATCGGGCTGGCATGGGGCCAGGTACCGGTGAATCCGGCGCGGATGCGGCGCAAAGTCAGCGATATGATCGTGTCGCTGGCGGGGCCGTGCACCAATCTGTTGCTATTTCTGCTTTTTTCCGCCGGAATGGCGTTTTGTGAGTATTTCAAGGCACCCCCGCCCGCTTATCTGCTATGCAAATTGGGTGGAGTCATTAACATCGTGCTTTTTGTGATCAATATCATGCCGGTACCGGGTTTCGACGGCTGGCACGTGTTGACGCATTTTGCGCCGCATTTGAAGCAGGCGCGCAATGAAATGGTAGGAGGAATCGCCATATTTCTGGTACTGTTGGTCGTGGTATTTCTCGACTATGTATACGCGGCCGGGGTGTTTCTGACGGAGCTGGCGGCAAAAGGCGTGTTCCATATTCTGACGTATTTTTAAGCGATGAACGAAAACGATAAAATCTGGCAGGTGTCCGAGGCAAACGCGGTGGTCCGCGAAATCCTCGAAAACAGTCTGATGCCGTTCTGGATGCGCGGCGAGATCGGCACGCTGAGCGTGCAACGCGCCTCCGGGCATGTGTATATGACGCTCAAGGACAAACGTTCGCAGATGCGGGTGGTGTTTTTCAGCGGGGCGCGGGCTGTGGAGCAGCTGCGGCTGCAGATCGGCTCCGAGGTGGAAGTTTTCGGCAAACTTACCGTGTACGAAGTGCGCGGCGAATATCAGTTCAGCGTCAAGTCGATCCGCCCGGTCGGCTTCGGGGAACTACAGCGGCGCTTCGAGGAGCTGAAACTGCGGTTGAGCGCCGAGGGATTGTTCGACAGCGAGCGCAAGAGAAGTATTCCGGTACTGCCGGGTTGCGTGGGAGTGGTCACGTCGCCGGACGGCGCGGCCATCCGCGATTTCCTGCAGATTGTGACGCGCCGCTTTCCGGGACTGCCGGTGAAGATTTACCCCTCGCCGGTGCAGGGCGCCGCGGCGGCGCCGGGGCTGGTGCGCGGCATCGAATTTTTCAACCGTTCCGGCGGGGTGGATGTGATTGTGGTCACGCGCGGCGGCGGCAGCATGGAGGATTTGTGGGCCTTTAACGAGGAAATCGTGGTGCGGGCGATTGCGGCGAGCCGGATTCCGGTGATCAGCGCCGTGGGCCACGAAATCGATTTTACGCTGAGCGATTTCGCCGCGGACTTGCGGGTGCCGACGCCGTCGGCGGCGGCCGAACTGGTGGCCGCCCACCGCGATGAGCTGATCGAACGGATGAACCGTTTGCAGAAAGATATGATTTCGTCGCTGGACGCCCTGCGGGCGGAGATGCGTCACCGTCTCGACGAAGCGGCTAACAGTTTTGTGTTCCGCGAGCCGGTCTATATGATCCGTCAGAAACAGCAGCAGATCGACGAACTGGACAGTGAAATGAAAAATGCGCTGCGCCACGCCATGGTTGAGGCTTCGAACCGGGCCGGACTACTCGGCGAACGGCTGAAAGGACTGTCGCCGCAGGCCGTGTTTCGCGAGAAGCGTTTGATCGTGAACCAGCTTGGCGAGCAGTTGCTGCGCAATACCCGGCATTACCACGCGAAAAAATCCGTTCAACTGGAGAACCTGAAGCGCTCGCTGGGCAACCTGGACCCTGCACAGGTACTCAAACGCGGCTACGCCATGGTCAACCGTCTCGACGACGGCCGGATCATCACTTCGCCCGACGATGCCGCCATCGGCACCGAACTGACCATAAAACTCGCCCACGGCGAGATCATCACCCGCCGGGAGCGTTGATCGCTGCTTGTTTGCCGGTCTCCCCGCCAGGACACACTTTGAATTTCTAAGGCTCAAAAATGTCGATGACTTCCTGCATGTGCTTGACGATGGCGAGCTTCTGCGGACAGGCTGATTCGCAGCTGCCGCATTGCATGCAGTGGCCGGCGGTTTTGCCGCTGACCCACGGGTTGGTGCCGATCTGCCGGTAGCGGTCAAAAGCATGATGCTTGAATTTGTAAATCTTGTAGTAAATCAACGCTTCCAGCGCCACCGGGATATTGATGTCTTCCGGGCAGGCCGGACGGCAATAGCCGCAGCCGGTACAGTAAAGTTTACTCAATTTTTTGCAGTCTTCGCTGATCTGCGCCAGGGCGTCGAGCTCACAGCGCGAGAGCGACGCGGCGGAACCGGCCACCCGGGTATTTTCGTCAATCATGGCTTTGTCGCTCATGCCGGAAAGCGCACAGTGCAAATCCGGATGCGTCAGCACAAACCGCAGCGCCAGTTCCGGCGTGGTCATGGTCTCGCCGAGCGCGTCCTCGAACACCCCTTCGGCAAAGGCTAATCTGCCGCCGCCGACCGGCCCCATGCCCACCGTGCCGAGACCCTTCTGCGCCGCATACGAAATCATTGTCGCGTTGGACACGTCCAGAATATTGTACTGGCACAGAACCGAGGCGAATTCACCAGTGTCGACCAGCGTTTTCATGGCCTCCGGCTTATCGTGAAACGAGAACGACAGATTCTTGATCAATCCTTCGTCCCTGGCTTTGGCCGCCGATTCGAAAATCTTGAATTCCTTGATCTCCTTATTCAGCGTCTCCCCGCCGATGCCGTGCAGGTAATAAAAATCGATGTATTCCACCCCGAGTTTTTCCAGCTGGTGCTCGAGAATCCGCCGGAAATCGCCAACTTCCTTTACCTGTCCGAGCGGAATTTTGGTGGCAAGCTTCACTTTTTCGCGCCAATTGTTGCGCTTGAGCGCCCGGCCCACTGCCACTTCGCTCAGCGAATGGCAATACATATAGGCGGTATCCACGTAATTGATCCCCTTTTCAAATCCGTAGCAGAGCAACTCCACCGCCGGTTCCAGATCAACTTCGCCTTTCACCTCGGCCGGGTCCGGGATCGGCAGCCGCATCGCACCGAAACCGAGCGCGGAAATCTTGAATCCGGTCTTGCCAAAATCTCGATATTGCATGATATTCGTCTCCTGACTATTTGTCACAATATACACGTTACTTTTGAAGAGGTCAAATCAATTTTCCAATCAATCCATCGGACTGTGTTGACGGTATTGAATAGGCGACATGCCGGTTTTGCGGCGGATCAGCCGGCAGAAATAACTTTCGTAAACCATACCGCATTCGTAGGCCACCTCCTTGACCGGCAGATTCGTTTCGCGCAGCAGCGACAGCGCGTGCTGGATCCGGATCTGCGCCAGATAATCCCCCGGCGCGATCGCCATGGCCCGGAGGAATACCCGGTTCAGCGTCGTCCGGTGTACGCCGAGCTTCTCCGCCAGGCTCTGGACGGTGGTCCCCGCGTTGCCGTATTCCTCGTGGGCCAGCTGGATGAAATCCTTGACCAGGTCGTGTTCCTGCGAATGCCCCAGCGTACCGCCCGCCAGCGCCAGAATTTCCGCCGCCGCCGCGATGGCGTGCCGCTGGGCGTACGGCGTCCGCTGTTTCAGCAGCGACTCGATTTCCAGAAAATGCTGCGTCGGGCATTCCCCCGCGTAAAATCCATCCCCGGGATAACCGTACGTATTCATGAACGCCGCCGCTCCGGGCCCGTCGAACGTAAACCAGTAATAGCGCCACTGATGCACCCGGTCCACCGATTTGTGGTAATGCTCCTCCAGCGGCAGGTGATAAAACACCTCGCCCCGCGACACCCGGAACGTCCGGTCCGGCAGTACCACCTCTCCCGCCCCGTCTACCGTCCAGAAAAGCTGTACCAGATTTTTCAACGCCCCGTCCACCCTTTCGAACCAGCCGCCGGGCGCTTCGTTGTACCCGACTGACCGCACATGGAACGGCAGCGGCAGTGCCGGCAGCTCGTTCGGATTCGGGCGGCTGATGATTTTGCGCATTTCCTTCACTCCTGCATCAAATGTATCATACATACATCAAATTTATTATTGCCGGTTTTACTATACCATAGTATTATAGTAAATAGAAATCGAATTCCAGCAAAATAAGGAAAAATACCATGAAACGCTCCGAAGAAGTCCGCAGAATTCTCGCATTATCGGTAGCCGAACTCGAAAAGGAAGCCGCCGGACACCTGAAGATAACTCAAACACTCGATGAACTTTATGAGTTTCTGGCCAATGAAATGGTCAATGAGTTCCGCAAAGCTGCCGCCGGCGACAAAATCGTTTCGTTCATTATGCCGGTGGGCCCCACCCAGCCCTACCGGATCATGGCTGCCAAAATCAATTTCCTCGGGCTGAGCCTGAAAAATGTCCGCTTCTTTTTTATGGACGAATATTGCGACGATAATGACAACCTGATTCCCGAAACTCATCCGCTGAGTTTCCGCGGCCAGGTCGGCAACCTCTTTTTCAACCACGTCCGCCCCGACCTGCTGATGCCGAAGGAGCAGATCATTTTCCCGACCCCGGAGAACCTCGCGGCGCTGCCGAAGATGATCGCAGACGCGGGCGGCATCGAGGTCTGCTACGGCGGCATCGGCATTCACGGCCACCTGGCGTTCAACGAGCCGGAGCCGGGCGTGGCGGACACCGATCCGCACATCCTGACCATCAACGAATTCACCCGGACCATCGACTCCACCCGTCACCGGGGCGTCGGCGGCAATCTGGTTAATTTTCCGCGCCGCGCCATCACGCTCGGCATGAAGCAGTGCCTCGGCGCGCGCCGCGTGCTGGTCATGACCCGCAACGAATCGCAGGAATTCTTCTGGGCAAACACCGTGGTACGCATTGCCGCGCTCGGCGCACCCGGCGACGACTACCCCGTCACCTACCTGCGCAATCACCCGAATTACCTGATCGTCACCGACGTTCTCACCGCCACCGCACCCAAGTTCAATATATGAGGACTATCGACGCCCACGCACATCTGCTCCGCAACCACCGCGGATTCGACAAAATCGTCGAGTCCGGGGTTTACGAGCACATCTGGCTGGCTGACCTCTCCGGCATCGCCCTGCCGGGCTACGAGCTCGCCACGCAGGATGAGGTGCTGCAGGCGACGAAGGATTTCGCCGGGCGCGTTTCCGCCTTCGGCTTCCTGGACTTCAATCAGGATGTTTCCGAGATCGACCGCCTGCGGGAAAAAGGCTTCGTCGGCCTCAAGCCCTACAAACCGGAGTTGCCCTACAGCCATCCGCGCTATTTCGAGCACTACCGCCGGGCGCAGGAGCTCAAAATGCCGATCCTGTTCCACACCGGCCTCGTCGCCCTCGGCCACGGTTATGACGGAAACGCTACCGGCCACGGTTACGGCCCGGACAACATGCGCCCCGCGCACCTCGCTGGGGTGGCGGAGGCGTTCCCCGAGCTGGTCATTATCGGCGGACACCTCGGCTGGCCGTGGATCGAGGAAACGGCGCAGAACCTTTATTATTACCGCAACATTTGCCACGATGTGAGCGGCTACCGCCGCGCCATCGACCAGTTGCCCGAGCTGCTCGACCGCCGCTGCCACGACGGTACCCCGCGTTTTTTCAACGACAAAATGCATTTCGCCACCGATTCCTTCTACGGCACCCCCGCCGAAAACGAAAAATCGCTACGGATTCACTCCTTCTGGCGGCTCTATTTCGAGTTCATCGGTGAATTGTATTACCGCTGGGGCGATCCCGCTGAACAGGAAAAATTCTTCTATTTCAATGCCAAAAAAATACAGGATATCTGGACATGATTCTGCAAACCCGACTTATCAGCTCCCTCGAAAAAGTGTTCTGCCTCCGCGACCTCGCCGCCGCCGAAATCAACAGTCTCCAGTTGATGAAGGGCGAAACCGCCGCCTTCCAGCTGGCGTTCAAATGCGATACCCACGGGCTGGAAATCAGCTGCGAAATCGGCTCGCGGCTCCGCGATTACGTTTCCGTGCGCGAAGTCGGACTGGTGCCCTGCGAGCACCCCGCCATGCCGGAGGATCCATTCATCCTGACCAACGAGCCCGGGCTGTTCCCGAATCCGCTGCTGCCGCACACCGGGCCGTATACCTCCACGCGCGCCCGCTGGAACGCCTTCTGGTTTACGGTCGAACTGCCGGAGAATTTCAAACCGGGCGTTCATTCGCTCGAAATCAGACTGCGTTATCAGTCGGCTTACACTCAGGACGCCCCCGTTTTCGAACAGCAGATCACTCTCCCCATCGAAGTCCTGCCCGCCGTGCTGGCCCCACAGGAAATGATTCTCACGCACTGGTTTTATGCCGACTGCCTGATGACCCATTACAAGGTCAACTGCTGGAGCGAAGAACACTGGCGCATCATCGGCAATTTCATGCGCAACATGGCCGCGCACGACCTGAATATGGTGCTCACGCCCCTGTGGACTGTGCCGCTGGATACCGACGTCGGCAGCGAGCGCCCCACCACGCAACTGCTGCAGATCAACTATCATGACGGTCGATACGAGTTCGATTTTTCGCTGCTGGAGCGCTGGCTCGACCTGGCCTTCGCAAGCGGCCTCAAATACATCGAATTTTCGCACATCTGTACGCAATGGGGTGCGGCGAAAACTCCGAAAATCCTGGTCGAAGTCGACGGCAAACTTGAGAAGCGTTTCGGCTGGCACGCCGCCTCCGATTCAGCCGAATACCGCGAATTTCTGGCGCAACTGCTGCCGCAGCTGCTGGCGCTGATCGAGCGGCGCGGCATCCGCGAACAATGCTATTTCCACATTTCCGACGAACCGCAGGAAATCCATCTGGAGCACTATCGCGAAATATCGCGCTATGTGGCGCAACTCCTGCCGGGCTGCAAGATCATCGACGCGCTGTCGGAAGTGTCGTTTTTCCGCGAGGGCGCCTGCCGGTGCCCGGTGCCGTGCATCACCGATGTGGAGCATTTCCTTGGCGAGCCGGTTCCGGAACGCTGGGTTTACTACTGCGGCAACTACCAGCGCAACCTGCCGAACCGCCAGTTCGGCATGGCCTCGGTCCGCAACCGGATCACCGGGTTTATTTTCTACGTCTACGAGTTCGACGCCTTCCTGAACTGGGGTTATAACTTCTGGTATTCGCGCGGCAGCCGCCGGCAGGATCTGAACCCCTATCTGGTAACGGACGCCGGGCGGGCATTCTGCGGCGGCGGCTCGTTCGTGGTCTACCCGGGCACTGACGGCGAACCGGTCGACTCGATTCACTACGAAGTTTTCCGCGAGGCGCTGCAGGATCTCCGCGCGCTGAAAATGCTCGAGCGTAAAATCGGCCGCGAACAGGTACTGGCGCTCCTCAACGAAAATCTGGAAGAAAAACTGAGCCTCTCCGTCTGGCCGAACGATCCCGCCTGGCTGCTGGCCAGGCGCCAACAAATCAACCGCCTGATCTGTTCATAATCCGGGTTGAATTTTTCACGTTCAGGATGTAATTTTACCGCAATAAAAAATTGAGGATAAATTATGTCTGACCTGACCCGCCTGAGCCTGTCGCTTGAAGATTCGCTGTGCCGGAAACTGGACGATATGGTCCAGCAGCACAATTACAGCAACCGTTCGGAATTCATCCGCGACCTGCTTCGCGACAAACTGGTCGAGGAGCAATGGGCGCAATCCCGCGAGGTTCTGGGCACGATCACGCTGGTATACGACCACCATCAGCGCGGGTTGAACGCCGCCCTGACGCAGATCCAGCACGATTCCCATGCGCACATCCTGGCCGGCACCCACGTGCACCTGAGCCACGAAATCTGCGCCGAAATGATCATGCTGACCGGTTCCCCCGACGATGTGAAAAAGCTCTTCACCGAACTGCGAAAGCCGAAAGGCATCCTCCACGCGGTGCTGAGTATGAGCTCGACCGGCACGGAATTAGTTGATAGTTGACAGTTGACAGTGGATAGTTAAAAAGAAACCTTAGAACGGCCACTTGAGCAGAGTTGAGCCCCAGGTGAGGCCGCCGCCGACAGCGGTCAGAAGTATCGTCTGGCCCTTCTTCAGCAGCTTCTGCTGTACCATTTCGTCGAGCGCCAATGCAATGGTCGCCGCGCAAGTATTGCCATACAGATTGACGTTGGCGAAGACTTTGTCCTTGGGAATTCCGAGACGGTCCGCGGTGGCGTTCATAATCCGGAGATTGGCCTGGTGGGGCACCAGCCAGTCGATTTGATCGGCGGTCACGCCGTATTCGGCCATCACTTCGCGGCTGCATTCGGTCATCCAGCTGACGGCCAGGCGGAAAATCGCCTGTCCATCCATTTTCAGGAAATGCATATGCTGGTCAACCGTGTCGTGAGTGGCCGGCGTACCGGAGCCACCCGCCGGAATCAGCAAACGGTCCAGATGGGTACCGTCGGAACCGAGCTTGCAGCCGATGAAGCAGTCTTCGACATCCTCGCCGCCGGCCAGCAGCACCGCCGAAGCAGCGTCGCCAAACAGCACGCAGGTATCACGATCGGACCAGTCGACAATGGCGGACATTTTTTCCGCCCCGACCACCAGCACCCGCTTCAGCTTCGGGTTTGCGACCATAAACGACCGCGCAGTTTCCAGACTGTAAACAAATCCGGTGCAGGCGGCCTGAACGTCGAAACAAAATGCTTTGGTATTGCCGAGCTTGCGTTGCAGAGCGCAGGCCGTACTTGGAAAAGTGAATTCGGGCGAGGTGGAGGACAACACGATCATATCCACATCTTCCGCAGCCGTGTTGCCCATGGCCAGCGCCCGGCGGCACGCTTCGACACCGAGGTCGGAAACCTGCTGCTCCGGCGCGGCAATGCGCCGCTCGACAATTCCGGTCCGGGTCCGGATCCACTCATCGTTGGTTTTGACGATCTTCTCAAGATCGAAATTCGTCATTATCTTTTCCGGCGTATACGAGCCGGTGCCAATTATCGATATCCCCATCAATTAACCTACACACTGATTATTACAATACATTGATCTGTTTAAATTAACGCCAAAGTATCATTTTTTCAAGCGGACAAGAAAATTTTTTGTTCCAAATATTAACTTTCCGGAAAAATATAGAATCCCGGAAATTCAGATTTTTATCCAGACTACTGTACGGGTTTTCGCATGGCGGCGATCTGGTCGAACCGTTTCTGTGAAGGGAGGCCGGATATTATTTCCTTATGAGGAAAACTCTTGTCATACTCGGCAAGAGCGGATTCGTCCACATTGTAGATCGCATCCTCGATATAGCGGCCCGTGATACCCGCCAAAGCATTTTCATACAATTCGCAGACATGGAGGGCCACGGCGTACATGTTATCCTCGGTTCGGATTCCCAGCCCTTCGGCAGCCACAAATCCCTGCCGCGTATAATAATTGGGCTCGCCATAAAGCAGAATCGCACGAAACCCCATCTGCCGCGCCAACTTCCGCGTATGCCCGATCAGCCTGCCGCTGATCCCCTGGCGCTGGTATTCCGGCAGTACCGAGATGGGGCCCAGGCTCAGAACCTCGTAATCCTTGCCGTCATCGCCCTTGATAACTGTTTTCAGGTAAACGACATTGCCGATGATTTTCCCGTCATGCACCGCCACAAAGTCGAGTTCGGGCAGAAATGCCGGGCATCCGCGCATGACATGCACCATGAAATGTGAATCACTGCCGGGCGAATGATGATTCCAGAACGCTTCCCGCGTCACATTTTCCGTTTCGCGATAATCTGCGGGTACTTCAAGCCGCAATTCAATATCAATCATAATAAATTCCTTAAATAAAAAACCTCCCGGCTTGCGAAGCTCGGGAGGTATGATCGAAAACTCAAATCCAATTGGATTATTTGGCTGCCGGGGGCGCCGCTGCCGGGGCTTCGGCCGGGGCCGGAGCGGGAGTCGCCGGGGTTTCTACCGGGATCGTCGGTACCTCGGGACGGCGGGGGAGCTCGACGAAGATCTTGACCTTGCGGTCGGCGCGGGCTTTTTCGATTTCCGCGGCCATGACGTCCTGCGTCTTTTTCGCTTTCAACATTTCTTCGGCCTGCGCCTTGGCTTCCTCAAAGGTCTGCACCTTTTCCTTTATCGACGCGTCGCGGCGAATGATATGATAACCGAATTCGGTCAGAACCGGTTCGCTGATTTCGCCTTCCTTCAGGGCAAAAGCGGCATCTTCAAACGGCTTGATCATCCGGCCGCGCCCGAACACGCCGAGCGAACCCTGTTCGTATTTGCTGTCGCAATCGCTGACCGCGGCGGCGATTTTGCCGAAATCCGCCGGATTCTTGCGAATTTCTTCCAGGGTCTTTTTCGCCTGTTCCTGCGCCTTATCCATGGCTGCCTTGTCCTTCTGGTCCTTGACCATGAACAGGATATGCGAGGCCCGGATCGTGCCCGGCGGATCGGCCGGAGTGGTGAAAAACGCCTGCTTGTTCGCTTCGTAGAATTCCCGTGCTTCGGCGTCGGTCACTTTGACCCCGGCCTGAAGCTGGTCGTAATATTTCTTGATCAGGGCGTTGTCCTGAATCCCTTTTTCCTTGGACATCTGGTCGATATGCGCATCCAACGTCAGCTTTTCGGCACCCAGTGCCGATTTCAGCATATTGAAGCGGAACGGATCTTCCTTTTCCATTTTCCGGACATTCTCATTGAGCATACTCTTGACTTCTTCCGGGGTGATACTCATGCCTTTGTCGCGGATAATTTTCAGGACAATTTCGAGGTTGACATAGTTATTGACCAGTTCATATCCGATCGACTTCAGGTCATCCTGATTGATGTTCGGGGGAATCCGCCCCTGAAACTGAGCCATGAAGATATCGACAATGACCTGCTTTGCGACCGGCTTGCCGTCCATTTCCGCCACCGGATCGGGGAGAAATGCCCAAAGGTCGGCCGGCGGCGGCTTCGGAGCCGCAGGCTTCTGCGGTTGGCCCGGAGCAGGCTGCACGACCGGCGGCTCGGGCGGAACGACCAGCCCGGTGGGGTCCTTGGATTCCATGCTGTAAGTACCGGTGGTACCGGCCTTTTCGGCATTTTTCTTGCCGGCGTCTTTGCTGATTACATAAAAAACGATGCCGATGATCGCCAGAATCGCGACGATCGCGATGATGTTGATCTTCTTTTCCATTCCTTTTTCGGGCGGAGCCACTTTGGGCTGCTCGACGGGTTTTTCTTCGGACATTGTCGGGACCTCCTGTTACTGAGCCTTACTTGGCAGCCTGCGGGACGATTTGCGGGGCCAATTTCGGCTCCTCGACGAACATTTTCACCTTGCCGGCAGCCACTGCGTCAGCGAACGATTTCTCAACGAATTCGTAAGCCTTGGGCTGCGAGAGAGTGCGCTTCAGTTCGGTCTTCAGGTTGTCATCCAGCGGGCGAACTTCCGGTTTGTCTACGGAGGCGTCGCGGCGGATGATGTGGTAGCCCAGGTCGGACTTGACCGGCTTACCGTAAACTTTGCCGACTTCAAGGGTGAGTGCGACAGCCGCAAATTCCGGACCGAAGAAACTGCGTTCTTTGGTGATGACTCCAAGCTTGCCCTGGCGTGCCTTGCTCGGGCAGGCGCTTTCGGAGGCAACCAGTTCTTCAAAAACGGCTCCGTCCTTCTGCAGTTTGGCGATGATATCATTGGCGCGCTTCTCCGCATCGGCTTCCTTATCCTTGTCTATCATAATCAGGATATGAGACACGCGGGCGGAATCCTTCGGATCGGCCGGGGTCGTGTACTCCACGTCTTTGTTGTCCTGATAATATTTTTCCACTTCCTGGTCAGTGACCTGGATTTTCTTCTCCAGCCACTGGCTGACAGCGATATTTTTCTGCATATCGGGATTGTTGGATTCTTTTTCAATATATTGTTCGGGGGTCATATTCTGAGTGGCCTTGAGCTGAGCAATATTTCTCTCGTACGCCTGGGGATTTTCTTTTTTGGCTTGTTCCAACCCGTCCGTGTAATACTTCACCACGGCGGCTTTGTCCGCTTTGAATCCATCTTTGTCCGCTTCGTCCACGAGAACATCCCGTGTCGCCAGATTACGGGCAACCATATAAACTGCATTTTTGAACTCTTCCGGCGGCAACATCGCCAAAGTTCCGCCCTGCCGCCTCAGCATTCCTTCGAGCTGGGTGAGCACTTCTTTTTTGGTAATGTCTTTGCTGCCGACTTTGGCCAGGACATCCGGCAGGGTGGCGGCCAGATCAACCTTGAGTTCTTCTTTGACGGCGGAGGGAGCGGCCGGGGCCGGCACGGGAGCGTTGGCATCCTGAGCGCTCAGCGACATCGTCAGGGCTGTACCGGATACGATCATCCCGGCGATCAGTGATTTCATTACCATGTTTTGTTTCATTTCGGAACCTTCTTTTGTTCGTTATGTTTTTTGTTTTGGTTCTTGTCTCAATATGTAAATAAGACCGCCGGGAGAAATTTTTGTTCCAGCGGGAGCTTAATTAATCCATATAAAATATTTACCCCTGTTCAATAAATCGAATTAATATATTCCCCGGAAAAGATAATTACAAGCAGATATTTTCAGAATAAACCCCGGAACCCCCGGAAATCCCCCAGGCTTTTTGTCGGACAGGTCGGATCAAGCAATCCTCTCTATATTCAGTATCCGGCGGGGTCCAGGGGCGGCAGCCTCTTTGCGCGAGGAACGCGCAGCTCCTCGCCCCCAGAATAAAAAAGCCCGTCCGGGGTTGGACGGGCGCGTTATTCGTCGATAGCGATTAGATGTTGGGAGCCGTTTTTTCGGCTTCCTTCACTTCCTGCTGTTCTTTTTTGCTGTTGTCGAGTTCCTGATTGGCCTTTTCGAGGGTTTCCTCGGCTTTCTTTTCTACGGCTTTGTCGTCGAGCAGAGTTGGATTGGCATCGAGGTATTTTTCAAGTTCGGGAATGGCTTTGTTGAGGGCTTCGCGAACCATTTTCGGGAAGATTTCGATTTCTTCGCTGGTGCGGCCGTAGGCCCAGCGGCAACCGGATTCTTCCACTTTGATCGGGTATTCCCAGACGATTTTTTCGGTCGAGCGGTGATACAGACGAAGCTTCATATCCAATTGGCTGTCAAGATAGGTGGCGGGCAGGCCGACAACCCACAGAACGGGCGAAACGAAGGTCAAGCCGTACGAAATCAGCTTGGCATCGAACCGGGCGGTGTAGATTTCGGCATCGAGAATCAGGTCGCCTTTCAGGTCATTGATATCACGGGAGGCGTAAGTACTGTTGAAAATCCGCGAAGTATCGAAGCTGACGGCCACGGCATTGGCCAAACTGGCGATCATGTCATGCTTGTAGTTGGCGGTATTCATCATGGCTTTGCCGTGTTCCGGGCGGTCGTAGCTGACCCAGCCGAAGGGCATCAGCGGGCAGAGGCTCCAGAAGACGGTGCCGGCGGAGTTGCTGTCACCACGCAGGTCCTTGAAATCGGTCACGGCCACGGTATTCGGAAAAACCGGCGTGGTATCGAGGACCACCATATCTTTTTTGCCATCGTCAAACGTCGTGGCGAAAATCCCCGGGGACTTGCAGCCGGTCATGCCCAGCGCAATCACGATCACAGACACCAGTGTCAATAAACTTTTCATCCAAGCCTCCTTATTATAGAATCAATATTACCAAAAAATAACCGCCGAAACACAAATATTCAAGTCCTAATTGTAAGAATCTCGAGATTAAAATGGACAACATGGACACGATGGACGCGATGGACCTCATGGACAGCCGAAATTGAGCTCAGGCATTGTCCATAAATTCCCCGACCTTCCGCTCAGTGTTGAAAAATCAGCTGCGCGCTTTTTCAACTTCGCTCTCGTTCGGAAGGTGATTATTTTGTAGCGCCTGCGGCTTACGGTTTGTTCCGCCTTAGGGGCGGCCAGCGCTGTCCGCGCGCTGGATCGCGTCCGGGCAAGCGCCCGGTGGCGAGTTTTTTTTTTGTATAAAAAAATTGTGATCAGGCGTTGGGATTGGCCGTGCGGCGGCGATAGGCGGTGGGCGTTTCGCCGCAGAGACGGCGGAATACCCGGTGAAAATAGGCACTGTCATGGAAACCGCAGCGTTCCGCCACCGTCTCGATGTTGAAGGCCGAATGTTCGAGCAATCGCTGCGCCATCTGCAGCCGTCGGTGATTCAACAGCACCGCGAAACCCTCGCCGAACAGCTTTTTCACTTGTTCCGAAGTCCGCGCCGGGCTCAGGCCGATGAACTCCGCCAGGTCGTCCAGCCCGATCGGACGGCTGTAATTGCGGGCGATGAATTGTTCGATCCGCTCGCGGCGGCTGCTCCCGGTGGGGTACGGACGGGCGACGCATTCGGCCAGGTGCTGGGCCAGCAGCGCGCCGAGAGCGAGCAGGTCGCGCCGCGATTCCGGCGACAGCGGCGGCGGTTTGGACGGCAGATCGTTTTCGCGAATGTTCTCGTGAAAAGCATTCGCTACCAGCGGCGGCGCCCCGCTGAAGGGACCGGCAAACAGCGCCGCGCAGACCTTGCCGCCGGACATCACCGGAAAAACCGCTTCCAGATAGCCGAGCGGGCAGTATTTGTAAAACGGTTCGGACGAGTTGCCGTGATGTTTCTGGATGCTGGTGGTGTCGAAGGCGATGCAGATGCGGTCGGTGCCGGGGTTCTTTTTCTTCAATTTCGTGCAGTAAGGATTCAGGTGGAAGCGCGGCAGCGAGCACTCGTGGAAGCGCCCGGTATAGTCATGCAGGCACAGACGGCAATTGAACTGGTGTTCAAACGCCCGGACGGCGGCATCGAATGTCTTGAAATCACTCATAATTCCTCGTTTGTGATAAAAATACAACAAAACAGCAAAAAAATCCATATCATTTCAAAGAAAAAACGATATATTATTTGTAGTATACCAAAAAATAATACGGAGAACGATACTCATGGAAACAATCGGTTATAAGTTTGACAAGGCGATCCCGGTAATTGCGGAAGCGGATGTAGTGGTAATCGGCGGCGGCCCCGGGGGCATCAGCGCGTCGGTCATGGCGGCCCGCCAGGGTGTCAAGGTGATGCTGGTGGAACGCTACGGCGCGCTCGGCGGCATGGCTTCCTACGGCGAAGTTTCTCCGTTCATGTTCAACCATGTGAATGGCGCCACGATCGACCGTCCGCTGTATGTGGACTGGGTCCGGAAAATGTGGGAATACCTGCCGGTGCAGCAGCGCGGCGAGAATTTCGACGAAAAGGTCGCAAGTCCCCTCGAAATGCGGATCACCAAAGACCTCGCCATGCTCGGCGGCGAGGACCTCTGCCTCGAAGCCGGCGTCAAGCTGCTTTATCACCACGACCTGACGGATGTGATCATGGACGGCAACAAAATCACCGCCGCGATCTTCAGCTCCAAGTCCGGCCCGGTGGCGATTAAAGGTAAAATTTTTGTGGACAGCACCGGTGACGGCGACCTGGCCAAGCTCTCCGGCTGCGAATGCCAGTTCGGCAATGACGACGGTTTCTGTCAGCCGATGACCCTGTGTTTCAAACTGTCGGACGTGGATGCCGACCGCATGCCCGACCGCGCCGGCGTCAATGTTTATTACGACAAGGCCAAGGCCAACGGCGAAATCGACTGCATCCGCGAAAACGTCCTCTGGTTCCTGACTCATGAGAAGGACGTGATTCATTTCAATACCACCCGCGTGATCAAGAAAAGCGGCGTCAACGGCGTCGAGCTCTCCGAAGCGGAAATCGATGCGCGCCGTCAGGTCCGCGAATACCTCCGGTTCCTGCGCAAACACGTGCCGGGTTATGAAAAGGCCCGCATCCACTCGATGGCGCACCATATCGGTATCCGCGAAACCCGCCGCGTGGTCGGCTTGATCCTGCAGACTGCCGCTGATTTTACCGCGACCCGCAAATACGACGACGGCATCGCCAAAGTGCGTTATCCGATCGACATTCACAACCCCTCCGGTACTGGCACGATTCTTGAGCACATGCCGGAAAACCAATGGTACGAAATCAGTTACCGCGCCATCGTGCCGAAGGGCAGCGGCAACCTGTTGATGGGCTGCCGGGCGATTTCGCTGGACCATGCGCTGCACAGCAGTGCGCGGGTGATGCCGCCAGTCTGTTCGATCGGTCAGGCCGCCGGTATGGGCGCCGCCATGGCGGTGAAATCCGGCAAGGCCCCGGCCGAAGTCAACGGCGTCGAAGTCCGCAAAAACCTCGTCGCCGCAGGCGCGGACCTGTAGGGGAAATTGGACGGCGGCTGTGCCGCCTGAATTGGAAAATTGGCCGCCACTGCGTGGCTGAATTGGTCGGCGCAAGCGCCTGAATTGGGAAATGCTTGCGCCAGTCTGTGACTGTCCGTGTAAGTCCGTGATCTTGATGGGACACATCCGCCTTCGCCAAGGCTATGGCGTGACACGTGGGGCGTATGTGATCTATGAGAGTTGTTCCCCAAATCCCCCAATTCAGGCACCGCCGGTGCCGACCAATTCTCCAATTATTTCCTTTGCCGTCTGTTGATTTTTCCGGAATTCATGTTATCTTAGGATTATTTATTTGTAATCTAAATGTGAGTTTTGTTGAATGGGCAGAAAGTGCATACTGTTGGTCTTCTTTTTGGTCGCGTTTTGCGGCTGCTGGAGTGTATTCTCCGGCGATGTGGCCGACCGCTTGCCCAATCGCCTCACCAGCGGCATTCATGCCGGAAGCAACGGGTTCGGCAAGCAGGCGCTGATGCGCAGCCAATGCGCCGGTTCCCTGTCGCTGGTCGCCGGCAACCGCAATACTCTCAGTAATTATCTGAATCAGCTTTTTTCACGTACGCCGGATCTGTTTCTGGCTGATGAATTTTCGATTCTCCGCTGGTTTGCCGGCGGCAATTATTCGCGGGAGGTTCCTCCGGCGAAATTCCTCAATGACCTGCTGAATTATCATATTATTGTCCGGGCCGGGCCGTTCTGCTGATTTCGTATTTTTTTGCCGAAATTTAAACAGAACTAACCAAGGACAATTATGCATTGGATCGATTGGATTATCGTGGTCATACCACTTTTTATAGTGATGCTGATCGCACTGAAAAGTCAGAAATATGTAAAGGGAGTGGCAGACTTCCTGACGGCGGGCCGGGTGGCCGGCCGCTATGTAGTGGCGGTAGCCAGCGGTGAAGCGGCAACGGGGCTGATCAGCCTGGTCGCGATTTTTGAAATGTACTACACTTGCGGTTTCGCCGTCAGTTTCTGGAGCAGTATTGCCACGCCGATCGGTCTGGCGTTTGCCTTGACGGGGTATTGTACTTACCGCTTCCGCGAAACCCGCGCCATGACCATGGGGCAGTTTTTCGAAATGCGTTACAGCAAAGGGTTCCGTATTTTCGCCGCCGTGCTGCAATCGCTTTCCGGCGTCATCAACTACGCGATTTTCCCTGCTGTCAGCGCGCGGTTTCTGATTTACTTCCTCGACCTGCCGACGCATCTGCAGATTTTCGGGCTTAATTTCTCCACGTTCGGAGTGGTCATGTTCGCGTTTCTTTCGCTGGCCGTGCTGATCATCACGCTGGGCGGCCAGATCACCATCATGACCACCGACTGCGTGGCGGGGATCCTGAGTTATCCCATGTACGTGGTCATCGTCGGATTTATCCTGTACAAATTCTCCTGGACCCAGGAAATGGCACCCACGCTGCTGGACCGCGCTCCGGGAATGAGCATGCTCAATCCGTACGACATTGAGAAGCTGAGCAAATTCAACCTGTTCTATATTTTCGTCGGTATTTTCGCTTCGGTTTTCAACCGCATGTCGTGGTCGGGCCTGCAGGGTTACAACTGCTCCGCGGCCAATGCGCATGAACAGAAAATGGGCGGCCTCCTCGGCACCTGGCGCGCCGGATTCTCCGTCATGATGTACGTCCTGCTGGCCGTGGCCGCATACACCTATCTGCACCATGCCAACTTCGCACCGAAGGCGAAAAACATCCATACCCAGCTCACCAAGAAAACGCTCTCCGACATTGCCGCCGCCAAGGAGTTCGATACTGCCCGCAGCGAGATCGCCACCATGCTGGCTACCGGCGAGATGTCCGATTATATCAAGGGTAGCCTCCCCGAAGACACCAAGATCAAGCCTGAAACCTTCACGTATGATGATTACAAAGGCATTTCCCAGGCCGCCATCCGCCAGATCGATAAAGGGACCGGGCAATCGTTCGGAACCATTTACAACCAGATGCTGGTGCCGACCGCCATCCGGGAAATGCTGCCGCTCGGCCTGACCGGAGTATTCTGTGCGCTCATGATCTTCCTCCTGGTCACGACCGATACCTCCTACTTGCATTCATGGGGCAGTATTATCGTGCAGGACCTGGTTCTGCCGTTCCGCAAAACGCCGTTTACCCCCAAGCAACAGCTGTGGCTCCTGCGGCTGGTGATCGCCGGCGTGGCGGCGTTCGCCTTCTTCTTCTCGTTCTTCTTTGCCCAGATCGACTATATCCTGATGTTCTTCGCGATTACCGGGGCGATCTGGCTCGGGGGCGCGGGTCCGATCATCGTCTTCGGGTTGTACTGGAAACGCGGCACGACGGCAGGCGCCTTCGCCGCGCTGAGCTCGGGAGCATTCCTGGCCGTGGGCGGCATCATTGTGCAGAAGACCTGGGCCGGACACGTTTACCCGTGGCTGGTCAAGCACGAGTACGCAGATGCCGTGGGCAAATTCCTGGAAACGGTTTCCAGTCCGTTCAATCCGTATATCACATGGACCATGCGTAGCGATGAGTTCCCGATCAATTCCCAGGAAATCTACTTCATCGCCATGCTGACCGCGATTATCCTGTACGTGATCCTGTCGCTGATCACCTGCCGGACGCCGTTCAACCTGGAGCGCATCCTGCACCGCGGCAAATACCGGACCCACGGCGAAGTGGAAAAGGTCAAGATTCCGCTGACCTGGAAAACGTTCCCGAGCAAAATCCTCGGCATCGACTCCGCTTATACCCGCGGCGACAAGATTCTGGCCTGGTCGGTGTTCCTGTGGTCGTTCGGCAAAGGATTCATCATCTTCTTTGTCTGCGTGGTCATCTGGAACTTCTTCTACCGCTGGCCGGCTGAATGGTGGGTGCACTACTTCTTCATCACCAACGTGGTGGTGGCCGGGATCGTCGGGGTCGTCAGTACGGTCTGGTTCTCGATCGGCGGATCGATGGACCTGATGAAGATGTTCAAGAGCCTGGACAAACGCTCCCACGATGAAACCAACGTGCTGGACGACGGCCGCGTAGTCGGTCATGTCTCCGCCGATGACGCCAAACTGATGGAACAAATCGAAAAAGAGGAAAGCAACAATGAAAAAGCTTAATGATTGGTTCGGTGCCTATCTGGCAACCTTGGTCGCATTGCTGCTGATCACAGCCAGTTACCTGTCCTTTCTGCCGCCGCTGAAACGCCGCAGCAAAGCCTGAGAGGGCCAACTCTGAAATCGGGCATATCAGACCGGCTCGGCGGCGGTTAAACTAAACTCGGAGCGCATTGGGTTAAATTCAATGCCGCTCTGCCTGCCTGATTGCCCCTTGGGAAAAGGAGATCGTTATAGTTCGGACTTGAGCTGAGCGCACCATTGGGCGATGCGTTCAGCGGTTTTATTGCTTTCGTTATCGTCATCGAGGGCGAGGCCGGCGAGTTTGCCGTCGATCACCGCGGTGGAACTGCCGAAACTGTAGCCGTCTCTGCTCCAGAATCCGATCACTTCCGCGCCGCGGGCTTTGACCTTGTTGAAAAGAGTGCCGACTCCGTCGATAAAGGAATCGCCGAATCCCTGCTGATCGCCGAGCCCGAACAAAGCTACTTTTTTGCCGGTAAGATCGATTTTGTCGAGCTGGTCGATTTGACCGTACCAATCATCCTGCAGGTCGCCGATGCCCCAGGTGGAGGTCCCGAGGATCAGCAAGTCGGCATTGAAGGTTTCCGCGTTGGCGGATGATACGTTGATGGCTTCGCCGCCGAGGTTGGCGGCGATGGCTTTGGCGGCATTTTCCGTGTTGCCGGTGCTGCTGCCGTATAGAACTTTGACTACAGACATAATTTACTCCTTATATCCTTACTTGTTGAAATTGATTGATGCATAAATTGATGTTCGGGCATTTGCCGATGGCGCGGCGCATGGACTCCTCGGCACGGCGGTAACTCGCCATGACGCGGGTCGATTCGCCGGGGTCGCCGAACACCCGCCACATGCCGCGGGGAACCGTCACGTAATCGTGAGCGTGGGCCATATAACCGCGCACGTCCTTCAACGGATAGCCCAGGAACAGCCCGATTTCGTGGGGAAACTGACCATTGGCGAAACGATTCCGGAGCTCGGTGAGGTATGCTTCGAGGTTGCCGCACTTGGCGTAGCCGTTTTCGTGGAGCAGCTGCCGGTGCCGGGGCAGGTTCAGGTGGCGCCACAGGACGTTGGCGTCGTAGAACAATATCTGGAGGTTGATATCGTCGTGTTTCATGATCATGCATTGCAGTTTCAACTGGCGGATCAGGATATTTTGATGACGGCAGAAGATGCGGTAATAGTCGGAACTCTTCAAATGCGGACAGTTATTAAGGCGCAGCAAAACCGCCGGTTTGATACCGCCGAGTACCGGGGCGGTTTTTACCAGCAAATATTTCAGCAGGCTCTCGTAATGACTATGGCATTTGAAATTCATAATTAGACCAACCTAATTAACGGGTTAAAAAAATTTAACTTCGAATAACTATATTATAACATGTATTTTTGAGAAATTCAAATAAAATAATTAGAAATGTCTAAATATTTTTTACGGGCTGAAATTTTGTTGGGACGAATGGGAGCACATGAGACATATTGGGCGTTTGGGATGACTAAAATGACGCAAAGAATAGTCATGTTTTGAGCCGAAACCGTTCTTTCCGTCATTTTTGTCTTTGCGTGCGGACAGTTTCCCGTGATTTCCGTATATTCGTGGTTTACAAAAAAGAAGAATTATGCGCGGCGGCAAAATAAAAAAATATCGAATTGGACTTTGCAAAATTTTATTTTCGGGTGTATTGTATCACTTATCCCAAATAGATACTAAAATAACTATTTAACAACCTTCAAACATAAAGAGGCGAACGATGAGAGTTTACAATTTCAGTGCCGGTCCGGCCATGATCCCGGATGAAGTCATGCAAATTGCCCAGGCGGAATTTTGCGATTACAAATCCTGCGGCAGCGGCGTCATGGAAATCTCTCACCGCGGTTCGCTTTTCATGGAAGTGATCAAACGCGCGGAGACCAATGTCCGTGAACTGATGAATATCGGCGACGAATACGGCATCTGCTTCGTAGCGGGCGGCGCCTGGATGCAGTTCGGCATGGTTCCGATGAACCTGTTGAACGGCGGCACCGCGGATTACATCGACACCGGCGTGTGGGCCTCTTCGGCCATCAAAGAAGCCGGCCGCTACGGCACGGTGAACGTGATCGGTTCCAGCAAGGACACCAACTACGACCGTATCCCTGAGATCCGTCACCTGAAGCCCACTCCGGGCGCTAAATACCTCCATATCACCAGCAACAACACCATTTACGGTACCCAGTACCATGAATTCCCGCCGGTGGTCGAAGGCGTGCCGATGATTTCCGACATGTCCAGCGACATCATGTCGCGCGTGATCAATGTCAAGGATTTCGGCCTGATCTACGCCGGTCTGCAGAAGAACCTCGGCCCGAGCGGCATGGCGCTGGTCATCATCCGCAAGGACTTGATCAAGGACGAAGAACTGCCGAAGTGGGTTCCCTCGATGCTGCGTTACAAGACCTACATCGAAAAAGAAAACATGTTCAACACCCCGCCGACCTTCAGCATCTACATGCTGGCGCTGGTCACCGACTGGCTGAAGAAGCAGGGCGGCCTGAAGGTGATTGAAAACATCAACAACACCAAGTCCGAAGCGATTTACGAGCTCCTGAACCAGAGCAACTTCTACAGCTCTCCGGTCCAGCCCGATGCGCGTTCGAAAATGAACGTCGTCTTCCGTTTGCCCACCGAAGAACTCGAAGCCAAGTTCGTCAAGGAAGCCAACGCCGCCGGCATGACCGGCCTGAAGGGGCACCGCTCGGTCGGCGGTATCCGCGCCAGCATCTACAACGCCGTCCCGCTGAAGGGCGTCGAAAAGCTGGTCGACTTCATGATCGACTTCGAAAAGAAAAACAGCTAAGACTTAATTACGAATTAAGAGAGTTCTCAGCCGCCGGATTTAATCGTCCGGCGGTTTTTTTTATGGGGTGGGGAGAATCCGACAAGTCCGATGGTTTTTGGGCATCGGGTTCATTCCGGGATTTTCCGCATATAAACATTTTTTATATGGATTTTTTCGGATGGGGGATTGACAAATCGGCACTTTGCGTATATACTATATTTATATAAACAATATTTATATGGAGAATTTCAATTTATGCCCCGTCGTTTATCGATGCGCAAAGTAGCGGAGTTGAGCGGTGTGTCGGTTTCTGCGGTTTCGCAGATTCTGAATAACCGCGAGATCAATTTCTGCTCGGAAGAAACCAAGGAGCGGGTGCGCCGGGTGGCCAGCGAAGTAGGCTACCGGACCAATTTTGGCTACCAGCTTCTCCATGGGAAATCCACGCAGACCGTCGCAGTGCTCATCGCCATCCCCATGATGGTGCAGGAAGAGCACATCAAGGCGCTGACCATCCGGCTGCTGCAGCGGTTCGAAGCGCAGGGGTATTCGGCTTATTGTGCGTGCCTGCCCGCCGATGAATCGGGAGCGCTGGAAATGGTGCGGAATCTATTGTTTCGCGGGGTCGAGCATATTGCCTTTATCGGAGCACCATTCGGCATACGGCAGATTCTGGAACTGCTGGAGTCCAACAATGTTTCGGCGGTCGGGATCAGTCCGGCCTTTCCGCGCTATGTGTCGCCGGCGGCGCACCTCGGCGGTGTTGAGATTTTCCAACATTTTCTCCGTGAAATCGGGGAGAATTTCAGGCTGATTTGCCGCGAGTGCGATCTCTCGCCGGTGAACGCCCGGATCCAGTCGCTGAAATGCCTTTATCCGGAAATGAGTTACGAGGAAATCTACCGCAAATTCACTTTTGCCGGCAGCGACGCCGATCCGGAACTCGAATTTTTTGAGGCGTTTTACCGCAACGGACGGCATGATCTGGCGGAGCTCCTGAAGCAGGAACCGGGGGTGAAAGGCGTGGTTTTCATGAACGATGCGGCGGCGCTCGGCGGCGCTTCGCTGATTCTCGAAAACCCGGAAATGGCGCGGCTGCTGGTCGCCGGCTACAATAATGACAACAGCATTCAGCATTATCCGTACCCGATTTCTTCGTCCATGATGGACTACGAGCGCATGGTCGACCTGATCGCCGAATACGCCGTTTCCGAGGAGCCGTGCCAGATTGAAGTGCCGCCGCTGGTGTTTATACGCAATTAAAATTAATGGAAAATGGAAAATGGATAATTGATAATGAAGGAAAGGGAGGAATCCCTTTAACCCTCTTCGATTTTTAAATCCGGAATCATATTTCTATAAAGGTAAGTCCTTAATTATCAATTATCAATTAAAAAAGTAACTACAGGAGAACGATACGATGAAAAAAGACATTGATGCTACCAGATTCTCAAAAACCGGATATAAGTTTACACTTATTGAGTTGCTTGTTGTTATTGCTATTATTGCAATATTGGCGGCAATGTTGCTGCCGGCTTTGAACAGTGCCCGCGAAAAGGGGCGATCGGCCAGTTGTATTGCGAATTTGAAACAGCTCGGATTGGCTTTTATCAGCTATTCGGACGACAATGACAGCTGGTGCACTCCGGCGATCGTCGGCAGCGGCTGGGGCGACAAAGGCTGGTATCAGATGTTCAAGGATGAGAACTATCTGGCACAGGAGAATTCCTACCGCTGTCCGAGCGAGACTGCGTTCGAATTCACCAAGGCCAACCTGAATTACGGCATCAATGCGCGTACTTTCGGTTTCTTCCGGGGGCATACTTCCACACGGGCGGTCAAGCAATCCGAGGTGGCGAAGTTCCGCAGTGCGCCGAATTTGCTGGTATTTGTGGATACGCCGCCGGCCAAGGTCGCGGGAAGCGCCAAAAATGCTTATATCGCGGTCAAACTGGACGGTATTTATCCGGAAAGCGGCTACGGCGAAAATTCAATTTACCCGCGGCACTCCAAAAATGCCAACGTGCTGCATTTCGGGATGCACGTGACCCCGGTTCAGCGCGTCAGCATCTGCAACAGCAATAAGTGGTGGAATCCCTGGCTGAACAGCAGCAAAAATCTGATCGACGATTATGTGGGGGATTGATTGATGAAGTTCGATAAAGTTCTGTTGATATGTGTCTTGACCGCTGTGTTTTCAGTCAAAGGGGCGGTCATTGCTCCGGATGCCGGGAAGATCGAAGCGGTGAAAAGCGGCAAAGTAATCGAGGCCCGCGCTTCCTGGTGGGGCTTTGACCCTGCCGACAGCACTGCCATGCTGCAGCAAGCCATCGATTCCGGGGTTCGCAAGCTGGTCATCGACAATACCGGCGGGGAATGGCGGGCGCTGCCCCTGAAGTTGCGTTCCGACCTGGAACTGGTTCTGGCCGACGGAGTGATCCTGCGCGCCAAGCCGGATGCATATCAGGGAGTGAACGATTCACTACTGGAAGCCGTCAAGGTCAAGAACCTGATCATTCGCGGCGAGGGCAAGGCGGAAATCCGGATGAACCGGCAGGACTACCGCGATACCGGACGGTACAAACACAGTGAGTGGCGGCACGCGCTGTCGCTCCGCAGTTCGGAAAATATTCAGGTTCGCGATATCACCATCGCGGAGTCCGGCGGCGACGGCATTTACATTGGCCGGGCGAACGGCGGCAATGCCTTGGCCGGATGCCGTGATATCACCATCGAAAACGTTATTTGCACGGGGCACCTGCGGCAGGGCATCAGCGTTATCAGCGTCGAAAATCTGCTGATCCGCAATTCGAAGTTCATCCATACCGGCGGTACGCCGCCGGCGGCCGGGATCGATTACGAACCGAATTACCCGGATGAATTTCTGGTCAATTGTGTGGCGGAAAATTGCGATTTTTCGGAAAATCAGGGTAGCGGCATCGAGTTTTTTCTGGCGAACTTGACGGGGAGTTCACGGCCGGTGTCGATCGAGTTCCGCAATTGCCGGAGCGTCGGCAACCGGAAAAATGTGGCGGTAATGCTGACCACCTACGGGCTGTCGCTGTCGCGCTCGCCGTTTACCGGCAAAATTATTTTTGACGGGCTGGATATTGGCAGTGCGGCGGAGCAGGAAATTTACCTGAGCGGGCTGCGCGGCGATGCGTTGGAACTGACGTTTAATAAGGTTGCCGTGAATAATGACCGGACCCGGAAACCGGCCATTCTCATTCGCGGCGAAACTACCGACGCAGTCGCCGGGCTGACACTCAATGACGTCACGGTGACGGATCATGCCGCCAAGCTCGCGCCGGTTCGCTTCGACCCCGGCATGGGTTCGTATCTGGGTGGGGTTTCCGGTAAAGTCCGCACGCAGTTTCAGGGACGGGAAACGCTTTTTGACCTGCAAGGCTGGGTCAAGGCCCACCCGCAGAGTGTGGAGGCGAAAAATTTCCGGGCTGCAGCATTGCCTGATCTGGCCAAGCTTGGCCGGACGACCGGCAAGGCCGTGGAAGTTACCGGACAGGAAGGGTTGCGCCAGAAGTTCACCTTTCTGCAATACGCAAAAGCGGGCGAGCCCGTGGTGTTATCGTTCAAAACCGCTCAGGTGAACCGCAATCCGCAGCGTCTTTCTGTGTCGGTCATCGCGCCCGACGGGCAGACTGTCGACTCGTTCAAGCTGAACGAGAATGAGTGGGAGCGCCGTTACGAACTCAATCCCGCACTGACCGGGGTGTATTGCTTCAATATCGATACCGGGCTGAATACGGTACGGATCGACGGCAACCGGGCGGGGCGCGGGTATTCCGTCGCCAAGGAACTGGCGCTGCTCAATACCGGCGGACGGCTTTACTTTGCGGTTCCGGCGGGTACTGAACGCATTACCATTCGCGCCGCGGGCTCACCGAATGAAGAGGCTGCGGTGGAGTTGCTCGACCCGGCGGGAAAGGTGATGGCATCGGAAAAAGGGATTGTCGGCAAAAGTTTTGTCAGCTTCACCCGGCCTCGCGGCGGCAAAGCGGAAATCTGGAGTATTCGATTTGATTGCAGGAAACTGTTTGTCGACGTCGATGAACCGCTCATACCGATTTTCTATGAGTCTCCGGAGCTGCTGTTGAAATAAATTTCTTGACAAAATCGCAAAGCGGTGGTACTGTTAGTCAGTCTAATTACGAGGAGAGTGATTATGCAGATGCGTTCATCAAAAAATCCGTGGCTCACTGTGGAAACCAGACAATTTCTCGATGAGCTTGCCAAACAGAACCCGCCACCGCTTTACACGCTGACCCCGGAGCAGGCCCGCAAGGTGTTGTCCGACACTCAGGCCATGAAGGTGGAAAAATTACCCGCCGACCTGGAGGATATGAAACTCTCTGTCGGGCCGACCGGTGAGGTCGATATCCGGGTGATTCGCCCGGCCGGGAACAACGACCGTTTGCCGGTGGTGTTTTATTTCCACGGAGGCGGTTGGGTCATGGGCGACAAGGAGACCCACGACCGGCTGGTGCGCGAGCTGGCAGTCGGAGCCGGGGTCGCGGTGGTGTTCGTCAATTATACACCCTCGCCGGAAGCGCAGTTTCCGGTGCCGATCGAACAGGATTACGCGGCCATGGAGTATGTGGTCAAAAACGCGGACCGGTTCAATGTCGATATTTCGCGCCTGGCCGTGGCCGGGGACAGCGTCGGCGGCAATATGGCCGCGGTGATGGCGCTGCTCGCCAAGCAGCACGGTGCCATCAAAATTAAATTCCAGTTGTTGATTTACCCGGTGACCGACGCCGATTTCGACAACCCGACCTATCAGGCTTACGGCGACGGCCCGTGGTTGACGAAAAAAGCCATGGAGTGGTTCTGGGACCAGTACCTGCCGGACAAATCCCGGCGCAAGGATATCATCGCCTGTCCGCTGCAGGCCACGACGGAGCAGCTGAAGGGTTTACCGGAGGCGTTCATCATCACCGACCAGAACGATGTGCTGTGTTTTGAGGGCGAAGCCTACGCGCACAAGCTCGAAGAGGCCGGAGTCAAGGTCACGGCGGTGCGTTACAACGGTACGTTCCATGACTTCATGATGCTCAATCCACTGGCGGATTCGAGTCCGACCCGGGCGGCGGTATCGCAGGCGGTCTGCGCGCTGAAAAAGGCCCTGAAATAAACTCATGCCGCTGGAGCACGAGGAACGCGGAGTTCCTCGTATTGCATTCATTTTCAATTTTCGACTTTCCGTTGGAATTGAATTTGATTTATCGTCAAATTCAGCTATATTTACTTTATAAATAACCTGTAAGGAGAAGTTCAAATGAAGTATTTTGCACTGCTTTTATGCGCCGCCTTTCTGAGTGCCGGCCTCACCGGCTGCATTTCGGAAGAAGTCGAACCTCAGCAAGTTGAAATCCGCAAAGTCGACGGTTCCCTGGTCATGTTCAAGGACCTGTATGAGATCAATTCCGACCGCGCCATCGATTTCGGTAATTCCCGTGTGTTCCCGCTGTACAATTGCATCAGCGAAGAGCTCCCCGGCGATTATGCCATCAACATCGTGGCCATGGAGCCGAAAGTCACTTCCGCGCTGTTCACCCAGAAAACCACCCAGATTCTCTATGTGCTGGCCGGCGGCGGTATGATCGACATCAACGGCAAATCCTATGAAATGCGCGAAGGCGTTACGCTGTACATCCCCGCCAACCAGAAAATGCGCGTCACCAACAACAGTCCTTTCGTGCTGAAATGGATGGAAATCTCCACCCCCTGCGGTGAAGCCAATCCGATCATCCTGGAAAAAGCCCCGGAAGTGGAAAAAGCCTCCGACGCCGCGGAAATCAGCGACAAGGATCTGCTGAAGAAAAGCGAGAAAGTCACCGGCAATGCCCAGACTTCCCCCACCCTCGACCAGATCAATCCGGTAACCCTGAACGATGACCGCGACCCCCAGCGCGAATCCCTGCTCAAGAAAGAGATCCCCGGCACCACCGCCTCGCAGACCACTCCTCATAAGCAGGATGATGCCGCGAAACCGGCTGCCGACGCTGCCAAGCAGCCGAAAGTCTCCGGCGATGACAGCGACCGCGCCAACAGCGCAATCATCAACAAAGACGAAAACATCCTCAATGCTCCCCCGGTAAAACCGGTCGACCAGACCGCGGTCAAAACGCTGACCACCGAAGAAAAGGTCATGCAGGATAAACAGTAACACCTGCGGATGTTATATATTACAGAAAGCCCGGCTCGACCGGGCTTTTTTTTGAGCGGGAAGAAAGCTGTCTTGAGCTCAAGGGAAAGCTAAATAATATTTAAATGGCAGAAATTACGATATTTCTGTTTGACTTTTTTCTTGAAACAAGCTACTTTATCTGTAAACACAGGGGTCTCAGAATGGGTTTCTTTGGCTCTCAAATCAAAAAGAAAGGGATTAACAATGAAAAAGATCGCAATGTGTCTCGTTGCAGTCGCCGCAGTCGCCGTGGTTATGACTGGATGCAAATCCATCAATACCAGTGATGCCGGTAACATGAACCTCTATCCGGAAACTTACAAGCCGTTGTACGGTTATCGTCCGGTCTTTGAAGTCGACACCAAGGCCAAGGTCGCCGGTGAAGCCAACGTCCACGTCCTGTTCGGCATCTTCTGCTGGGGCGCCAGCAATTTCGCTGACAACGCCAGCGTTTTCGCTGCTGACAGTTTCTGGGCCAACTTCTTCCCGTCCGCCAAGAACATCTCCGGCAAAGCCGCGTTCTACAATGCCTGTATCACCAACAAGTGTGATGCGGTTATCGCTGCCCGTTACGAAATCACCACCACTGATTATTTCGTTTATCAGAACGTCAATTCCAAGATCAGCGGCTATCCGGCTGTCATGACCGGTCTTGACAAGGTCAAAGTCCTTTCCTACACCTTCGACAAGAACGGCAAACCCACTGTTCTCGAAGGCAATGACGTTTATGTGGCCCTGCCCGGCACGACCAGTTCTTCCTGGTTTTAATTTTTAAAACCTGAACGTCAATATAAGAGGAGGCAAAATTTGCCTCCTCTTTTACTTTTGTGAGGTCAGAATGCGATATCTTTTTTCCTTGTCAGTTTCTCTTCTCGTCTTTTCCTGCCTTGCCCAAAATGCCGGAATCCCCGCCGCGCCTGTGGAAATACAAAATACCCAGATCTACAGTGAATCCGATTTTGACGGCGAATGGCTCGGTTACTGGTCCAACGGCAAGCGCTTCCTGGCCAGAACTGCTACCGCCTTCATCCTGACCAAAGACAAAGACTGGCAGATTTCCACCAATGACTCGGAACCGAAAAGCTCCGGATCATTTTACGTCACCGATAATCACGTCTGCTTCAAATTAACCGGCCGCGATGATGGTGAACTCCTGGCTGAAATAATCAATCCCGATAATTTCGTCTTCAAAGAAGAAACTAAATCCGGACGTTCCGTCGTCTACCGCCGGCGCAGTAAACTTCCTTCCGTCACCCGTGAAGCTCTCAAAGGCGTGTGGCGTTTTACCGATGAGCGGAAAAGCGAAAAAGGCGAAATTGAAACCGTCAACGCTCCTTTCACCATCGAATTCAATGAAAAAGGGCTCTTCCAAATCCAATCTACCGATAAATCTTTCAAAATTCCCCCGGGCCTTGAAAAAGGAACTTTCTTCCTTCAGGAAGATTTGGTTTCCCTGAAAGATGCAAATAATCAGACCAGGATGCAGTTCTTCTTCATCGCAGACAGCCTGACCAATAATAATCTGGAACGTCCATTCATCGGGCGAAAAGATAAATAACGCCGCGTGCAAGTTTTACAACAGTAAGGATGAATGCGAGGAACTGCGCGTTAGCTGCTATTGTCCGGTGGGAGCTGCTGACTGCAATACGCTCTGGCGCGAAACCAGAAATGGTTTCACTTCCAGCTGGAATTTTCCGTGACGCCGCAGGGTTTCGATTCCCTCATAAAGACGCAGGGCGAGCACTTCGAGATTTACCGCCACCGTGGTCAGCGGCGGGTTGAGGTATTGGGCATAATAGTAGTCGTCGAAACTGATCACGCTGATATCGTCCGGGATGCGGAGTCCCCGCAGTCTCAGTTCATCATAAAGGCCGATTGCCACCTGGTCGAACGGACAGACGATCGCAGTGATATCCGGCCGTTTGGCCAGAAAATAATCCACCATCAAGCTGCATTTCTGCCATGGGCGCCAGTTGTGATCGTAGAAATCGATGGCCAGTTCGACGTCATGCTGGTCCAGCCAGTTCTTCAAGCCGTAATAACGGTCGCGGAAATCGGCCGAACCTTTCAAGCCCTCCGACAGCCGGATGGCGGCGATGCTGCGGTGCCCGGCTTCGTACAATGCCCGTGCCGCCAGAACCGAGCCGTTCGGACTGCCACGCCTGGAGCGCGCATATTCTGTATCATTTCTTCTCGACACTGCTGGGCATCCGGCCGGCGGCGGCGGGCTTTTCGGCGGTGACCATAACTCCGCAGATCGGCGGCCTCGATTACCTGCGCGGTTCGATGCCGCATCCCGCCGGAACCATCAAGGTCGCGGCACAACGGGACCACTTTGTCTCCTCGGTGCCGCTCGGGGTGGAAGTCCGCAAATAACGGTATTAATTCTTGCCTTCGCGGAAGTACTGCGGGGAGATGCCGATGTATTTCTTGAACTGCGCGCTGAATTCGTAGGCGTTGGAATATCCCAGGCGCCCGGCGATGTCGACGATCGAACGGTTGCTGTCGCGCAGCATCGAGCAGGCGGTATCGAGCCGCCGCCGCACCCGGTACTGCCACGGCGAAATACCGGTGTGCTTGCGGAATATCTTGCGGAAATGCTCGTAACCCCAGCCGTTCTGGCGGCAGAATCGCTTCAGGTCGAACTCCTGCCCGAAATCGGCGGTCAGCTGCTGACAGGCCAGCTCAATGATGCTGTTTTCTTCCGTCCGCGGCGCGTCCGGCGCGGTCCGCCGGAGGCATTGCCCCAGGATGCCGATGAATTCCCCGGCGCAGTCCGGCAGCGATTCGTCGCCGCCGCTTTTCAGGACGTTGTAGAACTGCCAGATGCGCTCGAGCAGCGTGGGGTCAAGCGTCGAATTCTGCACCGGAGTATCGTTGCGGATGATCTGCATGGCGCGCAGCGATTGGTAAAACGCGGCGCCGCACTCCAGATAACACTCAAAATAATTACTCTCCACATCCACATAGTTCGAATGGAGCCGCCCCGGAAATCGCTGGAAGAAATCGCCGGCGCTCACCCGGTGCTGCGTGCTGTTTTCATCCACGTAACAACCGGTTCCGCGCAGTACGATCACCAGCACATAGCGGGGCCAGTGGGTATTGACGTGGTCCAAAGGCTTGGCTTTATGCAGGAAACCGCAGCCGATGCCCTCGTGGGAACCGGCCGGACCCATCAGCCGGAACACCGTGGAATTCGGACATTCGTCAAAGCCCGGAAATTCGATACTAATACCATTTAACATATCTCTTTATACCATAAAAGACATTTTTTTTACTTATTTCGGTGATACATTAATTAATATAGTTTTCCCTTTTATAAAATCAAACAGGAGTTATCGAAAGATGTCTGTCAATCTGGAAAAACTGATCTACACCAGCCCCGATAGTCCGGGAATGTCCCGTCTTCCCAACCGTTCGCCGCTGTTTCCCTTTGCCAAAGAAGCCGATGCCGCCAAGGCCGGGCGCGACCGCGGCCCGTGGTACCTCTCACTGAACGGCGACTGGAAGTTCCGCTACAGCGAAAGCCCGAACGATGTGCCCGAAGACTATATGAACCCCCGTTTCAAAGATACCTCCTGGGATAAAATCGACGTCCCGAGCTGCTGGGATATGCGCGGCTACGATTACCCGCATTATACCAACGTCCAGATGCCTTGGCCGAACATGCCGCCGACCGTGCCGGACCGCAACCCCACTGGTATTTACCGCCGCACTTTTGAAGTACCGAAGGAATGGGGCGGCCGCCGCGTAGTGCTGCATTTCGACGGGGTCGAAAGCTGCTTTATCGCATTCGTCAACGGTCACACGCTCGGCTTCAGCAAGGATTCGCGCGGCTCCACTGAGTTCGACGTCACGCAGTACGTCAAGCCCGGTAAAAACCAGATCACCGTGCTGGTGATCAAGTGGTCGGACAGCAGCTTCATCGAGGACCAGGACCATTGGTGGCACGCCGGGATCGTCCGCAGCGTTTACCTGTACTCGACGGGCGAAAACTATATCGCCGACGTCCACGCCACCGCCACGCTCGACGAAACGTTTACCGACGGTCTGCTCAAGCTTGAAATGATCGCCGGATTCTCCAAAGTTCGCAGCAGTGAGTACAAATTCCAGGTCAAGCTGTACAATGCCAAGGGCAAACAGGTGCTGGAAACTCCGCATGTGGTCAAGCTGAATGGCGATGAATACACCTATACCCCCCGGGATAACAACCGCGTCTTTATCACTGCGGACCTGCGGATCAAAAATATCACCCCGTGGAACGCCGAGGCCCCGTACCTCTACACCATGACCGTGACGCTGCTGGATGAGAAAGGCCGCGAGCTGGAAGCCGTGGCGGTCCGCCTCGGTTTCCGCACCGTCGAAATCAAATCGCGCCAGATGCTGATTAACGGCCAGCCCGTCCAGATCAACGGCGTGAACCGTCACGAACACGACGAACTGAATGGCCGCACCATTTCCGAGGACCTCACCCGCCGCGACCTGACGGTTATGAAGCAGTTCAACATCAATGCCATTCGCACCAGCCACTACCCGGCCGCGCCCGAGTTCTACGACCTGTGCGACGAATACGGCTTCTATGTGTTTGACGAAGCCAACATCGAAAACCACCAGTTCTTCTATGACCTCTGCTCCAATCCGAACTGGGCGGTGGCCTATCTCGACCGCGCCGTCCGCATGGTCATGCGCGACAAAAACCATCCGTCGGTCATCGTCTGGTCGCTGGGCAACGAATCCGGCGTGGGCGCGAACCACGCGGCCATGGCCGGCTGGATCCGCTTCTACGATCCCTCGCGCCCGATCCACTACGAACGCGCCTGTTACAGCAAGGACGGCGCCTGGCTGCCGAACAAAACACGCGAGCTCACTGATATCATCTGCCCGATGTACCCCAGTATCGATTCCATCATCAAATGGGCCTGCACCCAGACCGACGACGACCGTCCGTTCATCATGTGCGAATTCAACCACGCCATGGGCAACAGCAACGGCTGTTTGAAGGAATATTTCGACGCCTTCGAAAACTATCACGGGTTGCAGGGCGGCTTCATCTGGGAATGGCTCGATCACGGCATTAAGCTCAAGGATAAGAACGGCAAATATTACTGGGTTTACGGCGGCGACTTCGGCGACGAGCCGAACGATTCGAACTTCGTGGCCGACGGCCTCGTCTGGCCCGACCGCACCCCGCACCCCGGCATGTACGAGCTGAAAAAACTGGCCCAGCCGGTCAAAGTCGAGGCTATCGACCTGCATTCCGGGCGTTTGCTGGTCACGAACCGCAAGTATTTCACCGATCTCTCCGGCTTCAAAGTTACCTGGGAACTGACGGTGGACGGCAAGGTCGTCCAGCATGGCAAAATGCCGGTGCTGAACACCCCTCCGCGCCCGATGTCCGAATATTCGGAAGCAGTTCGCGTAAATGGCTATATCCATTATTTCATGAACGGCAAACCGTACAGTGCCACCGAGATCCAGCTTCCCATCGTGCCGCCGGAAATGACCTACGGACAGGAGTGCCACCTGAAGATCAGCTTTGCGCTGGCGCAGAAAACCTGGTGGGCCGAGGCCGGTTATGAAGTGGCCTGGGAACAGTTCGAAATGCCGTTCGGCGCCACGAAAAACGTCCCCGTACTGCCGCAGCGCGGCCAGCTGGTCACCAAAAAAGCCAAACGCAGCATCAGCGTCAACCTCGGCGAACTCGGCATTGATTTCAACGACAGCAGCGAGCTGATCGACATCAAGCTCGGCGGCGAGAAGCTGGTCGAAGCCGGCCCGAAGCTGAACATTGTCCGCGGCTCCACCGACAACGACGCGATCAAGGCTTTCACCATCGCTAAAAAGCAGACCTACAAGGCCTTCTACAAATGGACCGAATACGGGTTGTATGATTTCGAGCTGAAGAACCAGCGCATTTCCTCGGAGAAATCCGGTGACGAATTCATCGTGGCGGTCAATTCCCGCCATGCCGGGCCCAGGATCAAGAGCGGCGTGACCCACAGCCAGATCCACCGCATCAGCGCGGACGGCATCATCCGCGTGGAAAATGTCTTTGACGTAGAGGCGGAAATCCTCGACCTGCCGCGTCTCGGCGTGGTTCTGGAACTGCCCTCGCACCTCGACCAGGTCGAATACTTCGGCCGCGGTCCGCAGGAAAACCACATCGACCGCAACGCCGGTTATCCGGTGGGCCTGTACCGCTCGACCGTGGACGAAATGCACGTGCCGTACATCATGCCGCAGGAAAACGGCAACCGTACCGAGGTCCGCTGGGTCGCGCTCTCCGGCAAGAACGGCAAGGCCGGTCTGCTGATCTGCGCCCCGGACGGCATGGAGTTCTCCGTCAGCCGTTTCTCGGCCAGACAGCTGGTCGACAAATGGCACGACAACGAGCTCGTTGACGAAGGCAAGATCTACCTGAAGCTGGATTACCGCCAGCGCGGTATCGGCACCGCCAGCTGTGGCCCGGACACGGTGGAGAAATACCGCTTCGGCGCCGGCAAATATTCGTTCCGTTACAACATCTATCCGTTCCTGAAAAACGAAGTGAAACCGGCCGACGTCGCCCGGTCGATCATCTGAGGAAGAACTCATGACGATTATCAAAGATTTTCCGCACATCCTGCACGGCGGGGATTACAACCCCGACCAGTGGCGGGAGTACCCCGAAGTCATCGACGCGGACTTCAAGCTGATGGACCAGTCCAACTGCAACACGTTTTCCGTGAACATATTCGGCTGGGGCCAGATTGAAATTGAAGAAGGCAAATTCGATTTCAGCGGACTGGACGACATCATGAACCGTTGCGCGGCCGGCGGCAAAAAGGTTTTTCTGGCTACGCCGAGCGGGGCCCGCCCCGCCTGGCTGGCCTGCAATTACCCGGAAACCAACCGTGTCGACGAGAAGGGCATCCGTGCCAACTGGAACACCCGGCACAACCACTGCTGGAGTTCCCCGGTCATGCGGAGCAAAACCGCCACCATCAACCGCAAGCTGGCGGAGCGCTACGCGGCGCATCCTGCCCTCGGCGGCTGGCATATCAGCAATGAATACAATGGACACTGTTTCTGTGAGCTTTGCCTGGAGAATTTCCATGAATTTCTCAAGCAACGCTACGGTACGCTGGAGAACCTGAACCGTGCTTATTGGTCGGCGTTCTGGAGCCACACCATCACCGACTGGCACCAGGTCAATCCGCTCGATGATTGCGCCGACGCCACGCGGCTGGACTGGCTGCGTTTCACCTCCTGGCAGGTCGCCGATTTCATGCGTATGGAAGTGGCGGCGGTCCGGGAACACTCCGACGCGCCGGCCACCACCAATATGATGGGACTTTACCCGTGGCTGGATTACTGGCGGATCGCCGAAGTCTGCGATGTCATCTGCGACGACTGCTATCCGCACTGGTACAATGAAAAAACGGAAGAAGTGGCCAACCTGTTTTCCCTGATGCACGACATGCACTACACCATGCTCAATAAACCGTTTTTCATGATGGAGTCGTGCCCCGGCATCCCGAACTACGTGAAATATCCGAAAATGCGTCGCCCGAACGAGCTCGAACGCGAAATGCTGCTCGCCATCGGCCACGGCGCCGACGGCACCATGTATTTTCAGTGGCGCAAGGGCCGCGGCAACTGCGAAAAATTCCACGGCGCGGTGGTCGGACACGACGGTACCAATCAGTCCCGCATGTTCAAGGAAGTGGCCGAGTACGGCCGCAAACTGTCCGCGCTGGACTCGATCGTGGATACACCAGTCAAACCGCAGGCCGCGGTGATTTTCGACTGGGAATCGAACTGGGCGCTGGATATTTCCAACTGTTGCGGCGGCAAATTGCTCAAGAAAACCCAGGCCACCATCGTCAACCATTACCAGAGCCTGACGCGGCACAATGCCCCGCTAGCGGTCATCGAAAGCACCTGCGATTTCACGCCCTACAAACTGCTGGTCGCCCCGATGCTGTTCATGCTCAAGCCCGGCGTGGCCGAGCGGATGCGGCAGTTCGTGGCCAATGGCGGCACACTGGTCATGACCTATCTCTCCGGCTATGTCGATGAAAGCAACCGCTGTTTCTTCGGCGGCAATCCCGGCGGCCCGGAAATGCGCGAATTCTTCGGCATCTGGAGCGATGATATCGACTGTTTCGAACCGACTGACGACCGCTCACTGCGCTACAATGGCAAGGAATACAAGGTCGAAGATATGGCCGAATACCTCCGCCCGGAAGGCGCGGAAACGCTGGCCGATTACACCGACGAATTCTTCGCCGGCGTCCCGGCCCTGACCGTGAAGAAACACGGCAAAGGCAAAGCGTATTACCTCGGTGCGCGCACCGGCCTGGACTTCCTGACGGCGTTCTACGGCGACGTGCTGACCGGCTGCGGTATCGAACCGCCGCTGCCGGGCATCCCCGACACGCTTCGCGTGAAAAAGCGCGGCGAATACTACTTCGTCTACAACATGACCACAACCGAGCAGGAAATCAAACTGCCCGCGCCGATGCGCGACCTCTGGAACAACCGCGAAGCCGCCAGCTCCGCCAAAGTTCCCCCCAGCGGCGCCATCGTCCTGACCAAATAAATCGAAATATACGAAAACCGCAGGCCGCCGAAATCAATCGGCGGCCTGTTGCTTTTGGCTTTAAAATTCTTTACTTGACCGGATCGACGGCGATGACCCGATCGATATAAATTTTCTTGCCGGATTTGTCCGGTTTGGCCGTGATAAAGAGTAAAATGGAATCGTTCAATAATTCCGCTGTACCGACTTTGAGCCACTTATATTCTTCGCCTTTGCAGGAGTCAATGGTATAAGGGATTTCATTTGGCCGGGTCTGGTAGGAATTACTGCTGGAGTTATGAATTCCGGCGGTAAACGCAATTGCCTTGCCGTCGGCCTTGCCGGCTTCGCAGCGGGCGGCGATCCAGATGTCTTTCCGGACCGGTTCAAAACCGGAGAATCTGGGCAATGGTACCGATACAACCCAGCCGGATGCTTCATGGTCAAATACAACTGCGGTGTTACCGGTAGCTTTGGCGTCATCGCACACTGCGGCTTTCGTCAGGCGCATTTCCTTGGCGGTCCATTCAACCCAGTCACCGTCTTGCAGGGAACGTCCGATCTGCGGTTTGGTGCCACCGGAAACAGGTTTTACGAGATTCATTTTGAGCTCTTTCAGCTTGTCGGGCCACAGACCATGTTCGGAGCCGTAACCGATAGAGAGCAATTTCGCATCGGACTCGATTTCTTGGAGCAGTTCCTCCGGAACAACCTGTTTTTTGTAGGCAAGGTGTTGCGGATTTTTATCATTCCAGTTGAGTTCCCGCCGCGATGCAAGAGCGCAGTTGATTGAAAAATACACCTTCCGGAGCCGCTTGTAATAGGGCGAATCTTGCGGAATTTTGTCGAGAGCCTCCGACAGATAGGTACGGGATTTGAGCAGTTCATCCATGTTCAGGGGTTGGCGCTCCCGGTATGGCCGTTGCGATGCCTGGTTGGCAAGTTCAATATAAGAACTTACTGCTTCGGCTCCCGGCCCATAAAATCCCTGCAGGAATTCCTGAATCAGCGCGTGGTCGTCCAGTTCCGGGTTCCATTGCAGTTTGCTGGATAAATAGGTTCGCAATTCATCGAATTCGGAGTGACCCCGCTGCATTCCCTGTACGAACATGGCAAAAATATTCTTCGTATCAGCGAAATATTTCAAATCCGGCTTGAAGGTATAAAGATTCGGATATGGATCCAATACGGAACTGAAATTGACCTTATACAGCCAGATCGAAAGGGACGAGGTTATTTTGCTCCATTCCTTATAATTTGCCAGCAAGGTTTCATTTTCCTTGTCGGTCAGTGGCTTGAAGGGATTTTTGCCGGAAATGCACAGACGGATGATGACATTGTCCCGGGGCACACGGGTCTTGGGCGCGGCGGCAGTGTAGCTGTATGCCAGGGTTTCGATACGGACGGAGGGATCTTTCGCCTTGACGGCGTCGGCGACTTCATTGATGAAATCGATCAGCATATCGGTCGAACCGCCGATTTCCTTGCGCATTTTGGTACAGTCCGGGCATTGGCACGAATGCCATTCGAGGCCGCCGTCCATTTGACTCAAGGCGATCAGTTTCTGCTGGGGATTCTTGTCCATGAATTCATAGACTTTGCGAATAAATTCCTTGCGCATTTCTTTGTTGCTCAGGCACAGTTGGACCGGCCAGCGGTTGCCGGAAAGCAGGGTATAAAATTCCGGATTGCTTTTCAGGTAGACCGCTGGCGGCAATACCAGATTGAAGGTATGGCAGAAATCGAAACCATAAGTGTAGTGTCCCCCCATCTTTTCCGATATTTTCAGGTTGTAATGGCCATTGTTGCGTAATTTCACCGAAATTTCCGGATGACGATTGGTTTCGTAGGAAAATGCTTCCCGCATGGAGAAGGGAGGATGATAACGGTAATCAAGGGAATTGATTGTGATATCAGGCATTTTCGGTATTTGCTCAACACCCAAACTCCAGAAGCGGACTCCCAGTTCTGTTTCCAGAAATTCGTAGACGGCATAAATGGCGCCGCGTGGACGCGTTCCGGCAAGAATGATCGCGTCACCGGCCTTGCGTAAGATGATTTCATCGGGGGCGAGCGACGCGAAGTCGATGCCTTTCAGCATATCGGCCGCCCTGGATGAATTTCCGACCAATACCGCTTTGGCGTTCTCCGGAAAATTATTGGTGATTTCAAGCTTGACGCCGGAAATCTTAAGGAGATATTTCTGTAATTCTTCGGCCGCGAAGCGCTCCGGCTCCACTGCGTCGGCGGCAAGATATATTTTGTAATCGGTTCGCCCGTTTTTTGCCAGATCAACGGCGGAATATGCGGCGGAGAAGATAAGGCTAAACAAAACCGCGATAAGTGATAATTTCATGAGTTGCTTCCTTAAAAATATTTATAATTTCAATTGCGAACTGTCTCTGATTTGGGCTTCAACATAAGCGGCGACGTGACCGTCGACAAAAACCATATTGGCATGTCGGTCATGGCGCATGGA
Organism: Victivallis vadensis; assembly: GCA_040391785.1. Taxonomy (GTDB): domain Bacteria; phylum Verrucomicrobiota; class Lentisphaeria; order Victivallales; family Victivallaceae; genus UBA5239. The sequence continues at coordinate 117,461 of JBEBXH010000007.1, forward strand.
TTTAAGCTTTTTATCCGGATAAAGCAGCTGCGACACCACAGAGGTATCCGCAAGGGTCTGAATTACCGCCGGGCGGTCATATTTGGCGGCATCAGTGACCAACAACGTTATTGTTGGTTGCGATATCCGGTCGATTTTCTTCGGCATCTGATATGTATACATCGGCTGTCCGTAGTGATTCGCCCAACCGCCGGCATTGACATTATAAGCATAACTCAAGCCATCCCAGCCTTCGAGAGGGGCGCTGCCGCCGACAGCGTAGGGAATATACGGATCCTGATCACTTGGGCATCGGAAGAGTTTGTAATTGTTGGTGAGCCCCGAATACTTCGGTTCGTATTTGGTCCTGCCATACGTTAAAAGCCACCACCACGGCGGATAGTCGTCGACTGCCGCGGTATACATATAGCCGAACGGAAGATAACCGTCGTATTCGATTGTCCATAAGATTGCAAGTTGCCCGAGCTGCTTCAGGTTATTGGTACAGGAGGACGCTTTGGCGCGTTCCCGGGCCTTGTTCAAGGCGGGAAGAAGCATGGCGGCAAGTATTGCTATGATTGCTATAACAACCAGCAATTCGATCAGTGTAAAATTATTTCTTTTTCTCATACTTTCTCCTTGTGCTATTTGTTGTTTTCTATTAAGTGATAATTGTGTCTGCCTATATCGATTTGACCCGATTTCATGGCGTTCAGCAGTAGATTGACTACCGTTGCCGCCACTTCCGTCAGGTCGATGTCGTAAAAAATCGGGTCGGGGACCGGGTAGCTGATCATCAGCTGTTTGTTGCGCAGGATTACGGCGCGGGGCAGTTTCTCCACGGGGAGGTGCAGTGCCAGTTCGGAGGTGATTTTCTGCGCCAGGATATCGTCCATGTAAATGATCCAGTCCGGGCGTTTGTTATCCGGGAGCGCCAGCAGTTCTTCGGCGATTTTTTTGCCTCCTTCGAGGCTTTGCCCGGAGTAGACTTGACCTTTTCCTTTAGTAAGCTCGAGGAACAGAGGATTGAGGTATTTGTCGATGCCGCCGGAGGAGTAGAGGGCAGGGCGCTGCAGATGGTATTTTTCCAGCTTCCGGTAGATTTCCGGCAGCATCATTTTCTGGTCGTAGAAAACGCCGTTCGGCGAGACGCCTTCCGAGCCGACGAAGATCAGCGGAATCCGGTGGTTGCGGATGAATTTGATCGCTTTGTCCTTGAAGTCGTCCAGGTGGATGATGCCGTCGAGTTCCCCGCTCTCGATGCTGCGTTTCAGCCCCGGGAAATCGTCGATATCGAAGCTGAAATTGTTTTTGTCGCGGGTATTGTCGTAGCAGTAAATCTGCGTGTGACAGCCCTCGCGGAGCAGCTTCATCTGAAGCGCGCAGAGCAAGCAGCTGTAATACGGCGAATCCTCGACATGGCGCGCGGTGATGCCGATCAGCCGCCCGGCGTGGCCGTCCGCATTCGGGTCGATCACGAAAACGCCGATTTTGTCGCGGACCTCGAGCACGCCGTCCTGCTTCAGTTCGCCGATGGCCTTGCCCATGGTGGCGGTGCCGACATTGAACTTCTGGCGCAGGAAATCCTGCGGGGGCAGGCGGTCGCCGCACTCAAGCTTCTGGTCGCGGATATAACGGACCAGTAATTGTTTCGCCTGTTCGGTTTTGCTTTCAGCAGCCATAAAGAATCATCCGAGTAAACTAAAAACTGTTTACTGTTTATTATAATGCCAAACCCACGTTTGTCAATAGTCCAAAATAAAAATAATTGGAGAATTGGCCGCTTCGCTGAATTGGTCGGCGCAAGCGCCTGAATTGGAGAATTGGGGAATCGGGAGAAGTTTCTAGCCACGAAAGGCACGAATAAACACGAAAAATTATTTTTAATAAATCTCCCTCTCTCTTTTGTTTTTTTTGTGTATCTTGTATGTTAATTACTGTGATGCTTGCAACTTTCCTTTTGCGAGAATGGGCAT
>JBEBXH010000008.1:0-118590 GCA_040391785.1 Victivallis vadensis
GACCGCGCCGTGTTGCCGGTAATCGCCACAGTGGAATCCACGGTGAAACCGACTGTACTCCAGATCCCGCCGCCGTTGCCGCCGGTACTGCTGGCATTCGCGGAATTGTTCACGTTCGTACCCGCGAAGTTGCCGCTGACCGTGCTGCCGGAGATCGTAAACGTTCCGTTGGCCGCCTTGTAAATCGCACCGCCGTTGCCGCCCGCGATGTTGCCGGTAAAGTCGGTACCAGAAATCACCGCCGCATTACTCGCGTAAATCGCGCCACCGCTGAGAGCCGCGTGATTGTTGTGGAATTCCGAATCCGTGACCATCAGGTTGTCGACCGAGTAAATCGCGCCGCCGTTGCTGTACATCGTCTGGTTGCCGTTGAAAACACCACGGGCGACACTCACCGTGCTTGCTCCGTAGATTGCGCCGCCGGCCTGGTTGGCGTTATTCCAACTGAACTCGCTGTAAGTATAGGTCGAATTGGTATCGACCGTCAATGCGCCGCCCGCGTAAATCGCGCCGCCGTCGTAGCTGGCCTCATTGAGAGAGAAGCTTGAAGAGTTCACATCAAGCGCACCCGTGCTGTAGATACCGCCGCCGGCGAGAGCAGAATTTTTATGATCATAGGACCCGTCGCCGAAATTACAGCCGATAACGGTCAGGTTCGCCATACCAAATAACCCGCCGCCGCTCCCGGTGGCTTTATTGCCGTAAAAATTCAGCCCGGAGATCATGGCTGCGTCCACCACGTAGACCCCGCCGCCGTTCTGGCTGGCGGTATTATTGGTGATATTGGAACCGAGAGCTCCTCCGAACAGCATCGACCCGGTCGCCAAATAGACCCCGCCGCCGTTAGCCGCCCGGTTACTGCTGATCGTCGTATCCTGCAGCGCCAATTGTGCGCCGGTGATATAAATCCCGCCGCCGTTACCGTTGTTACCGCCATTCGCCTGGGCGGCATTGCCAGTGACGGTCATACTATAACCGATTGTCGTTGAAACTTTACTCCAGACGCCGCCGCCGTTGCCGCCAAGATGGCTGGTCACGGAACGGTCGGCCATAGTGACGCCCGCGATATTATTGGAAATCGTACCGGAACTCAATGTCAGTAAACCGCTTGCGCCATAGATACCGCCGCCATCCATGACAGCAGTATTCCTGGAAACCATCCCCCCATTCATGATGACTCCGCCGGTCTGCGCAAAAATCCCGCCACCGGCATACGCCCTGTTGTCCGTGATGCTGCCGCCGCTGATGGTAACCTGCGCGAGAGAATAAACCCCGCCGCCAAGACCGTTGGCTCCGCCATCATTGGAGCGGAACGCGGCATTGTTCGTAATGCTCAGGCTGCTGCCGACCGTGAAAGCCGCTTTGGTATAAACGCCGCCGCCGTTGCCGCCGGTTTTGGTACCTGTGGTGTGATCGGCAAAGCTTGATCCCGCGATATTGCCGGTGATCGAGCCGGAACTCAATACCAGCGAAGAGCCGATAAAGTAGATACCGCCGCCGTCATACTCGGCGTAGTTGCCGGAAATCGTGCCGCCGGTCATGCTGAGCGTACCGGTCGAGTAAATGCCGCCGCCTTCGCCAAAATAATAGGGGTTGCCTGCGGAGAGGTTCGTATTGCTCCGGGCATTATTGCCGCTGATCGTAACACTGCCGTTGATGGTCAACGTCCCCATGGAATAAATCCCGCCGCCGGAACCACCGGTCGCACTGGCCACTGTAGTGCTGGATGAACCGGCATAGTTGCCGGAAATCGTGCCGCTTATTATGCTGATCGACGAACCGGCTGCCGCGTAGATACCGCCGCCGTGCAGCGAAGCGGTATTACCGGAAATCGTGCCGCTGGTAATTTTCAGTGTGCCGGCGTTATAAATGGCGCCGCCCGAGGAACTGACCTTGAAATTATTGAGGACCGTGCCGCTAATATTAACAGTACCTGCCGCGCCCACATAAATGGCGCCGCCGTTGACCGCATCATAGCTGGGCGAGGTCTGCGTTGAGGTAAGGATCGTGTTGTTATCGGTAGTGGTAGTCCCGGAGAACACATAGACGAAACCGCCGTTCCGGCCAGCTGTACTGCCCAGGATCGTCACTCCCGCCAGCGACAGATTAACCTTGGTGTAGATGGCGCCGCCATCCAGGGTCGCAGTGTTGTAGTTGAACGCCATTCCATTGGCAATGCTGACCGTGCCGTCCGCCGCATAAAGCATGCCACCACCAGTGCCGTCCGCAGTCCCGGTCGAACGGTTATACTGGTAAGTACCGCCGTTGATCACCAGGTCCGCGATCGAGTAGAATACCCCGCCGTTAACCGCCTTGTTATAGCTGGTGGCCGATTCACCAAAGGTGCCGCCAGTGATGGTGAATGTGCCCTTGTTCTGATAAATAACGCCGCCATTGGTGGCCGTATTATTGGTATAAGTACCGCCGTTAATGGTCATGCTGCTGCCGTTATTGTAGATGGCGCCACCGTCGGCGGCCGTGTTATTGGTATAAGTGCCGCCGTTAATGATCGTGCCGGAACCGTTATTATAGATCGCGCCGCCTTTGCCGTCAGCATGATTGTTATCGAAGTTCCAGTTTGCCAATGTTACTCCGACGCCGGAGTACAAACCGCCGCCATTGACGGTCGCGGTATTGTAGGAAATATTGACCGTGGCCGTGCTGCTGCACGTGAAGCTCCCCAGGCCAAAGCCGCCGAAATAAATCCCGCCGCCGGAATTGGTTGCACTGTTGGCCCACTCGGCCTTGCCACCAACGAGGATATTGGCGCCATCCTTAATCGTAAGCGGTGTGTTACCCACGAAAAGTGCGCCTCCATTCATTGCCGATGAATTCATGGCGAAATGAATATCTCCCTTCAGAGTCAATCCGCTGCTCTCGAGCGTCATACTCGAAACAGCTCCGCCGCCAACAGAACTGACCAGTTTGCCTGTGGTGGAGTTTCTATAAAAATTAGTCCCGTCAATTGTCAATACCCCGTTATTGGCGATTGCACCGCCACGCAGATATGCAGTGTTGCCACTGTCCTTCGTCTCAAGGCTGCCGAATTCCCCGCCAGTGATTGAAACTATCGAGCCGATATTTTCACGCGAGTTTCCAAGATCGTAATAGATACAAATAGCCCCGCCGTCCCGCTCCGATGTGTTGCGATAGAAATTGGTGTCGGTTATGGTCACTATATTTCTGACGCCAACGAAAATAGCGCCGCCATACCCAAAGCTGGGGGATCCCATGAGAGCTGTGTTGCCGCTGCCGACATCCTTTTCGCTGCCGAACTCTCCGCCGGTGATATTGATCGTATTCGCATAATCGTAGCTGTTATTTCCTACCATATAGATTGCACCACCATATGAAGAAGTAGACGTGTTGCGGTAGAAATTCGTATTGGTCAGAGTCAGCGTCACATGGGTGTAGTTCAGGGCGATTGCGCCGCCATTCGTAGCACTGTTGCCGCTATTCGCCGTTCCCGCCAGGCCGAAATTGGAATTGCTGATGGTGATATTGCCATCGCCTATAATGAGGATCGCGCCACCATTGTCGACAGCCGCGGTGTTGCCGGTGAAGTTGGTACGGTCGATGATCATATCCGCACTTCCCTGCCGGTAAATCCCGCCGCCGGCACCGCCGGTGAAATAGTTTCTACCGCTTGCACTATTGTTACTGATCACAGAACCAGTCACGGTCAATGCGCTGGATGTATAAATCGCACCGCCGGTACCGCTGTAATTACCTACGGTTCCAGGGCTACCGTAGCCTATGGCCCGGTTGCCGCTGATCAGGGAATTAGTCACAGTCAATGCGCCGCCCGCATAGATTCCGCCGCCCTGACCATTGCTATCATTGGTAGCTGTGACCGTATTATCGCTGATTTTGGCATTACCCAATATATTCAACGTACCCGTAAAGCCAATACCACCGCCGGTGGCAGCATTGTTGTCGGACACGGTTGCGCCGTTGATAGTCAGCAAAACGCTAGAGTAAATACCGCCGCCGCCGCCATTGTTGGGACTGTAGCCTTTGCTGTAGCCGAAACGCGCAGTATTGCCGCTGACCGTCATGCCGCTACCAAGCGTCAATGCCGCCGAAGTATAAATCCCGCCGCCGGCGCCGCCGCTGGAACTCACCTTACTGCTGTCGGTTGTATTCGTTCCGGCGTAGTTGCCGGAAATCGTGGCGGAATTCAGGGTCTGCGCTACCGCACCCGTCGCGTAGATCCCACCGCCATCACATGAGGCGATATTGCCGGAAATAGTCGCATTGTTGCTGAGGACCAGTGCCGAGCTGGAAAGGAGGTTGACGTAGATGCCGCCGCCGTTATATGCCTTGTTACTGGAAACGGTGGTTCCATTGAGTGTCAGCTGTCCCGACACATCCATGTAAATCCCCCCGCCAAGTCCACTGGTGCTGCCGTTCGCGCTGCCCCTCTGTGCCGTGTTGTTGGAGATCGTTACGTCAGAACCGATGAAGGAAAAAGTCCTGCTGAAAATCCCGCCGCCATTACCGCCGGTCGTGCTGGCTGCTTTGTCGCCCTGAGCGTTAATTACCGTACCGGCGTGGTTGTCTTTGATCGTACTGCTGAAGATGTAGAGCGATCCCATGGACGAGTAAATCGCACCGCCGTCACCATCGGTGTAGTTGCCGGTAAATTCGCTGCCGGAAACCGACAGTCCACCGAACGAAAAAATCGCGCCGCCGTAGAAACTTGCACTGTTACCGACGAATATCGAGTCGCTCACTACCGTAGCGGAGCGCCCGTAGATCGCGCCGCCGCCGGAACCATGATTGTAATAAAATTTACTGCTGTGCCCAGCGTCGTCTGCTTCGACGGTCAAGGTGAGTCCCACGTCCATCGCGCAGCCCGTGCCGATCGCGCCGCCCCAGCCGCCGCTGTTGCCGCTGTCTTTAATGGTTGCGTCGCCAAAAATCGCCCCCCGGACCGTGGCCGTGGCCGCCGTCGTTTCCGCATAAATCGCACCGGCCAGGCCGTCTGCCGAGTTGCGGTAAAATTCACTCTGATGGTCATACCCGTCCGAGTCAACCAGCAGTCCGTTCCACGCGGCAATCGCGCCGCCGCCCTGTCCGCCGGCGCCAGCGGTAACACGGTTGCCGCTGCCGCTTTCCCTGACATCACCGAAAATCGCGCCGTACACCGTCACGCTGGAATCCCCATGGATCGCGCCGCCGCCATAGCTGGCGGTATTACGGTAAAATTCGTTGCGCTTGCCCGATGCGTCTGTATTGACCGTCAACGCACCCTTCGCGTAAATCGCACCGCCGTAGTACCCCCCGTCATTACCGCTGGCGGCATCATCCACCTTGCCGAACCAGCTGCTGTAAACCGTGAGGTCGCCTGCGGCATAGATACCGCCACCCCACTGCTCCGCGCGGTTGCCGTAAAATCCGAGATTGTTCACCGTGAGATCGCCTTCGGCATACAGGCCGCCGCCGAAATAGTTCGCATGATTATTCTGAAAGGTGCCGCCGGTGGTACTCATCGACGCGCCGAAAGCGACATAAACGCCGCCGCCGCGGTACGCCGTGTTGCCTTTGGCCACTGTTGCACCGCCGATCATGCTGCCGTTGAGCTTCAGCGTACCAGCGTCCATATAGATCCCGCCGCCATTACCGCCAATCGAATAAGAACCCTGGAAATCCATGATCGCCAGCGCGGTATTGCCCGCAATCGTGACATTGGCATCCACGGCAAGGCTCACCGCGCTCCAGATCCCGCCGCCGCTGCCGCCGGTATCGCTGACATCCACGCCGTAATAATACATGACGGCCCCGGCGTAGTTGCCGGAAATCGTGGCGGAAGTCCAGTTCTGGGTTGTGCCGTACACCGCCGCGACGTAAATCCCGCCGCCGTCGTGCGACGCGATATTGTCGGAAATGGTGGCATTATTGGTAAGCGCCAGCGTTGAACCGCTGTTGAAGAGGGGGCCGTCTTCGAGCGTGGCATAATGGTCGAGATAGATACCGCCGCCGTCATATGCGGTGTTGTCGCTGACTCTGCTGCCGTCCAGTTCAATCCTGGAATAACCGCCACCATAGATGCCGCCGCCGTTAGCTCCGGCAGAATTGTTGGAAATACTGCTGTTACCCTGTACGAGCAGTGTCCTGGGAGCTCTTCCAGTCTCGTCGGCATTCACATAAATCGCACCGCCGTCTCTGCCCGCGCTATTGCCCGACAAATTGCTGTCGGTAAGCGTCAGTTTGCCGGAGTTCCAAATCGCGCCGCCGTCGACATCCGCCGTATTATCGCTGAATTCCGCATTGGTGAGGCTAAAGTTCGCAAAGCTGGCAATCGCACCACCATTGCTTCCGGCAGTGTTTCCGGTAAAATTGTACTGTACATTATTTCCCTCGGTAACTATCCCATTGACACCTATTTGAATCGCACCGCCATCATCGGTCGCCTCATTTCCTATGAAATTCGCGAACCCATTGAAATTCATTGTGCCGGTATTATGGAAAATGGCTCCGCCGGTTATGGCTTTGTTACCGCCAAATGAAACTCTGTTCAACGACAACGATAAGTTGGCATTAACCGCGTTATGAATGGCTCCGCCAGCCAAACCGGCGACGTTGTTGCCGAAATACGCATTCGCAATGTTTAATGTTCCGGTATTGAAAATCGCACCACCATTGGCCGTCGACTCATTCCCGCCAATCATAGCCCCTTTAATGGTCAGCGTACCGAGGTTGCTGATCGCACCGCCGTCAACCGCCTTACCACCAGAAATCTCGGCATTGTTGAGCTCAACAATTGCATTGGTGTTGACAATCATAATCTGAGCCGTGCCGCCGCCATCAAATGTCGCATCATTAAATGTAATGGTCCCGGAATCAATCCGGAACATTGTCTTGGAGATATGCCCGCCATTAAACACGCCACCGTCGATCGTTATCTCATAACCGTTACCAGCATTGATCGTTATCGTATTCGTGAAATTAATTTCACCTTCGACCGTGATATTCTGGTCGCCGGCATTTATGGCATCAACAAGTCCCTGGTAGTCCCAGACGCTGTCCAGGCTTCTGCTGTAGCCTTCCACCGTGATCGATGTCGTGTTGACGTTGCCCAGTGTGTATTCCAGTATCCAGTTGCCGTTCAACCCGGTACGGTCCGTGCTGGCCGCCACGTCGGCGCCGGAGGCATCCGCCACCATGGAGAGGAAATCCTGCCCGGCTTCGTTTTCCGCCAGGTTGCAGCCATAAAACAGAATATCACCGTCAGCGGTCAGGTGTTCGCCGATCGCCGCCCACTCGGCCGCATCGAAATTCGAAGCGTCGAAACGTTCCCCGGCCAGCGTGATATAGCCCGTGTTGCCGTGGCTGACCACGTGGATCGCGCTGTATTCCTGCCCGGAAGCATTGAGGTAATCATTGATCTGCTCCATGGCGTCGCGGCCGTTTTCCAGAATCAGTACTTCCTGATTCGCGCCGAGGGAACTGATGATCTGGTCTACATCCTTGACCGAGGAATTGATCACGACCAGTTCGGGGGCCGCGTCCACAGTGACATTGACGTCGGCATCCACGCCGTCCACCCGGAGGTCATCCTGCTGGGTTTCGGCAAAAACATCGTGAATGGCATCGCCGACGGCGTCCGCGCCGAAGTCGTTAAGTAATCCATTCACCGCGTCCGCGAATACGTCCGAGCCCGCGCCCGCGAAGCCGATTTCACCTTCGACCAGCGCCTGAATCTGCGCATCGATATCGCCGACTTTGTCGGGCTGGGCAACTTCCGGAGCTGCGGCAGCCGCAGCCAGGCTTTCCGGCGGAGCGTTTTTGATTGCGTTTTTGGCATCCTGAGCCTGCTGGTCGGCCTGGTTCATATTGGCATTCGGATCATTCTCCTGAGCCTCTACGATTTCGGCGGCGGCGGCTGCTTCGAACAATACACGGTCTTCCAGCTTAAAAAATTCCATCATGCTCTTATTCTTTTTCATACTTACCCTTACCTATCCTTTTAAATCTGTTTTACGCAATGCTCTTTGAGCTCGTTTTTGCGCCTTATCACTATATTATTTTTTATCCTGAATATTAAAAAACGATAAGTTCATTTTCATCACTTATCATTGGCATTTTTAAAAGTTTACATTGATCCTGAATATTGATTTTTATTTTCAACACTATAATTATATCATAAGTTCTATACTTTTCAAGTCTTTTTTAACTTTTTCACAAAATTATTTCCAAATTTCAATTACTTCGGATACCCCGAATGCAATATAAATAAAAAATTTATAACTACTTAATTTTAAAGATATTAAATGATAAAAACCCCATTGCGAGAATTCATATAATTTTATCTTTATACCTCATTCCCATTCCGGAATCTCGCTCAATTGTATACTTATTACATATGGATTTTTAATGCAGAAAAACAACATTACAAATGAGTAATTTTTCAAGGAAAACTTACTTTTGATCATGAAGTCTAGAAAGTTTATTTTTCCTATCAAAACAATATACTTAAGAAAGTTTATTTTTCTATCGGCTCAGGTTTCCGGACAGATCAAGGAACCCTGATCGCCCACAGGACGAAACTTATCTCAGGGAACGCACACTTCCTCGCAATTTTTGCCTTGTCTGTTTTGAAAAACCAAACGATGCACAGTATAATACACCGGATCAGAAATGCATTGAGAAAGGAAAAACGATATGTCGGAGATCTCGATTCACAATTCGCTCTCGGAACTCGCTGTGACTCCGGAGTCCATGACCGCCGCGGGGTTGCTGGAATTCACTTACACCGCCGGCGGCGGCGACACGCTTCCCTACCGGCAGCTGGCCGTCAACATGGACAAACCGGGGCCGCCGGCACTGGCGGTCTTTTTGCATGGCGCGGGTTCGGTCGGGAATGACAACTTCCTGCAGATCCGAATTCCCGGACCGCCTTTTCTGCGGTTCCTGAAACAAAGCGGCATCAAGGCCGTCGTCCTGTTTCCCCAGTGCCGTCAGGAGCACCGCTGGGTGGAAGTCGACTGGAACCAGACGGCACACGACATGCCGCAGCAGCCCTCGCGCCACATGGCTATGGCGCTGGAACTGCTCGAATCAAAGATCGCCGAATTCCAGCCGGACCGGGTTTTGGCGGCCGGTGTTTCGATGGGCGGATTCGGGGTATGGGATATGGTTTCGCGCCGTCCGGAACTGTTTTCCGGCATCCTGTCGGTCTGCGGCGGCGCGGACGAGAAACAGGCCGCGCCGCTGAAGCACCTGACCGTTTACGCCATCCACGGCGACGCCGACAACGCGATCCCGGTGTGCCGTTCGCGCAACATCGTTTCAGCGCTGGAAAACGCCGGTTGCCGGAAAATCCTCTACCGCGAAATGCCCGGTTTCGGGCACAATGTCTGGGACACGGTCTTTGCCGACGACCAGGCATTTTCCTGGCTGTTTACCGGATGCCAATGAGCAGGAAGTGATTGCCCTCTATGGGCGTCGACTTCAGCTCATCCGCCGATAATTCGCGGCCGCTCCAGAGCTCCTTGTATTTCGTGCCGGGGGCGGGATTGAAACGCTTCGGGTCCAGGATCAGGCCCGCCGGTCTGGTCTCGCGGGAGAGGTTCACCGCCACGACCATAGACTTATACGGCGCCGCGGCGTCATCCCACGTGTAATAGCTGGCGTAAACGTCCGGCGTGGACGACCGCGCCGACTCATCGTACCAGTAGCCGTGAAATTTACCTTTTTCCAGTTTGATGTCGATGTTGATGCCCCAGAGCTTATCGACCGTTTCGCGGTTGATGCAGCCCAGGTCGACCACGATCCCGTGCAGCAGCGACGGCGCGATGGCGCGGATGGCGAATTCCGGGCTGTCCAGCTCCTTGGCGCGCTTCCGCAGCTCGGCGTTGAACTGAGCCGAACGGTTGTGCTGGTAAATGATCATGATGGACATTCCCTTGATTTCCGCGTTGAACGCAGCCTGATATTCCTCGCGCGAAACGTTCTCCGCGTAAAAATAATCGGGATTGTTCACCAATAGCGGTGAATGTTCTTCGCCGGGCCACCAGATGTCGCCGAGTCCCTGCACCATCGGCAGGAAACGGTTGTGTCCGTGCAGCATGACCAGCTTGCCGCGCTCCTTGTGGATCTTGTAGAGCCGCAGCAGATAATCGCGCAGATGGAACCCGTTCGACGTGGTGAAGTCCTTGCCGAAAGCATCCGTACCGGCGCAGCCGTGTTCCCGGTTCGAGCACACTTCCACCACGCAGATATCGTGATACAGCCCGCCGAGATCCGGCAGCGCGTCGAGCATTTTTTCGGCCCGATAGATGAAGAGGTCCGCGGCTTCGGGGTCGCAACAGGGACTGTTCAGGTATTTCTGCCCTTCGGGCTTGGTTTCGCCGGACCACGAAAACGCGCCGGTACAGCTCCAGGTTTTGTAGAAATACTTGTACTCCGGTTCGATGATCGCCAGGTGGGTCGGCATGCTGTAGGCAAGCGCGGTGATGCCCTTGGCCTGCCAGTTTTTCAGTGCCTGACGGTAAGCGTTCACGTCGCGCGGCAGGAAACTGGTCCATGGGTACGTATCGTCCGGAGACAATATTTTGGCATGGCTGGCCCAGCCGATCGTCTGCAGGTTCTGATTTTTCAGCTTGCCCCAGCCGCCCTCGCGAATATTGTGCCGGTCCGCCGGGGGCCGCTTGCCGGGAGTCGCCATAAAGGCCATGCTGTAGGCGGCCTCGCGCGAAAGTTCCACCGGCTGGGCGATGATCGGAATATCGACCCGGACATCGTTTGCGCCGCGGGTCAACGTGATCTCGGGCTTGCCGCTCCAGTTGGCATCGCTGGCGCAGAACCAGGAGAAACCGGTTTCCAGCCCGGTGGTCCACACCACATTGCTGGCGGTGGTGAAATAGCGGTCCATGCCGTAACGGTAGGATATGGTGTCGCCCTTCCACGGCAGGAAAAGCGGGTTCATAACATACCGGGCCTGATCGCGGGGCGTCTTCCAGTCCAACTTCAACGATTTTACCTGAACCTTGCCGGCTTCGGGCGTCATGGACCAGTCGAGCTTGTACATGCCGTCGAACCACAGTTCGCCTTTCCAGCCGAACCGGATGCCGTTGGCGGAGCCGTTGCCGCTGAGCTCCACGTAATCGCCGTGATTTTCACCGAATTCGACGCCGTTCCAGCGAACCGCTTTTCCGTTCACAGTCAGCGCCGGAGCTGCCGCCAGCAATTCATTGCCGCGCGACACCGCCGAAACCGGGAACGGCCCCGCGTCAAACGTATAGCTGCGGTCGAGCACCTGTACCGTTTTCCCGGTCACCTTCACATCGTTCCACGGCGGCGGCACCTGATGGTTGACCGCGACCCTGTTTTGATAAGGCGTCATATCCGGCACGACAAAGCTCAGTTCACGTTCGCATTTCAATGCCGGCGCTTTGATCTTCAGTGTATATTCGCCGGATTCCGGATTTTCCGGGAAAACCAGATCGGCGGTGATTGATTTCTTGTCGAATTTGAATTCGGTTTCGGCCACCGCCAAATTATTTCTCATCAGCGCGACCGTCCCGGTGCCGGGTACGAAATTGCCGCCGGTATACTCCAACTTGCACTGAATCAAACGCCGCCGGTGGTAGACATCGTAATCGGCCTCCAGCAGATACTTCACCCGGAAAAAATGCTCATAACTGAAAATCGCGGTCTTGCCGCTCTCCACCGCCAGGCGCAGCCCGTATTTGCCCTGCCCCAGCTCCTGTTTGCCCAATTCATCGATGCTCTTGAATTCCCGGCTCGTGCCGTCCTCGAAGAGAATTTCCGCCCGGGTTTTGTCGCCGGGCGAGGTTGCCAGCTGGATGGCCGGGCGGCCGGATTCCAAATTTTCCAGCCCCCTCAACTGCACGAAATTGCCGTCACCCCAGCGAATCGTGCCGAACCCGGTGACGTCGCTGTACATGCCCTCGCCGCCGACCCGGGACCAGCTGTTGCAGTTGACCCGGTCCGCGAAATTGGTGAAACAGAAATTGCCCTTCCAAACTTCGCCGGTTTTCGGATTGCCGAGCTTCGCCAGCGGCACAGCCATTTCCACGCTCCAGCCTTGCCCGTCTTTCGCGGCGGCGGCCACGGCGCCGGTGTTGTAGCTTTTCAGCCCGCCCTTGGAATCATAAATCGCACCGTTGGCATTGAGAATGAACTGATAGGCATCGCCGCCGGGCGACAGCAGATGCAGCTCGAAAGCATCGTCCTCCCACAAATTCCCGTCCGCCTCGTGAAGCACCGCCTTGGCGGGCGGAATATTGGAGCGGAAACCGACGTAGAGGTTGTCGGCGTCGTATTTCACCCGGACGTCGGCATTGGCGACCTGCAGATGATTGATGGAACCGTGCGAAACTTTGAAGATCGGCAGCAGCGCGGCATCGGCCCATTCGCCCTGTTCCAGCTTGCCGTCGATGACCGGGGCCCGGCCACCACGCGGTATGGAACACAGCGGTTTCGCCTCATCCACCCCGAAGTTCGACGTGTAGTATTTCTCAAACTCATTGCGGATTTCGTCCGCAGAGAGCCGGCGGTTGTAAATCTGCAGATTGTCGAAAGCGTTTTTGTCGGTCTTCTGGATCAGCCCCCAGCCGCGGATGGCCCCCAGCTGGATGCTCCCCTTCTGAAGCTGTGGCAGGTCGATCGGCGCGGCGAAATTCTTCTCGGAACGCAGCACGCCGTTGATATACAACTTCATACCGGTGCGGTCCCAGACGGCGTCCAGCTTGTACCAGTGGCCCCACTGCCATTCGTCGTCCTTCAGGAACACGGCGGCGTCCTCGCTTTTGCGTGCGCCGTTGGCATCGTAATAAACGAGCAGGAACAGCAATTTCCCCTCTTCCGAGTACTTGTAGACCAGAAATTTGACCTTTTCGGCATCGGCGGTAAAAAAGTGCTGGAAGTGGTTTTGGCCCGGTTTCCAATTCTGCGGCGAGACCCATAGCGACACAGTGCCCTGCGGGATATTGAAATTGTTCTTCAATTCCCACGCGCAATATTCGCTGTTGTCCATCATCAGCGCGTTGCCCTGATTTTTGATGCCGCTCCACATCCGCAAATTCAGATCCTGATTCGGCCAGTTGACCGATTTCGGGTTGCCTCCGGCCACATCGGCCACGGTCGAGAAACCGTCGAAACCGGCGCTGAAAAGCAAATTGGGATCGCGGTCCTGGGCGGGACAGCTGATGAACACAAACAATAACAGCAGAATCGATAAACCGGATTTCATGACTTCTCCTCAGTCTTTGGTGATGCGAATGTGCCTGTCGAGGGCAGTCGAATTGCCGTAAATGGTCGTCCACGGAGCCTTCACATCCGCGACATGGCCGTCGACAAAAAGCACGTTCGCCCCCATTCCATGGCGCTGGGAAATGCTGACGTCTGTCGTACGGGTGGTGGTGAAATATACCGAGCCGCCCATGCTTACTCCGGCGCTGGTGATGTTTTCCGTATCGGCAGTCAGGAACTTATTGGAGGGATGCTTGACATTGTTGGATTTGGGCAGCGGCGGGGGTTGATTGATCCCGCCCGTGATAAAATAACTCGAGCCAACCAATACATTGTAGCCGAAATTGGAGTACCAGAACGTCCATGCTTCATAACTGCCGGATGAGTCCTTCTGGAGGAAACGCGTCGCATATGTTCCCTGCAGTGAGGTACAACGGAGAACATTGGCATCCAGCATGTAGCCTTTCCTGGCAAGCAACCAGCACCAGTTGGTAGTCTGTTGCTTGGCCTGGCTGGAAAAATCCTCGAAGGTCGGCGGAAATACGTCGTCATGGTCATCGCGGTAGGCCACGAAGATCAGGCCGAGCTGCTTCTGATTGTTCTTACAGTTGGCGCTGCGTGCTCTTTCCCGCGCCGCATTCAGTGCCGGCAGGAGCATGGCAGCCAGAATTGCGATGATCGCGATCACAACCAGGAGTTCGATGAGGGTGAAATGCTTGCATGTTTTCATGGTCTTTTTCCCTTATTTTGTTGGTTTTAGACTGTACCAATAGGTTTTTTGGGCGGTAAATTCCTGTTCGAACAAATCCGTTCCGGCGGAGACGGTCTCTCCGGAAAGAATATCGGTGACTTCCGAAGTACGCGGCAAATTCAAACGGTATTTGCCGCCGCGTACACAATGAATGCTGAGGAAATAATCGTTCATATCGATCACCAGTCCGGGTTTGTCGGCAGTGACAAAGACGCCGGCGGCAAGCGCGATGTTGCGGAGCAGTTCCGGCGCCAGCCCGCCGGGGGCAGCGCAGTAAACGCTGGTCCAATCCGCGAAGCGGCGGACGCCGACCGCGGGCTTGCCGTCGCCGGTATACTTGCCGAGAATCACCGCTTCCGGATCGTCGAGCTCGAAGCGCTGGAGGCCGCGATAACGTGAACCGGCACCGAAAAAGATCGCGTCGTTGAACGTGACGCCATTACCGAGCAGCGGCGGCAATCCCGCGCCGAGCGGATCACTCCCCGGCACGGAAAGCACGGTGAACGGCTGGTTCTGTTTCGGGTCGCTGGCTGCGACTTTGATTCCCGAAGCGGCCCGGATGCCGTCCACCGAATTCCGCTTGCTGTCGAGACAACCGGCGGCATAGCACCAGACCAGCGTCCGGCCGTTCTTTTTCAACACCCGGTCGATGAAATCGCGCTCGGCGGTGTTCAGGAAAATAGCCTGTGGAAAGATGATGATCTTGAGCCCGTCGGCCAGCTTCGGATTCGCCACGAGATCGGCCAGATCATAAAAGCTCAGCGGCACCCCGCCCGTCCGCAGATCCTCGCACATGGAGCGGAACTCATCGACACGCCAAAGCGCATTGCCACGGTCAAAAGGCGCATGTTTGGAGGGCATGCTGAACACGACCGCCGTCTCTGGCCGGAAGCGGATGTCGTCGCGGTTCTCCACCAGGCGCTTGTTGACGTCGGAAACAACCCGGAAGGTCTCAAAAATAGCCGGGTGCCGGTAGCCGCCGGTGAAGTCGAAATAGCAGTACCCCTGATTCTGCACCAGCGTCTGCCCGAGTTCTTTGTAGATCAGGTCGTGGAACTGCCATTCCGTCAGCGGAGTGCCGAGCCACATGGACATGACTTCGGTGCCGTCGCTGCGCAGCCAGGTGCGGGTGTCGAGCTCCTTGAGCGAGAGCTTGCCGTGGAGGTTGTAGGAGCCGTCGACAAACGTCATGCCGCCGGAGTATCCCGGCATGCGCATGGGGTAGCTGGTCTGAGGTTGCGCAGCGTCGAGCCACTGCGAATTCAGGAAGTACGAATGATCGTTGTCCTGCCCCATGTGCCAGGTCACGGCCAGCTTGTCCTTGCCCATTTCCTCCTTGAAAATGCGGGCGAAATGTTCGGGCACGATCCATTCCTGGCGCGCATTGAAAATTTCGTAATCGATATTGGCCCGCGAGAAAAACGTCTTGTCGGCCCCGCTGGTCTCTTGCAGCGACGGGATCGCCGCGGTGTCGATGCGCGCATTCGTATTTCCCCACGCCTCCGCCAGCGCCTGGTCGGTACGGTAGGTTTCGCGCAGGAATCCGCGCCACGCTTTCAGGGCGTGAGGACTGAAATCCCGGTTGTATGTGTGCAGCGTAAACTGATAATCATGCCCGCCGCCCAGCCGCACCCCGGCGATAATGTGGGCATACGGTTTCTTCTTCAATTCAATCAGGAAGCGGCGGAAAAAGTCGCCGTAATCCTTCAGGAATTTCTCCGAAAACTGCGAGGGCCACCAGAAAAGATCGGCGCGTTTTTCCGGCAATTTTTCCGTGAAACCCAGCATGTGACCGCTGTTGCCGTAGCCCTTGTGCCCCTTGGCGTTCAGCCACGCTTCATCGGGATTGCGCAGCACATAGTCGGGGGGCCACATCAAATTGAGCCCCAGGATAAAATTGCCATGCGGATCCTGCTGCAGCGCCTGCTCGATGGAGGCGAAAAAGTCCTCGAAAATCGCCTCATCACGCCCGTTCCAGGCCTCCCCGAACGGCGGAAAATTCATCGACCCCGTCATCGACAGACTGATAAGCGGAAAGGTCACTCCGGCCTTCGCCATTTCGCGGAAATCCGCGGTGGCTCCGGTAGTCGGCCAGGACATATGCAGCGCCGGGATCACCGGCTTGCCGTTCACGCGCACCACCGTCCGCTGATTCTCGGCGGCCACCGTCACCCGGACCGGCGGGCGCTTCGCCACGATATCGAGCATCTCTTCGCGGCTGTAGTCCGGCTGGGCGTAAATCCGGCCGGCATCGACCTTCTGCCATGGGGCCGCCGGAAGTTCGATATCATCCAGATAAACCGTCACCGGGTCGCCGTACAGGATCAGCGCCAGTTTGATGACGCGCTCGTTATTGGCGTCGGGACGGAACGCTATCACCCGTTTGTCCCAGTATTGCGGCGGCGTATTGCGCAGCATATGCTGGCTGGTCCAGGCATAATAAGTATTCATGCCGCCGCCGTCATCCCCCTGAAGCATGCCGTTTTCCCATTCAAAACGGGGGATCAGGTTAGCGTTGCGGGTGGCGTCGAAACACTGGAACCGGGTGCGGAAAGCCCACGGCTTCCGGTTGCGGTCCGGCGGTATGATGATCGGCTGGGTGCTGACCAGTTTGATGTAGCCGAGTGGATTTTTCTTGGTAATCCGCAGCGAACGGCGACCGGAACTGGCCCGCGATTCGTCGATCGCCCAATCCCCCTCCGCACCATCGTGCAGCTCCACTCGCCAACCGTCCATTCCAGCCTCGAAACTGCTGTTCGGATGCAGTGAAGTGCCGCTTTGCACCACGCGCGGCGACGCCCACTCTACCACCTCGCGCAATTCCGCGGGCACACCGCCGGGCATGCCGCGCAGCGCCAGCGCCACCGACAACCGGGTCGAACGGTTTTCGCCAATCATCAAACGTCGCAACTTCGGGTACACCTTCGGCCCCAGCCGGGTCAGCGCCACCGCGCTTGACGAAACAACCCCTTCATTCGCGACGGTCAAATTACCGGTCAGGACCTCAATGGCCGGCAAGGCGCGCTCGCCCATGCAACCCAAAAGATAACTCGCCCGCGCCCGGATATAATTGTTGGCAGAACCGGCCAGACCGGTCAGGGTTTGCAGCGCACTGTCCGGCAATTCGGCCCGGAGCAGCACCAAACGCTGCAGCGCCATCCGCGCCACCACGGGATCCGCATCCGACGCCGCGCACAGCAGCCAGACCACGTCGTTCTGCATCCGCAATCTGGTCAATTTCTCCTCGCTGGACAGCGCGGTGAACTCCCGGTCGAAATCGGCCGGTTTCTGCAGTACTTCCGCCGTTTTGCGGTTTGCCATCGCCATCGCCAATTCATCGACTTCTTCCAAACGCAGCGATTCGATCACGATGCCGCGTCCGTCGATCTGCCAGAACGGCACATACCAGGCCGCATCTTTGACCTCCGTCAGAGTGAATGGCGGGAACGCCGTTTCCGGCGCAGTTACCTTCGCCATGGATAGACTTTTCAGCGTCGTCAGGAATTTTCCGTCTTTGTCATACACATGCATGGAAAACCGGATTTCTGCCTCGCCAGAGCCCTTCAGCAACGGGCGGAAATGATGCCCCGCTTTCATGAGATTGCCCGATACCCGGGTATGGTGATACGACAGATTCGCTTTGCCCCCCGGAATTTCCAGCCGGATGGCATTCGGTTTGCCGCCGCCGGCCGTATCGAAATACGATAATTTCACCGCCTGGTCATTGCCCGAAGCGGGCATCCAGCAACGCGGGAAATTCGCGTCATCGGTCTCGACTTTCAGCCGCCGCATTTCCGCGGCAACTTCGCTCACCGGCCGCGGCACCGTCAGCTCCCCATTATTCAACAAATTCTGCGCCGACAGCGGCATAATACAGAATATGGCAATAATTGCTATCACGACAAGAAACTTAAGAAGTGCAAATTTCGAGCCGCTGCAGATGTGATTTCTTTTTCTCATGTCTCTTTTCTTCTTTGAAAAATTCCGGGTTGATTTCCTCGCGTAATGCTTCAAACAATTCATCCGTCATCTGTTGTATTTCATCCAGTGAGCAAACCGCCGCGGTCAGCGGATCCAGCGCCACCGCCTGAAAAATCTGGCGCCGGTCGCAATTCAGCGCTCCGGCCGCCGCCATCAGCTGCATATTGATCATTCCCCGGTTCAAACCGGCGAGTTGCTCGGGGTAGTTTTCGATCCGGCAGGGCTGAATGCCGCCGCCGGAAACCAGGCAGGGCACCTCCACCGCGCACTCCGGCGGCAAGGACGGTATCAACCCGTGATTCATCACATTCAAATTGGCCTGATACGGCTGGTTGGACACGATGGCGTTGATCAGCTGGATCGCGTATTCACAGCTGGGTTTACGGTCGATTTCAAAGTCGCCGTTCAGCATTTTTTCGAGTTTGGTATCGTTGCACTGCTGCAGCTGGCGGCAGATCCGGAACGAAGCACCGGATACCCCGGCATTCATCGGCGCAAAATCGATCCCGTTGTCGTCGAACAGCTGAAAATCGGCGGTACAGAATTTCTCCAGCAGTTCATCCCTTTTCCGGAAGTAAGGCAGGTATTCGCTGCCGTGCCCGCTCGACTCCGTCGGGAAATAACCGAAATGCCGCATGATCTCAAACCGGACGCGGTCCCGGCGGTAAATCTCTTCATTGTCCAGCAGCTTATGCAAATCCGGGTAAAGGTCCCGCCCCTTGTGCTCCAGTTTCAACACGAAAGCCTGATGGTTGACCCCAGCCGTCTGCTGCGAAATTTCCTCCACCGGCACGCCGAGCCACTCCGCAATGCAGTGAATCGTCCCCTGAACGCTGTGGCAAATGCCGATCACTTTGACCGTTTTCGCACGGCGGCTCGCCGCAATGGTATTGATCGACATCGGATTCACGTAGTTCAGGAGGTATGCGCCGGGGCAATACTTTTCCATGGCGTCGACAACCGGCAGCAAATCTTTCAACACCCGCAGCCCGCGGAAAATCCCGCCCGGCCCGGCCGTATCCCCAACCACCTGCTTCACCCCGTATTTCAACGGAATTTCATACTCGTAACGCTGGCATTCGATGCCGCCGCTGCGGAAAATCGTCAGCACGAAATCCGCGCCGTTCACCGCTTCATTCAGATCCACCGTGGATTTCAGGTCAATCTCCGCCTTCAGCGCCTTCGCCAGCATCCGGGAGAATTTCATCGACTTCTCGAGCCTTTCCCGGGAAATATCCATCAGCATGACTTCGGCAGAGCGCAAATGCCCGTTCAGCATGATATCTTTGATGAGCTTCTGGGCGAAAATCACTCCGCCCGCTCCGATGATCGCTATTTTCAACTTTTTCTTTTCCGATTTTTTCATATTCATTCTCTCATTGGAAACTGTTGTACAACAGATATAATTATAACCACAACAGTGTCTTTTGTCAATACCCTTCGCCAGAAATGTCGATTTTATTTTTCCGCGCCTACTTGCTTGCGGGCATGGAACTTGAAAAAATTCTGGTCATGAACAAAATACTCCGCCAGATCATCAGGTAACGGCGGGATATCGCGCGGAGTATTGCCGTTTCGCATCGACTCATGCGCCATGGCCCCGGCCGCCACGGCGTAACGCGCCGCCAGCGGGTTGGTCGTTGCCGCCTTGTGCCCCAGCGCAAACTCCACGAAATCGCGAACCACCAGCGGATCCGCCCCGCCGTGCGTCCCTTCCTCCGCCTCGAGCCGGTAAATAATATCCGGGCTGCGGCGCTTGCCCCGTTTGGTCCAGACGTGTATTTCGCAATCCTCCGTATCACCGATATTCTCAATGCGCCCGTGCGTGCCGATGAACGTGTAATTACGCTCGGAATCAGGCGTATACATGCACTGCATATAATTGGCCTGGACCCCGTTGTCCAGCGTCATCATCACCATGTTATGGTCCTCCACGTCGAGGTTCGGTTGAAGGCCGTCCAGTTCCAGCGGCGGCCAGCAATCTTTGCTCCAGGACCGCGTGCGGTCGGGCGCTTCGCCCTCCGCCAACCTCGAAATCGTGCGGTTGTACACGGAGAGCTTCCCCATCCCGACCACCCGCGCCGAGTTGCCCCCCGCGAGCCAGTGGATGATGTCGATATCGTGGGAACCCTTCTGCAGCAGCAAGCCATTGCAGTTTTTCTGTTCGGCACACCAGTGGCGGAAATAACAGCTGCCGTAATTGATGAAATGGCGCACCCATACCGCCTCGATTTCGCCGATGATCCCGGAATCGATGATTTCCTTCATCTTGCGGACAAACGGCATATAGCGCATGTTGTGCCCGATAAAAAGTTTGCTGCCGGTCCGGTAAGCCGTTTCCAGAATCCGGTCGCAACTTTCCAAGGAGATCGCCATCGGCTTCTCCAGAAAAACCGTTTTCCCCGCCTCCAGCGCCGCCACCGCCATTTCCTCATGCAGGAAATCCCGGACCATGACGAACACAGCGTCGATATCGGCCCTGCCCAGCAGTTCGCGGTAATCGGCCGTGGTGAAAACGCCCGGAAATTCGCGTTCAAATCCCCGCCGGATCTCCGGATCAATCTCGGCAATGCCGTTCAAAACCGCCAACTCGCGCGGCAAATAGTCGATGGGCATCCGGCCGCGGCGGCTGACCCCGATTATACCAATCCTAAGCATAAATTCTCCTGTTATTTATATGCAGATACGACTAATAATTCAATAAATACAAAATTGATTCATAAACACAACCAAACTTGTGCTGCTATTTTTTCACCCGGGCGATACTTCTGGCTTTGCGCACAGGGCGGAGCTGACAGGTCGATTTGCCCTGAATCAGGATCGACGGCACGACCTTGTGAATCGGGGTGAACTTGTCGCGCAGTGTGATCGCCTCGATCGCCGTTTGTGCCGCATAACGCCCGATTTCAAACGCCGGCACGCGGAAATACGTACAGGCGGGAAACAACCCCCGAAATGTCAGCCCGGACGCAATACACATGACCCCGAAATCCCGGCCCGGCACCAGCCCGAGATCAAACGCGGCCTCGTACAGTTCAATCGCTTTTTCCGCATGATTGCAAAAGATGAATTCCGGGCACTTATTCCGCAGCAGTTCCTTCAAAATTTCAGTTTTGTCCGGCGTCTCCGCGACCTCCCACAGAAATTCCTCGGCTACGTTCAACCCCATCCCGACCGCCATCTTGCGGTAAGCGTCGATACGCTCCTGGAAAAAGCCGTTCCGCTGGTCAAAAAATTTATCCGGACTGTCCGGTTTGGTTTCCGGAAACGTCAGCGCCCCGAGCGTCCGGTAGCCACAGTCATAGGCATATTGCACCACTCGCCGGACGTTGTCGATGCCTGCGCTTTCTATGACCGATTCTTTGTTGCGGTCGTATTCCAGATTTGACGGCGTGATGAGGATCACCGGCATCTTGCCGACCACCGCCCGTCGCAACGGCGTAGACTGCACCCCGGGGAAAATAGCCGCATCGTATTCCTCCAGCCGCTTCACCTGCTGGCGCAGCTGCAGTTCGCTGGTCGCTTCGGGAAAATGCTCCATATACACCTGTGCCCGGGTACCGATGACTCCAGCCAGCAGCCCGCGGTAAAGTTCCGTATCCATCGCCCAAACTTCCGGCGCCAGAATATCGAGCGAAATCGACTGCTCCGGAAAGACAAAAACCAGTTTGATCACCGGGCTGTCCAGCGACCAGTTTTCAGCAATGAAAACCCCTTTGGCCGGCACCCGTGCCACCATCTGTTCCGATTCCATGATATCGATGGCCTGAATCACCACCCGCGTACTGACCTTGAATTCCTCGGCCAGATGGCGGATGCTGTCCAGCTTCTCGCCCGGCTTATAACGTCCCTCTTCGAGGCGCTTCAAAATCAGATTCCGCAATTGCACCGGCAGCGGCATCGACCCATTCTTATCCAATATTTCGCTCATTGATTTTTCCTGACTGTTGTACAACAGTATAATTATAACCGTCACAACCGGATTTGTCAACACCGCCAGAAGGAATTTTCCCGATTTTGTTTGCCGCAAAGGCCAGCGGTAATCCCGCCAAAGTGTTTTTTTGATAGGACAAATGGGACGCATAGGACGTATAGGAGGCACCTGATAAGTTCAAAAACATCCCATTTTTACTTTTATTCAGGCCCTCGAACGGCCTACTACAGTACAATCCAATTCGGCTGCTCCGCAAAACCATCGGTAAAAACCCACCGCCCGTTGTCGAACAGATAGATATACTCGGCAAAATGGTTTTCTCGGTCGTCATATAAATCATCGGATGATGCGTATTCCGCCGCCGGTTCAAGCTCTTCTCCCCAATCACGATGGTGGGCCATGGTGATCTCGAAATTCGGCTCATCCATCGAATGTGCCTCGCCGGATTCCGGCTTGATACGCGGCCCGATATAATACAAACTGCCGAGCTCGATCAGCTCCAGAGCCTGTTCCCGCGAGTTATAATATTCGCGCAGGATTTTCCCATTGCAGGGATAGTCGTTTTCATCTTCAGGATAATCGTCGTTGTGACAATAAACCGCTTTGATAACCCCATTGTCTCTAACCGCAATAAGTGATCTCGTACTCATTTCATTCCCCTGGGTAAACCGTTATTGTTTCATAAACTCAATCGCAGTCGCAGGATAGTATATACGTTCCGCAATGAGCGCATTGGAACAGGTGTACAATGAAACTTCCGTTCAGGTTTTTCCCGATCTCTTCCGGATCATCGTAGGTATAGTCGTAATTTTCATCGATTTCCAGCTTGGCATCCGGTGATTCCTGACGGAAACGCTTCCAATCCTTCGGGGATTCCTGCGTTCCGCGAAAAATCGCCGCATCATCGCAATGCGTCGCCCACGAAATATCCTGCCAGGAGGTGAATTTCGGCGTGCGTTTGCAGACAAGTTCATCGCGTTCTTCCGGTGCATGGCCGGAGATTTCATTGAAAAAGCCATCATACTTCATGGCGGCGGCACCGCTGGCCACACACCATGGACAGAGCGTTCCTTCCTCGATCTCGCTGTAAAGCACCCCGGTATATACGTAAGGAACCTCTTTTCCGCAACACTCACACTCTCCCGGCTCCTCCTTGAATACTCCATCCCGATACGCCCCCGGGTAACAAATGAACTCCGGCAAAACAGAATAATCATGTGTTTTCACAAGTTCAAGATATGCCGTGTTGATTGCCGGTGCTTCCGGAGCTTTCTTCCCGAACAGTCTGCTGAAAAAACTCATCTTTGCCGCTCCTGTTTATAGGTTCTATCCTGAAAATATCATGCATTTACCGGATTTCAAGAGCCTCACGTTTATATTTGTCGGACTCGTCAGACCTGTCGGACCTGTCGGACAAAAATTTCCGTGCTTTCCGTGTATTTCCGTGGTTAAAAAAATCAGAAGTTCAGCCATTCGAGGTAGCGGATCAGGTAGTCGGTGGGGCCGGTCACGCCCGAGGCCTGGAAGGTGAAGGCAAGGCGCGAGGACGGGCGGTTTTCTTCGGCGGCGCTTTCGATCAGCACGGTGTAGTAATTCGAGGGCGTCCAGGAGAAATTGTTGCGGATCGTCTGCAGCAAGTCCGGGTCCAGCTGGTCCTCGAAGGTAAGGCGCTCGCGCCGCCAGCGTTCGCGGGCGTTCAGCACCAGCGCCGCTTTATCTTCGTCCAGCTGCGCGTAACGGCGCAGCACTGAGTAGCTCGCGGTGTAAAAATCGATGTTGTTGGAACTGATGCCGGCCAACTGTACGATCGACCAGCGTCCGTGGCGATCCAGCGGCAGGATGTCGGTAATGCCGGGAATCCAGAGGAGTTCTTCGCGGAACTGGATCGTGGCGTTGCGCGGCAAATTCATCATGCCGATGTCTTCGTAACCGCCGCGCTCCATGCCGTCCTCGCTGATGTTATCGTCCTCATCCACATAGTCGTCGATCAGTTTGACGAGTTTATTGATTTTCTCCTCCAGCGTATAAGGTGGGTTCTGTTCGCTCAGGAAAATATTCAAGCTGTTGGCGTAGTTGTTCTGCATGGGGAGCCCGGCGGCGCCGTTGACAATGCGGAATTTGACGATTGAGCCGTAATACTCCATTTCGTGATCGACGCCGTCCGGCAGGAACCGGTCGTGGTCGTATTCGCTGTAATCGGTTTCGGTCGTGCCGGTGTTGGCGGTATAGGTGGCGCGATCGGCCTCGACCAGGAACAGAATCCGGTTGGCGCAGCCCTCGGCGATGTAGCGCGAACGAATGAGGTCCGAGGCGGAATAAACGTTGTACGTGCTGATTTGTGCGATGATGGTCATGGAGCTCACCAGAATACCGACGGTGACGATCAGGCACAGCACGGCGATCAGAGCGACCCCGCTTTCTTGATTCTTGTGCTTCATCAATTCGGTTCCTCCCGGTTGCCGTAGGTGGAGTTGCCGCTGGAACCGGCGGTACGGCGCAGCCAGCGCTCTTTGGTGCCGTCCACCCACTCCACGGTCAGCTGAATGGCCAGCGGAATGCCGTTGTGATCGGCGTCGATCCAGGTGTCGACCCACTCGATTTCGCTCTCGCGCGTTTCCGCGTACAGAAACGAGATTTTGCGGACGCCCTCGGCCACGATTTCCGTTTCGTAACGGTGGTCATGGATATTTTTCCACGGCAGGAGCGGCGTGGGGGCGTAATCGCACTTGAGCGTCTCGTCCTCGAGGTAAAGGCGGATGAACCACAAGGCGCTGCCGTTTTCGGCATAAGTCCGCCGCAGCACGGTCAGGTAGAGCTCGCTTTCATCGCCCAGGAAAACGAATTTCGTCTCGTCCTTTTCGTCCACCCACTGAAACGGCACCGCGTTGACGAAATAACTCTCGGCGATGCGGTCGATGGCCTGGTTGCGTTTCAGTTCGTTGCCGATGCGCTGCATCTGCGTATAACTGCGGTGAAACAGACTGAGCGACGTACCGATCAGCAGCCCCACCAGCGCGAGGATGGCGATGGCGGCGATCATTTCCGTCAGCGAGAATCCGCTCTCATGATGTCTGGTGCCGTTATTCACTATATTTGATCCGATCAATGGTGATGCTGTCGACGACTTTGGCCTCGGATGAATTGAAAATCTCGATGAACAAACTCCGCAGCGGCTGCTGGTTCTCGATCTGGTTCAACTCGTCGGGAAGCCCCTCCGCGTCATTGTAACGGATATTGACGGTGAAGCCAGGGTAATCGAAAAAATCGGTGCCGATGTACGGCGGGCTCTCGTCGCTGTGCAGCAGGTAATATTCGGCGGCCTGCGAAATCATGTGCGTGTTCTGCCAGCGATCCCGCGCCAGCATCATCCGCCGCTGCGAAGTGTTCGCCAGCGCCAGCAGCGACACCAGGCTCAGTCCGAGGATAGCCAGCGACACCACGACTTCGATCAGGGTGAAATGTCTCATCGCATTTTCTCCTCGACTTCCGTCAACAGCCCGGTCAACGGCGAAATGTTGAAAACCTTTTTCATCTCGCGGTGCTGAAGGATGAATTTATGGGTCCCCGAGCCGCCGCCATCCGCATAAAAACGGAACATTTCCACGCCCTGCCCGCGGTCGCTGTAAATGGCGTTGCCGTCCGTTTCCAGCTCATAATCTTCGGGCAGGACCCATTTGAGATTGGTGAAATTCTGCGGCTCCTGATAGTTGTCCGCTTCGTGATAATTGCGCAACCGCTCGGGCAGTTCGAGAATGTTCATGCTGTCCTCGTCGCGCTCGTCGGTGGCGTGCGGGTCCGAGGCGGTGAACTTCCGTTCGCCCGGGTGATACACGATGACCCGGTCGCGCCCCAGCTCCAGCGCCTGAAACCGGGCGCGGCCGACGAACGCCGTAAACTCCCGCGCCGCCTGCTCGAACCGCTCCGAATCGCTGCTCGAGCGCAAACTCACGGCGGCAATACTGACCACGATGGAGACCACGATCACCACCGCAACCACTTCAATCAAAGTAAAGTTTCGTCTTTTCAATGGAGAATGGAGAATGGAGAATGGAGAATGAAGGAAAGGGAAAAATCCCTTTAACCCTCCATCTCCACATATTGATGAAAAATAAATTTTCTTCTCAACTTTCAATTCTCAATTCTCAATTCTCAATTCTCAATTTTACTGAACGTCCCAGTTGTTGATGTCGCCGTTTTCGCCTTCGCCGCCGGGCTGGCCGTCGGCGCCGTAGCTGCTCAGGTCATAATCGCCGTGCTCACCGGGGCTGACATAGACATAATCGTTGCCCCACGGATCTTTCGGCACGGCGGGCTTCAGGTAGGGGCCCTTCCACTTGTCTTCCTGGTGAATGTTCTCCATCAGCGCGCGCAGGCCGTCCGAAGTTTCGGGGTACTTGCCGGTGTCGATTTTGAACATTTCGAGGGCCTGGTCGAGCATTTTGATCTGCGTTTTGGCTTTGCTGACCCGGGCGTCGGCCACGTACCGGAAGTAAATCGGGGTGGCCACCGAGGCCAGAATCGCCAGGATCACGATCACGACGACCAGTTCGGTGAGGGTAAAAAACCTTCTGCACAATTTCGTTTGTTGTTTCATAATACACTCCTATAGGTTTTCTTTTCTTTTTTCATCAAGTTGTTTTGTTTTTTGAATAAATTCAATAAAATCCTTTTCTACACAATTCGCTTCTTTCAGCATCTTTGCAGTATAAATCCGGTATTGTTCCTGAACTTTTTCCAACATCGCTTCATGACTGACTTTCCCAGAATGATCAAGAACATCCATCCCAGTCATAAGAATAACATTATCCAAATTCACCTGCCAATCCCGCATATACATTGGCCGCTGCATCCGAGCTTGCAAATCGGCAATTTCAAGATATGCATTGACAATACGATTTAAGACCTCCAATTCATCAATAGACAAATAATTCTTGGCTACGACAGCTTCTTTGCTGGTAATTTTACTTCCAATCCAATTCGTCATACCGATATTTGGCTTTTCGGCACTACAGCGTTCCATAATCAATTCAGCGGCAGTATGTCCATGCACGGCAAAATGCATTTTATTCTGAATCGTACTAAAAAACGTCCTGGCTGTTTCAGAATTCTTATTGTAATCAATGCTTGTTGCAAAAATATCAAGTACTTTCTCCCAAAAAAGCTTTTCCGATGAACGAATATTGCGAATTCGAGTCAATAGTTCATCGAAGTACTTACTCTGGCCATTTCGCATTATGCGTTCATCATCCATGGTGAATCCCTTAACAATATATTCCCGCAAACATTGCGTTGCCCATTGACGGAATTGCGTGCCACGCAAAGATTTCACACGATAACCGACTGAAATAATCACATCAAGATTAAAGTAACTTACCTCATAATCTTTGCCGTCAACGGCAGTTGTTCGGAATTTCCGAACAACTGATTCCCGTTCCAGTTCTTTTTCCTCAAAAATATGAGAAATATGCTCGGAAATAGTTGACTTTGCCTTATCAAAAAGCATACAAAGTTGCTCCTGCGTCAGCCAAACGCTTTCATCAAGCAACTTTACTTCTATATGAATTTGACCATCTTCACTGGCATATAGCAGAAAATCATCTGGTCTTTCATTTTGTGTTTTATCCAGGTTTTGCAACTTTAAAGAATCCTCTAAATTTTATTCAATTCCATAATAGACAGGAAAATCGACAATACCACCACCAGCACCATGCCGGCGAGAAACAGAATCACCGCCGGCTCAAACAAGCTCAGCATGCGCTTGATCCGGCGCTTGGTCGCCACTTCCAGATGTTCAGACACGCGGCTCAGCATTTCGCCGACGTAGCCGGATTCCTCGCCCACGCGGATTTTCGAGGCGGTGCCGGGCGGGATGTATTCGTTGCCGCTGAGGCTGGCGGAGAGCTTTTCCCCGCCCTTCAGACGGCCTTCGATATTGCTGAAACTCTCGCGAATGACCTGGTTCTGGATCACCCGTACCGCGATCCGCACGGTTTTGATGATATCGACGTGGTTTTTCACCAGAATCGACAACGTTTGAATGAAACGCTGCATCTCGATTTCATTGATCAGCTTGCTGAAAATCGGAAGCTTCAGCGCGATACGGTTGCGCCATTCGCGAACTTTATCCGGGCCGACCCGGTAATAAACGATCACACCCGCGCAGAGCCCGACAACGAGCAGGATCAGCCCCCACAGGACCACCTTGCCCATGAAAATCAGAAACACCATCGACGGCGGGTTCTCCCGACCCATGTCGGCAAAAATCTGGGAAAAACGCGGTACCAGCACCGTAAAAAGAATGATCCCCACGATGCCGGTGATCGCCAGAATCACGGCCGGATAAATCGAACTGGTGATCAGGAACTCTTTCAGTTCCTTGCTGTCGTCCATGAACTTGCGCAGTTCCTCGACCACTTCCGGCAGGCTGCCGGACTCCTCGCCGCTCTCGATCAGGTTCGCGTAATAGCCGGGGAACACGCTGCCGTAGGAGCGCACCAGTTCGGAGAACCGCTTACCCTCGTGCAAGCCCTGCCGCAACGCGGAAACGAACTGCCGCTGCTGGGCCTCGACGCAGCTCTCGATAATGATCGCCATGGCGCGTTCCAGCGGGATATTGGCGATCAGCAGCGGCGCGAGCTGGCTGGTAAAATCGTATACATCGACCTTGGAACGGCGCAGCAGCGACGCCCCGGTGCTTTTTTCGCCGTCCGTTTCGCCGCAGAAGCGCACCGGCCGCAAACCGCTCGAGCGCAATTTGCTCAGCGCTTCGTTGCTGTTTTCGGCCTCGATCACCACCTCGTGCGGGCTTTGACCGGATGCGGTTGCGATGTACTTATAAAGCGGCACGGCTGTTCTCCTTACATTTCAGCGGTGGAACGCGCCAGTTCTTCGGCAGTGGTCACCCCGTCGCGGACCTTGGCGTGACCATCCTGCAGCAGCGTGACCATGCCGTGAGCCACGGCCAGCTTTTCGATTTCGGAACTCGGCAAATTCTTATTAACCGCGCGGCGGATTTCGTCATTCATCCGCAACAGTTCGAAAATACCGCAGCGGCCCTTGAATCCGGTGCCGTTGCAGGTGCGGCACTTGGCCTCGGCACTGTCCTTGCCGGAACCGTGACAGGTGCGGCAGACTTTGCGCACCAACCGCTGCGACAATACGCCGTACAGCGCGGACGCCACCAGGAAGCTCTCCATGCCCATATCGATCAACCGCGTCACCGCGCCCACCGCGTCGTTGGTATGCAGCGTGCTCAGGACCAGGTGTCCGGTGAGCGCCGCGTTAATCGCAATGTCGGCGGTTTCCTGGTCGCGGATTTCCCCCACCAGGATAATATCCGGGTCCTGACGCACGATCGAGCGCAGACCGGAGGCGAAAGTCACCCCGATTTTGGCGTTCACCTGCATCTGGCAGAGGCCGGGGGTTTTGTATTCCACCGGGTCCTCGATGGTGATGATCTTTTTGCGGTTGTCGTTCAATTGCGAAATTACGCTGTAAAGGGTGGTGGTTTTGCCGCTGCCGGTGGGCCCCACCACCAGGATCATGCCGTGCGGAATCTTGATCAGTTCGCGGAACTGCTCGAGGTGCTGATCGGATAACCCCAGCGTTTTCAGGTCAAAGGTGATCGCTTCGCTGTTCAAGAGACGCAGCACGATGCTCTCGCCCGTCAGGATCGGAATGGTGCTTACACGCATGTCCAGCTTGGTGCGGCCGAGCTGGAAATTGGTTCGGCCGTCCTGCGGCAGGCGGCTCTCCGCGATGTTCAGCCCGGCGATCAGCTTGATACGCGACGAGATGGCCGGGAACTGCGACTTCGGCACGCTCATGATCTCGGTCAGCACGCCGTCCACGCGGCAGCGCACGGACACGTGTTCCTCGCCCGGCTCCACGTGAATATCGCTGGCGCCCAGCTCGATGGCGCGGTTAAAAATATCGTTGACCAGCCGGACGATCCGCGCCTCGCCCGCCATGGAGCGCAGCGTGTTCTCGTCCTCGTAATTCATGCCGGCTTCGTTTTCTTCCGCCTCGGCCTGGTTGCTGCGGCTGAGCAGCCGCTCCAGGAACGTGCGGCGGACAAACGAAAATTCACACTTCAGCTGCAGCGCCTGCCGGACCTGAAACATGTGTTTGTGAATATCGTACGGGTCGGAAACCAGCATCCGCATAGTACCCTCGCCCCACTCGTAAGGCAGGCACAAATTGGCGTTCAGGTACTCATGGGAGAGCCCGGGGTAATACTCCGGCTGCTCGAGTTCCTCCTCGTCCATCGGTTCGACGCCGAGAACCTCGGTATAAAGCTTGACCAGTTCCGGCTCACTGAAGGTGCCCTTTTCGACCAGACGGCGGTCGGCGGCGCGGTTTCCCAGCTCCGCTGCCAGCTCCGGATACTCCGGCGCCAGCTCGACGATCCGCGCCTCGAGCGTTTTCAGCTGCTCGGCAAGGTTGCTGGAATCGTTGTAAATCATTGAAGCCATCAGATTTCTTTCTCCGATTTGCTGCTATTATCGATGCCCTTGATGATATTGACGCGGACCTGGTCGGCCACTTCTTCGTCATCGATGGCCTTTTCGAACCGGCTCAGGGTCTTGACCGACTCGTTGTAGCGCTGGATCATATCCTCGACCCGGCTCTTTTCATCGATGATATAACAGGTGATCATGACCAGCAGCTCGGTGCGCGTGGTGGACATATCGGTGCTGCCGACCAGGCGGTTGATGAGCGGAATATCCGCCAGCAGCGGGAGCGACTGCAGGTTGTCCTTGAGTTTTTCCTGAATCATGCCGCCGATGATCATGGTCCTGCCGTTGCTCACGGTCATGGAGGTCTGGAGGATGCGCTGGTTGATGACCGGGGTGTCGGTGGCGGAGGTGATGGTGTTCGTTACCGCCTCGGAAACTTCCTGAATCAGGTCCAGCGCGATCAGGTTCGTGCTGGTGATCTGCGGGGTAATGGTCAGGTTAACCCCGGTGGACTTGTATTCATAGCTGCGGACGATGTTGTCCGTGGTGTTTACGCTGGTCATATCCTGCGTCAGCAGCGGCACTTCCTGCCCGACCTTGACCAGCGCCTGGGTGTTGCTGCTGACCACGACCTGGGGGCTGGAAATGATTTTCAGTTTCTGCCGCCCGGCCAGCGCACGGAGAAAACCGAATTTTTCGTCCGGGTTATTGGGATTGAAAATGCCGAATTTGAATCCTTCCGCGTTCGGATTGCCCCGGTCGAGGTTATTGTAATTGGTCCCGATTTCGGTGCCGGTATTGCCGGTGGTGCCGATGGTATTGAACTCGATACCGAATTCATTGCTGTCGGTCAAGCCGATTTCCACGATCAGCACCTGCAGCAGCACCTGCGCCGGCATGATATCGAGCTTGTCGAGCAGGGCCTTGATGGTGGCGTAGGTGCGCGCGGTGGTGCGGATGACCAGACGGTTGTTGACGCCGTCGGCAAAGATCCGCACCGGCTTTTCGAACACGCCGGAAACCTTGTCGATCTTGGTGTTTTCGAGGTTGTTGGTGGAGTTGCGGTTGGCGATGCTGGAGTTGGTCGTGGTGGTCAGATTCCGGTTGGTGGTGGAGGCCAGCGACTCGGTACGCTCGGTGGTGGTTCGGCTGGTGTCGGACTGACTGGTGGTGTCCACGGTGATCGAAGATCCCTGCGCGGTGAAAATGACCGAGAGCGCCTGTGCCAGTTCCGTGGCCTTGCTGTGCGCTACTTTATACACATACGCGCGTTCCTGTGTGGAGGCTTCGGCGTTGTCCAGGATGCGGATCCATTCGCGGATCTCGTTCAGCGTTTCCTCGGTGGCGGCGGTGGCCACCAACAAATTCAGGCGGTCGACGGAGCTCAGGCGGACGGCGCCGGGGTCCTCGGTCTGGGTGTTGCCGTCAACCAATACGACCGGCAAGCCGATGACCGGCAGGACTTCGGAAAGTTCCTGCCCTACGCGTGACGGCAAAACATTGTTGCAGTAAAAAACCACCCGCGGCCACTTGGCCCGTCCGGGCTGGTCCACGGTTTCCAGAATCTGGCGGATCTTGGAAATATTGTCGGTGTGGTCGGAAATCATCAATATGTTCTGGCGGCTCAACTCGACGATGGTTCCTTCCTTGGACAGGAACGGCTTCAGCTGGTTGACCAGGTCCTTGGAACTGGCGTTCAGCAGCGCATAGGAAATCAGCTCGCTGGTAGCGCCGAAACGGTTGCGGGCGCGGCCGTTGCGGGGAGCACCCTGCTGGGGCATTTTTTCCGCCGGCATGAATTTGAGCATCTGACCGTTGCGGACGACGCCGGCATTGGCCATTTTCAGCATTTCGTCGAAGGCTTCCCAGAGTTCGCGGCGGGTCATGGTGGAGTTGATATTGAGTGTGACCACGCTTTTCAGGTCCGAATCGGCGGTAAAATTGAAGCCGAGGACATCGGCGAAGGCGGGCAGTGTATCGACCAGCGCCACAGTGTTGAAAATCAGCATTACTTCCACCGGTTCGTCGGCATCGATCAGGATGAAATCCTCATAAAAAGGCGAGGATTTGCCGCGGGGTTTACCGTCCGGCTTGCGGCTGTCGCGGGACATGCTCTCGGCCTGCGCCTTCAGCTCGCTCACATTGGTATCTTCCTCGGGCACGACCATGCTGTCCTGATTATGATCTTTTGAGGTGGTGACGAATTTCCGCTCCTCGTTGCGCCGGATGAAATCGTATTTATCATCCGGGTCCTCATCTTTGACCCCGGAGGTAAAAAAATCGGCGCAGGCCCCGCTCAGCAGCAGCATTGCCGCCGCCGCTGGCAACATCCAGATCCGGTGACGCGAAACTTCCCGTAAACTGTTTTTCATATCGTGTTCCTTGAATAGGTTAAATTTCATGAATCATCTGCCGCGAGCGGCGGCTGTGCCCGTGTTGCGGGCGGGGACCTGACCCTGCCGGTTTTGCTGCTGCTGTTGCTGTTGTTGCTGCTGCATCATGCGGTTCTGCTGCTGCATCATCTGGCCCATCATTCGCATCTGGCCCATCATCATCATCTGCTGGATCTGCTGTGCGTTCGGCTGACGGTTGGTCTGGGTCTGGCCGGTGGTGTTGATATTCCGCCCGGCTGTTTCCAGCTGCAGTTCCAAGGTGCTGCCGCTGCGGCTCAGCGTAACTTTGCCGCTGTCGATGGCGGCTACCGTATAACCGTTGTTCATCACTTCACCCACCTGGAAATAGAGTTTTTCCGCCTGCTGCTGGTTGGTTCCGGCGCGGACCGGACCCCGCTGCTGCTGTGCGCGCTGCTGGATGATCGCGCCCTGGGAATTGCCGATTTTGTAAATACCGAGCAGCGTCATCTGCGGACGGCTGGCGCCGCGCCCGGCCACGGCGTCCGGACAACGCGTGAGATTGAAAAGATTGTAGCGCGTAACCAGTGTTCCGGCCTCGCTGATGCTCATCGGAGTCGCCGCCGGAGCCGTAACCCTGGTCGCTGTTTCCGTGCTCACCGCACGGTCGCGCCCGACAGTGAACTCCTCCTCTCCGGAACTTTTGAAAAAGCCGGACGCCCGCCAGATCACGATGCCGATCAACGCGATATTCAGCAATGTCAGGAATATTTTCATCGTTCGTCTCCTTCTCCTTTTATTTGGACGCGGGTTCCACGGCGATCAGGCGCAGCGTACCGGTGAAAAACAGCCGGTCGGAGTTCTGCAAACTCTCCTGCCGCAAATCCACGCGCTTCCAATACAACTTCGGCGTCACCTTGTAAATTTCTTCAAAAAAGTTCGTCAGCAGCTCCAGCGTTTCCACCCCGCCCATATCGATTTCCAGAAACTGCAGGTCGTTGTTGATCCGGCTGCGCCGCACGGTGCCGATGCTGTTCAGCTTCAAACCCGCCGTCTGGGCGGCTTCCTCGATTTTTTTGCGTAGCTCCACGTCGGCGTTGCCATTGACGTCCTCTTTCCAGAAGCCGGCCAGATTGGCCTTGTAAAGCTTCTCCGCGGTCTCCACATCCTTCAGTTTCTTCTCCAGCACGGCCATGTCGGCGGCGGCTTTTTTCTGCTTGTCGCTCAGCTGTTCCAGACGGGACTTGCTGGGGATGATGCTGCCGATGCTGCCGCCCATCTGCCAGAGCAGAAACAAGGCGCAGAACACCAGACCGCCGGCAATAAACAGTATCTGCGCCTTCTTGGAAGTGCGGAATTTTTTGATCATATCATTTGCCACTGGTCGCTCCTTTGGCAGGTTGTTCGACGCGTCCCAGCCGCAGCGTCACCATCATAATCGTATCGTTCATCTGCCGGTTCTGGAACGAATTCACCTTGAACATCGGCACCCGCCGCAGCGTCGAAACCATATCGAGGTTCTGCTGCGCGGTCTGAATCGTCAAATCCACCGTGCTTTCGCTCCAGCGGAGGTTGGTCACCAGCGCCTGCGCAGGCATGGCTTCCGAGAGCCGCGCGAGGTTAATCAGCATATCATGGTCGCCGATATTCAACTCGTTCACACGCACCATTTCCTTGTATTCCTTGTCCTTTTTGCGCAGCGTGGTCTGCGCTTCGGTCATCCGCCGCGTCAAACCGCTGATCTGATTGTCCAGGCGTTTGTACTCCTGCCGGTAATCGGCCAGGTTGCGGATAAAGGAAAATCCGAACAGCGCCACCAGGATCACCCCCAGCAATGCCGCCAGCCGCATTTGATTGCGGAAGCGTTGCGGGCGCAGAAATGGCGGCAGCACCGCCAGCCCGGCCTGTTGTTTGCGGAAGTCGGCGTTTTCGGCAAAACGGCCCAGCATGACCGGAGTAATGAATTTGCGCAGTACTTTCTCGGTATCGGTACCGCATTTGGGATCGAGCGTGACCTCGTTTTTCAGGAATTTGATCAATCCGGCGTTGTATTCGACGGAAGTGCCGCCCACCGGGTGCCATGAGTTATTGCTCCAATAAAAATCGCTCTCCAGCTCCGGCAGCAATACCTTGTCCGCCCCGGCCTGCTCCGGTAGAGCCAGCAGCGGATAGATGAAGGCATCGACACGGCGGCGGCGCTTCGCCAGCGCATTGCACAGCGGCAGCAGCGCCCCGGCCGGGAACCCGTACACGGACACCTCCTGCTCCTCCGCGGCGCTCACGGCCCCGGTGGTAAACTGCAGACGGAAGTCCGCCGGCAACTGCAAGACCTGCTCCTGAGCGTCGAAAATCAACGCCGAAGCCATTTCCTTGCTCGACATTTCCGGCGCCCTGGTCCGGAAGAAAAATCCGCCGTCCAGCGCCGAACCGATGATCAGGATCTGGCGCTTGCCCACGTCCAGTTCCTTAGCCATTGCGGCCAGAGCGTCGGCGAGCTCAATGCCGTCCGCGTTGTATTCCGCCGTCTTCAAAACCGTCAGCTGCTTGCGGCGGCGCTGCATCACCACTCCGCGCAACAGCCCGGATTTGGCCAGGGTTATGACTGCATATTCGGGTGCAGAAAATAAAATCATGTGACTAATTTCCCGTTACCCGCCGAAGCCGGGAGGGCCGCCCCAGCCGCCCTGGCGACGGTTATTATTGCTGTTCTGATTGTTCTGCTGCGGCACTTCCACCTGGATCACCCGGGTCGAAGCCGCGCGGGCCACGACCTGCTTCTTCAATTCTTCCGCATTCAGCCCGGCTTTCTGGAAAAGTTCGCGGAATTTCTCGCGGGCCAGTTCCGGGTCCTCATTGCGCAATTTGACGATTTCGGCGTATTCCTCCGGGTAGCGGCGCTGCAGGATCGAGTTGGCGCGTTCCACGGCCAGCCGGGCGACGTTGCGCGGACCCACGGCTTTGCCCGGCGGGTCGCCTTCCGGCAACTTCACGCCGGCTTTTTCGGCCAGTTCGCGCAGCTTGACCAGCGCGGCGGCCATGTCGGTCTCGCGCAATTTAACGATTTCGTCATATTCGGTGGGAAATTTTTCTTTGATGGCGTTTTCAGCCTTGGTCCACTCTTCGAGGGCGTTTTTCTGCTCGTTCGCGGCATCGGGACGGCGCTGGTCGCCGCCGCGGTTGCCACGGCCGCCGCCGAAACTCGGCAACTCGACCCCGGCCTTCTGGGCCAGTTCCTGACGCTTCTGCATGGTGGCGCGCCGGTCGCCGGCGGCTTCGAGCTTTTCCAGCTCTTTGTATTCTTCGGGCAGTTTTTCCTTGATCTGCGCGTCCGCTTTGGCGTATGCTTCGCGGATGGCTTCAAAACCGCTGCCGCCGCCGCCGGGACCTCCGCCGCCGGGGCCACCACCGTTTCCACGGTTGCCGCGGCCGCGATTGCTGCGGTTTTCGCCGCTTCCAGTACCCTCCTGCTGGTCCTGACCGAACAGCGTCACGGTCAATGCCAGCAGCGGCAGTATCCATAAAATCCGTTTCAGCATAATTGCGCCCTTATTTTTACCGTTAAAAGCTATTTCAACAATACTATAACGACACAAAGATAGCTTTTATTTTATTAAATACAAAAAAATATTGGATTTTTATGAAAAATCACAAATTGATGAATTTTTCCGGCGTAAACAAACCAGGCGGGAACGACTGTGCACAGCCGCCCCACACAAGTATTACAGTAAGTATTACAGTGATATAGAAAATTTTCTCTTTTTTTATTCAGGCTATTGACATTTGGCGAGAAAAGCCGTATAATATAGTACGAAACAGCAAGTATTACAGTTATTATCATTATGAATACAATCGAACTGAATGACAAAAAAGTGTTGAGGGTGCCGGAGCTGGCGAACCTGCTGCGCGATAATATCGAAAAGCAACAGATTGCCGGGGATACGCCCATGGACTCCACCCGGAAGCTGGCGGACAAATACGGCGTTTCGCCGGTCACTGCCAACCGGGCCATCAACGAACTGGTCAGTCAGAAAGTGCTGTACCGGGTTCCCGGCAAGGGCACCTTTGTGTCGAAAAGCCGCTCGTGGCGCAGTACCGGCGCCCGCATCGGGTTCTACCCCTATCAGGGCTACAACACGCACAACAGGGATTATTATTTGCAGATCGGGCTGCATTATCAGGTCACATGCAATCTGTTGAAGCAGAATGGATACGATATATCCATCATTTCAGATGTGGAGAAAAACGATCTCTCCATTTTGAAACGGACGCTCAATACGGTCGATGCCCTGATCCTGAACAAAGAATTCATTACTCCGGCAACTTTGCCGCTGTTGTGTTCCTACCCGTGCCCGATTATTCTGATTGATTTTCCGGTAGTATCCGATATTCCTTTTCATCAGGTGGTAGCGGACTCTTTTCGAGGGTTCAAACAGGCAGCCGACCATTTTGCCGGGCTCGGCGTCAAGGAAGTCGTGATTGCGGGAATCGCAAACACGGATACGCATAAATCCCGCCGTCGGCTTTTTCGCCGCGTGATGGAAATATTCCATCCGGAAATTATTTTGCACGAAGACCTGACTTATAATATGATGATTAACAGTTACGATGAAGAATGCGGCAAAAGAATTGCCGCCAAATACCTGAAACTGCCGGAGCGCCCGGCTATTTTTTCTGCCAGCGACTATATCTCTTTCGGTATTATGGAAGTGCTGGAAAAAGAAGGTTTGCGGGCAAGTGAGGACTTCAAACTTATCAGTTACGACAATCTGGAAGCCAAGGGATTCAGTCCGTACAGCGAACCGCGCCTGACTACCGTGGATTATCCGTATGAGCAACTGGCGGAAGAACTGGTCATCCTGCTGTCCGAGTTACTGGCCAAACCAGTATCCAACACCAAGATTATCCGGGTACCGTCCGATAAAATTATCATCAGAACAACCGCATAACAAACGGAGGAATAGAACATGATAAAGAAAAATAATTTTACACTTATCGAGCTGCTGGTAGTGATTGCGATTATTGCAATTCTAGCCGCCATGCTGCTGCCGGCATTGAACAGCGCCCGCGAAAAGGCCAAAACCATTGCCTGCGTGAACAATCTGAAGCAGAACCTGACCATCATGCATCTTTATCAGGATGACAGCAGCGGCTGGATTCTAAGCTATGAAGGCGGCAGAAATAACTATGGGCGTGTCCTGATTACCGGTGGTTATATACCGGGCGAAGCTTATTTGAGCGACCCGCTGTATGGACTGGCTCCACGCAGCTGGACCTGCTCGGTTGTGACAAAACCCAATGTACTCGAGGGCGACAAGCAGGTACGTATCAACAACTTGTATGGACTGCCCTCTACGATACTGGCCAAGGACCGGGTCACGGAAATATGGGTATCCGCCCTCGCTTATAAGTATCAGTCGAATTTCCCGGAACCAAGCTCATTGCTCTATCTGGCCGATGCCGCCAACATCGACAACAAAACCCCGCGTTACTACTTTCGTTGGTACGGCTCGGACAAAAATCGTCTTGCGTTGAACCACAAGGGACAGGCAGGCTCCGGATTTTTGGACGGCCATGCCGCCGTGTACAGCATGAGCACCCTCAATACGGACTACCGGCTCATGAATTTCACCTATTGTATTGTAGAATAAAGGAAGGATACCAACATGCTGAAATACATTCTTTTTATCCTGTGCCTCGGCGGAGTCTGCCTGGCAAACGACATTGGACTTGCCGACCCGGGCTTTGAAAAGGGCGGAGCGGGCTGGGGACTGAGGCCGGGCGCGGCGGTCGAGAAAGGCACCGGGCGCAGCGCCACCCACGCGCTGAAGTACGAACAGACGAACCCCAAAAACTACTATGTAATCTCGACCAAAGCAAACCTGAAACCGGGCGCGTTTTACCGTTTCGGCGCCTGGATCAAAACAGAAAACGTCACCACTTCTCCGCAGGGCGGCGGCGCCACCATAGCCCTCGAATTCTCCAAGACCGGCGATGATGGCAAAAAAGCGTTCCTGACCGGGCGTTATTTGAAGGGCCTGACCGGTACCAACGACTGGACCTTCGTTTCCGACATCGTCCGGATACCGCACAACGCCACCAGCGTGACCGTTTCGCTCTACATCTGGAAGGGCGCGACCGGCACCGCGTGGTTCGACGATATCACGATTCAGGAACAGGGCGTCAACCTGTGGACGCTCTACACCCTGAATCCATACAACACGATCACCGGCGGCAAATGCACCATCGCCATCAGCCACGACGGCAAATCCGTGTCCGACAAACCGTTAACCGTCCGCATGCAGATCAAGGAACCGGCTCTCACCCTGCAAACACCGGTAAAAAACGACCGCGCGGAATTCAATCTGAACAAACTGCCGTCCGGTGAATACGATGCCGAATTCACTGTCCTGAACGACGCGAAACCCGTTTATTCGACCGTAATTCCGCTGAAAATCGATTCCGCCGCCAAGCCCACGGTGAGCGTTGACCGCCTCGGCCGCACGCTGGTGAACGATCAGCCGTTCATGCCCGTCGGAGTTTTCACCGGTGGCCTGGACGCGGGCATAATTGACACGCTGCGCGAGGCCGGTTTGAACTGCGCGCTGCCCTACGCCAGCATGAGCTTGCCGATCGAGACGCTGGACCTCGCCGCCGCCAAAGATTTCAAGGTGATTTTCTCCTGCAAAGACGTCGGCTCCACCGCCCGTTACGGGCTGCAGGAATGGCGCGGCGCCAAAGGGCAGGACGAGATCATCGCCAAGGTCACCGATTTACTCAAGGATCACCCGGCATTGCTGGCCTGGTACATCAACGACGAACAGCCGTCATCGCAGCTCAAACGCGTCACCGATATGCGCCGTCTCTTTAACCGGCTCGATCCGAACCACCCCACTTTTGGCGTCCTCTATCAATACGAAGACCTGCCGCTCTACGGCCCGACCTGCGACATTATCGGCGTCGATCCCTATCCGCTGGGCGGCAATCATATGAAAAACGCGGTTTACGCCATGAAACAGACCCGCCTCGCCGGCCTCCCCTCCTGGACGGTGCCGCAAATCGCCAACACCGCCATTTACTATTCGGAAAAAGCCATTGCCGAACCGAAAAATCCCACCGAAGAAGGAATGCGCTCGCTGGTGATTCTGGAAGCATCTTATGGTGCCAAGGGTTTCATCTTCTACAAATTCGAGGACCTGAAAACATGGAAACTGCCGAAAGACAATTTCAGCAAAGAATGGCCGAAAGTCAAGAACGTCGTCGCCATGCTGAAAACCCTCGAACCCTACATCATGTCCGAGTACCCGGCCGAGCTGCTGCAGGAAGGCAATGTGGTCGCCGCCCGGCTGCGCAACTCCGACGGCAAATCCGTCATCCTGATCAGTTCGATCGGCCCCGGCCCGTCGACCGCAGAACTGAAGCTCACCGGCAAATACCGCTCCGAATACGGCCGTACCACCGTTCAAAACGGCACCTGGACCTTCCAAGGCGAGGACATCAGCTCCGACCTGCTCTTCGAAGAATAAGCTTCTTTTTGTCCACAAAAAAACACAAAATAGCACAAAAAAATCAATCCCATTGGCGACCGCCAATGGGATTTTTCGTGTTTATTTGTGTCATTCGTGGTTAACAAAAATGAGCATCAGGTGGTCGAGCGGAAGATGTAGACACGGGAGTTTTTTTCGTCGTGGCCAATCCAGAACAGGGTTCCTTTATGGACTTTTACGTCCGGCGGCATGTCGCGCCACCAGGCAATGGGGTTGCCTTCATGATCTTCCGCTGGCGGCGGAGTGTTCTGATACTCTTTGTCGCCGCTCCTCAACAACGAGGATATTGTCTCCTCGATATCCTTCGGCGAGGCGGAAAACGCTACATAGTACCAGACATCCGGACCGCCCTGTTGATAAAAGAGGTTAATATCCCACGCCTGTTCGGGCAGTTCGATCCCCATGGACTGGATCCGCTGACGGATTTCGCGATCTTCATGCTTGAATTCATAACGCATGAAATTTTTCTTGAAATGGCGAAATCCTTGATAAAGTACGGTAACTCCGATGCCGGCCCCGAATGCCAGGACCAACAGTATATGAGTCAGGTATGGAACGAACTTTTTGCTCATGGGATCGGCGGCGGAACCGCGGCGAAGATCTGTGCCAGCTCCGGCACCGTGGCGGCTTCCTGCCAGGACGCCATGCCCTGTTTCCAGACCATGGTGGTGCGGGTGAAGGTGCCGCTCATGGCCTGCGCTTTCAGCGTATTGACGTCATACGGACCGGCCTGCTGGCCGTTTGCCACCACGAAATATGAGCTGACCGGCGGGATCGGCGGAGGGGGCGGCTGCGCGGCCGCCTGTTGAACAGTGCCGCCGATGGCGCCGCCGAGCTGGGCACCCATCAGTACGCCGACCATGTTGCCGGCGCCGCCGGGGTTCGAGGCCGCCGCTTTCATGGCGTCCGCCGCCTGCAGCTGGGTATAGCTGCCCATGCCGCCGAGTGCACCGACGCTGGCGCGCTTGTCCATGGCGGCGTTGACTTCCTCCGGCAGCGAAATATTTTCCACGATGAACGAGGTCAGGTCGAAACCGAGCTGGGCGAAATACGGCGTCATGTTGCGGTGAACGCCGTCGCCGATTTCGTTATACATGGCGGCGAGGTCGAGCGCCGGGATTTTCAGTTCGCCGAGGGCATCGGAAAAGGCCGAAACGACCTTGGCTTTCATCTGCGATTCGATATCGTCGCAGGTGAACTCCGAGCGCGCGCCGACGAAACGCGCCAGCATGTCGTTTGAATCGCCCACTTTGTACGAGAAATTACCGCGCGAACGCAGCCGCACGATGCCGAAATCGGCGTCGCGCATCATCACCGGCGTGGGGGTGCCCCACTTGCGGTCGAGCTGTTCGGTGGTACGGATGAAATAGACCTCGGCCTTGAACGGCGAATTGAAGTTATAGGGCAGGCTCAGCAAGGTGGTCAGGATCGGAATATTCTTGCTTTCCAGCGTATAGGTACCGGGCCCGAAATGGTCGGCGATCTGCCCCTGGCTGACGAATACCGCCTTCTGCCCCGGCCGCACGATCAGCTTAGCGTTCCACTTGATTTCGTTGTTATGACGGTCGAAACGATGCACCAGAATCTGCGGATTCTC
The DNA here is from genome assembly GCA_040391785.1 of Victivallis vadensis. GTDB lineage: Bacteria > Verrucomicrobiota > Lentisphaeria > Victivallales > Victivallaceae > UBA5239. The sequence continues at coordinate 41,839 of JBEBXH010000008.1, forward strand.
CTCCGGCCACTCGATGACGTCGATGAACTGCCCCTTGAAAATATTCAGTATACCCATGTTTTTATCTCCTGTTTTTGTCAAATATATAACAGACAACCTGTTTTTCAACAGCGGTTCCTCGGAAAAATCCGGGAAATAGGACACATAAGACAAATGGAACGGATAGGAAACCTTTTCTATGGGTCTTATACGTCCTCTGAGTCCTATAAATTCCTGAAAACGATTTGTCAACACCTCATTTCGGGTTTATATTTAGTAAATATAATTTTTGGAGATATTAATGGGTAATCACGGATCCTGTCCGAAATGCGGCAATGAGATGCAGTTTTCGGACGAACTGAACGCACCGTATTGCGAAAACTGCGGCATCGAGGAGGCCGGGCAGAATACTCCGGCCCCCGCCGGAACCGGTCAGGCGGCCAAGCATAAGCCGTGCCCGAATTGCGGCAACGAACTGGAATTTTCCGCCAGCCACGGCGGCTTGTATTGCAAGCACTGCGGTACCGAGCAGGCGGTGCTGCGCGACCCCGATTTCAGACCCTCCGGAAGCGATTACCTGGATACCATAGCCCGGATGAAAGACGATTCCGAGTCCACAGAGAGCATTACGCTCGACTGCGACAACTGCGCCGCCCATATCGAACTGGCGGACAACATCGTGGCGGACCGCTGTCCCTATTGCGAGTCGCCGGTCGTGGCCATTTCGCAAAGCCGGCGGATGATCCGCCCGAGCGCGATCCTGCCCTTCCGCGTCAACTGCGACGAAGCCACCGAGCACTACAAAAAATGGCTCAAATCCCGCTGGTTCATGCCGGGCAAAGTCAAGCACGAGGCGCGCATCCGCAAATTCAAGGGCATGTACCTGCCGCACTGGACCTATGACAACGACACCACCACCAGTTACACCGGCATGCGCGGCATCCATTACTGGGTCACGGTCAGCTACACGGCCACGGAAAACGGCAAATCCGTCCGCAAGACCCGTCAGGAGCGCCGCACCCGCTGGTACCCGGCCGCCGGCACGGTCCACAACCGCTTCAAAAATCTGCTGGTGGCGGCCAATCACAGCCTGCCGCCGGATCTGGTGGACAAGCTCACGCCATGGGGTCTGGAGGGGCTTCAGGAGTACCAGGCGGACTTCATCCGCGGGCATCAGGAACAAAGCTATTCGCTGCGGCTGGCGAGCGGGTTCGACCGCGCCAAGGGCATGATGGACCCGGAAATCCGCCATACCATCCGCCGCGACATCGGCGGCGACGAGCAGCGGATTCTTTCCACTTCGATTCATTACAAAAACATCTCCTACAAACTGATCCTGCTGCCGGTCTGGGAGAACCATTTCGAATTTCAAAACAAAACCTATACGTTTCTGGTCAACGCCCGTACCGGCGAAGTTCAGGGCAAACGCCCGTGGAGCGCGATCAAGATCACCTTCTTCGTGCTGTTCCTGCTGGTCGTGGTCGGAATCATCGTGGCCTTAATCGCTCAATATAACGGATAAATCATGGATATCAAAAATTTGCTCGAAATCATTTTCATGGCGGTGTTTCAGGGAGTCGCGGAATTCCTGCCGATCAGTTCGTCGGGACACCTGGCGGTCATCGCCAAACTCATCGGTTACAACCCCGACGAGGTCGTCACCACCGGCATTATCCTGCACGCCGGTACGCTGGTGTCGATTCTGGTGTTCTATTTTCACTCGCTGCTCAAACTGTTGACCAACAAAGAGTTCAAAACCATTCTGATGATTATCATCGGGACGATTCCGGCGGGCGTCATCGGGATTATTTACAAGAAGCTCGGCATCGACGATTTTCTTTTCACCTGCGTACTGGTTAGCGGCATCGGCTTCCTGATTACCGCCACGTTGCTGCGGTTCGGCATGAAAACCAAAGATGAAAACGCCATTCCGCTGGAAAAAATGAACTGGAAACAGGCCCTGACCATCGGTATTGTCCAGGGGATTGCGGTACTGCCGGGGATTTCGCGCTCGGGGTCGACGATTTCCGCCGCGCTTAAGGTCGGGCTGACCAAAGCCGACTGCGCGAGATTTTCGTTTTATCTGGCGATTCCGGCCATCGGCGGGGCCGCCTTTCTGGAGCTGCTCTCGGCCACGAAAAAAGAGGGGTTTTCCGCCGGGGCGTTCTTCACCCCTGAACTGCTGATCGGTTTCGCGCTGTCGGCGGTGGTCGGCTGGGTTTCGCTGAAACTGCTGGTGACGATGCTGAACAAGGGCAAGCTCGAATATTTTTCCTGGTACCTGTACGTGGTCGGCGCAGCCGTCACCATCTGGGGAATCATCGATTTATTTTAAGGAGATATGAACTATGAAAAATCCGAAATTCTACTTCATCGGCGCCGGCAAAATGGCCTCCGCGCTGGCCTGCGGTATGACCAAGGTTTTCGACAAATCCGCGATCTGCGCTTACGATAAATCCGCCGAAGCCGCCGTGGCGTTCGCCGCCAAAACCAAGGCGAGCGGCGAGTTCACGCTGGCCGACGCCGATATCGTGATCCTGGCCGTCAAGCCCCAGCACCTCGATTCCGCGGTCAAGGACCACAAGGATATCCTGAAAGACAAACTCATCGTCTCCATCCTCGCCGGTACCCGGATCGAACAGCTCCAGCAGAAAACCGGTTCCAAGCGGATCGTCCGCATCATGCCGAACATTTCCGCCACTATCGGCGCGGGAGTCGCGGGCGTGACCAAAACGGACGCCGTCGGCAAGGGCGAATTCGCCGTCATCGAAAAAGTGTTGAAATCCACCGGTGTTTACGAATATTTCAGCGACGAAAATTTGTTCGACGCCATCACCGGGCTCAGCGGCAGCGGCCCTGCCTTCGCGTTTGAGTTCATCAAGGCGCTGACCGACGGCGCCGTGACCGCCGGCATGCCGATGCAGCAGGCGCTGCGTATGGCCGCCGCCACGGTCGAGGGCGCCGCACAGATGGTGCTGCAGGGCGGGAACCCGTCCGATTTGCGCAATCAGGTCATGTCCCCCGGCGGTACCACTGCCGAAGGGATCCGGACCCTGGAAAAATGCGGTTTCCGAAGTGCCGTGATCGAAGCGGTCATCGCCACCGCGCAGAAATCCCGCGACCTGGGCAATAAATAACCTACCGAGGTACAAATATGGAACTTGATTTTTCCGGCAAACTCAGCGTAATTATCCCGGTTTACAACGAAGAAAAAACGGTGGTCGAACTGGTGAAACGGGTTCTGGCGCGCCCCGAAACCGGCGAGGTCATCATCATCGACGACGGCTCCCGCGACAATACCCGCGAGGAACTCAAGACATTGCAGGATACCCCGAATGTGAAAATCATTTTTCAGGAGACGAACCATGGCAAAGGCGCCGCCGTCATCCGCGGTATTCCCGAGGCCGTCATGCCCTACGTCATCATTCAGGACGCCGACTTCGAGTATACCCCGGAAGATTATCCGCTGGTGCTGGCCCCCCTGCTGCAAGGCCGGGCCGACGTGGTCTACGGCTCGCGCTTCATGTGCACCCCCGGGCAAGTCCGCTATTTCCGCCACGAAATGGGCAACAAAATCCTGACCTTTTTCTCCAATCTCTGCTCGGATATCCACCTGACCGACATGGAAACCTGTTATAAATGCTTCAAGCGCGAGGTCATCCAGAACCTGAACCTGACTTCGCAGCGCTTCGGCATTGAAGTGGAACTGACCGCCAAGCTCGCCAAGTCGCGCCGCCTGCGAATCTGGGACGTGCCGATTTCGTACAATCCGCGCAAATACAACGAAGGGAAAAAGATCACCTGGAAGGACGGCGTCTCCGCCATCTGGCAGATCATCAAATTCAATTTGTTCACCGACAAATCCACCTTTTACAAACGTCCCTGGGACGAGGTGCTGGGCGAATAATGAGTATCAAAGTTGCCATCGTTTCCGACCTGCACTACGCAGCCGAGCCGAATCCGCTGATTCCGATGCGCCGCGGTGAACTCGCCGCCATTCTGCTGCTGCGTGCGGTACACCGCTTCAACCGCTTCATCAAGCCCGATGTGGTGCTGGTCACCGGCGACCTGATCAACCAGCCGGATGCCCCTGATGCCGGCGCACTTTCCGAAGAACTCCGCGACATTCTGGCACTGTTAAAAATGCCGTATATCGTCATCCCCGGCAATCACGATTTGAAGAACGAAGCATTTTACCGGATTTTCCCGCGCCCGGCGCAATTCACCGACATCGGCAAGGTCCGCTTTGTTGCCTTCGACGACCCCGAAACGCCCGGCTACAACGCCGTCCGCACCCCAGTGGACATCGAACTTATGCGCCGCGCCCGCGCCGGCTGGAACGGCCCCCTCGTGTCCGTCCAGCACGTGCCGCTGCTGCCGCGCCAGACCGCTCCATACAATTACGACAATGGCGACGAGCTGCTGGCCATTCTCGAAGAATGCGGCTACACCGCCTCCGTTTCCGGCCATTACCACAACGGTCTCGCTCCCATGCAGCATGGCGCGACTACACTGGTGACCGCCGCGGCGACCTGCGAAACGCCGTTCCCGTACTACATCATGGAAATCGGCGACGACGGCAAAGTTACGGTGCAGCAGGAAACCCTGAGCCTCGACCCCGCGTTGAAGCTCCGCGACTGTCATGTCCATACCCCGCTGGCCTACTGCAACGAAAACATGTCCATACCCATGGTCAACACCCTGGCGGACGCCTTCGGCCTGGCGGGCACCGTCATCAGCGAGCACTCCTCGCACCTCTACTTCGACCGTCCGACTTATGTGGACAAAAAATACTACCGCGAAGGCGTGACCGCGCAGACGCAATCCCGCATCGGCGAATACCGAACCATGTTCGAAAAACATGCCACCCCACGCAATGTCTTCGGCATGGAAATCGACTTCGACTACCTCGGCCGTCCGGTCATTGAAAAAGCGGTCTGGGACAAACTGCAATTCCGCAACGGCGCCGTTCATTTCCTCAATTCGCTCAACACCGGCGACATGGCCAGAATCAAAGATGAATTCATGTTCATAAGCGAATCCATTCTGAAAAGCGGCGTCGATTCGCTGGTCCACCCCTTCCGTATCCTGAACCGCCTCGGAAGGCCCACAGAACTATATGAACCGCTGGCCTTATTGTTGAAAAAATACCGCGTGGCCGCCGAAATCAATTTCCACACCAACGAGCCCGAACCGGAGTTTTTCCGCCTCTGCCTCGAAAACGGCGTGAAAATCACCCTCGGCAGCGACTCTCACAACCTCTACGAAGTCGGCGAATTCTATCCGCACCTGAAGCTGCTCGACCAGATCGCCCCCGGTGCCGCCGCCACCTTGGGAATCCATGCTTAAAAATGAATCAGTATTAAACACCATATAAAGAAAAACAGTCAGGAAAAATCAAATCATGAACCACGGAATACCGGATTACACCATCATATTGGCGGCGGGCAAAGGCTCGCGCATGGGCAGCGAGAGCACTCCGAAAGTCTGTTTTGAAATCAATGGTGTCCCCGCCATCAACCGGGCACTTGAGATTTACGCCGGATGCGGTATCCCGCAACACGTGGTCATCGTCGGCACCCTTGCCGGAAAAGTGATCGAAACGGTCGGCGAGGCCTTTGAACACACCGCTTTTGTGTATCAGAAGGAACAACTCGGCACCGCCAATGCATTGCGCTGTGTTTACCGGAATCTCTCCACGCTTCCCGACAACGCGGATATCCTGGTGGTCGCGGGTGACCGGATTATCGACAACTCCGTGCTCGAACGGCTTTTCGACCTTTATTTCACCGGCGGCGCCAAACTGGCGATGCTGACACTGCGCTGCGACAGCGATTCCGGACAGGGACGGGTGATTTGCGATGCTGCCGGTACTCCGGCGGCGATCATCGAAATGGCCGACATCCGGCAACGCCGGGCGTTCCGGATTTTGCGTGAAGCGGCGGCCTCGGGAACAGTGCCGGACAATCAGGGGCTGCGGCGGATTGTCTGCGACACTTTTTTTGGCCCCGGCAAGGAAGTACGGCAGGAAAAAGCGGCGAAAGCCTTCGGCGCTTTGTGGGAACGGCTTTGCAGCGGGCCGGAGCTTTCGGCCCCGGAACTTCTTGCGATGGTTCCGGAGGAAATGACGCATTTTGCCTTGCCGGTGGCAGATGGCGAACTCCGCTTGACGCCCGATGAAGCGGCGGCGTGCGAAAACGGCAACACTTCAGTTTACTTGCTGAAAAGCGGCATTCTGCGCAATGTCCTCAACTGCCTCGGTCGTGACAACGCGCAGCAGGAGGAATATCTCTCTGACCTGACCGGTATTTTTTATCGTTCGCGCCTTGCTGCCGGTATGAAGCCGGAGATTGCGATGCTCCGTATCGATGACCGCAGCAAGATCCTCGGCTTCAACAACCCGGCGGAATTGCTTGAAATCGAAAAAGTTCTGAGCAACCAGTCCCGCAAGGAGGCCATTGAGCCGGATCGCAATCTTTTCCTGCCGCTCTCGGAGTGGCTCGAACTCCTGTCCGGCGACGGTTTCAAAGGCGAGTTGGCCAATATTTACGGCGGCGACGGCGACATTCTCGAACGCCAGGCCGCCAGTCTGAGAAAGTTGCTGGAAACGGCGCGGACGAAATTTTCTCCCGCCGACCTGATCGGCATCGTCCGTTCGCCGGGGCGCCTCAATGTCCTTGGCCGTCATGTCGACCATCAGGGCGGCAACTGCAATCTGATGACCATCGGCTTCGAAACCGTGATGGCGATTCATCCCCGCGACGACGACCGGATTACGCTGAGCCACTGCGACGAAGAGCGCTTCAAGGGATGCGAATTCAGCATCGGCGAAATGGTTTCGGAATTGCCGTGGGAAGACTGGACTTCGCTGGTCAACAGCCCGAAGCTCGCCCAAATGATCAGCGAATACGGCGTCGACTGGTCGCAGTACATCAAAGCCGCGGTATTGCGGCTCCAGAAGAAATTCCATACCTCGCGCCTCCTCGGCATGGACATCGTCGTCGGCGGAAACGTCCCGATGGCGGCGGGTCTCAGTTCGTCCTCCAGCCTTGTCGTCGGCGCGGCCGAGGCGGTGGTGGCGGTCAACCGGCTCGACACCTTCCCGGCACAGATCGTCAATCTCTGCGGCGAAGGCGAATGGTTCGTCGGTACCCGGGGCGGTTCGGCCGACCATGCGGCAGTCAAAATGGGGCGCCGGGGCAATGTGGTCAAGGTGCGCTTTTTTCCGTTCGGGGTCGAAGATATCGTGCCGTTTCCGGAAAATTATTCGATGGTGGTCTGCGATTCCGGGATCAAGGCGCGAAAATCCTCGGACGCCAAAGATCAGTTCAATCACCGGATCAGTTGTTATCGAATCGGCTTCAAGTTATTGCAGAAATTTCTACCCCAATATCACGGCGTACTTCATCATTTGCGCGATGTCAATGTACGTACGCTTCAGGTACCGCTGAGCTATATTTACCGGATGCTGCTGATGTTGCCGGAATCGGCGACCCGGCGCGAGCTCGCGGCAATGCTGCCGGGCGAAGACCTCGAGCCGTTTTTCGCTTCTCACAAAGAACCGGCGGACGGGCTTTATCCAATCCGCGGAGTAGTGCTTTTCGGGCTGTCTGAGTTCGAACGCTCGGCCGTGTACGCCGATTTGCTCAAGCGGGGCGAAATGTGCGAAATCGGACGGCTGATGAAGATTTCCCACGACGGTGATCGGGTTGCCTCGTTTGATGCGGATTGGCGGGAACTCCCCTATTGTTCACCGTCGTCGAATTCCTATATTCTCGAAATCCTCGCCGACCTCGAAAGCGGTGCGCCGGATCGGGTCGTTCGGGCACAGCTGGTGAATCAGCCGGGCGCCTACAGTTGCAGTTTGCCGGAGATCGACCGGATGGTCGACCTCGCATGCCGGACCCCGGGAGTGGCCGGGGCGCAATTAGCCGGAGCCGGACTCGGCGGCTGTATGATGGTACTGACGGAAACCACGGCGGTACCGCAGCTGATTCACCAGCTGGAAACAGGCTATTATGCCCCAGCCGGCAAAGAACCGTCGATCCTGGTTTGCCGCCCGGTGGCGGGCTCCGGCCTGATCCGCCGTAGCGGAAACTGACGACGCATTGCAATTCGGTATTATTGGGCTTTGGTGAAGGTGACCTTGATTCTGGTCTCCAATACCTTTTCACCCATTTTCGAAATCTGGGTGAAATTCAGAGCTTCGGCGGTTCGCTCGCTGAGTGTCAGCGAAGATCCCTTGTATTCGATAGATTTGAACGCCGCCCAATCCCGCTCTCTGCCGACAATCTCTTCCAGATTCAAAAGCACCGGCTGGGGCGCCAGCCCGACAAAAGTCATTTCCGTACCTTTGCAGCTGAACGTATAACTTCTCTGCCGCTTATCCGCCTTGGATTCCACTTTCCAGGAGTTATCCTTCTGCCGGGTTACCACATGCTGCTCTTCGCCGCCCAGGTCGATCTGAAATCCGCTCGATCCTTCCGGAGCCATATTTACACAACAAAACAACAAAATCGCAAACCAGATACTCATTTTATCATTTCTCCGTTTCGTTGATTTTTGCCAATAAATTTTCAGCGTAAAGCTGCATCCCGCTGTCATTCGGGTGGCAGCCATCAATAAAATAGCGATCCTCGTTCGGCACCAGTTCGCGCCCTTCAATCAACCGTACCTGCGGCAAATCCCTTACCGTCTTGCGGATCGCCTCCCGGAATTCCTCCAGATTATTGAACTCCGGCCCCGCCGGCCAGGGAATCGGCGTCAGGGCATAAATGATGGCTCCGTCGCGCTTGCACAGAGCCTCAAAGAGCGCCTTGGCGTCCGCGCTGAATTCCTCCAGCGGACGCTTCTGCGCGCAATCATTGACGCCGAACGCCACGACTGCGGTTTTCCAGCTCAAATCCAACGCCAGTTGTCCCACCTCGCGCTGCATGGTTGCCCCGCCTACACAAATATTGTGGAAATCCCTGCCCAACCCGGCCGCCAGCAACGCATCATACGCCCGCACCGGCGAACTCGAAGTCATCCCCTGGGTGATCGAATCCCCCAGGAAAATAATCCGCCCGCCGTTGTACTTGACCGGCTCCAGCGTAGCACCATCCTCGATGCACAATGCCTCGACCATGCAATCGCACAGATGCGGCAAATGGATTTCGATCGTATGCGAGCCGCCGCCAAGCGGCATTTCCGCGCTGAAAGCAAATGTCTCCTCCGCGCTCCCCGGCGTAAACGTCAACCGCTCCATCCCGTCCACCACCATGTCCACCGCGAAAATCTCACGCGCCCGGCGCCCGTAATTCAACCGCATCGCCACAAATGAAGTATTCGAATTGAAACAAATCCGGACACCCGATGTACAATGCGCCCGGATCTCGGCAGCCTCCGAATAACTGTAAAACTCCAGCAATTCCCGCGTCATCCTGGAAAAAACGAAACCGTCCTCTCCCGCAACCACCTCCGACACTCCATGAACCAGCCCGATATTTTCAACCAGATTAATTTCCATAACGTAAACCTTATTTTTACCTGCAGCTAATGTAACAACGAAACAATTTACTTTCAAGTAAAAAAACACCCCGCCAGTGAAGTAAGTGAGAGATTTTTCTGACAAAAATCAGGCACCCACATTGAATTATGCGAAAAAAGGATTATTTTAAATATTCAATCAGCCGAAGTGGCGAAATGGCAGACGCGCTAGACTCAAAATCTGGTATAGGCAACTATGTGTGGGTTCGACTCCCACCTTCGGCACCACTCCACTTTTTTATCCCGTTCGAAAAATCATCCAAATGGGACTTTTCATGCTCGAATTTACGAAAATGATACCCCTTTTACCTCAAGCGGCAGGCTTCAAAATTGGCGTTTTTCCTCCCTTTCATTGGTGAAATTGGCAACTTTCCGGCCTGGTGTTCGGTTATCCGGCTTCTCAACGCAGCCAGGAACGTTGCCACACTCGGGCGCTCTTTCGTAAGTTTAACGTTTCAGGGACTCTATTTGGTGTTATCCTGGGGATCGGCCGGAGATTCCTGGGTTTGGTAGAAAAGCGTGGCCGGAGAGAGTTTTACCGGGGCAGTTTCGGCGCTGTTTTTGTAGCGGAGCGTAATGCTCTGGATTTGAGAAAGTTGGCAGTGCAGGTAAATAGTAATACGCATCATGCCCGGGGTCAGGGTGATGGGGAGGCTGTAATAACCGTCTGTGTGCGAGGATTCGAGGATCGGTTTGTCATTGAGTTGAACGAGGGTTTCGGGGAGGTCCTTTTGGGCCCTGGCATCGAGGCTGAAGGTGTATTGACCGGCTTGCTGGATCCGGATGAAACCGGTCCAGGCGATGAGGACTTTTTCGGAGGCCAGCGGAGCCAGTTCGGGGGAGTTTTTCAGATTTGCCTTGCTGAATGCCGCCGCCCGGTCGACGAAGTATCCCCGGGCCGGCTGTTTGGGTTCGACAAAGGGTTTGAGGCTGTATCCTTTCGGGGCCAGCCAGACTTGACATACCGCCCCGGGGGCGATGTTGATGAATTCATCCTGTGCCATCAGGCAGGGGAGGTATAGGGCCAGGAAAGCGAGTACTGCTAGCTTGTACATGAGAGGGGTCCTTTCAGGGGGTGCTTCGCTTGACGGCGGAGTTGCGCGGTCCGGTCGGGCGTCCCTGCTGGATTTTGACTGTCTGCCCGGTGGTAGCGGAGTTCGTGGTTACGGCAGGCCTGGTTCTGGGGGTTACGGTGGTATTGGTATTGTCGGTTCTGCGGATTCGCTGGGGATTTGCTGCTGATCTTTCACGGTTTGTCGCGGCGGAGTCCGGGCGGTTGTTTGGGCGAGTATAGCTTTGGGACTGGACGGTAGTGGTAGTGTCTGCAATCGTCTTCGGATATTTTTTGATCGTGGTGGTGGTCGTGGTTTTCGGGTAGGTTTTGACCGTTGTGGAGGTCGGGCAGGCTCTGTCGGTCGTGGTAGTCGGACAGGTCCTGACGACTCTGGTGGTCCGGTAGGTTCTGTAGGGACGGAACAACCGCTGATTTGAATATGTGTTTCTGCTTCTGAAAAAACGGCAGCCACTAGTGGAGTAACCATAGACCGTACGGTCCTGAGTTACCGGCTGATAAACGGTTCTGACTTGTTGGGCGGGCAGAACTTCAACTTGCCTTGATACCGTCGAACTGCTGTTTTCCGTCTGGGCTGTTCCGATATTGTAGGTATCGGGATGGATAAACCAGCCGTCGAGTCCGTTGCCGTTACGGGTTACCGGGATCTGGATGATTTTCGAGCCGGCCGCACAGTGAATTGTGAATACCAGAAAACTAAAAGCGATCAACCCCAGACATCTTCTTCTCATTTTACCATCTCCATGATTATATTATGCAATTAATTACTGTTTACATAAACTAATACGAGAAAGGACTGATATTTTCTAAGCCGATCCGGGTATTTTACTGAGAAAATGCGTTATTTCTGAAAATTTCCTGAATTCTACTGGAATAACGCTGCTGAATTTGTTCCGGCGGAACCCGTGCGCCTTTCAATAATAAATACTTCACCATGAGAGGATCATCATTTTGCATGGCCAGCTGCAACGGTGTAACCTGGGATGTCAGGCTGACGGAATTCGGGGAGCCGCCGTGACGGATCAGATACACCAGAACCGGGTAATAATTGAGTTCGAGTGCGAAAGGAATGGTGTCGCACCCGGCATGTTTGCCTTTATCAAGGACCAATCCCGGCTGTGCTCCGGCTTCGACCAGGGTGTGCAGTATATTCATGACATTTCCGGCAAAAAAGCCCGACGGGCCCGAAGCAGAGGCGAAGAGCCTTTTGCGTGATTCCAACATCTGCAGAAATAAATGCAAGGCGGGTGTTTCTTCATTGGGATCCGCACCGCATTTCAGGGCGGCTTTGACCCGGAAAGTATTTCCGCTCGTCAATCCTCTCCGCAATTCCATCTGGACGATGTGCAGTTCTTTTTTCTCGAATTTGAAATCCAGCAGTTTGGATTTATCGGGAATCGCCTCCGGCGCGTACTTCAGCATTTCGTCTTCGAAACATTTGACTGTTCCATGCTCGCCATTATCAAGAAGCGGTGCGATTCTGGGCATATAGGATCTGAAATACCGTACCCGCTCTCCCGATTTTCGCTTGATCAGCTCTTCCTTGGCGGGAAAGTTGTTATCAATTTCAGCCAGGGCCAGATCGGCCTGTTCGAAAAGACCGGCCTGGGTAAAGAACTGATACTGGTCCGGCAATTTTTCCTGTACGGCGGCAATGTCTTTTTCGTAATCTGTGACCAGTTCCGGCGGGAGTCCGGCTTCTTTCCATTGAGCCAGCATCCGCCGGGCCAACGAAACTTTGCTGTCCAGCAGAGCTTCCAGGAATACAATTTGTTGTGTTTTTTCGATTGTGTTCAGCCGTGGCAGCTTGGGTTGCTCCGGCTGCTTGATAGGCTCCGGCTGCGGCTCCGGCTTGGGCTGCTCCGGCTGTTCCGCGGGCTTAGATTGCTCCGGTTGTTTGGTGGGTTCAGGCTGTTTCGCGGGCTGCTCGGGGGGCTGAGGAACGACGACGGAGGGCCTCCGGACGGGTGAGGGCCTGCGAACCGACCGGAGCCAGTTGCCGAAGGAATATCCCATAAAGATTGCGCTGCTGCAAAAAAGAGTTACAATTAAAATTGTGGCCGAATATTTTTTCATTATGTCAGTTATTTTTCACGTTCAATTGCTTTTGGCTGTTACGTGTTGTGCCCGATCGTTTTTGCGCCTGCGGGGCATCCGGGTTCCGTTCTCCCTTCAAAGCCCTCTGGATGGCTTCCTGGGTTTTGGCATCCTTTGCCAGTTCCTCGAAGGTTTTGCCATCCCTGGAACGCGCCGCCGGGTCTACGCCGGCGCCCAAAAGACATTCAAATATCTCCTGCGGTGCACGGCTTGACGCGGCAACCATCAGCGCGGTCTGATCGTTGTAGCGGGTACGGGCATTAACATCGGCGCCGGCTTTAATCAGCAATTGCATGGCTTCCAGATTGGATCTGTAGATGGTGGATATGAGCGGGGTGACACCGTTTTTGTCCGCGATGTTGACATCGGCGCCGGCGGCAATCATCGCTTTCAGAGCATTTGAATCATAGGCATTATAACTTCCGTCGTAGCAGAGCCGGATCGGCGTAATATCAAAATTGTTTTTAGGATTGAGGTTGACATCGGTTTTCAGGATTGCCTGGAGAAAAGGAAGCCGTTCTTTGGCGTTATTGCAGAGCAGATGAAGAATGCTGTTGCCGCCGTTATGAACCTCGTTTCTGGACGGGGCATCCGGGTTGGCCTTGTTATCGAGCAACAACTGGAACATTTTCAGATCCTTGCTGAATACCGCGATTTCCAGCGGATGCTGTCCATTCGGGGGGATATAGTTCGGATCGGCTCCGTGATCCAGCAGCAGCTTGGCCAACTGAAGGAAACCGCCGCGGCAGGCAACGCTCAACGCCGTTTGGCCGTCCGTGAACAGTGCGTCGGGGGACGCTCCGTCTTTCAATGCCGCTTCGACCAATTTCAGCGTGGCGGGGGCATTGCCCCTTCCGGACATGACTGCTCTGGCGAAATTCCCCTGAGATTCATATTGCGCGGCTTTTCGCCCCTCATCGTTTTTCCATTCGGTATCGCTGCCGGCGGCGACCAGTAAATTCACAATATCATTTCTACCATTTTTGGTCGCGTAAAAAAGAGGCGTTTCGCTGTGCCTGTCCAGTGCGTGAATATCCGCATTGCTCAGCAGCAGCATAAGAACAACATCCGAAGAGGCTTTGGCCGCGGCCAGATGAAGCGGCGTCCTGTTTTCCCTGTCGGCAATCTGAATGTTGCATCCCTGCAGCAGAAGCTGGCGGATTACTTCCGGGCGCTGCGCCGTAGTCGGTTTGTTGAGTTCCGCCAGCAGATAACCATCGACATTTTCCAAGCCGGTATTCAGTGCCAGGGCCATGAGTTCGCCGCGCCGGTTGGGCTGACTCAAATCCGCCCCCAGCTTAAAAAGCTCCGCGTAAAATTGCTCCGCGGCTTGCAGCCTGCCGCTGCCTACCAGCTTGATAAAGGGACCGCTATATTCAGCGTAAGTGGAATCGATCACATTGATATCGGGATCGATTTTTCCGGTCTGCAGCATGGTGAGCAGTTCATTCGCCACCTCGATATCTTTGTGATTGTAGCCCCAGTCGGTTCTCTCACGTGTGTGAGCGGCGACCCTTTCGCGGAAACGTTCCATCAGATCTTTGTCATAGCGGGCGGCGGCCCGGGTTTCCTGGCGTTGCCGGCGAATATTCTGCTGGTTTGTCAGGGCTTTCTGCTGTTGCACCCGGTAATCGAGCTGCCGTTTGAGCCAGGACTGCTGGGATGTCCGCTCGGTTTCCGGCAGGTTGCTTTTGCTCAATTCATCCATTTTCTTTTTAATTTCGTTTTGGTACTCAAGGTTCAGGGCAACTCTTTCGTCCAAGGAAAGGCCATTCCGGGAAGTCGCGGTGGAAATGGACGATATATTGTTCGACAGCCGTGAAAAATCGGTCTTTCCCGTGGTCGGACCGGCTGCCGGCTGCTGCCGCGGTTGCTGAACGGGCTGTTGAACCGGCTGGCGCGGCGTTGGCGCAGGTGTGGGCGTCGGTGTCGGCGCGGAGACCGGGGCGGGTTGCGCCGCCTGAACCGGCTGCTGAATGGGCTGTTGAACCGGTTGTTGCGGCGTGGGTGCGGGCGGCGGCGTCGGTGTCGGCGCCGGAATGGGGACCGGGGCGGACGGCTGAATCTTTGCCGGTGTGGTAGTTTCCGGCTCGTACTCCCAGTCGTCCTCGGTTATGAAAAGAAAAAACAGCCCGGCGGCGAACATCAAAATCGAGCCGAGGGTCAGCATAAGCAATCCCGGATGCTTCACGATCACGGTCCGGCTGAAATGGTGGAACCTGCGATGAAGGTGCTGCTTCCGGTTGCTGATACAGCGTTCGAAGTCCTGCCGGAATTCCCGGGCGGACTGGTAACGTAGCGAGGGTTGATCGGAACACGCCCGCATGAGGAAGGAATTCAGCTTGCGATACACACCGTCCGACTCCAGCAGCTCCGGCGGGAAATACGGAAAATTGTCCACATTGTTGCCGGTCAGCGCGCAATAAAGCACCTTGGCGGTGGCAAAAAGGTCATGCTGGACTCCGTCATATTCCCCGACCAGGGCTTCGCGCGGGATGAAACCTGGGGTACCGACCAGGCTGCAGCTCCGGTCCAGCGCCGTCACCAGTCCGATATCGCCGATCTTCGGAAAACTGTTGACGATCAGGATATTGCCCGGTTTGATGTCGCGGTGGGTCAGCCCGGCCTGATGCAGGGTTTCCAGCCCGTCCAGGAGGCCGAGGATCAGGATATTCAGGTCCTCTAAGTCCATCGCGCCGCGTTTCAACCGGTTCGAAAGGGTGTCCGCCACGTACGCACCCCGGCCGCCATGGAAATCGTCCGCCGCTTCCATGGTGTAACAGAAATAATCGCCGGCGTCGAAGATATGGTAGATATTGAGCAGATTGGCGTGCCCCTGGATTTTCTGGCAATACGCTTTCAACCCCTGAAATTCCCGCTCCCAGGATTCGCCCAGCAGCGTTTTCGACACAATCTTCAACGCGATCAGCCGGTCGACCGAATCCCGGCACAGCCACACCTCCCCATACGCTCCGCGTCCGCACCGCACGACCGGCGAGATACCGCGAACATCGTTCAGTACACCGAGAATCCCCTGTGACTGCATTTATCTGTTTGCTCCACTTGACACGACGTTACCCCCGCTTCCAGTTCATCTTCGCCTTCTCCATCTCCTGCCTGACTTCCTCAAACGTCCTGGCACTTTCCCTGATTTCTTCCGCCAGACGCTGGTCTTCCTTGACCTCGTCCAATATAATACGGCACGAAGAGCATACCGTCAAATGCCGTTTGCAGAAAAAACGGGGAAGAAATGACATTTCACCGTTCAGATAACGCTCCAGCTCCAATTCAGAATAATGTTTCATAAGCAATCCTTGGCATTGAGTTCATATGCAATGCGCTTCAATTCGTTCAAGACGGTCTTCCGATGGTTATATACCGTCGCCAATGAAACTTCCAGGAGTTTGGCGACCTTTTCGGGGCGGATGCCCTGAATGATCACCAGCTCGAAAATCTGCATTGAATGCGGCGGCAGCGTTTGCCTTGCCTCCTCCAGCGCCTGGGTCAAAATAAAAGTCTCCCACTCCACATTCCAAGCCTGCTCCTCTTTCTCATCAAACTCTAATTCCTGCGGCAGGAATTCAAGCTCGACTTTCTTGTTATCTTTACCCCGTTCCCTCAGGATGCGCCTGGCATGATTGGAAATGACCGTACGGAAATAATCCCGGAACCGCCCCTTTTCACGGTCATACGTAAATGTTTTCTGGATATTGAAGAAGTTGCACATGACCCCCTGCAGCAGCTCCTCGTGTTCATGGTAATTCAACCCGAAATCCCGTCCGCGCAGCCACACCAGCGGCCGGTATATCACGTAAAACTCTTCCCAGGCCATCGGGTCCCCGTCTTTTATCCTCTTCAGCAAACTGCCCCTTGTCGTTTCCATAATTTTCAGGACCCCTTGTTTTCGGTTTCGTCTGTTTCTTCCGACAGTGTCCGGAGTTCGATCCATGCCTTGCCGAGCTGGGAGCGCTGATCCAGAATCATTTTCGCATTCCGGTAAACCAGCTGGCGAAAACAATCCCGGAACCGCCCGTGAGCACCATTGTGAACAAATATGCCCTCCGTGCTGAAGAAGCCGCTTACCACCTTCGTCAGCAATTTCTGCTGTTCCTGCTGGTCCAGCCCGAGATCGCGGCCGCACAGCCAGATCAGCGACCGGCAGGAGGCGCAGAATTCTTCGCGGGATATCGCATCGCCATTTTCAATCTTTCTAAGTATACTGTGTGCCATGCTGTTGTCCTTCTCTGAAAAAAACAGTCTTTACCAATATAATAGTCAGCCCCGTCGTTATTTTCTAACAGAATCCATGGAAATGTCGATATAAACCATACTTTTTGTTGCCAAAGTACTATTTTTCGATTTTTTTCGGTAAAAGACCGATTCTGTTTAGAAAAAAAAATCCATTCCGAATATTGTTTTTTATAAAAACGCATCGATAGGGGTGCCGGAAATCCCAAAGGGGGGTTTCCCTTAATAATCCAAAAAGAAAGGAAGGGATTTATGGTGAGGAAAGTTGGTCTGGCGGTCATGGCCCTGGTATTGGTCCTGTTGGTTGGAACGGGGTGCGGAGTGAATCAGAAATCACCGGAAGCCACGGCCAAGGCATTCGCCCAGGCGGTAAAGAAAAAGAACTTCAAGACCATGGAAAAATTGCTGATAATATCGCCGATGGTAGCTCTGTTCGCTGGTACCGGGGATACGCTGATGTCGAAAATCTGCGCCGAGATGGAAGCGGACCTGAAAAAAGGTTCCATTAAGTCCGGCACGGCGAAAATCCGCGAAGTCGAACGATACGAAGGCGCGGAACTTGTAAAAACGAAAGTAGCGGAAGTTCCGCTTCTTATCGGCGGCAAACCCAGCATGAAGGCAGAGCTGGAATTTGTTCGAGGCAAATGGTTTGTCGTAAACATGACAGAGGCAAATTGAACTTATGAAAATACAATGCCCATCATGTGAAAGCAGTTTCATTGCTGAGGTTCATAATGACAATGAAATGTTCTGTTGCGCGGATTGCCGGCAATCGTTCATCGTTCACGGGGAGAAATCCTTTCTCGCCGCCAAGGTGACTGGCTCCTCGCCGAGCGGGCTGAAAATCACCTGCCCGGGATGCACGCAGCATTACGACATCGACCCCGCGTATTGCAGTCAACCGCTGAACTGTCAGGTATGCGGCAAGGGGTTCATCATTCCGGAAACGCGTTCCGCGCCGTCCGGACCCAAATTCGATTTCAATTCCGCCCCTGTGCCGCGCCCGTCGCAGCACAGTACCCCCGGCGCGGAAACTCCGCTCCCGAAAGACGGCCGGATCATCCGGGAAATCACCGACGAGATCAAAGGCGCGGTGAAAAGTAAAATCGCCACTGCCATGGATGAAATAAACGATAAAAAGAAAGAGGACAAGCCGAAACCGAAACAGACGCCGAGCCGGATCTTTTTCGATTTCATCAGTTTCAGGATCATGATTATCCCGATCATTTTGAAATGGCTGTGGATGCTCTCCGCGCTCGGCAGCATCATTTACGGGGTTTACATGATCATCGAGGCCATCGGCGATGATTCGTTCATAGGGGTGGTTGGCGGGATTTTGACGATGGTGTTTGCACCGCTCATCACCCATATGTGCCTGGAAATGATCATGCTATTATTCTCCATCCTGGATATTTTGAGAGAGATCCGGGATAAATAAATCCACAATTCATCAAATAAAACAAAGGAAAAACGATTATGAAAAATGTGATGATGTTGGCTTGCCTGATGCTTACGATTCTGGTTGGAATTATTACTGCCGGTTGCGGAGGCCCCTCGCCGTCAAAGGTGGCTGAGAAATTCATGAAGGCGGTTGCCGCCGGGGATTTTGAAACCATCAAAGAATGTGCAGATCCGGCGCAGCTGCAATTAATCGGTCTGGCTCTTGCACTCATGGACGAGGAAACGCGCCAGAAATTTGCCAATTACAAAATCGAACGGCAGAAGATATCCGGCGACTCCGCTACAGTCAGTATGAAATCGAAAGACGGCGAGGACAACATTGAAGTCAAATTGATCAAATCCGATAAGAAATGGCTGGTTTCCAAGGTCGATGAAGTAGACACCGACACAGCAGACTAATCAAATTCGATTCAGTAAATAATGGCTTGATTCCAGGAATGCCGGGGGGAATATCGTGAAGACCGTTGCCGCTTTGATTGTCCTTTTTGCCGTATCCATTGCTGCCGCCGAAACTTTGGTTACAAAAACCGGTAAAAAATACCGGGATTACGAAGTGGGCGGTATTAACGCCAAGGGGGTCAACATCATTTACCGGGACGGCAGTGTGAATATTCCCCTGGATGAGTGGCCGGATGATAAGAAATCCGAAATCGCCGAGCAGTTGGCCGAGTACCGGAGAAGTCAGAAAGCCGCGGCAAATCCGAAGCCGCCCGCTCCCGCGCCGGTGCTTCCCGGAACGGCCCCGGCACCCATACCGGCCCCGGCGGTTCGCCAGCCGGCAGTTCCCGCTCCTGCTCCCGCGCCAGTAGTTCGCCGCCCGGGGGTTACTCCGCCGCCGCCAGTGACCCGCAAAGCCGAAGTTACCCCTGCGCCCGTACCGGCTCCCCCTCCGGCGCAGGCTTCTCAGTTCAGCCGGGAGGAGATCAACAAACGTTACAATTTTTCATCGATCGATCAGCGGCTTTTACTCGACAATGCCGATTCTTTCCTTGGCGTCCGGCCGGGCACGCATATTGCCGATGTTCCGAATGTGCTCTTCGACCAAGTTTCCTCCTGGATTGGCGAAGCTGAATCCACCGGAACACTCTATTTCCCCTGGGTCCCCTCCCCGGAATATGCGTTGCCGGCCCCGCCCGGGAAAGCCTGGGAATACAAACTTCATGTCATGGATACCGGGCAGGTCGCCAGTGTGGGTGCCCGGATGTTCAAGCTTGACCCGGATGATTTTATCCCGATCTGCAAAACTGCTCAATTCATTGAAAACAAATACGGCCGGAAATTTGTCGACGGTCATGACGGCGAGGTGCGTGAGCATGGCGGTAAAGACAAAAACGGACAAAAAACCGTCACCATGCGATCCGAACCGACCCGGTTCGGCAGCGAAGGCCTGTCCGGAATCGCCCGCCAGTGGAACCAATATAAAAATAAGAATTTCGATCTCAGGGCGAAGCTGGGCCAGATAAGGTTTATATGTTACAAAAATACGGATGGAGTAGTTGCGTTTTTCATCGGCGAATCTTCGCTCAGCTCTCAGTTATTGTTTCAGTCGATGATCAGAACGTACAAAGTAGTACCTCGTCCGGGTACCACGGGCACCGTGCCCAAACCGAAAGTGGAAGAAGATGATGATGACGACGACGAGAAACCCGCAGCGAAATCCGGCAAGCACCTGGGCCCGCTTCCCGACCTGAATATCCTGCCGGTGGACATGCGGAACAAACTCCGCCGCATCATCATCCCGCTGGCCAGTTTTGAAGGCATGTACCTGCCGGTTACGGTGGAGTATATCAGCGACGAACTGAAAAGACTGGACCCCGAAAAACGCGGGGTACCGATCATGCTTGACAAAAAGGACCGGAAGCGCGGTGAAGAGATTCAGTTGGATATTGCTTTCTGGGAGAAAACATCCGGGTTGGATATGATCCGGGCCGTTTGCCGGGAAGCGAACGCCAACTGGCGCGTGGAAAACGGTACTCTGGTGATTTTCCTGTCGCCGCAGGGTGCGCGTCCCGCTACCGTCCCGGATGCTCCACCGCCCGAAACGGAAACGTCCATCCCCGACGATGCACCATCCGTCTGGGAAAGAATCCCCCGGTCAACGCGCCTTGACCCAAATACCCTGCCGCCACATCTGCAGAAGAAACTTCGTACCATCACGGTTTCCATGTCTCATATTGAAGGCGGTGGCCTGCAGGCCATATTGAAACATATCAGTGATGAGTTGAAGATGAACGACCCCGAGGGGCGTGGTGTTGACATCGTGCTTGCATCCAAAGATCTGAAACGCGGGGAAGAAATTTCGAAAAGGGGAATGGGCTTCAGGGAAATGTCCGGGTTGGACGCCTTGATGTCCGCATGTCTGGTAGCGAAGGCCAACTGGTATGTGAAGGGTGAAAAAGTAGTGGTTTTCTTTCCGTCAAAACAGGATCCGGACCCCGCGGTCCTGCCGCCGCAGATAAGGGAAAAGTTGCGTGGTGTCGAACTTGGCTGGCTGGATTACGATAATATGGAATTGATGGTTGTAATCAATTACATCGTTAGACTGGTGAATCGTCTTGACCCGGCGGGAGAAGGCGTCCAAATTGAATTTGCCGCGAAGGATGTCTCCAGGGCCACCACGGAAGATGCGCGGGTGGATATGAAGCTCGGCCGGCAGAACGCTCTGGACGGGCTGGCTGCCATATGCAATGTGATCGGTGCTAACTGGCGTGTGGAAAATGGAAAAATTATTCTTTTTTACCAAAAATGAAAAATAAGGAAATATCATGAAAATCATCAGTATGTTGGTTCTTGCTCTTACCGTATTGATCGCCGGGGTTGTTCCATTGTTTGCTGAAACCGAGGAGAAAACAGAAGTGGAACGCATTTTTTCCGACCCGGCAACCCTGCCGCAGGAGATGCGGGAAAAACTTGATAAAATAATAATTCCGAATTGTCATTTTGAAGGTGCAAACCTGCTTTCAGTCTTAAGGTTTATCAGCGGCAAGCTGAAAGAGAACGACCCGGAAAAACACGGCATCGAAATCGTTTATGCCGAGGAGGGTAGCGGATATGAGATGAATTTTCGTATAGACATGAAATTACAGAATATATCCGGTTTGAAACTGCTGCAATCCCTGTGCCGGTACGTAAATGCGGACTGGTTCGCGGAAGATGGAAAACTGATTATATATTTTCCGGAAAAAATCATCCCAAATCCGTATACCCTGCCGCCGCAAATGCGCGAAAAACTCAGCAAAATCATGGTATCCAAAAAAGAATTCGAGGATGCTCCACTCGCGACGATCATGAAATATCTCAATGATATATTAAAAGAAAACGACCCGGAAAAACACGGCGTCGAGATCATTCTCAGCGAAGAAAACACGGAGTATTGGCAGGAAATCCGGCTGGACGTGGAATTTGTGGAAGCATCCGGATTGGATACACTGCAATCCCTGTGCCAGTTTTTGAAGGCGGATTGGCTCGAATGGGGCGGCGTCTTGCGTATCCGTTACGCTCCGGAAGCATACCCGGCACCGCTTCCCGATCCGGACGACCTGCCGGAGGAAATGCGCAACAAACTCAGCCAAATCACGATCCCGAAAGGCGATTTCAAAGGTATAACCCTGACGATGGCCTTTAAGTATATCAGCGACGTCTTGAAAAAACTGGATCCGGAAAAACGCGGAGTCGAAATCGCACTTGCCCCCGAAGATGTCGACCGCGCAACGGAAATCGAGCTGGATATGATACTTGAGGATAAACCGGCGTTGGAAGTGATACAGTCCATATGTCAGCTTGTGGAGGCGGACTGGCGCGCGGAAGACGGGAAACTGATCATCTTTTTTCCCGCGGAGGAAGAATCTGCCCTCCCGGATCCGGATGCCCTGCCGGAGCCCATGCGCAATAAACTTGGCACGATCATGATCCCCATATTTGAGGTTAAAGAGACAGCCTTTCCGCTTTTCTTGAAACGTATCAGCATCGAACTGAAAAACAACGACCCGGAGAAAAGCGGAGTCGAAATTGCACTCGCCGCCGAAGATATGGAACGCGGAATGAAGCTCAAACTGAATATGGATTTCAAGAACAAATCCGGCCTTGAAATACTACAGCCCCTCTGCCAGGCCATAAACGCCAACTGGCGCGCGGAAGACGAGAAACTGATCATTTTCTTTCTACCGGACCCCGCCCCCTCAGTGAAGCCCCCGGAAACACGATCTGAATAAAACCTCTTTCTGAAAGCTTGGCGTTTATCTCTGAATTTCAGGAACGGTTTCCGAGCGTTTATGATTTCAGGCAATAACGGAAAGAATAAATACTTTGTAAATGCTTGATAATTAAAAGAAAGAAATGGTCGGGGTGAGAGGAACTCCGCCAATTTGTTTTGCAATTCGCTAATCTACAATTATTTAACTCTACCAACACGCCCTCTTCCGGTGTCACATTTCGTGTCACACTTTTTTTGACATTAAAAACGTAATTCCCAATATACCAAAGAAATAAGAAAAATCAACCTGTGACACAACATCAAAGGGACAAATTTGCCCTCTGGTTTTCAACCGCATCATGAATAACGTGGCTTGCCACTGTAACTATCGGATAGGTTCAGGAAAAAACGGCCCAGTCGGTAGGCTTGGTCGAGGTGATGGTCTTCAACGGAATGCCGTATGCGTTCTGGAATGCGGTACTGTTGCCTCGTTTTTTGCCCCATTTGATTTCGCAGGGGTGAAGTTGATCGCCCTGTTTGATTACAAGATCGACTTCCGCTCTGTCCTTATTTCTCCAGAAATAGAGCTCAGCAGGATTCAAAGAGTGCTGGTTTCGTTTGGCGATTTCCGCAATCAGGTAGTTTTCGAAAAGACTGCCAATGTCCGGGCGATTTTCATTGAGGTCAAAAGCATTCAGAATTGCATTGCGGATGCCGGTATCCCAAAAGAAAATCTTCTTGCTCTTGACAATTTCCTTGCGAGGATTGGTACTGTATGCCGGAAGCCGGAAAATAACGAAAGTTTCTTCCAGTAAGTCCAAATACCGGTCAACCGTAACTCTCGACATGCTGAGTTGCTGTGCCAATTCGTTGGTGGAAACTTCGGAACCGGCCTGATGAGCAAGCAAGGTAAGCAGTTGCCGTAACAGGTCCGGCGTCTTAACCAAGCCAGCTTGCAGGATATCTTTCCAGAGGTAATCGCCGGAAAGTTCACGCAATAATTCGATTTTATCATCAGAAATCACCACCTCGGGATAACCGCCGAACACCATCGATTTCAACAGGAATACCCGAAACTGCGGAGCAAAATGCTCTTCGATGACTGGCAAGGTATACTCTGGCCGATACCAGCCTTCCGCTTGCAACGATTCCAGCATTGTCAGCGGCGGCAACTGGATTTTCCGGTTGCGCCCGGTCAGACTTTCCGATGCCTGAGAGAGCAAATTCAAACTGGAAGAACCAAGCAAAACGAAATTTACCGGCAGTTTTGAATCATACCATCCTTTAACAATCCGAGCAGTTTCCGGCTCTCGCTGGGCTTCATCAATTACCAGCACTTCGGGAGAGTCCAATGATTTCATGCCGTCAACCGGAGGCAGAACCGAAGCGGCTTTGAATCGGGCAACGTCGAAGGGAACATCAAAATTCAACATTACCATTTTTCGTTTTTTCAAAGCTTCGGAAACTAACGTCGTTTTACCAACTTGACGGGCACCGATCACGATAGCAATTTTTCCGCTTTCAACGATCCGCAGGAATTCCGGCAATGCTGTTCTGTCAATGATCATTCTCTCAATATCCTTACTTTTGTCACCTTACATTGCAATATATGCCATATTTTTGCAAAGTCAACAGCGCAAAATAATGAAACCAACGATATCCACCAAAGAAATAAGAAAAATCAACTTGAGACACAACATCAAAGGGACAAATTTGCCTTCGACTTCGTGCTATGGGATTCGAGGCCAACAATGATTTATTTGCCGATCATTCCTGGTATTTCCGCAATGCCTTGGTTCGGGCGAATTACCGCAACTATCAGCGTGGAATCAATCCGAACTTCGAGTATCTGGAGCTGTTTTTCCGCAACTTGTTGATGGGAGAGCAAAATGAATTAAAAAATCGATATCTGCTCATTGATGCGCCGGAAGATTTGCAGGGGCACAACACGCCAACCCGACAAGCACCCGACAAGCTACCCGACATGCTTGGGGGCAGATAACCAGAGTCTCGTCAAATTGGTCAATGTTCTTGGTGAAAGTCAGATGTCTGTCCGTGAAATGCTTACGGCATTGGGCTTGCGCGATCGCGAAAATTTCCTGGAAGGTTATCTCAATCCGGCAGTTAAAGACGGTTTCATTCGTCAGCTTTATCCTGATAACCCCAAACATCCACGTCAAAGATATCTGCTCACGGTCAAGGGTATTGCACTGTACCAGCATTTGAAGAAGTCATAAAGAAGCCAAGAGATCAGGCGGGACACATCCAAAGGGCAATTTTACCCGCGAAATTAAAATAACGATTTCTCTTATTTTAGCGAACGGCATTATCTTAAAATAGAGATATCATTTCCAAGATAATTTTCGCCAATTCCAGTTGATTTTATCACCGATCGGGATTATTGTGCAGTGAAGACATAAAACTGCAACTGATCGGGTACAAATATGAAAGAAAGAACCAAGAACCCAATATCCAGCTTTGTGCGCCAGCAACGCAAAGCACTGAAGATGACTCAGCAAAACCTTGCAGACCGTGCCGGAGTCGGAATTCGCTTCATCCGCGAACTGGAAGGCGGCAAACCAACGCTTCGCCTGGATAAGGTCAATATTGTCCTCGACCTATTCGGCCACACCCTGACTCCTGTCGCTTACCATGAATTGAGAGAATAAATATGCAAAGTGAGGCAGAAGTTTACTTTTACGACCATCTCACTGGAATTTTGATCGAAGACGAAATCTTGGAAGAAATCAACTATGGAAAAAACAAAATTAGATAGAAAAAGAAATAGCGCTTTGTCCTTTACAGTGCCTTCGGATAGTGGCGAGATAAAAGAAATATTGACACTTAATGAATCTCTCCTTATTGTATGCGAAAAGGCAATTTATCAGGCAAGACTTCCTGATGATGTTGACCCCCAAAGAGAATCATTTGACGCAAAAGGTGGAACTCATAAGTTTTTCCACAAAGGACTTAATGATGCCGTAGTATCACGGACATTAGGGCAAGCGTTGGAACTGACGAAGTATTCAGGCATGTCACAAGCTGATGGAGACAAAATCCTTGCATTGTCTTTACAATTTATGCAAGACCTAGATGAACTGATTGTATTGTTTGAATCTTTGAATAGTGAATTTATAGGAAAACTGGAAAAGTTTTCGGAACTAAAAAAGCAACAAGCCGACTCCGATTTCATACATGACATACCACAAATCGAAAGACTAAAATCGATAGGCCGTAATTTTTTCTTAACACAACATAAGTGCTTAAAGACACTATTGGAACTTTTGAATTTCTCTTTCCCAAACTGTAGCCGACCAATGAGCTTTACTCAATTATATGAATATTGCCACGAGCTGAAGGAAAACAATAATATATCAAATTTAATAAAGCATTACCGTAAAACATTGGATTTTATGTGGAATATCAGAAATAGCAGTGAGCACCCTAATGCTAGACAATATGTAATATATCACAATCTTGAACTTCAAAAAGATAATAAAATAAGCGAACCTTCCTGGGAATATTCTTATGAAACCTGGGACAAAGAGATAATTGAATCTCCTGAAAGACTTTCCTTGATTGATGACATACAAACAAGTATTGAGAATTTAGGAAAAGTTTTTGAAGATGCTTTATTGGCTATCAGCATTGAAAAACTAGCAGATATACCCTTTTTACCTACAATTGTCACTCACGATGCAGAAGATGCACCCTTTCGATATTCGATCAGGTACGGATCAGGAGAAAGTAAATGATCTTATTGTTAAGGTCGGTTTTTTGCCATAATTTGCTTAAAAAATATTACGCATTATGTTTGCATAAGAATAATACTGGCAGTAGGTTATATGTGCAATAACAAATGGAATATAATCTTGTAACCAAGAGGTAATAATGCATCATGCTTCAGCGTATATTGATTTATGTAATAGTGGCCTTATCGCCACAGTCGAATCAGGCAGTATAGGACGAATATCTTTTGATGAGCTATCGACGATGCTTAATCACTACTTTGCGCTTAGTAAAGCCAGATTCGAGAAAATGAATAACGATAGTACCTTTTCTGTATTGACTGCAAAGGCAGATAATGAACAGTTAATCTCACATTCACTCTTCTATAATAAAATTTATGTGGAAGATCCGATTATTGCCCATTGTAATTTGAAGTTTCATTCTCGATTTCAACTTGGTCAAAAATTCTCTTTGGATGAATTCAAAGAATTGCTCATACGAGAAATTAGTTTCTTCCAATTTTTTAAGCCATTGATTGAAACAGGTATTGTTAATCCTATCCCTGTAACTCAATTACCTGATGAAGTACCGATTCTAGCTAGCAAAGACCAATTTGCTGAATTCATCCCCACTCATCTGAAAAAATACATATATGATAGTGCAAAAGTATACAAGGCTATTACCTTAGAAGATGGACAAATGATTGTCCCATTTAATAATGAAGAATTAAAACCCTGTAGGGCTATTCTTGTGCGTATTGACGACGCAGAAATGATTTATAAACTAATTCAGTTTGAACCTAAAGATTTCAATGATGATGGAACGATAACTATTGCGGCCCCCTTGGTTGATAACAGTATTCCCGATGAAAATAGCTTTTGGCCTTGGGTCAAGCAAAGTATCAATCAAGTTGCAAAAAATAAGTTGTATGACCTCTCAAAAAACCTATGCGTTGCTTCGAAAATGAATAGTAGTTATTCCACATTGTCGGATTTTGAGAAAAATATTTTACGTTTGACCTATTCCGATAAGACTAAAAGTTCTCCGGTAAATTTCTTAGATGTAAATATTTCGGATATCCGTATGTGGAGGCCTACTGATATAGCCAAACTCCGTGAAAAACACCAAAAGGCCTTTGAGAGATTTCAATTCTCTTTGTTAGATATAGCATCAGAGTTGAAAAATCTATCGCCGGAAGAGTTCAAAGAAAAATCGCAGATACACCTGAAGAAAGATATATATCCCCAAGTTGATGAAATAAGAAACATCTTTTCGCCAGCCTTCGTGGCTGGAACTCTTGCGGGAATGGGCTCGGTTGCGATTAGCATTGGGCTGGCGATATCTACAGGTGCTAGCTTATCTGTTGCCAGTGCAATTCCTTTCGTTTGCGCAGGGGGAGCGGTTGGCTCATTGTCGGCAATTCCAGATCATATACGAAAACAGAAACGACCGGAATTTATTTGGTCAAAAATTTTAAAATGATCTAAAGAATGAGAGAAAAAAGAAATATGGCTATCGGAAAGAAGATATCTCTCAGTCAGATAATTGGCCTTGAGGGTGAAGATGAAGTAAAACTTTGGCTATTGAAATCTTGTAACATTGTCGCAACTAAGGTTGCAAATGATTTCGGAGTTGATTTTATTGGTCAAAGGCGTGGAGCTCCTACAGGAACTTCCAACTCTTGGTTCATGTCACCCCTTCCCATATCTATTGCTGTTCGTGCAACAACATTGAAGAATGGAAAAATTCGACTGAAAAAGGCTGATGCAAAGGTTCTGCTAGATAATCCATATATTTTTCTTGTTATTCCACATTTTTCAAAAGTAACTCATAAAATATATGTAAAGTTTGTTGATAGGCGATTCATAGATGAACTTAATGCATTTATTGATAGTAAAGAAGATCAAAAAACTATTTCTGTAGCTAATTGCATTGACGATATCCAGGAAATAAATAAACAACTGGAATTATTGCTCTCTCCTGCTCATGCAGAAGAAATAAAAATGTATAAAATAAAAACTGGTCTTATAAAAATTTCAGCAACGGGCCAAATTACCATTCATCACCGTGACGGAGATAGCTATGCTTTGATTGAAACGAAACATTTCAGTGAGCTATTTTCAGGTGCTGACGATAAATTGAAACGAAATGTCATTTGGGGTGGGCAAAAGTATCAACGCAAATATCTGGAAGACTTCAACGCATCTCGGAAATTTAAAGAGAGTTTTGTAGAATACCTTCACTCTTTACCTGTTACTCAAGCCGTGCTTATTGGTTCGGATGAAATGTTTCAAGAAATAGGACCAGTAACATGTAAGATATGCTCCCTTGAACTTGGAGAAGCAGAGTGTGAGTTTCGACTTCGTGCCAGTGATGGATGGGTCGGTCTGTGGCATCCCATAGGAGTATCGATTATTGCAAGAACCAAACCTCTTCCTGATGGTACTCCAATCCATGAAATCGAAACTCACTTAGATGGGAATCTTACCATCACTGATATCGAAGAGCACGAATCATTCTGGAAATTTTTGCTTTTATGTCGAGATGAAGATTCTATCTTTTCATGGGGAGAAAAATTGAAAATTCCGATACGGGTAATCCCAGAATTATATAACCTTGGGATCTTCATTCTTGCTTACCAAGAGATGAAACAAATACATGATAGTATTTTTCCTGCAAGTACTTTATTGAATGAAATCACTGATGATGACTTAAAAGGACTATCATGGTTATCTATTATGCGGGCCCCTGAATCTGTTGAAGAGTTTGAAGTCAACTTAACCGGAGAAACGCCTAAAAAAGTACCCGTTAAAAACATATCTTTACCCCTAGCTTTTAATATACTTGGAAAAGGGATTATATGTTGGATGAAGCGAGAAGGTTTTTTACTCTTCAATGACCAAGAAAAGGCTATTGGTATTCACTTGACCTCTTATTTCGGATATACACTTGAACTACGAGAAGAAGCTTTTGTAATTTCTGTTCCTTTTGTTGCAATTTCTAAGCAATGGCCCCCAATAGAAATATTGGCTAATGGCCATGCTAAGTTCTTAGATGCAACTCTCCCTGATGGACTTTGCATGAAAACGGATAAAGCTCTATAAAGGCTCTATACAAAATGAGTACCAGTTTTATTCTTCAACATGCTACTATCTTTCGGAATGCAATAGAACAAATCGATAAGGTATTATTTTTCAGTCCTTGCATGAAAAATTTTCCCAGAGGGTGTTGTGGGGATACGTCCTTATTATTAGGAGAGTTCTTACTTGAGTGTGGAGTCGATAATCTCCGATATACCTTAGGAATATGTGATAATCAATCCCATGCTTGGCTTGAGCGAAGCGGAGAAATTATAGATATCACCGGTGATCAATTTACTGATGGTCAACGAGTGTTTGTCGGGAAACCGGATGCATTTTATTCTCGATTTGAACTCGATTTTCAGCGTAATTTTACACATTTCTATGATGACAGCTCCCCAAACAATTACAACCTACTGCATGATTACAAATTAATTGTAATGAAGTGCAAGTGATTTTTTCTTTATGAATTGGGGATGAACGACTGGTGAATGGTCAGTGATTCAGGCCGATCAGGAAGCGTCTTCCGTCTGTGCCTTCGCCATTGTAGAGGAGTTTATAGGTCTGAAGCTGGCCTTTCTTCGATGGTTCGGGGAGGACCAGCTCCATTTCTATGAGTTCGGTCAAATGGATGTGGAGGCGGGTTTTGGTCCAGCCGGTGAATTCCATGATCTCTTTTCGGGAGAAGGTCTTTTTCTCCATCTTCAATAGGAGTTGCAGGAGGTTTCTTGCAGGGAGCGAAAGGTCGTCGAGGCTGATGCCGAGGAGTTCGCTGGCGAGTTCGGTTGCTTGCTGGATGTCATCGCGGTCTACTTCGATGTATTCGATTCCATTGTAGTTTTTCAAGGGTTTCTTCATCTGGTTCAGGAAGGCTACGGCTTTGCAGAGATTTAAGAACTTGGGCTGATCACGTCTGGCTTGGAGCCGGTCGTCTTCGTAGAAGAGCTCTTCGGCGTAGGGATTGACTACCTGATACGGTTCGAGCAGACGCTGGAAAGCCCAGTGTTTACGGATGATTCCGTCTTTGTCGGATTGATCCCTGAGGCCATCGAGGGTGTGGGATTTTCTTTGCATGGCGAGAATGCGTCTGGTCTGTTCGCGGGACTCGTCTACTCCGAGAATAAAGAAGCGGGACTTGGTTTCAGGGTTGATTTCCGGGTTTGTAGTCGTCTGGAAGATGCTACAGCCGCCTTCGACGTAGCGGGACTGGCCTTGTCCACCGGATACTGTTTCCTGGGCCAGGTAGCCCTCTGAAATCAACGTCCTGATCGCGTAGGTGTCTTTGACTCCTGCCGCCTCTTCGAGAGCCAGGAGCTTGTTTTTGAGCGATTTCATATAGAAGAGTGCTTTGTCGGTAATGGCCGAGGCCCGGATAACGTCTTCAGGCGGCATGAACTTCAGTGTTTTGTCTTGGAGGGTACTTTTGCCCGCGCCGGAAGAGGAGAGGACCAGTATATTCAAGGGTGTATCCATCAGGCGGGAAGTTGCGGACAGATAGCAAATGAGTTTATTATGCTCCTCCCCGATGATTCCTAAAGTTTCGTAGTCTTCAAGGATCGTTTTGAAAAGATTACCGGCTCCCATCTGGATAGCGTAGTCGTCATAATTCCATTTCAGTGCGTTCATGGTGTGTTCTTCTATGGTTCAGGGGTTATTTGCAGAGGTGGAAGGCGTGGGTTTTGGAAATATTGAGCTCATGAGCGATGCGTGAGAAGGAATATCCCTGCTGGCGGAGCTCAATCGCTTTTTCGTCAATATCGGGGCAGAATTTAGGACGCCCCAGAGTTTTGCCTTGTGACACGGCCCGTTGCAGTCCAGCCTTCGTGCGGTCAGAGATACGTAAGCGTTCCTGTTTGGCGAGGCAAGCCATAAGAGCGATAATGGCGTCTGCGAAGAGTCCCAGACTGGAGATATATTCTTCAGAGTAGGAATGCCACTTCACCTTGTAAGCATCCAGGCGTGAAAGATATTCCAGTGTTTTTCGAGTTCCTTCACGGCTGAGGCGGTCGAGGCTCCAGAACAGAAGCACATCGAACTTTCGTCTTCGGGCAAGGTCGAAGACTTCTTTCAGGCCGGAGCGTTCGTCTGCGGATTTACTGCCGGAGCAAGTATCAGTTTTCACGTCGATAATGCTCCACCCCTGCTTTTGTGCATATTCGCGTAATTGTAGAATTTGATTTTCGGTACTCTGGTCCGTGGTCGAGACACGGCTATAGATGATACATTTCATTTGGGGCCTCCAATGGCGTTAGATATTCGGCCGTATATGGAACGGGTTTATTCATTGACATTTCTGAACGGGAAAAGTTGTCGATTTTTGAGAACGATTTTGGAACGGTCTCTTATCTGCCATATTTTGCATCCTGCATCCAGGCGTCGCCACATGCAGGGCAATAGAACAGATCGTCTTCTGGTATGATTTTGCCATCGCAATATGGGCAGTTTCCCTTATTGAGTTGCCGGAGCTCCTTCAAAGTTGGCAGATAAAATTCTTCGGGCCAGTCCCAGAGCAGGTTTGAGAAATAAACTCCGCCAATGGTTTCCCATTCGCCGAATAGGTGGACCTTATCGCGTGTCATGACGGCTATCTTGTTGTTTCCGACCATGCCTTGAATCAGTTCCAGAGCGGCGGGAATGTTTTGATAAAGCGGAGCCAGCCTTCGACAAAATTCCATCGTGTCGGAGCCTTCATCTGATTCAATGGGGAGCATACCGTTATGGATTAAGGCGTAATTGGTTTTTACGTTGGTATGCTTCAGGAGCTTCACGTCCTTTGTGAGGCTGAAGGGGTGAGTTAGTCCCGGCGATATACCGCCGTGCGTCGCTATCCTGAAGTGGAGCAGTAAATCCCCGGTGAAGTCGGCAAGGTAATACTTTTCATAGGCCGTGACGAATTGTTTCCATGTCATGTATCCCTTATGAATCTCGATGGCGTATTCTCCTTCCGTTCGCAGGGCGAATCCGGCCCCGTCTGGGTTTGCATCCCAGCATTGCTTCAAAATTTCCAGCGAGGGCAAATTTGTCTTTTTGGGCTTGTAGATGGCTACGCACATTTTTTCACCTCCATGAGATTGTTTTCGGCGAGATAGTTCACGGCGTTTTCGTAAAGACTGCTTGAATGGATGTAGGCGGTGAAATTCGCGAAGGCGTCGCCGGAGGCCAGAATATCACTGATGGAAAGTTGATTTGCCCAGTGGACTAAAGCGTCCACAATTTCAAGTGTGGCCATGAAGGTGGTATACTTCAGCGTTCCCCTGAAGAGACGAAATTCAACCGTGTTTGTATTTTCAAAGTTGACGGCCTGATAGCGTGTCCCTGAAGATTTGCCATAAACGTCCTTCACGGGAAGGCCGTTGCTTTTCTTGAAGCGGGCCCAGTGTGTTTCCCTGCGGCGGGCGATAAGCTCGAATTGATATTGATATTTCGAGATAAACCAGTCTATGAGTAACCATTTGTAAGGCGAAAGATAGTTCCTCGATACGTGCACATGGAGGCCGCAAGATTCTTCCCCTAAATCATGGGACTTCATACCGGCATTTGACATTTGCCGCAATACATCGCCCCAGTCGAGCTCTTTATGACGCTTCAGGGTAATAGGATGGGAAACAAGCTCAAATCCATATTCAGGGATAGAACCGTCTTCCTTCAGGTAAAAAGTATCTTCCCCGTCTGAAATGGAGTCCGCTATACGGTTACGCTCCGAACTGGTGACGCCTCCGGCCTCAAGCTCAAATCCTAGGTAAGCAAGGCATTTTTCATCGTCTTCGTCGGAGGATTGAAAATTGAGATAAGGTTCATA
Organism: Victivallis vadensis; assembly: GCA_040391785.1. Classification (GTDB taxonomy): domain Bacteria; phylum Verrucomicrobiota; class Lentisphaeria; order Victivallales; family Victivallaceae; genus UBA5239. The sequence continues at coordinate 75,024 of JBEBXH010000008.1, forward strand.
GCTGTATTCGTGAACATTTGAAGAATGGTTTTCGTTATAGCAGGATTCGCAGTAAGTCCCGTCGTCATGGAAATAGGCATTGTTGTTATGAATGACTTCGCTACAATCGTCGCAGGTACAATAATGGTCCGCATAACAGGAATTGCACAATAGAGTATTGTCGTCGCCGCAATTCTGGGATACATAATCGCCGCATTCCTCGCAACGGTAAGCATAGGAGTCGGCGCAATCATCACACCAATATTCATCCAAGTCGGCAATATGGGAAAATTTGTCCGAATCGGAGTATTCGTCGCAATGTTCACAGTAGGATAAATGATCGTCCCGGCAGGATTCGCAGTAGAGTTCCCCATCTCGATCATTTACATAGTCGTCGTCTTCAAGCGAAACATATTCGCCGCAAGCGACACATTTTTTCAGGTAAGCGTCCCGGCAGTCGATGCAGACGAATTCCGTTTCACCGCCGCGCTCGATTTGAATCAGCTCTTCCGTACATTCGCACTTAAAACAGGCTTGCATACTCATGTTGTCCTCCGTGTGGTTGAGTTCCACACATAGGAGCAAAAACAATAAGTTAGCGAGTGCCCCCCTGCCTTCTAAAATTCCTTCCTCAAAAATCGCCGTTTATGCCCGTGGGGGCCTTAGAAGCACCATTCGCCCCAAAAAAGTGAACAGGTCAAGGTATGAAAAAAGACCGCCCCGGAAAAAAACCGGAGCGGCCTGAACAAAAGTGAACAGTGTAATGTGGGTCTATGAATTTTTCATGATAATGAAGAAGAACACGAATGTTACCAGAAATCCAATTATCCCAAGCCACATGCTCGCTGTCCCCGCTTTGCTTCTGCGGCTTGTGATGATTCCGATTATTATCGCCGGGATTGCGAATGCTAAACCACCTCCAGGGATCAGCCCTAGGACACCCAGTGCAATGCCACCGCGAGCAAGACGCTGATTCCGTTTCTCATGAGAAATTTCAGGCTCTTCGTACTCCTCGTCCATAATACAGCGCTGATTCCAAAGTGGAATTATTTTGCACATACAGAGAAGATTGATCAAAAAGAGCACCATGGTAAAAACCCGATACCCTTCAATCATGAACGAACTGATCACTCCAATGATAGAAAGAATAACACTTCCGAATAGAGCCAATTGCGCATAAGGTGTCTGTACTGCTTTTTTATTGGGCTGAGTCAGGGTGGAGAAGAGAACCAGCAGTCTTCCATAAATAGGAATAGCGCAGATTCCAAATAAGATAGACAGCGTTCGGCTTACCAGCGACATATCATCTCGACCTAAGCTACTGCCGATCATACCGATTCCATGCAGAGCACAAAACAAACTACCTACCGCGAAAATAGAGGTAATGACATGCATTAATGGACTGAGCTTTGCCCCAGACCTATCGCTCGCATCGGCGGCAGGATATTGCGGAAATGGCGCACTGGTGTTGACAGCCGGAGTCTGAAACGAATGCAGACAGGAGTGGCACTGGAAAGCCTGACCGGGAGTTGCTTTGCCGCATTCAGGGCAGAACTTTGCCTTGGTCACAAAAAAATCGTGCTGACATTTTTCACACGTTACTTCCTGTTGAAGATAATCATCCGGGACGTCATATTTCTGATGGCAATTGGGGCAGACAGTTTTCATTTATTTTGATCCTTTTTTTCTTTTGGTGATAAAAACGCGCAGAGTATGATTCCGATTCCCGGCAGGAAGGTAAGCAGGATAATCTTGCCAATCTCGTTTCTGGTCAAGGCCTGATAGGTGTATGTCCCCCACAAACCCAGATAGCCGAGCCCAGTAATTAGCGTCCAGATTGTCGCGGCCCCTTTCTCCGTCTCATAGGGATCGAAAACAACCGACAGACTCCAGACCCAAACGGCGAAGATAATCGCCAACACGATGACGGTACCAACACCTTCCTCGATATTGGCTTCAGATGGAAGCTGAGGGATGATGTTGTTTTTCTTTTCCACCAGCTTCAGAGTTGGACGGATAGGCTGACCGCAATTCGGACAGGAACTTGCCTGTGAAGAGATTCTTTTCCCACAGGCTGGACAGTCAATTAGTTCAATCATCATTTATTTCCCCTGAATTTATCATTTTTTTGTTGGCTGGTTCTGTAACCCTTGGAGCCGAAAAGACCGAAATCTCCGATGGAACCGGATAGTACATATGAACAACATTCTTTTTTTCAACCAGCGCGACCGTCATCCATCCTATTAGTGTTCCCGCAATATCTCCAACATCTGCGGTATATTTGGCAGACAGTAGCGGCATTACCACTTCCGGAATAAAGATAGACAGAAAAGCATACAGGAAAAAAAGGTCTGCCTGATATCGCTTCAGGGTGACGATGTTCAGTATGCTCAGTGCTAGCAGAGTTGCATAATACAATGCCGGGGCAAATAATATGGACGGGAATGAATCTCGGACATATGGCACGGGTATTTCAGTCCGATACATCTTACCGATAACGTATAACCCCAGCGTGATTACCAATATGGCAATTTGCTTTCGTGTTATAAGCCACATAGCACGCAAGCGATTATAATCAGCAGGATAATAATTATGCTGGTTCCGTCTTTATTATTCATAGCATGTTATCCTCAGTAAATTTCATGAAAATAGTGAACTCCAAAATCCACGTTGTGGCTTAGATACAGCATGTAAAAAATCTTCCACTGACGGAGATTGATATTCAGGTGCCTTAATTCGATTTTCAAAGTTAATCGTCGATAAAAACTGGTCAAATGACTTGAATGATAAACTTGCGACAGAACACAACACACTATCGCTGTACAATTGATGCTCGTATCCAAAGACTTTCTGAAATGCATCCTCATTTTCTGAAGAGATCGGGAAACGATTTTTGAATACTTTATAAATAGGGAGTACCGGACCGAAAAAATTATGCGATTCAGGTGAATAAATATCGGTACTGTATCTTGTTCCCAATATTTCAGACATACATAGTTCATAGGCCATATGAGTTTCCTCTTGCCTGCGATGTCCACATTCTAGGCAAAGAATTGTGGTTCCCGCATCAAGTATTTTCTCAGAGAAAAAATAACCAGGCTCAGCCTTGATTGCAATAGCACAGGGAATAACGGCTCCTTCATGCAAACAATTACGACATACGATATTGTGTATAGCATGGAGAGAGCATGAAAAGCTATGAAGTTGTAAAATTTCATATTCCAAGCATCGAAGGCGAGGCAGGTTTTTCAGAAATTCAATAAGAATGGAGGACCGCTGTTTTACTATTTCATCTATACTTGCCTTATTGAAAAGCTCCCACAGGGGATCAATGTATTGACTCGTTTGAAGCATATATAGATCAGTGAGTTTATCTAGCCTTTTCAGCATTTTCATGGAAGCATTTGATTCTTTTGCATGCTCCACCAAATGCTCAGAAAATTTTAGCGGCTGTCCGCAATGTGGACATGCCGGAGCTTGAACTGAAATTCTTTGTTCGCAAGCCGGGCAGTTTATCAGTCCAATTTTTGTTCTGTTGCGTAACTTCAAGTTTTTCTCTTCATCGGGTATCATTTTTTCCCTCTTATGTTAATGGTTTTATGGCAAAAAAGAGGCCGTTTTCAACATTGTGTCCCATAGACGGCATCGCCAAACGCCGAACCGAGCAACACAAGCGAAAACGGCCATAAAAATATGGTCATCCCTTGCTTGCGGCTGTGCTCGGTGTTGAATAAATTGGCGATTTTTCTATTGAGCGGCCACACGGGAACTTGATCCAAGTTCCCTGAATATCTGATTTTTCTTCTTAAATCTCTACTGTCATCCAACCTCCAGTTGTTGGTATTCAATATATAACCGGATACGTACATGGTCAAATGGATTTGGAAAATTGTCCTCATTTGTCTTCTCCGGCAGGAGCCGTTACATATTGCTGATTGAGCTTAGGAAGGATGTTTTCTCCGTCAATGAATACTTCACTCAAGATTCGAAAGTATTTGCATCGGCCTACGTTCCTGAGCTCGATCACCTTGGCGTTATTCAACAGATGTTCCAAACGCTGTTTTTCAGCAAAAGCGGCCATTTGGACAATTTTGTCCTTGTCACGTAGTTCCGGCGTGTCGATATGTTTCAGCCGGACACGGATATTTTTACCGATCAGCGGCGAGAGCTCGTCAATATCGCAGACAAATGTATCGCCGTCATAAACCCGAATCAGCCGTGAAACTTTGACATCCGGGTAACGTTCGGATTGCGGAATACCGGCACATCCTCCAATAAGGAGAAGGAATAACAGCAAAACATATCGTTTCATTTTCTAACCTCCAGTTCTACTACCCAATGCGTAGGAAGAGGCAGAATCTTATGGGCGAGAGTAAAAAAGATAACTTTTTTTGAGAACCTTCATAAGATTCGTTAAAATAGAACGCATTAGGTATCGAAGGCGATTCAGACCTCATCCCATAGAGAATTCGCCAGCGGGCAGAACGTAACGTTCCCGCACAGAAACCGGGAGTGAGGCTGAATCGTCTTCTTTTTTGCTTGAAAAATGCTTGGCAGATACTACATTAGGGTAAAACAATCTAACTGAGAGTATCTTATGGCATTTACTACACGGGGCAGTCTGCTTTCCGCAGTCCGGCGCGGCGATGAAGTCGGCTGGAATGATTTTTATGATAACTACAAGCCCCTGATTTTACTGCGGGGAGGTGATCGCCGCCTGACCCAGACCGAAAAAGAAGAACTGGTCCAACTGGTGATGGTTGCGTTTTTCAGTGCATCCAAAACCTTTCATTATGACAAAACCCAGGGACGGTTCCGGGATTACCTGAAGCGCATCATCGACAACAGGGCCTATGACATCATACGGAAACGCAAGGACAATATTGTCTCCATCGAGTCGGAGGACTTTGGAATCGAAGATCTTCCAGAGGAAACCGAGAATCACTGGGAAATGGAGTGGAAAAACCACCTGCTGAAACAGGCAATGGAAGAGCTCAAGCTAAAAATCGATCCGACCACCTATCAATCCTATCATCTTTTCGTGCTGGAGGAGTTACCGGCCAAAGAAGTGGCAAAGATGCTCGAAATCAAGCCCAACGCAGTCTACCAGCATAAATCGCGGGTGGAGGAGATGCTTCGGGAAATTGTGAAAACTCTTGAGGACTGATGGCTGAATTCCCCTCCGAGATCAAAGGATACTCCCCCATATGCCTGTGCGGCAGGGGGGCCTACGGCCAAGTCTGGCTGGTTACGGATGTCGTCGGCAACCGCCGCGCACTCAAAGTTGTCTCAAAATCCATGCTCGGCGGAGACTGGGAACGGGAATTCAAAGGGCTTCGCAACTATCACACCAAGGTGAAGCCCCATCCAAATCTGATTCAGGTCTATCATATTGAGGATTGCGGCGACTTTTTCTATTATACAATGGAAGCCGCCGACAATCTCGGTGATGAGACTGACTATGTCGCGTGTACCCTGGAACATATGATCCAGAAATGGGGTGCGCTCGGCAAAGAATCAGTAATTGCTATTTTCGACAGCCTTCTGGACGGTCTGGGGCATCTGCATGATAGCGGCCTGGTGCATCGTGACATCAAGCCGGATAATATTGTCTTTGTCAATAGTGCGCCAAAGCTGAGCGATATTGGTCTGATCAGTTCGGTATCACAGACTTTGAGCCTTGCCGGGACCCAGGCTTATGTTCCTCCTGAAATTCTGGCAGGTCTGACCAGGGAAATGACTCCCGCCATCGACTACTATGCTTTGGGGAAAACGTTGTACCGCGCATTTTCCGGGCAACAACCGAATAACTTCCCAGTAGTACCGCACAAAGTATTGCAAACATCTGGGGCAAAGCCGTTGAATACCTTGGTCAAAAGGGCCTGTAACCCCACACCGCTTTTGCGAATTCGTACAGAAAAAGAGTTTCGTGCCGCGCTTCATGGTAAATTGGGATGGTGGTATGATGTCAAATATTTTCTTGCCGTCAGCCTGAAGATTTTTCTTTCTCCATTCAAATGGATCGGCTTCGGCCTGGTCTTCGTCTGGAAAAATCCCTGGGCCAGAATTACCATCGCCTTGCTATTTATTCTATGGTTCGTCTCTTCTTGCGTTGCTTATCAGCGTCTTTGTCAATTCGACGCTCCCTATACCTCTGAACGCCGCATTTTCTCCTTTTACCCGGATCTCTTCTGGCGGGCGATGAAAGAAACGGTCGTATTCAATATGCCTTTGGTTCCGAATTACGATCTCTATGATTTTTATTCTGAGAAAAGCGAACGGGATATCAAACGGCATGGAGAAAAATATCTGGTCAGCAAAGAACGTTACCTCAAGAGCAAATATCCCGGTCTGAAACAGAAAATTGGCATGCGGATTGGTCTCCAAGTCGGCAACCCGACTGATGAAAACGCCTTTGAAACTGACTTCGCCCATATTGATTTTGAAGAACCGAAGAATTCTCCTCACTCCGAGCCGGCAATGAAGAAAAGCCGCCTCCTCTATCAGGGGTTGAAGAAAGAAATGTGGGCCTTGCCCCCCGGCGGCAGATGGACCAGAAATATGCTGGAGTTACCTCCGGTCGGGAATGGGCGAATGATTCTGAAGGATGTCGAACTCCCATTGTATTATGAAGTCGGCATCTCTATGCACCCCAAAGAATTCAGCGGCGATATTGAATTTGTCATCACGGCGGCAGATTATGTGGGGGCCAGAGAAATCGACAAAATGGCTCATCATCAGATGCGTTTTAAGATGCATAGCGACGGGAAAAGACTGACCTTCTCACCGGCAATTTATCGCCCACAGGATGCAAGCGAAGATAAACTTAAAAACTTTGGAACACCCCAATTAACCTATATCGAATTGGAAGACCGTTTCTATGATATCAGAATTGCAGTTGCCGATGCCACAATCAGAGTTTTCATCGACGGTTACGCTGTCTGGTACGCTTACTGTCCTTTTCGCAGTGGAAATTTCGAATTGAGGTATAATGCACAGAATAATATTCTTTTGCAAATAAACGATTTTTCACTTCGAGAAATCGGACCAACACATCGAGCAGACTTGAAGGACGATTATATTCTGCCGCAATCTTCCAAAGAAATTAAAAAAGAGGCGATAGATTATGAATGGATGAAACCGATTCTTCCGGCTTGGAGCGAGAGAGCAACCAAAATTATGAATCATGACTGGTTTGGAGTCTCTACCGGTCTGGATAATTCTATCGATGCAACAAAATTGACTCTGGGAGCCGGAAAACATTATCTTATCCAATTGAAAAATTTTGTAAAGCCATATGACTATAATTTCTCTGTAATTATGGGGCACCCGGACAATACACTTCAACTGAAGCTGTTTGACGTAAAAACAGTCTCCGCCAATAAAGTGCAAATGGGTTTATGGAATTACTTCTTTGATATTTCCGGAGCGACTGCAAAGTACAACGAGAAACAGAAAGTCGATTTCACCTGTCATTTCGAATACGGTTCAGTTACCCTGACAGGAAGGATTGAAGATCGAAAAGTTTATGAAAAGAGCTTTTTTATTAGGGGAGACAAAAGTCGTTTTCTGTTTGAAGCAGAAAATAAATCGCCACTGACGATTATCCTGAATGAGAGTATCGATTCCACCGATAAAGAAAAATACGCCCGGTATCTTAAAGATAAAAAACGGGAATTGTTTTCTTCTTTCGTTCCGCAGGGGGAGCCGATAGTGATACCGCCGGAGAACGTGAACCGAACTGAAGAGTTTTATATTCAGCAGGCTTTGGCTCCTTATTTCAACTCACCATCTGATATCACCGTAGGACGCAAGATTGAGTTTGACGAGTTGCCGTGGTTCCTGTATGTTATAAGAATTTCTGATCATAATTATAAAGAAGGCCTTCGGGGAATGGTCAAAGTAAATTCAGACGATTCTGGAATTGTTTTGCAGGTTGGAGAAAAATTTACCACCGAAGATGGAACAAAGGTTCCATATAAGTTAGAGAAAAAGACTCCTGTCAGACAATCCGAACAGCAAGCGCCGCCCCAGAAAAAAACTTTTTCTGCCACTGAAAATCAGACCTCAAAGAAGCAGACTGTACCTAAAGATCCGGTCATACAGGAACCTTCGCCCAAGCCCGTTGAGAAGATACGAAAACTGACAGCCAATGAATATGACGAGGCACAGGATGAGATTTCAGAGATGATCAGTCGTCATAAAATCATCCGTCCTCTTCTCCCGCGCCGGGTACGCCCGGAAGAAATTGTGATATTGGAAGCTCATATCAATGCAAAGGAAGAAGAAGTTTACTCTTTCGAGATAAAAGAGCTTGAATGCAAAGGGGTAGCGGCAATCTTTTCTCTTCCCCAGATGTCGATGAAATCATTTGAAAGTTTTTCCATAAAAGGCAAACCTGTAGACCTGAAATCTCGTTAGTTCCTCCAATACCACCACCGATAAGACCATCGACGATTTACCGACAATTTACCGAAGCGCCACCGACATCGGTACCGACAGATTACACCCACTTTATGAAAGTATGTTTTAGGTTGATTTAAGCTCAGAATCGACAATTTCTCTTTCCTGTAGACCTGGTTTTCTCATACTTTTTGACACTTCCGGCAGATCGCCGTTCCTTTAAGGGCACAGAAGAGGGAAAGAAGAAGAAAAAGTATACAGGCCCTTAAAGGGCTAATAAGGAGGTACTTTACAGGTTCGCACAGCAGATTTTCTGCTGGTTTATATAGAAACTATATAGTACCTCCCGGAGAAAAACGTCAAAAGCCCAGCGCCTTTCGGATCGTTCCAAGCCTCTCGTAGCGCCGCCGGGGATCACCGTCCATCAATTCAATGACCTTCGACTCCGCTTCCCCGGCAAGCAGGGCGTCTACGATTTCCTCGTTCTCGTAGTGAAACGTCGCCCCTGGAAGTTCCTCCTTGAGCACGGAGATGATATCAAGCCCGCTGACGGCGCAGATTACCTTGTAGTGCTCCGCTGGGTTGTTGCGGATGCACCCACGCATGATTGTCTGGTAAAGATCAACCACAATCGCCCGGCAATAGGTCTGCTGAATCTCCGGCGAGGCAAATCCCCCGCTCGTTTTCATCGCAGGGACATGGAAACGTTTTCGCCAAAATTCTTCGACTGGAATCTCCCGGTGGTTAACCAGAGCTGTTCTGAGCACATAATAGGCAATATTGTTGAACAGGCTCATGCAAACCGCGTTGACCTGGGCCAATCGCCCCTTGTTGGAGCCGATATGCTCACCCCGGTTCATCTCGATCAGGCTGATCTTCTGTTCCAGAAGCAGAGCTTTCAACTCCTCGATGTTTTCACGTAACTCTGGGTCATGATCCAATACCTTGTTACGAAAGAGGAGAAGGTTTTGCTCCGGCTCGGCGGCCTGAACCACCCTCTCAGCCAAAGAAGAAAAATTTCCCTTCCGGGAGAGGAAACTCTTACTCGGATTCCCATTGATGACTTCAACCGTTGTATTGGGGTAACTTTGTTTGAGTTGCGGGCAACTGTAAATGTTGAATCCTTCCCATTTGACGTCACTCATCAACGCAGAGCCATCCAGAATCAGGTGTGGAATGGATGTTTTTAGATCTACCGTTCCCCGGATAAAGGTCATTTTTTCATTGTCGAAGTCCTTGGTCAGCATCCCATAAATTTCTTCAGCGGAGAAGAAATCAAGGAAAATCTGCATCTGTTCAAAATCTTCGGCGGTGATGACTTCTTCGGCCAACAGCTTATACAGATACTTCTGGATATCGCCGAAATGCTCCATACTATTTAATGGGGGAATTCTGCGACAATGACCGGAAAGCAGAGAGTTTCGAATGAAGCCGATATCGTTGGTGAATTTACCCCGCAACTGGTCGAAAACTTTTGAGAAAACAGAAATTTTCTCCTGCGTGAGAGTAAAATACTCCATCATAGACGGGCTCTCATCCACGATGATGAATTTAACTGAAGAAGGAATTTTCCCTTGAGCGATTGCCGCCGCCCAGTGGGAGTGCGTCGTCACCAGAATGTCCGCCCTCGGAGCATCCCAGACATCTTTTGAAGTATACTTTTCAAGGGCGGGGCAAGGACATTTGCATTGGCGGCAGAAGTAGCCTCGTTTCTTCGTAATGAACTCCAGCCGGTCTTCTGGGCACCCATTCGGTCTTCCATGCCACTCCAGCGCCTTCGCTCCGAGCTCGCGTAGTGTTCCCGCTATCCTTCTGATATCTTCAATCTTTTCAGTGACGATCCAGGAGCGGTTCTCCGGCGAAGCATAGGCAGAGGCCAGAATCATCGCCGCCGTCGTCTTGCCGGAGGCACAGGGAAAGTTAAGGATCGCCTGCTTCTTCTCCAGCAGGAGTTGCTCCATCAATGACAGGGCAATTGTGATTCTATCATTGCCGGAGGTGTCGAAAATCCGGTTGAACTCTTTCCGTTTCTGTGTTACCGCTTCCGTGTTGGGCTCACTGGTATACTTCAGCTTTTTTATCTTAACAAAAGGTTGCGGCCAGGCATCCTTGGTCAACTTCCGGCGAATTCGGCGAATGTCGATCCGACACTGTTTCTCGGCATTTTCGCCGAAACGCTCGTAGTGGTCATAAAATGGCTGTGCCTTCAGGTTCGCCACGAAACGGCGCTCCTGAACATTGGGAACTCTTCGAAGGACTCTTTCAATATATCTGAAGGCCTCCCGTGAATTATCCACCCCGGTGTCCCGCTTGGTCAATTTGGCCTTTTTAGCCTTCTTTGTCGCAATGGACCTCGCTTTCTGTTTTCCTTCTGAAGGCATCTTGAACTGATGGTCATTGCACCATTTTTCCAAGTCCTGCAACGTGTAGTCGATTCGGCCATCCATATACAGAATCTCACTTTTACGAGGCGGTACTCCTTCCTTGTAATTCCAAGTCAAGGGAACCCGAAAAATATGACCAATACTCTGACAGGAGTCTCCATGAACCTGTGCCGCCATCACTTTGGCAAGAGTTTTATATTTCATTCTTCCTTCATGCCCGGTGATGCGATTCCTGAACCGATAAACCAGTTGCAGTCCACCGCCTGAGTGAATGACGACAGTCGGTCTTGGAAGCACCTGTGAGGCCTTGCGGACATCTTCAAGCGTATCGTAGGAAGCCTTCTTATGATGCGGCCCATAATCGATATCGATGACTAAACAGACGATTTCGACATAATTGTCCTCCTCAAAGTTCTTTTCTTCGCCGCAATGTGTGGCCTGGGAATAATAGTAATTCTGTTTGTCGCCTTCACATTCCAACAACTTGCAGTAATCTTCGACCGTGGTCAGCGATAATCCACGCCAAGTGCCATTTCTGTCTTTGAGAGCCTTGCTGATTTTATCTCCGGGCTTGAATCCCGCCGCTTTAAAAAAGTCTCTGTGAGTCATTTTGCTACCTCGTTTTGTTTTGTTAAATTCCAAGCATTTCTTTGAGTTCTGAGAGCCGAATGCGGATTGCCCGCTTGCTGGTGTGGATTCGGACAATTTTGCCCTCGTCGCAGAGACGGTCAATCGTCTTGACTGAACACTTCAGGAACTGGGCCGCTTCGGCGCGAGAAAGCAGTTCCTCGCCTCCTGCAAGCTTGGCATTGACTGCTTTTACAGCGACTTCGCAAACTTCTTGATGAAGAGCTCCGTTTTCGGCCAAAGCATTGACCACGTTTTCAAATTGCTGGACATCGTTTTTTGTATACATAGTTTTTTCTCTTCAAGTAAAGTTTCGTATTCGGTCAGGCGGAATGCTCAGGAAGTTGTTTTATCTGTTCGACAATCTCTTCTGAACTCAGCGGTTGGATGCCCTTTAAGACGAAGATGTCGAGAGCGTAATCCACCTTGCGGAGACCTTCAAGTATGTCCTCTGGTCGTACCGAATTATAACGACTGAAGGTCATGCTTTCTCCAGTCAATCCCGTCAGGCGGCGAGCAATCTCTTCCGATACAGTCATCTGCCGGAGGCATTCCACGAAATTGATTCGCAAAGAATGAAAGGCCTTATTAGTGTCTTGAGTTACATATTTTCGATTGAAACAGCCGAAGAATTTCATGAACTGTTGGGAGTACCCTTGAGTGGCGCTATACTTCAGCTCCGGCCATAGTTGTTCTCCTTCGGCGTGAATATATTTGAGAAAGCCAAGTCGCAGGAGCACGGGATGGATCGGAATAATACGGGCGCTTGCCATGTTTTTCAACGTGCATCCGGTCTCCACATCCCGTTTTACCTGAATGCAAGGAATTTCATTGGCGAGGATAATATTGTCCTTCTGCAATTGACAGGCTTCACTCATGCGCAAGCCATTGTATAAGGCCAGCGCCGGGATGAAAAGTTTGTGTGGGCTCCAGTTCGGCAAGTGTTCAGGAGAAAGATGGCGGAACATCCTTTCCAGTTCCTCATTACTGTAAGGGAGGCGTTTGGTGTTGGTGACGATTTTGTTTTGCTTTTTCATTTGACCCGTCCTTTCTTGTTTTGGGGTTTCCTGTCTCCTTATGCGCGAGAAAGAAAGGAATCTTATGGGACATATGGAGAAAGGTATGGATTTTCTTATGAAAGTGGGAAAAAGGCAGAATTTTCAAAAAAATCTATTTTGTCGAATAAGATTTTCTTCTTCTGTCCGCATTAGGTAGCAGAAGTCGATGACCGAGGTGGTCACGACGAGAAAACAATGGACATAAGGAGAAACAAATTATGTCGAACGCCACCAGCAACAACGTCGCCGCCAACAACAACAACAACAACAACAACAACAGTGGAGCCTATCCCGCCGAGATCGAGAACCGTGTCACCGTAAAAGGAGAAGAAGAAATGAATACAGCAAAACTCTGGTTCACCAAAGAACAGTTTGCGGCCCTTCAGCCGCACCCCTACGCCGAATTCCTGCCGATGATCGCAGGCAAGCACGAGTTGAAAGCCCTCAAAGAAGGAATCCGCAAGCGCGGCCTTCTGGAACCTATCGCCATCCATGATGGAATGATCCTTGACGGTCGGAACCGTCACCGAGCCATCTGTGAGCTGATGTCTTATGATAAGGATTTCAAGTATGAGGAAACCGTCAGGTTCGCATCGGTACCGGAAGGATTCACGCCGGAACAGTACGTCATCACTCGCAATCTCCACCGCCGCAACCTGAACGAATCCCAGCGGGCATTGTTCGCCGGACATATGCTCCTGGCGTTCAAAGAGGACAAAACCCTCTCCAAGGAAGAAAGGACAAATTTGTCCAAAGGTAACAAAACGGATCATTTCGGGAAAATCTTCAACGTCAGCGGAGGTTCAGTGAAATCGGCGCAGATCGTCATCAAGCGGGGACTTCCCGTTATCGAAGAATTCGTTCAGAAAGGCGCTTGGCGTGTAAGCTTGGCGAAGAATATCGCCGAACTGACGCCAGAAGATCAGAAATCGCTGGTGGAAGACGCTCTTGAACATGGCCGGGAACTGGCCGACAAATGGCATGACAAATACGTCCTTAAACTGAACAATCGAGAGGTGGAATTGACCCAAGTTTTGGAAGAAAGCAACAAGAGTCGTGATACCGTGGTCGATGCTCTCAGGCGCAGATTGAAGGAGGAACTGATAGAAACCGCCCAATTTCCCAGCGAAAAACAGGCCGACAGGAAAAAGGAAATTGCCGCCAAAGAGAAGACGGTTGAAGACGGAAGTCATTCTGATTTGAAAGGACACACTGCAAAAATCAAGAAGTACTCCGAAAGTCTGGAAGCTTGCCAGCAGGAGCTGAAAAAAATGCTGGAAGATGAGGCCAACCAGAAAGAACTTTACGCTCAGTCGAAGCTGGCCCAATGCATGATCGGCTCCTACAAGCGGTACATGCGGAGCAAAAATAAAGCATCGCTGGTGGTTGCCATGAATTTCTCCGGCAACACACCGGACGTTGAGTTCAAGGTCGTTCCGGCCAAACAGGCGGGTAAGTATCTCGGCACGATCAAAGAATTCTCCAATCCGAGAGAGGGCGAACAGTTCCTTGCTGACAATAAGGCGAAGCTGGATGCCCTGAAAATCGAAATCATGAATGGAGCACTGGTGGATGCTCCGGTCAAAATCCAGGCGTTCACCGAAGGTCTGACAAACGCCGCATGATCTACCTTGATACTGAAAACCGGAATCGTGAATAACTCATGATCCCGGTTTTCTTTTTTTATCTATTCAAGACTGGCAGTTGAGCGATTTGCCTGTCAATCACTTCCTGCGGAAGGGGCGTTTTCCCCAATACCTCGAAGACATTGATGTTGTAGTCCAGCAGTTTCAGGTTCTTCAACAGAATCTCTGGATTGAAGGCTTTTCCATAACGGCCGAAGCTCATACCAGCCAGGGAATGGCCCATGATTTCGGCGACCAGGCTCTCCTGGGCTCCCTTTTGTTTCAGGCAGTTCGCAACATTATGCCGTAAGCTGTGGAATACCTTCTTCGTATCGTCGGTAATACACTTGCGGTTGAATCTGCCGAATGACTTCTCATAAGAGTGCGTATAGCCGTATTTTTCGGTATACTCAAGGCAAATCCAGAGCCTTGCGTCTTCTGTTTTTCTGCCCCGCCTCGCAGAAGCCCGATTTTGAACAAACTCCAGTAAGCCCAATTGTTGAAGAATCGGGTGTACCGGAATCGTCCGTTTGGCGTTTTTGTTTTTCAGCCTGGCTTTGCGTTCCACGCTGGCTTTGATATCGAAGCAAGGAATTCCGTTGACATTGATAATATCATCGGGATAGAGTTGGCATATCTCCGCCTGGCGTAGGCCGGAGAAGAGAGCAATTAGAGGAATCCAGTATTTATGCGGCTTCCAGGCATTCATGCGGTCTTCCCGGATATTCGCCAGCAAAAGCTTCAGGTCATCCGTACTGTAGGGGCTACGTTCGTTGCTGACCTTGTCGCCTAAATCGATCAGAAGATTCGTGGCAGGGTTGCGGTCGAGGTATTCATGATCGAAGCACCACTTGAAGAATCCGCCCAAACGCACACAATTATGGTTGACGGTCTGATCGGACAATTTTGCCCTCCCGTGGTCCTTCACCAATTCGGAGAGCGGCAGGTCCTTCAGTTCAGGGTAAACATTGCGCCTTGCCGGAATCTTCATCAGCACGTTATCGCGGAATGCCAGCAGATCACGATGGCGGATGGCTTTGATATCTGTGCCGGAGTTCACGTACTGTAGGAACAAGTCCAGCGTGTTTTTGATGTCTTCCCTGGTCTTGATGCCCCAAGTGGGATGGGGTGCCGCCAGATAGTCTTGAATCAGTTTGCCTACGAAGTGCTTCTCGTCAGCCTGGGCGAGTTCTTCCACGGTGGGATAATCGCCATTGATTACTTTATCATAAATGGCTTCATTGTACTCCGTGAGGTTCTTTCTGCCAGCAATGCGTTCATATTGCATTCTATGAACAAAGAGGTCCGCATACAGTAAATCATGTGCCAGGCAATCAAGGTCGCCCTGGTCATGTGGAACTTCTTTCAGCATATCCCTGGCGTTAATCATAGCCGTAGTAGCGTTCGGATCACCTACTTGGACTGCATTCTCAAAGTGCTTCACCATATTAAGGGCAATCCGCATGCCTTCCGCCCTTGTTTCAGGGCACATACGGCCATAGGCGGCCATCTGCCGGGTATGGTCCTCCAAACGGCGTGTAATGTAATCTGCGGCCAATTTCCGCAGGTCCTGCAACGGTATGCTCATGTATTCCCCTGAGTCGATCCATGTTCTGATTTCATCAGAGGCAAACTTACAGCATTCCATCGCCTTTTTCAAGTCGTTGGTTCGCAGGGATATTCTGATTTCTCGGATTTTTCCGGGCAGATAATTTGCCGGAAGACGGTAACGGAATTGAAATTTTCCGCTTCGGACGGCCAGATTACTTACAGAGACTTCCATTTTGACTCCTTGCGGTGTCACAAAACGAGTCACACTCCGAGGGAAGAGAAAAATGCGGTTTCGCGTCGTAAGTAATTGAAAATCAGGGAATTATAACAAAAGAAATGGTCGGGGTGAGAGGATTTGAACCTCCGGCCTCTGCGTCCCGAACGCAGCGCTCTAGCCAGACTGAGCCACACCCCGACTTGGGTTGTCAAATAATTTTATTCGACAGGGTATTTACTATAGTAGCGAATTCGACAGATTCAAGCCGTTATTTGTAAAAAGCGTTTTAAAAAGTTCAGTTTTATTGAAAAACAGCACCCTAAAATGAAAATTCGATGAACCATCATCGATATCGGATGCTTTGCGAATGGTTTACGGTATGTGAACCACCCAAATATCCTTCGAACATTATATTACGGTAATACAAGCTCAAAAAAAACCGCTTGCAACTTGACGAACGCCGATTTTCAGTGTATTCATTTATCATATCCTCAATATGGATAAGGGATTTTGCGGATGAAATTATTTTTCATCCGCAGGCAAAGTTGTGAGGTTATGGTATGCATGGAAAAAATATTCTCGATTTGACCGGAAAGCTCGCCGCCGAGTTTCCCGGCCGGAAAACCGGCCGCAGGTCCACGGAACGCTGTGCCCATAAAATCGCGGAATGTCTTGAGGCCATCAAGGGAGTCCATTCCACCAAAGTAGAGACTTTTGTCTGCCATCCGAGCGCATTTTTCAGCTGGTGCAAGCTCAGCACTGCGGCTTATCTGATTGCGGCGGTTCTGTTGATCACACATCATCCCTTTGCCGGGCTGCTGGTTTTGCTGGCGGCGGTGGCGTTCACGGTGACGGTGTTCGGGATTCACGATGATTTTTTCGACCGCTTCTTCCCTTCGGAAATCGGCAGCAATGTCGTGGCCGAGATCGAGCCTTCGGGCGAGGTGAAGCAGCAGGTAGTGGTTTCGGCGCATCATGACGCCGCCCCGGTGTTCCGTCCGCTGGAGCATAACCCGCGGCTTTATCCGTGGCTGCTGCGCGGGTCGGTGGCAGTGTTCGCACTCCATATGTTGATCGCGCTGATTTCGTGTTTTGTGCTGTTGCCGGGCTGGCTGTACTGGATGGTGCTGGCGGCGGTGATTTTCATGGCTCCGCTGACGTTTCTGACCGGCTCGGCGATTTCGCCCGGAGTCGGCGACAATCTGGTCTCCTCCTGCATGCTGGTGGAGCTGGCCCGGGAGCTGACCGACCGGCCGCTCAAGCATACGAAAGTGATTCTGGCTTCGTTCGACGCCGAGGAGTGCGGCATGCGCGGGTCGGCGGCGTTTCTGAAGCGCCATCCGCTCAATGACCTGCCCTGCAAGGCGATTGTGGTGGACACCATTTACCGGCGTCAGGATTTGTCGGTGTTCACCAAAGATTTGAATGGCACGGTGCCGCTTTCCCATGACCTGGCCATGGATTTGATGCTGCTGCAGCCGATGAAGCGGTGCGTCATGCCGCCAGGCGGCGGCGCCACCGATGCCGCCAATTTCGCCGGAGCCGGCATTCCGGCCGTGACCATTACGGCCATGGAAACCAACCCGGCCAACTGGTCCGCCGATTTCCCGTATCACACCTCCCGCGACACGATAAGCGCCGTTGAGGAGCCCGCGGTGGACGCCATATTCGACCTGATCGTCAACTATCTGAGGAAATAACGAAACGACTGTTGCCCCTTATCTACCGAAACAAGCTGGCGCGCATCCGAGCCATCCCCCCCTTCCGGATGCCCAGCTTGTTTCGGCTTTTTTATTTCAACTTATTGCAAGGCGGGATTCCACATCTGGAGTAATGTATCGGTCACGTCTGTGGAAGCAGTTGTTATACAGCCGAGCCAGGTTGTGGCGTGACCATCGGCCCAGGTGACGTTCAGCCCGGAGGTCGAGGGTATTCCGGCCGGAGTAATCGAACTGGAGTAAATAATTCCGCCGGGGTGACGGTAACCGACGCGATCATGGTTCGTCGGACTGATATTTGCTGCCCCGTAGTTGCTTGCCGCGTCCAGGAAAACAAAAGTTGTGGAAAATCTTTTGATTGTAGTGAATTTTATTCCCCAACCGTTGCTGATGTCATTGCCACAGTAATTATTGATCGCATAAGAAGATCCCCCCTTTCCGGCAATGTGAGTATTGCTGGAGACGAATGAAGGTTTGCTATCACTCGGACAGCGGAAGATGGGAATATCCTGCGAAGCGTCAAAAGTACCGGAAGCATTCAATGATATCGCCAGATATGGCGCCAGAAGGTGCGTAAAATAGGGTTTCAGACCGCCGATGCCACATCGAGGTATATAATCATAATCATTCACATACATACCCATGGCAGTACCGAATTGCTTTTCATTGCTCAGGCACGACATGGTTTTCGCTTTTTCCCGGGCCTTATTCAGAGCCGGCAGCAGCATCGCAGCCAGAGTTGCAATGATCGCGATTACAACCAGGAGTTCAATAAGTGTAAAATTTTTCTTCATTTTTTTCTCCACTTTATCATTGTTTTTATTTTGATCTCAAAAATACATTGGGATTCGCCGAAAGCAAGGGCAGAAGAGGCGCCTGGAATTGTATCGAAACATCCTCGACCGCGCTCTTGAAATCGATGGCCCAGATTTCGGCGGGCGCATTCGGTTTGCGTTTACCGTAAAAAATCCGGGTCTGATCGAATTTAGTTTCTTTCTGAACTTCAATTCCTTGCGGATTCACCAGAGACGCCGTGATATATTCGTCATAGTCCCCCCAGATCGGAATGAAAAACTCCTCCACCCCCTGCGGTACTTCAAAATAAAGTTTGCCAGACGGGCTGACCAGTTGGAAGCGCTCGCCCATCAGCATCGCCTGACCGGAGTGAGCAGATTCAAAGCCCAACAGTTGACGGCGGGTATCGGCCTCCAGCCGGTACAGGCCCTGTGTTTCCGGCACAAAATCGATCTTGACTGCTTTACCATCGGCAGCCAGTTCTTCCTGCTTCAGAACCTTGCCGTTCGGATCTTTCAGGGTAATGGAAATCGCGCGGGTATTGTTACCAAGTTTGCGCGGAGCCAACTGTACGGAAATCTCTTTTCCCGGTTCCTCAACCAAAAGTAACATTACCGGAGAATGACGGAAGAAAAAGTTCCCGGAATTTGCCTGCGGCACCTGATGGCTGCCGGCGGGAGCGACAACCGTTTTGCCATCCAGAGTCGCATATTTCATACTCGCCAACTTGTCGATGATTTGTTTCTGGGTAGCGGTAAATGCTGCCAGGTCATAGGGGTTGCCATTGTAAATGAGCTCACCGGCAATCGTTCCCAGTTGAATGGTCGGATCCAGCAGAATATCGAAAGGCTGGGCCGGCTTTTTTGTGTCCGTTAAAACAGTCCGGGAAAATTGGAGCCCGCCGAAAGGCTGATTGACCAAACCTGGTTTATGAACCATCAAGCAGATTTTAAATGCGGCCTTTTCAACCGCCGTGGAATTATCCAGCTGACAATTGATGAATTTAATCTGGAATCCATCCCAGGGGCTGTTCAAAAGTGCAGTGATATTTTTGGAATCGGTGATTCTGCAATCGGCAAAAGCGACGAACCCCTTTACCGTGGCGGCCTTCTCCATGGCCAATCCGATGCGGATGCCGTTGAAATTATTCCGTATCTCGAGGTTACGGCAGAGAATGGACACCGGTTCGCTGTCACCATTCAGTTGTCCCACATATACTTCGACGCCGCAGCCGTCATTACCTGAAAAAGTGGAATTTTCCACAATACATTCGACCAGGCGCTCGCCGGGATAGTTCGGTTCGAAATCGATTCCGCTTTTGGGCGCGGTGCCGCGGGTATTGTTGAGGCGGCAATTGGTGATCAACAAACTTTCCGCGCTGATGACGGAAATCCCCTGCCGGTGGCAATCATCAGTCTCCACATTTTCGATTCTAATGTTTTTGCAATAATTATTCGGATTGATCCGGCGTTCCAGTTTCGCCTTACCGGCCGGAGCCGGAAGCTGCCGATCTTCGTTGTCGACGCCAAGGTAAATGCCGTCGCCACCGCTGCCGACCAGTTTGAGGTCCCGTATTTCAATATTCTCGCTGCTCAGGAGGTTCAAAATATGGCGCCATTCGGCAAATTTGTATTTGCTCCGGTCATCATAATCCCTGCGGTTCATCTTCAACACGGCTCCCGGCTCACCGCGAATGATGACGTTTTTGATGCTCACCATATTGAACAGCGCATCATTGACACCGATGAAACCACCAGAGCGAGCCCGGACGGTCACATTCCGGCCGATGATTACCTCCTGATTCGAGACCAGAAATACCGGATCGATGATCCAGTCGCTTCCGGTATGGTCAATGATCACTTTTTCCGCGCCCGAATTGATGGCGTTCTGCAATGCGGCGGTGGCATTGTTTTTGTCAAAGCCCCACCAACTGGCCCTGGCTTCTTTGCGGACACCGGATTTAACTTCCGCTATTTCCTTGTCGAATTCCCCACCCCAGGTTTGGGCGGTAAGCAACAGCAATAAGAGTACAAAACGTTTCACTATCATTTCTCCTGAAATTGATTGATTTTTATATCGTCGAGCCGGGTTTGAACGAGGTGGCGAATTTCTGCTCTTTTACCGTTCCGTTGTCTTTGACCGCGGCGATCACACTTTGGGCCGCCGCCCGGCTGATTTCGTAATACGGTACCGAAATGGAACTTAATTCCGGGAAACTGTCGTTGCCGTCGTAGCCGACAATGGCGAAATCGCCGGGAACTTTGGCGCCGTAATATTGGAACTCGCGGCGCCAGATGTCGGCGGCACCGTCGTTGGCAGTCAGGATCGCGGTGAAATCCTGCGGCGATTCGGCGAATTCCCGGGCGGTTTTGCGCAAAGCCATGGCGTCCGGAATATTGATCGTGTCAAGGGTGATTTGGGGGTCGAGCTCCTGCAGGACGCGTTTCCACACTTCATAGCGTTCATTCTGATAAGCCGGCGTCCCCTTCAGGTCAAACGCCTGATAGAGGAACTTGCGGTGTCCGCGCTTGAGCAATCCGGCCGCCGCCTCGCGGATACCCGGCTCCGGGTCGGGGATAAACGACGGCATGGGCACGTCCGGCACCGCCGAGCCGCTGACGATGATATGCGGGATATTGCTGTCTTTGATCACGTCATAAAAATTGCGCATGTAGTGATATCCCATGAAAATGATGCCGTCCGAATAGGGAAACTGCAGGTGCCGGAGCAGGAAATCCGCCGAAATCTCCCGGTGCGAATGCAGCGGCAGCAGTTTAACCTCGAAACCGGCTTCGGTGGCGCCGTCGACAATACCGTTCAGGAAATCGAACGTCAGCCGCTGATTATTCTGTGAAAAATCGCTGAAATACCTTTGCGAAGAATTCAGGTTGTCGATCACCACCGTCAGCGCTTCGCTGCATTTGGTACGGGTGCGCCGCGCATGGATATTGGGCTGGAAGCCCAGGCTGATTGCGGTCTCCTCGACCTTGCGGCGGGTGGCCTCCGAAATCAGATGGCAGCGCGCCGGGTCCAGCGCCCGCGACACCGTCGACTGGGTGATATTCAATATGGCCGCGATATCGGCATGGCTCACTGTTGCTTTCTGGTTCATCTTTTATTTCACTAATTTTGTAAATTAAGTATTGCATTCGAATGCACTGGCTATATATTTATTATAATGCATTCGAATGCAAAGTCAATACTTCAATGATGAAAAAAGCGAAAAAAGGTTTGTTGAGCATGACCGAGCAGACTTCCCAAAAGCCCGGCGGATATGGACCAGATGGACAAAATGGACATTATGGACACGATGGACAATCAAGATTGATTTTAAAACCCGTCCATGAAGTCCATAAGGTCCATTGTGCCCATAATTTTTCCGGCCTCCGGCAAACTCGCCCGATCGACCGGGAATCACGCGTGCGCCGCCACAATCCGCGGCTCCGCCGGCCGGATGTCCTGAACCCGTTCCAGCTGGGCAACGGCAATTTCGCGTTCGGCGCGGACATCACCGGGCTGCAAACCTTTGAGGATGAATATAATCGCGGGCTGCCGCTCGCGACCATGTCGCACGCCATCTGGCACTCACAGCCGGGCAAGCCCGGCTATAGCTACGCCGGTTATCCGCGCATCGAATGCGGCAGCCGCAACTCACGCTACCTTGAACCGCCGAACGACCGCAATCGCGAATGTGCCGAGCATCTGCGGAACAATCCGCACCGTCTCAACCTCGGTAAACTCTCATTTCACTCCGATGAACCGTTGACGCTCGACCGTCTGCAGAATACCGACCAGACGCTCGACCTGTGGGAAGGCGTTCTGCACAGCCGTTTCCGCCTCGACGGCGTTCCGGTTGAGGTCCGTACCGCCGTGGCCGGACATCTCGACGAACTCGGCGTTATCATCCAATCCCCGCTGCTGGCGGCGGGCAAATTACGCGTCCGGCTGGCTTTCCCGTACGGCGGCGCAGCGGCCAACGGCAACAACGCGGTCTGGGACGCTTCGCACAAGCACCGCACAGTCATGGACGGCGCCCGCCTCCGACGGCAGCTGGACGGCACGGAATACACCGTCGCGCTCAGGATTTCCGGCGGCAGCATGACCCGCATTTCCGAGCATGAATTCGAGATCACCGCCTCCGGCGACCGCCTCGAACTCGGGGTTCTCTTCGACAGCGAAACCGAACCGCTCCCTGCTGCCGAGGTATTGAATTCCAGCCGCCGCGCCTGGTGCGAATTCTGGAACTCCGGCGGCTGCCTCGAGTTCACCGACTGTCCCGAGGAGGCTGTTGAACTCGAAAGGCGCATCGTGCTCTCCGAATACCTGACCCGGATCAACTGCGCCGGCATTTATCCCCCGGCCGAAACCGGACTGGCATGCAACAGCTGGAGTGGACGTTTTCACCTGGAAATGCATTGGTGGCACGCGGTTCACTTCGACCTCTGGAACCGCCCGGAATTGCTGCGGCGAAGTATGGACTTTTACCGGCGGATTCTGCCGGAGGCAAAAAACCTTGCCGCCGAACAGGGCTATCGGGGTGCCCGCTGGCCGAAAAGTTCCGGTCCCGGCGGCCATCCGGTCCCCAGTCAAATCGAGCCGTGGCTGATCTGGCATTTGCCGCACCCGATCTATTATGCGGAGCTTTTTTACCGGCGGCACCCGAATGCCGGGACCCTCAATTATTTCGGGAAGATCGTTGACGAAACCGCCGTATTTCTGGCTGATTTTCTCTGTTTCGATCCGGTCTCCGGACGCTATCGGGTCGGCCCCCAGGTCATCGATGCCGCCGAAATTTTCCGCGACCGGAACTCCATTAATCCGACGTTTGAGACTTCATACATCCAATGGGCACTGGAAACCGCGCAGAAATGGCGCGAAAGACGCCGTTTGCCGCGCGATCGCCGGGTCGATGACATCCTCAGCCGTTATCCGGTGCCGCAGCCGTTTAACGGCCATTACACGGCCGGCGAATCCGCCCCGGACACCTTCTCGGCGCCCGGCAAGAAATATTCCCATCCGATGATGCTGGGAATCTGCGGCATGCTGCCGGGGCAACATTGCGACCGGGAGGTTATGCGGCGTACGCTTCACGACCTGCTCGCCGCCTGGGACTGGCACCGCGAGAGCTGGGGCTGGGACTATCCCCTGGCCGCCCTGACCGCCATCCGGCTGGGCGAACCGCAAACTGCGCTCAAAATCCTGCTCATGGATACCCCCGCCAACTGTTATCTGATTAACGGCCACAACCATCAGTCACCTGACCTGCCGTGCTACCTGCCCGGCAATGGCGGCTTGCTGGCCGCCGCGGCCATGCTGGCCTGCTGCCCCAAGCCCCACGGCTGGAACTGGCAATTCGAGGATCTCGGCCAGCTGCTATGATGCGATCAGGCGGGCGATGAGGTCCGGTTTGGAGATCCCGGCCAGTGCCAGTACTTTGCGGCGGGAGGTGTGGCCGGAGTCCAGCTCCACCAGGGACTTTGAGAGGCCGGTCCGTTTGGCTATGTATTTGCACAAATGCGCATTGGCCTTGCCATCCACCGGGGGAGCGGTGATGGAGATCTTGACGGCGTCGCCGTGAATCCCGGCAATGGCGTCTTTCGACGATTTCGGCTGGATCCAACAAGGTAAAAGGAGACCTTTCGGGGTCTCCTTGATTAGTGCTTCGAGCTCTTCGGCGAACATTACTGTCCGGGGGTGAGAGCGTCCGGGGCGATCACCACATCGGCGGGCCCGTCGGTCGGCCTGATATCCTTTTCAAAGGCCTTGTCGCCTTCAATCGGCGGCAAACCGAGCAGTACGCGTACTTCCTCACCGGTCAGGGATTCTTTTTCCAGCAGTTCCTGCGCCAGTTTTTCGAGGTCGGCATAGTGTTCATTGAGCATCTTGCGGGCGCGGGTCAAGGCGCTGCCGATGATGTTCTGCACCTGAATGTCGATCTTGGCGGCGGTTTCCTGGCTGTAGCTGTCGCCCTGGCCCTGATCGGCACGCACGTAAACCGGATGGGTCAAATCGCCATAGCGGATCGGCCCGATTTCATCGTTCATACCGAACGCGCAGACCATCAGACGGGCAATGCGCGAAGCGTGTTCGATGTCCCCGGCCGCGCCGCTGGTGATGTCCTTGAAAACGAGTTCTTCGGCCACCCGGCCGCCCATCAGGACGGCGAGTTCGTCTACCAGTTCGTTGCGGCTCTGGGTATAGGAATCCTCGGTCGGCATGGTCATGGTGGCGCCGAGATAGGCGCGGCCGCGCGGGATAATCGTAACTTTGTGCACCGGGGTGGCGTGTTCGCAATACATCGCCATCAACGTATGGCCGGCTTCATGATAAGCGGTGAGTTTGCGCTCGCGCTCATTGATGGTACGGCTGCGGCGCTCACGGCCCCAGCGGACCTTGTCGCGAGCTTCTTCCATGTCGGCCTGGTTGGCGGCTTCGCGGTCATTGCGGGCGGCCAGCAGCGCGGCTTCGTTGCAGAGGTTGGCGATATCCGCGCCGGAGAATCCGGGCGTGGTCTTGGCAATGGTGTCGAGGTCGACATCCTTGGTGATGCGGATATTCTTGGTATGGACGTCGAGCACCTGACGGCGTCCCTTGATATCGGGCAGGTCCAGCACGATCTGACGGTCAAAACGGCCGGGGCGCAGCAATGCCGGGTCCAGCACGTCCGGACGGTTCGTCGCGGCGATGACAATCACTCCGGCCTGGGTTTCCAGACCGTCCATTTCCACCAGCATGGCGTTCAGCGTCTGTTCACGTTCGTCGTGGCCGCCGCCCAATCCGGAGAAACGGGAGCGCCCGACCGCGTCGATTTCGTCGATGAAAATCAGGCTCGGCATATGCTTGCGGGCCTGTTCGAACATATCGCGGACGCGGCTCGCGCCGACCCCCACGAACATTTCCACAAAGTCCGAACCGCTGATCGAGAAAAACGGCACATTCGCCTCCGCCGCCACGGCCTTGGCCAGCAGCGTCTTACCGGTCCCGGGGGGACCCATCAACAGACAGCCCTTCGGAATCTTGCCGCCGATCATCTTGAATTTGAGCGGATCTTTCAGGAACGAAATGATTTCGCTGATTTCTTCCTTGGCTTCATCGCAGCCGGCGATGTCGTCGAAGGTGATATTGAGTTCATTGGGCATAATCATGCGGGCGCGGCTCTTGCCGAACTGCATGGCGCCCCGCCCGGCCATTTTCATCTGGCGCGAGAAAAGGAAATAGAATAATCCGATAATCAGCACGATCGGAATGATGGTGAACAGCATGTTCCACCAGTTTTCGCGGGTTTCGACGTCGCGCTTGACATTGGCCTGGCTCATCAGTGCTTCGAGGCGCTCCGAGTAAATCACGCGGGTTTTATAGGCCACGCGGTTGGGATCTTCACCCTTTTTAACTTTGGCCGCCGGAGCGGTTTTGTCGACATTGTCAAGGGTCACGTAGCGCTCGCCGTCGATATTGATGATACGGTCGGATTCAGCCCGGCTGCGCGCCGAGATGATCAGCCCTTTCTGCAGATAGTCTTCGAATTCGGTCTGTGAAATATTGCGGCTGGGGCCGCCCAGCGTGTCGCCGCCGCTCTTCATCACTACAAATATGCCGATCAGCACAAACAAACCGACCCAGATCAGCAGCGACACCGGGGCGCGACGGCCCGGATTCGGCGGCGGGGGCGGAGGGAGGTTCTTGTTCTGGTTTTCCGGCGGCACGCCTTTATTGTCGTTGTTGTCCATGTAAAATCCTGAAATAATTTATACGCAAAAATCCCGGCGGGATGTCATGACGCTATGATTGTTAAAGCGAATTCTATTGAGAATTGGCCTTGATTATAAGTACCAGAACGACGACCAGCAATCCCACGATACACAATGCAAGCAGGCCGATCCCGGCGATAACAAGTTTCTGACTCATAATCCCTTTTTTCCGCTCTTCCTGGGCGAACGGCGAGAGATTATCCATTTTGGTAACCACGGTTTTCATCGCGATATCGGTACTGTCGAGGTCAATACCGGTCTTGGTGCGGGTCAGCGAAGCCGTCGACAGTCCGTCGTCGAAGTCATACAGGATTTCAACCCCGCCCAGCTGAATGATATCGCTGCTTTTCAGCAACTGCTCGGTAATCGGCACGTTGTTGACCCGGGTACCGTTGGTACTGTTGTTATCCCTGAGCACATAATTGCCGTCTTCCGTCTTGATGAAATCGCAGTGATGAGAGCTTAATGTGGAATCTTTGATGCAAATGCTCTGGGCTTCCGAACGGCCCGCAGGATGAATATCTTCCGTCAATTCGAAAGATTTCCCGCGCAGTTTTTCCGAGAGGACTATCAGTTTTGGATTTGCCATAAAACACTCAACTCAATTATAGTATAATTTTTATATATTCTTATAACACACTAAAATATAGCTACGAAAGGCGTTTTGTCAAAAAAAAAATCGCGAAAAAGTATCATTTGTCGAAAAAAAAGTGCTTTTTCAGAATTTTTGACCATTTTTCCCCGGGTCGCGCTGCATACTCCGCCGGGCCATATCCGGGGAGCATCCAAAATATCTGCGGAACGCATTGCTGAAATAATGCGGACATTTCCAGCCGCAGAGGATGGCAACCTCCTTGATCTGATAATGTTGCCGGGCAAGCAGCAGTCGCGCTTTTTCCAGACGGTAGCGGACCAGATATTCGCGCGGCGTGGTATTCATTTCCTTTCTCATCAGAAACTGTATGTAATTCGGCGAGTAGTTCACCGCCCGGGCGACTTCGGCCATGGTCAGCTCCGGATTATAATAATTCAGGTGAATATAGTTACAGATCCGGCGCGCACCGGTGTTGCCGCCGGCGGAATCCGGCACCAGTGAGCACTCCGCCAGCACCAGTGCGAACAACAGCTGCAGCGCCAGCGGCCCCTGTGTACTGCTCTCCGCCGCCGCCATATCGAGTTTATCCAGCAGCAACGGCAGCAGCGGCGAAAAAAGCTCCCCCACAATGTTCCCGCCACGAATGTAGCTGATACTTTCTTTTTTGACATGAAACGAGATATGATGCTGAAGTTCCACAGCGCTCAGCGGCCGGTGCATGCGATACGGTATGGTGATATCCGCCGCCCGGATCCGGCTGTAATCGGTGGAGCCGTCGGTATTTCCCCGGAAAACCAGCCGGATTTCGTAGAACTCATGCAGATGGACCGCAGAGCTCCCCGTCTGGTCGCAGTGGCTGCAGAACGGAAAGTCAAAAGGAATATGGCGGGCGAGGGCTTCCCGGAGCCGCGCGATAATTTGCGATTCATCGATCATGATTTTTTTCCGGATTTCAGAAATTATTATACATCATATCAGGAAAAATGCGACAAACTTTTATAAAATCTTAGATTTTTATATGCAATGATAACTTTTTACATGCGCTCATCGATTGCTTTTCAGCTGAAAAACGATATACTAATTGCAACTTGTTAAGGATCGAGCATATGAAAACGTTGAAGAATAAAGATGTCTTGCGGGTGCTTTTTTTCGGCAGTTCCATTGTGGCGCCGCGCGGCGAATTGAAGGTGGCGGCCACGTGGACCGGGGAATATCTCAGCAAGGCGGGCATCGCAAATACGGTTATCAACGCCGGAGTGCCGGGCGACTCCTCCGAAATGGGCCGCGCCCGCTTTGCCGACGACGTGCTGGCGCGCAAACCAGATATCGTGGTCATGACTTTCGGCATCAATGATTCCGCGATCGACGTCTGGAAGGACGCCACTGACCCGCGTGTTTCCATCGAACGCTATGTCGAAAACCTCACTTACATGTGCCGGCAAATGAAACAGCACGGCATCCGGGTGATCCTGTTTTCGGCCCCGCCGCTGTATATGACGGAACAGCTGTATTCGTATTACGGCAAGGAGCCATACCTGAGCCAAGGATTCAATTTCCTGCTGGATCAATATCTGGCGAAAATACCCGAAGTGGCGGCGGCCTGGGGCGCGACTTTTGTGGACGTGAACCGGAAAATCCGCGCCCTGGCCGGCGGCGACACCGAAAAGCTGCTGGATTACTCCCTCGACGGTATGCACCCGAACGACGCCGGTCAGGAGATCATCGCACAGATGCTCACCCCCGAAATCGAGCGCTATCTGAATTCGGAATCCGTCATACAACTCGATTCCGGCCCCGGCAATCCCCGGAACTCGGAGGGCGCATTCGTCCAATTGAGAGACGGCAGGCTGATGTTCGCCTATTCCAGATACAACGGCGACACCTGGCATGACCACGCCTCCGCCGACATCGCGGCGATTTATTCCACAGACGGCGGGCGGAGCTGGACGGAACAGCCGGAAATCATCTTTCACCATGAAGGGCACGGAAATCTGATGAGCCCCTCGCTGCTGCGTCTGCAGAACGGACGGATCGCGGCGGTTATGCTGCGGAAACGGTTCATCGAGGAGAAATTCTGCGACTGCCGCCCGATGATCGCGTTTTCAGACGACGAAGGCGCCAGCTGGAGCAAGCTTCAATACTGCACCTCCATCCCCGGTTATCACGTGGTGAACCATGACCGGCTGATTCAACTGAAGTCGGGCCGGCTGCTGCTCCCGGCGGCGCTTCACCGCTGGCAGGACGACGACGACTGCGGTGTCAGCATGCGGGCCACCGTTTATATGTTTTACTCCGACGACAACGGGGCCAACTGGCACGAAGCGCCGGGCTGGATCCTGCCGCTGCAGGAGAGCGGCACCGGGCTGCAGGAGCCGGGCCTGATCGAACTGAATAACGGCACGCTCATGGCGTGGTTCCGTACCGACCTCGGCTGTCAATACAAGGCATTTTCCCACGATGGCGGCATGACCTGGAGCCACGCGGTCGCGGCCAGGGAGTTTCCGGCACCGCCCTCGCCGCTGAGCATGAAGCGCGCTCCCGGCGGTGAGCTGATCGCCATCTGGAACGACTATACCCCCCGGTGGGGCGTCGCTCCACGGGAGGGCTCATGGGGCCGGACGCCGCTGGTCATGGCCGTGAGCCACAATGAAGGCGTGAGCTGGGATTGGGAAAACCGTACGCTTCTGGAGGGGATGGATACCCACGGTTATTGCTATACCGCCATGTATTTCACGGATGACGCCCTGCTGCTGGCTTATTGCTGCGGCGGCGGGAGCCGAACCATCACACTGCAGGACCTCCGTATCCGCAGAATCGAAAATTACAGCTGACTTCAAAGCCCAAAGGCGCATTCATTTTCAATTATTTCAAGGGCTGGGCGTTTTTCATCATCGCTTTGAAAACGATTTCGAGGATTTGCAGTTCCCACTCCACGTCGGCCGCGGCGCGGTGCGCGGCCATGTTTTCAAAGGTATCGGCCAGCTGGAAACTGCGTCGCAGATTCTGCAGACTGTAGCTGGGCAGTCCTTTGTGGGTGGAGCGGACGAGACGCAGCAGGTCCATGGTTTTGCCCTTCCAGAGCTCCTGCCCGGAACGCGCCAGGCTCTCCTGCAGAAAGCTCAGGTCGAAGCGGGCATTGTGCGCCACCAGCGTGCTCTCGCGCGCCATGTCCATGAATTTGTGGGAAATATCGTGAAAAGCCGGGGCATCCGCCACCATCTCGTCGGTGATGTGATGAATGGCGATTACCGAGGACGGAATCATGCAGCGCGGGTTGATCAGCGTCTCAAACCGCGTCACCGTGCCGTCGCGCTCGATCCGGGCGGCGGCCAGCTCGACGATGCGGTGGTGCACCGGGCTCATCCCGGTGGTTTCCACGTCAAATACCGTAAACGGTCCGTATTCGTACCACTCCATAC
Source organism: Victivallis vadensis (assembly GCA_040391785.1). GTDB lineage: Bacteria > Verrucomicrobiota > Lentisphaeria > Victivallales > Victivallaceae > UBA5239. The sequence continues at coordinate 105,143 of JBEBXH010000008.1, forward strand.
GGCGGGGTCAAGTCCCTTGGGGCGGAGCGGCGGGAATCCGGCCGATGGGTTTAATCTGAACGTCGACCGGTTCCTGGGCCGGCACTTTGGCCTTCAGGATTTCCTTGGCGCGCTCGTCGGCCTCGCGGCTGTGCTTGTTCAATACCGCGTTGATATCGCGGGTCATATCGTCATTCAGCAGCCGCATTTTTTTGCCGACATCGGAATTATAAAATGCCGCAATCGCCTTCAATTCCTCGACGCTGAAACGTTCCGCATAGATTTTGGCGGTATCGCTCTTCACTTCTTCGAGGTTCATTTCTTCCTTGATTGCGCTTTTCAGTTCTTCCTTGACCTTGTCGGCGGCCTTCTGGTCCTTGGCCCGGGCCAGATAGCGGTCGATCAGGGAATCGCACCGGTTCCGGTAAACCTTCACAGCCCGCTCCAGGTTTTTGGTGGTTCCGTTCAGTTCAAGGATCTCGCCGGCGAGCTTGATTTGTTCGGCGGAGACTTTTTCCTGGGCGCACAGCGGCATCAGGGCCAACCCCAGCACAATCAGTGCAGCAATCTGTTTCATGATTCGCTTTCCTTATTTTTTGTAGCCGTCCGGGTGCTTCTGCATCCATTTCCAGACGGATTCGATGATGGCGTCGGCGCTTTCGAACTGCGGCTTCCAGCCGAGCTCTTTCTTCGCCAGGTCGGAACAGGCGATCAACCGCGGCGGATCGCCGGCGCGGCGCGGCGCGATTTCGGCCGGAATCGCGTGACCGGTGACCTTGCGCGCGGATTCGATGATCTCCTTGACACTGAGGCCGTTGCCGGTACCGAGGTTGTAATGCCCGGCGCGCGGAGCGGAGAGCGCCAGCATGTGCGCCTGCGCCAGGTCGAGGATATGGATATAGTCGCGGATGCAGGTGCCATCCGGAGTATCGTAGTCATCGCCGTAAATCATGATCTTGTCGCGTTTGCCCTGCGCCACCTGCAGAATGAGCGGAATCAGGTGGGTTTCCGGCTTGTGGTCCTCACCGAAGTTCACCGTAGCGCCGGAAGCGTTGAAATAACGCAGCGCGGCATACTTCACGCCGTGGATCTGATGGTACCAGTGGAGCACCTTTTCGAAACAGAGCTTGGACTCGCCGTAGGGGTTGATCGGCAGCTGGGTCGTGGTTTCGCGGATCGGGATCTCGTCGGGCTCGCCGAAGGTCGCGGCGGTACTGGAAAAGACGATCATCTTGACGCCGCCGGCCACCGCCGCGTCGGCCAGGTTAATGCCGTTCGCCAGGTTGTTGCGGAAATACTTACCGGGGTCCTTCATCGACTCGCCCACCAGCGAAAACGCCGCAAAATGCATGATCGCGTCGAACTTGCCGTCCACCAGCGTTTTCATGACCAGGTCGCGGTCGGCCAGGTCGCCCTTGACGAACGCCAGCGCCCGCGGGTCCACCGCGTCCTCATGTCCGGTGACCAGCGAATCGAAAACCACCACTTCATGACCGTGGTCCAACAGGTATTCACTACAGGCGCTGCCGATATAACCGGCGCCGCCGCAAACCAATACTTTCATCGATAATACTCCTTGAGTTCGTTACTGCTATCAGGTGGTAATATACAGCAGAAAGGACTTAATATCAAACAAATGATCCATTTTATTTGCCGAACGCAAAATTGAAGATAAATTATAACAAACCGGAGGTTTTTCCATGGGGCATCGCATGACAGCATTTATCGGAAAAAATGAGGCGATTCAGAATCTTGCGAATAAGTGGCCATGTACAGCAATAATACCGCTGCCGCAGGGTTATTCCATGATTTGGCTGACGGATGAGCTGTTTGACGGGGTTACTGAAACACTCGGAATCAAGGATACTTTGGATCGCTGCGAACTCTGTTTTTTCTCCTCCGCAATCTCCCGCCTGATGGAAGATCATTCCGCCAATTCGCAGCTCGCCTACGTGGAGACGGATTATTTCGGCGGAGTGGGTACCCAGAGCGGAGTCCTGTTCCAAAATGGCAAAATCATCTTCGGCCCCGCAAGCGGCGAAGGAACCATCAACCGCATTCTGAGCGCTCTCGGCGTGCGAAAAGAAAACAACAGAGGAATCATCAGTCATATTTTGGAAGTTCTCGGTCTGCGAAAAACCCCCGGCAAAGACGAATTCGACACTCTGGAGCTAGGCCGCTACCGCAACAACCCGGCAGAGGATTGAGCAAGAAGTCTGGCAAATTCATGGACCTCATGGACAGAATGGACAATTGAAATCGGGTTTATGCTTCGTCCATAATGTCCATCGTGTCCATGAGGTCCATAAAATTTCCCCCATTTTTCTCGGATATCATTTGACTTTTTCTTAAATAATGGTATTATAATACCAGAATTCAAGAATATGGAGGATGAAATTATGAAAAGAAATATTGTAGAAATAGATCAGGAAAAGTGTAACGGCTGCGGTTTGTGCGCCGACGCATGTGCCGAAGGCGCCATCCGGATGATCGACGGCAAGGCAAAACTCGTCACCGATTCGTATTGCGACGGCCTCGGTGCCTGCCTCGGACATTGCCCGATGGACGCCATCAAAATCATCGAACGCGAGGCCGACGCCTTTGACGAAGAGGCCGTGGCCGAGCATCTGCAAAAGCAGAAGGCTCCACCCGCCCCGGAATGCGGTTGCCCCGGCAGTGCGCTCCGCACGCTCCTGCAGAAACGTACGCCGTCCGCGAAGCGCGAAAACCCGGATTCCGAACTGCGCCAGTGGCCCGTTCAGCTTCACCTCGTACCGGTGAGCTCGCCTAATTGGCAGGGGGCCGACCTGCTGCTCTGCGCAGACTGCGTTCCGGTGGCCTACGGCGGCTTCCAGCAGGAACTTTTGCGCGGCAAACAGATTATCATCGCCTGTCCCAAGCTGGACAATACGGCCAATTATCTCGACAAACTGACCGCGATCCTGCGCGATAACGACATCCGCAGCCTGACCGTGGCCCGTATGGAAGTCCCCTGCTGCAGCGGCATCGCCCGCCTGGCGGAAAACGCGCTGGCGGCCTCCGGCAAGGATATTCCGCTCAAACAGATCATCGTCAATATCGACGGCAGTTTGCAATAAATACGTTCCGGTGGTAAATTATTCTATTACCACGAGGAGGAAATCATGAAAGCGAAAGACGTGAAAGTGGCATTTTTCGATGCCAAGGAATATGATATCCGGTTGTTTGAAGAAGCCAATAAGAAATTCGGCTTCGACATCTCGTTCATCGCCGACAAACTGAGCGAAAAAACCGCCTGGTATGCGAAGGGCTTCCAAGTGGTTTGCCCGTTCGTCAACGACGACCTCAGCGCACCGGTCATCAAGGAACTGATCGGCTACGACGTGAAGCTGATCGCGCTCCGCAGCGCCGGTTTCAACAACGTGGACCTGCGCGAAGCCTGCGGCAAGATCACCGTCGTCCGCGTGCCCGCTTATTCACCCTATTCCGTGGCCGAGCACGCGCTCGCCATGATTATGACGCTGAACCGCAAAACCCATCGCGCTTACCTGCGTGTCCGCGACAACAATTTCCAGATCAACGGCTTGCTCGGCTTCGATATCCACGGCAAGACCGTCGGCGTCATCGGCACCGGCAGAATCGGCAAGGTTTTCATGACCCTCATGAAGGGCTTCGGCGTCGACATCCTGGCCCACGACGCCTATCCGGACAAGGAATTCGCCAAGGCCAACGGCGTCAAATACGTCGAGCTCGGCGAACTTTATGCGAAAAGCGACATCATTTCGCTGCACTGCCCGCTGACCAATGACACCACCCACATGATCAACCGCGACTCGCTGGCCAAAATGAAGCCCGGCGTGATGCTGGTGAATACCAGCCGCGGCAAACTCGTCGACACCGCCGCCCTGATCCATGCCCTGAAATCCGGCAAAGTCTCCGCCGCCGCCCTCGACGTATACGAGGAAGAAAACGCCTATTTCTTCGAGGACCACTCAAACGCGGTCGTGCAGGACGACGAACTGGCGCGGCTGATTTCCTTCAACAACGTGCTGGTGACTTCGCACCAGGCCTTTTTCACCCGCGAGGCCCTGGCCGGCATCGCCCAGACCACCCTCGAAAACATCATGGAATTCGCCAAAGGCAAACCCTATACCAACAACATCTGCGCCAGATGCTCCGGCGATCAATGTCATGGCCCCAAAAAGAAGCAGTCATAAACCCGGGGTTGTCTATACCCCCGAGGCGGAAGCGCGGCGAATGTGCCGGACGGCGCTGCTGCTCTACCTGCGGGACAAGCCGCCCGAAGCCGTTCACTCGCTGACCGTTTTCGACCCGGCGTGCGGTACCGGCGAACTTCTCGCCGCCATGCTCAAGGAACTTGTTGCGCTCGGCGCGGACGCGCAACGGGCCATCGCTAACCTCTACGGCATGGATATCGACCCCGAGGCCGTGCACGCCTGCCGGGACAGGCTCGGCGGCGGACACATCGACTGTGGCGACACCCTTTTTGAGCGCGTGGACAAGTTCGACCTGGTTATCGGCAATCCCCCTTATATCGACTCCGAAACCATGGTCCGCACCCTCGGTCCCGAATACCGTCAACAAATCGCCGCCAAATACGCCTGTGCCCGTGGCAATTGGGATCTTTACATACCGTTTCTTGAGCGCGGAATCAAGCTGTTGAAGCCGGGCGGCGTCCTCGTTTACATCACGCCGGACAAATGGCTCGGCAAGCCCTTCGGCGATGCATTTCGCGCCAAATATCTGCCGAATATCGTCTCCATCGAGCCGGTCGGGCGCGATGTGTTCGCCGATGCACTGGTCGATTCCATTATCACGGTCATTTCCGCTAGCAAGTCGAAATCCCTGCAGGCCGCCTCGCGAACGGTTGACAAATCCAACATCGCCGCGCCCTACACACTGGATTACCTGCTGTCGGATCATCTGGATTTCATCCGTCAAATCGAGGCCATGCCGGGGCGTCTCGGTAATTTCGGCACCTGTCAGCCCACCTGCGCCACTTCGGACGCCTACAAGCTTGTTCCGCTGGTCCGCGAAGGCGCTCGCGGTTACAAACTGGTTAATACCGGCACCATCGCCAAATTCACCACGCACTGGGGCATCAGGCCGATGAAATACCTGGGAAAAGAATATCAGAACCCCGTCTGCAGTAAAATTATGTTCCACCGGATGTTTCCGCATTCATACGGCGACAAAATCCGCTTCCCCAAGATCATCATCAAGGGCCTGAACCGCCTCGACGCCATGCCGGATTTCAAAGCCGAATACCTCCCCGCGAAAACCACGCTGATTTTTCACTCGGAGCACCGGAATAACCTGCTTTTTGCCCTGGGCGTCATCAACAGCGATTTGATGCAGAAATACGTCAACGAAAAGTACCGCGGTCATTCCTACAACGGCGGCGTGACATTCACCAAAGAAATGATCACCCAAATGCCGGTTCCCTCCACTAAAAAATCATTCACCCGGATCGTGAAAAAAGTATGTCAAATCCTGAAATCCCCCGAAAATCCGGCACTTCAACAGGAATTAAACGCATTGATCGATAAGCTCTATCTCCGGCAGGGATCAGGGGCGGCAGCCTCCTGACGCGAGTCGAAAACTCGCGGATCTCCCTTTTAAAGATATTTCGCGCCGGCTCGTAGCCGGACGCGGCTTGCCACGCCGGAGTATAACGTAGGCGGGTCCAGCGGCGGAACGCTGGTCGCCCGCAGGGCGAAACTTACAATTGGTATTATTTATCCAGCAGGATCTGAGCGAGCTTGAGCGCCATCCAGACTTCGGTACTGACTACCAGCACGAACTGACTGAGCATTACCGCCCAGTAGATCCGGCTGATCGGCCGACGGCTCCGCACCCAGGCCAACAGAACAGTAACCACGACGAAGAAAAACAGAACCGGATAAAACCATTGCGGATGAAACCAGCCGTAGCTTTTATTCAGGGTAAAACCGGCCGCCATACCGATCAATGCGGGGGTCATCAGCAGCAACATGCAGGAAGTATGGACCAGGCGTTCTCTCAACTCCTTTCTCATACCGTGCAGCCTCTGTGATTATTTGGTGAAGTGATCGATTTCCTGCAGCATAATGCCGGTACCATTCACCACTGCGTTCAGCGGATCTTCCGCCACCAATACCGGCAAACTGGTTTCTTCGCTGATCAGCTTGTCCAGTCCGGAGAGCAGCGCGCCGCCGCCCGCCAACATGATACCGTGGTCAATAAGGTCGGCCGCCAGTTCCGGGGGGCAACGCTCCAGCGTGGTGCGGACCGCTTCGATGATGCTGGTAATCGGTTCCTGCAGCGCCACCCGGATTTCTCCGCCGGTGATCTTGATCGTTTTCGGCAGACCGGAGACAAAATCGCGCCCTTTGACTTCGATTTCCAATTCATCGCGGGTCGGATATGCACTGCCCACGTCGATTTTAATCCGTTCGGAGGTACGTTCCCCGATCAGGAGGTTGTAAACACGTTTCATGTATTGGCTGATCGCCATATCGAGCTCGTCGCCGCCCACGCGGACGCTGCGCGACTCCACGATCCCGGCCAGTGAAATCACCGCCACTTCGGTCGTGCCGCCCCCGATATCCACGATCATGCTGCCGCTTGGCTCCGTTACCGGCAGGCCCACGCCCACCGCCGCCGCCATCGGCTCTTCGACCAGATACGTCATACGGGCTCCGGCGCGCCGGGCGCTGTCCTTCACCGCGCGGTTTTCCACTTCGGTGATCCCGGACGGCACCGCCACCAGTACACGCGGCGGAAAAATCCGCTTGTGCCACGGCATCGACTTGATCGCTTTCTGGATAAAATAACGCAGCATTTCGCCGGTGACTTCAAAGTCCGCGATCACCCCGTCTTTCATCGGGCGGATCGCCCGGATATTGCCGGGGGTACGGCCGAGCATGCGCTTGGCCTCGATACCGACTTTGATCACCTCGCGGGTGTTTTCCGCGATGGCCACCACCGAAGGTTCCGAGAGGATAATTCCGCGTCCGCGGATAAACACCAGGCAGTTGGCCGTTCCCAAGTCCATCCCCAAATCGGTAGAAAAAACGCCTATCAGTTTATCCAGCATGAACATTTTGCACTCATCCTCATCGGTTTTTCGCTTATATCATTTGGTATAATTTAGTTGTAAATTCACATTTGTCAACACACAAATGCACAAATTCACCTAAATCAAAAACTTCATTGCCGGCCACATGTGCCGGCAATGAAATTTCGTGCTCTTTCGTGTATTTCTGTGGACAGAATTACCAGTGCGGATTTTCCGGCAGCGCCGCGGCGAATTCCTTCTTCAGCGACTCTTCGTAAGCACCGGCGTAAGTACCGTTGAAGAAACGGTCCAGACCTTCCGAATTCAGCTTGGCCCAATACTCTTCTTCGCGTCCCGGAATGATCGGGAAGAACAGCACGTCGTTGGCCTCGGCGGCTTTCTGGTCGCCAGGCGCGTCGCCGATCATCAGGATCTTTTCGCGCTCATATTTGCCGACCGCGCAATATTTCAGGTGTTCGGTCTTGGTGCCGTGTTCCTGACCGCAGATCAGCTTCAGATAATGCTCGATCTTATTTTCTTCCCATTCGCGGGCCAGAGCCTCGAGGGGGGTCTGCGACACCACGATCATGTCCGCCTTGTCCTGGCAGGTGGCCAGCACTTCGCGTACGCCGGGGAACGGCGGCAGGCCGTAAACCATGTCAGCGATGCGCTCATTGACTTCCACGCTCCAGGCCAGCAGCTTGGTCAGCTCTTCGTCATTGCAGGCAGCGACCTTGGCTTTCAGCGCCGGGTTGCCGAGCTTGGATTCTTCCTTGATCCAGGCGTCGAGCGCCGGAGTGCCGGCGATATTCAGATTGCGGTCCTGGATTTCCTTGCGCTCTTTGCACAATTTGATAGCGCGCTGAACGGCCGGGAAACGGTTGCAGCCGCGGGTCTTGCTGTACAGATTGACGAATTCCCACACTTCACGTGCATATTTGCTGGCCGCCTGCAGACCGAAATGCTTGATGAAACACGGACAGAAACACTCTTTCTGTTTGATTTCCATCGAGTCAAAAACGCAGCCGTCGCTGTCGAATCCGATAAAAAAATCATGCTTTTTCTGCAACGATAACATTTCACCCATGTAGTCCATAGCCCGACATCTCCTGTTAAATTAAAAGTTAAAAATAATGACGAGATAACTATAGCGTATTTTTCCCAAATCTCAACCACAAATAGAAAAAAATCGGTTTTTAATTATCTATCTACAAAAACACACAAAATGAATACAAAAAAGAATATTTGTAAAAATAGCTTGCAAAAAAATTTTGTGTATTTTTGTGTATTTTGTGGACAAAAAAAGTCGTTTATTCGATGACTTCGTCGACGATTTCGCGGTCGAAGAAATTCGTTGCCATGCCGGCGTCCACGATCACCGTCTGCGCATTGATCCCGGAAGCCCGCGGACTCAGCAGAAACGCCGCGGCATCGGCCACTTCGCCGGTTTTCAGCGCTTCTTTGCGCAGCGTAGCTTTTTCCGCGAAAAGATACGGCTTGATATATCCCGGAATCCCCGCCGAGGCTGAAGTTTTCAACAACGCCGCGCCCACTGCGTTGACACGGATTCGCTTGTCGCTCAGCGATTTCGCCAGAAAACACACACTCGAATCCAGCGCCGCCTTCACCGGAGCCATGTAGCCGTAGCTCTCGGCTGCCATCCGGGTGGTGGAAATCGAGATCGTCAGCAGCGCGCCATCCTCTTCCAGATAAGGTTTGAACAACCCCGCCAGGCGGATAAATGAATAACACGAAATATCCATCGCCTCCAGGAAATCCCGCCTCACCGTTTCGTGAAAAGGCTTGACGCCCTCCGAGTAATTGGCGAACGCCACCGAATGCACCAGCCCGTAAATAACCGGATGTTTAGCCGTAATTTCCCGCACGCATTCTCCGATGGATTCGTCATTGCTGAAATCGCAAACAAAAAAATCATTGTCCGGGAAAAATTTCTTCACCACCTCGGCCGCTTCATCCTTCTGCACGGAAAAAATCAGTTCGGCTCCGGCCTCGCTCAAAACCTGTGCGATGTGAAACGCCACGCTCTTGCGGTTCGCCACCCCGAAAATGACGATCTTTTTCCCTTGCAGCCGTAAAAAATCCATTTCCACTACTCCGATTTCAAACGGTTTTTCAACCAGCAGTAAAAAGTATCGCCAATCTGGTTATAGCCATCCGGGGCCGGATGCACGCCATTGCTCTGGCGGGTAATCGTCCGCGCATTGCCGGCATTGACGGGCTCGGTCACAATCGGGAAATTATGCTCGCAATCCAGGTTGATGTAAGTCGGAATCAGCGATATTTTCGGATCATTCGATTCGCCGAATTTCTTCATCATTTCCGCGCATAGTCGATGCTGGTTTTTCTTGTACTGCCAGCGCGTTTGGCCGCATTTATAGTTGTTGCCGAACGCATCCTGAGTAGCCGCGCCGGCCGTCGGAAATCCGATGCCGATCACCGCATTTGGGGCCCCGGCGCGGAAAAACGCAATCAAACGCTCGGCATTCTCCAGAATCGTTTTCACCGTCGCCTCCAGATTCTCGTCATTCGCGGAAAAAACATCGTTGATTCCGAGCATCACCGTGATATAATCCGGTGCTTTGCCGTCATTGTATTGATTCAGGTAATTTTGAAAATCGGGCACGTATCTGCCGTCTTTTTTCACCAGAAATCGACTGGTGATCATCTGCGGCCTGGCATCCGGTTCGTCCTGTACCCGGGTCAGGAAACAATTCCAACTCCAGCCGCCATGTCCTTCATGGTAAACCCCTTCCGGTGTGCGCTTATTGGAACCGATCATTTTCAGCCGGGGATTTCGCGCTTCCTGAGTCAGCGCGAAAACCCGGGCCGGGTAAACCGATGCCCCGGTCAGGCTGTCGCCGACCATCAAAATCGATATTTCTTTGTTTTCACCGGCATTCTTCGGAGCGACCACGACCTTGGAGGTTCCCTCGGCAAGAGTCTTGAATCCATCGGTAATGCGGATTTTCCACTCGAATTCGCCGATATCGCTCTCCGTGGGCGTAAAACGCCAGCGCTTTTCGTCCTGGCGACCCTTTGAGCAATCCACATCGAAAATATAATTACCGGGATTCGGCGTCAGCACAATATTATCGAAATAAACATTGTTTTCGATCCCGGGAACCGCGTAAATTTTTTCCGGAAGCAGCAAGTGAAGCTCTCCGCAAAATCCATTGATCACACACGACAACATGACAAATAGTATTCCCCATTTCATCTTACCACGATCCCTTGTTAAAGCCCCCCGGAAATTTCAACCACACTCCCGGTCACGTAAGCCGCTTCCTTCGACACCAGGTAACGCACCGCTTCCGCCACCTCGGCAGCCTTTCCGAACCGCTTCAGCGGCACCATGTTGCGATATTCCTTGATCTGTTCTTCGGATAAATCGCCGATCAGCTCCGTTTCGATGAATCCCGGCGAAACGCAGTTGGCCGTGATGCCGCGCCGCCCGGCCTCTTTGGCCAGCGAGTTCATCAACGCCACCTGTCCGGCCTTGGATGCCGCATAATTCGCCTGCCCGGCAAACCCGATCCGCCCCGACGGCGAGGTGATGCACACCACGCGGCCGTAACGGTTTGACATCATCCGCTGCACCGCGAATTTCGTCATATTGAAGCTGCCGGTCAGGTTGATATCCAATACCCGGCGCCAGTCCTCGGCAGACATCATACCGATCACTGCGTCGCGCCGGATCCCCGCACAATTCACCAAAATTTCCAAGTGCTCATGCGCCCGGTCAAATTCCATGAAAAATGCCTCGCAGGCCGCATAATCCGATACATCAAGCTTCACGGTTTTCAGCGGGTAATCGCGCCATTCGGCGGCAAATTCGGCGGCAACGGCATCGTTGCCGCCATAAATGGCGATAACCTCGGCGCCGCCGCGCAACAACAGTTCCGTAACTGCGCGCCCAATGCCGCGGGTCCCGCCCGTGACAATGGCGCAGTTATTGGCGAATTGCTTGTCCATCAACTTATTTCGACGCAGTCAGACTGACCTGGAAACTCTTCATGGTCAGGAAGATCGGAAAAATCGTCGAAGAAGAGAAATGCGAATTGACCGCTTCGATTTTGGTGGCGTCCATATTCCGCGCGGCGTTGGTCGCCAGCAGCATGCTGTAGTCCAGGCGGACCGTGTCGGAGAAAGCTGCCGTGCTGCCCGGATTGCTGGCATTACCCGCAAAGAGCGGAATGAATCCGAACAGGTACACGCCCCAGATTTCAGTATGGATCTGGACCAGCTGATTGGTTTTCGGGGTCCCCATGCGCATATCATTCAGACGCGTGGTGGTGGCTACCGAAGTACAGCCGGTCAGGACGGCAAGCATAGCGGCACAGAAACTCATGGCAATCAATTTTTTCATCTTATTAAATCCTTATATTTGTTATATTTAGAAATCATTTATTATCCACGGACCAGCTTTACGGCATCCTTGGTCATTTCGTAAATCTTGTCGAAATTCTGCGCCGTAATCATATCGGTTTTGACCATCCAGCTGCCGCCGCAGGCCAGCACCCGTTTGTACTGCAGATAATCCTGAATATTCGAGGTATCGATACCGCCGGTCGGCACAAAACGGAAATTCACAAACGCCGCCGCCAACGCTTTCAAAGTCTTCAATCCGCCGAAAGACTCGGCCGGGAAAAATTTCACCACATTCAAACCGTACTCGACGGCATGGCAAAGCTCGGTCGGCGTACACACTCCGGGCAGCACCGGCACCCCTTTGTCCTGGCAAAATTCCACCACCGCCCCGCTGAAACCAGGCGAAACGATGAACTGCGCACCGTTATCGATCGCCTGCTTGGCCTGGCTGATCGTCAACACGGTACCGGCGCCCACGAGCATATCGCCGCGGTCCGCCATGATTTTGATACTTTCGGCCGCTGCGGCCGTACGGAAAGTTACCTCGGCGCAGGGCAATCCCCCCGCACAAAGAGCATCACCCAGACGGTTGGCATTTTCCGCTTCTTCGATGGCAACCACCGGCACAATCTTCAACGCCGACAAACGATTATAAAACATTTCCATTTTTAAATCTCCTTATACTATAATATAGTACGCCGGATGGAGGTTTTGCAAGCGGAATGCGCAGAAAATTATGAGTTAAAACAATTATTTCTTCCGGGGTTCCCTGCGGAAACTGCATTTATCGGTGAAGCCATGCGCCTGCGCCTTCAGCTTATCCGCCAAAGGCGGCGATTCCACCTCAGGCTCCAGCAGATCATTGAAAATATAGCGTTCCAACTCCTGAAAACAGCTGTTCATATCCATAACCTGATAAAACTGAATATTCTTCAGACATGGATTGCACTCCATTTCAGTATTTTGGCTCTGTTCCCTGATCAATATCACAGGAACCTTATATTTCCGGTTCAATACCTTCAAATTTGGCAGAAATTCATTATCCCAGAATTCCTCATAAGCGTCGCTTCCCCACCGATATTTTTCTGCCCATTTCTCCCATTTTGGATAAAGCTTCAATCGCTGCTTGCAGAGTGATGAATAATCATAGCCAACGTAATTGTCAAACTTCCATAGAGGATATATTTTCTCGCAAAACAATAAAATCATTAACTCAAGAGTATGAATGACAACATTTTCGCCTCGATAAAACGCTTTCCAATCACAAAAATCACTCGTATGCCCCCATCCATCATACCATGAAAAGTTACTTGCTTTCTGATAGAATAGATCTTTTTCGACATTCAAAATCTCGTTTTTCCGCTGCCAGATGTGAGGATCCGAGCCATCCATCAGGCAGTCATAATAGTCATGATATGTACTGATAATCCGCATAATTTTTCCTGTTGCTCGCTAAAACGATAACTTTCATTTCCATTTTTTCAATTGAAATTACCGGATTCCGCAATATTTTATAAAAAAGCAGGATGAAATTATGATTATCAAATGCCCGCATTGCCAATATATTTATGAGAAAATGAATCCGTTCAACTGCGGAAAGATCAAAAAGTGCGAGAATTGCGGCGAAGATTTTATCATTCTGGGGACGGACGGCATAACAGAACATCTCGAAGAACCCACCATCAGTGAGGAAGAAATCGCCAGGCAACCTCCAACGGACCCTCCGATGCCGCACCATCCGGTGCCTAAATTTCTATTTAAAATTTTCTCTTACTATTATGTATTCCCGCCTCTCATCTTCTTGTTGTTCATTCTCCCATACTGGCTGATTACCGGAGAGTTCAAAACAGCCTTCCCTACACTGATTGCTGCAGTTCTCATAACTGCCGCCATTATTCTCGTCAAATATTACTTCAATTCCAAAAACGCTAAAAAATAAATTTGGGGTCTCTTTGAGTTTGAGGGGCACGGGCTTGCACAACGCATGTCCGATATGTCCGATATGTCGGTGTGGGCTTGCCACGCCGTAGCCTTGGCGAAG
>JBEBXH010000009.1:0-111393 GCA_040391785.1 Victivallis vadensis
GTGCAGATCAGTCGATCTGCCGCTGGTGCGCGAGGAACGCGGAGTTCCTCGCATTTTTCTTCTCTGTATAATTACCGGCAATTTATGGCTACGTGGCGGTTGCGCAGTTCGCCGGCGCGGATTCGTTCCACATGGCCGTCTGCCATGACGAAGTTGCCGGAGGACTGATGGCGGTAAATCGGGGCGTATTTCAGGCTGGCATTAATCGGGGCTTCTCCGTCCCGGACCGAACCGGCCAGGCTGAAGGTATAGAGGCCGCCGATGGAGGAATCATTCAGTGTATCGTCGTTGTCCGGATAGACATTGTCGAGATAGAGGTAGTTGCTGCCGTAAATGATCGGGTAATTAATTTCACCGGGGGCCATGGCGATATTGGCGTCGCTCCAGCCCATGAATGCCAGGCCGGTGAATTGGCCCTGTTCGGCGAACGTGAATAAATTGCTGGGGCGTTTTATCTGGTTGGATTTCAAATAACGCCAGGGTTTGGTCACGGAGGCGTGAACCGACAATCCCGAGGTATTGAATCCGCCCACCGCAATCGATATGCCGTAGCTGAGCCCTTGTCCGCAGGCCGGTCCGTTGGCGGCCGGTGCGATGATCTGATACTTGGCGCTGGGGCAGTTGAATGATTTCGGGAGCCCGCCGCCGAGGCGGACATCCGTCATAACGCCGCCCTGGGTTTGCGGGCCTTTGTAGTTTTTGCCGCAGTAATTTCCCAATTGCCAGGCCCATGTTCCAATCCCGCTGTGATGTCCGTATCCCGGCGGATAATAATCGTCATTGTCGGAGGTATAGCCAAATGCCGCAAGACCAATGGTTTTCAGGTTATTGGTACAGCTGCTGGTGCGGGCTTTTTCCCTTGCCGCATTCAATGCGGGCAAGAGCATGGCCGCGAGTATTGCGATGATCGCGATTACGACCAAGAGCTCAATAAGTGTGAAAATAGTCCTTTTCATCGAAAGCATCTCCTTATATTATTCTATGTGATTTGGCGCCATAGCGCAGGAATTCCGCAATACCAGTTCCGGCTCAATCCAGTGAGTCATCTGCGGCTGCTCCGGACTGGCAATTCGTCTTAACAGAAAATCGACCAGATAAAAGGCCGATTCGCCGATCTTTATATCAAGCGTGGTCAAGGCCGGGACCGCATAACGGCTCTCCAGAATGTTATCGAAGCCCACAAACGACATTTCCTCCGGGATTTTCACGCCCGCGGCACTCGCGATAGCCATTGCCGCCATGGCGGTTACATCATTCTGCGCTATGATCGTGGTGGGACGTTCCCGGCAGGCGAGGATCTGCCGTGTGGCGGCTTCTTTGGACTCGATCGTATTTTCGGTGGGGGTAATCCATTCGGGCCGCACCGGCAGCTCTTTCTCCGCCAGAAAATCCAGGAATGCCTTGTAACGGGGCTCCGGGTCGTGGTTGCAGAGATAGCCGAATTTGCGGTGCCCCTTGTCATACAGATAGTTCAGTACCTTCCGGATGGCGGCGCTCCGGTCAACCAGCACGGCGTCATGCTGGGTGCTTTTGTAGCCATAAAGCACAAAGGGGACGTCGGACGGCAGCCCGTTCAGCATGTCCTCCGGCGTATTGGTAATAATACCGTCCACTCCGTGATCGGCCAGGACATTGTAGGCTTCGCGCAGGTCCGAATGCTCCCAGAAAGCGAACAGGCTGGCATAGTTCCGTGCCGCCATTTCGCGCTGGGCGGTGGCCATGATTTCGCTGTAGCAACGGTCCTTGATCGAATAAAAAAGCATGCCTACCGTGAAATGCTTTTTGGTGATCAAGGCACGGGCGGCTTGATTCGGCCTGTAATTGAACTTGTTTGCCGCGAGAAGAACCATCTGGCGCGTCTCTTCGGATACTTTATATTTCGGGTCACGGTTCAAGATGGCGCCAACCGCGGTTTTTGACAATCCGCAATGCGCCGCCAGCTCTACCAGTGTGATTCCCTTTTTCTTGATTCCAGCCATTCTGCTTTCACCTGAAATTAATCTACGAGAACGTTCCCGTTGCTAATAATTATAACGGCTTTTATGGAAAAATCAATAGCTGAAAGTGAAATATTTGAAGTTTTGATGTATTAATTGCAAATCGGGATAGCGAAGCGTTGTTCATTTCTTCTATTATCCCGATATTGAGGTTTATGGGAACGTTCCCATAATTGCGATATTCAGCAATCACCGGGAGAACAAATAATATAATTTGTTTTTGAGTGAAACCGTGTTATGGTAAGTACAAATCAGTGTAAGGAATGCGGCGATGCGGTTTTTATTGCTTGACAAGATAACGGAGTGGAAGCTTGGCGAGAGCGCTTCCGCGATAAAGAACATTGCTCTGAGCGAGGATTACTTTGACGATCATTTCCCGCGCAAGCCGATCATGCCCGGTGTGTTGCTGATCGAAGGCATGGCGCAGCTCGCCGGCATCCTGTTGGAGGAAAGCGCCAAGGTCGAACCGGGCATCAAAATCAAGGCGTTGATGAGCATCGTCGAAAAGATGAAATTCCGCAATGCGGCGTACCCGGGGGATTCGTTGAGTTATCATGCGGAGATCGTTTCGCTGAACGAGCTCGGCGGGCGTTGCAAAGTGTATACCCGGCGCGGCGATGACGAGATCGCCGAGGGCTCGCTGGTGTTTTCGTTTCACGAATTCAATGAACCGGTACTGGAGGCCCGTCGCGCCGAGACGTTGGCGCTGTGGCTGAAGGGAGTACAGTGATGGCCGAGTATCCGGTTTATATCTCAGGAATCGGTATCGTTTCCGGCGTGGGTTGGAATACGACCGAACATCTGGGTTTTGCCGGGCCGGTCACGGTGGATATTGCGCCTGATTTAGATGAAGCCGCACAGCGTTTGAACGCCCGGCGGATGGTTAAATATATGTCTTCTGGGGCGCTGCTGATGGCATTGGCCGCGAATGAAGCACTGGCTCAAGTTGATATTTCCGGTTACGACCCGGAACGGATTGGGTTGTATGCCGCGACAGGGCTGGCCGCCGGGAACATCGAAGAGAGCATGGCGGCGCTGCATGCTGCCGCGGATGAAAACGGCAAGCTGGATTTGTCGCGTTTCAATCGGGATGGACTGGCAGTGATTAATCCGTTGATGAGCTTCAAAGTATTGGCAAATATGCCGGGCTGCATCGTCAGTATCATGCACAAAATCAAGGGGCCGAATCTGCTGTTCAATCCATTCGAGGATCAGGGGATGAACGCTGTTTTCGAGGCGTACCGAGCGATTCGTTACGGCGAGGCGGAGGGGGCTTTACTGTTGGCTGGAGATTTTCCGTCGCATCCAGCGAACTTGACCTATTTGCGGGAGAACAAATTACTGGCTCCGGGCGAAATGGTCAACTCTGCCGGGGTGGCTTTGTTTCTTACGGCGAGGCCGGGGCAGGCACTGCTTAAAAACTGCGACGTATCGTATACCGGCGATGGTTTTGGCGATCCGCTGGCCGCTCAATTCGGGCGGACGATTGCGGCGGCACCGTTGCTGCAATTGGCATTGATGGCGCGGGGCACTGACTTGCCCGGTCGGATTTCCGCATTTGGACAGACTTTGACGATGGAGGTGCAATCATGCAGCACCGCGTAGTAATCACCGGTTTTGGGGTGGTCAGTCCCATCGGCACCGGCAAGGATGCATTCTTTGCTGGGTTGAACGAAGGGCGCTGTGGAATCGGCCCGATCCAGTGTTTTCCAGCGGACAATCTGGAGGTAGGAATCGCCGGTGAGGTCGACGATCTACCGGAGGAATTTCAATATCCGGGCGACCGCAAAGTCGGGTTTGCGCTGGCGGCGGTAAACGAGGCGCTGACCATGGCGGGCGAACGCGGTTTCGATGCGGAAATGCTGCTGGATATCGGCAGTAGTTTGGAGGTATATAACGTTCAGGCGTTGGCCGGGCGCGAGTGCCGGATCACCATCGATGAACTGCTGCAATTGAACGCCGATATCCGGTATCCGCTTGATACTGCCGGGCGGTTGCTGCTTCAGCGTTACGGCGCGCCGAAGCGCTTTCTGAACAATGTTTCGGCCTGTGCGGTGGGTGTGCAGACGGTCGGGCACGCGTTTGGCATGATCCGGCGCGGCGAATGCCGTCGGGCGTTGGCCGGGGGCTTCGACTCGATGTTGAATACGCTTGGCGTGGGTGGTTTCCAGAAGCTCGGGGCGCTGTCGGCGAGCGGCTGCCACCCCTTTGATGCTTCGCGGTCGGGGCTGGTGCTTGGCGAGGGAGCCGGGATGGTTTATCTGGAGGCATTCGACGATGCGTTGAAATCCGGCAAAACGATTTACGGCGAGATTGTCGGTTACGGCTCCACGCTGGATGCCTGTAATCTGAGCGCGCCGGATGAATCCGGTGATGGCGCCGTCCAGGCGATGAGCCTGGCGCTCAAGGACGCCGGTCTGCGGCCGGAAGAGATCGACCTGATCAATACTCATGGTACCGGTACTTCGCTGAATGATCCGGTGGAAAGTACCGCGATTCACAAAGTTTTCGGCGATCACGCTAAGAATTTGCCCGCGGTGGCCGTCAAAAGTATGACCGGCCATCTGATTGCCGCAGCGGGAGCCATGGAGCTGATCAGCTGTATTTATTCATTGCTGGAACACTGTGCGCCATGCAACGTCGGGCTGGAAAAGGTCGGGCGTGGCTGCGAGTTGAACCATGTCACCGGCAAGGAGGCGCGGGAATGGCATGGCAGGACGATTTTGACCAATAGTTTCGGATTCGGCGGGCAGAATGGTTCGCTGATTATCAGGAGATATGAAGGATGATGGAACAACAGATTGCCGTGGTAACGGGGGCTTCCGGCTGTATCGGGAGCACCGTTGCGGACAGGCTTGAAAAGGATGGATTCAGGGTCTGGCGAATTTCGCATTCGCGGGCGTTGCCCTGCGAATATACAAAACAATGCCGGAATCCGGAAGATGCTGAGGCGATATTCGAGGAGATTTACCAGCAGGAAAATCGCCTCGATGTACTGGTGAATTGCGCCGGTGCGGTCAGTGAATCTCCGGCGTTGATGACCGAGTTGGATGACTGGCGCAAGATGCTTGACGCGAATCTGATGACTGCATTTGTCTACAGCCGTGCCGCAGGAAAATATATGCTGCTGGGGCGCTATGGCCGGATCGTGCATTTATCCAGTGTGGCGGCGCGTTTCGGCGGGCGCGGCGAGATCGCTTATGCCTCGGCCAAGGCCGGGCTGGAGGCGATGGTCCGTGTGTTGGCGCTGGAGCTGGGGCGGCGCGGCATTACGGTGAATGCCATTGCGCCCGGCGTGATCGAGAGCGAAATGACCGCGTCCATCCGCCGCGAATATGGCGAGGCGCTGCTTGAGCGGATTGCCGCCCGGCGCTTCGGCCAGCCGGATGAAATTGCGTCGGCTGTGGCATTTTTGACCGGCAAAGAAGCGGCTTATATCAACGGACAGGTAATCGCCGTGGATGGCGGCATGGGACTTGGATAATGGAATTTACCGAACTCATTAACAAACGCCGTAGCATCCGGTCGTTTGTGGACCAGCGGATCGCGGACGATCTGGTTCAGGAGCTATGTACTCAAGCGTTGAAAGCGCCCATGGCCAGCGACCGTCAGAATGACCGCAAACTGATCCCAGTCGCAGACCGTGAAGTTTTGCAACGGATGGCGGAGGCTGTACGGAAAAGCTGGGGGCTGCTGCTGGCGGAAACAAGCGAAGCCGTACGGGATGAATTCGGTGATTACGCGCACAATTTCTATCATTTCGGCAATGCTCCGCTGGTGGTATTTCTGGCGGGGCGGCGACCGCCGGAGTTTCTGAAAGCGGCGGTGGGTGAACAGCTCGCGGAGCGGATTCACGGCAATGGCGCGTCGGTATTGATGGCGGCACAGCAGTTGATCCTGGCGGCGGAAAATCGAGGCCTTGGCAACTGCATGATGACCGGACCGCTGGCTGCTGAAGATGTTTTGAAACAGGAACTGGGGCTGAATGGCCGTTGGATTTTATACGGAGTGATTGCAATGGGGTATCCGAATGAATCGCGATGAAATATTCAAGGAAGTGGCGGCGTCGCTGGCGGAAGTGCTGGAAATTGACGCTGCCGGAATTAAAATCACCGATAAAGTGGTAGGCGATCTCGGCGCGGACTCGCTGGACTTGCTGGATTTGATTTTTCAATTGGAACAACGCTTTAAGTTGAAAATCAATCCGCGCGACATCGAGCGTGAGGCGCAGGCCGAACTGGGCGATATTCCTTATGAGGTGGAGGGCGTTTATACGCCGGAAGCGTTGGAGAAGCTGCGGGCCGCCATGCCGGAAGTTCCGGCGGAGGAATTTGTCGAGGGTTTGGAGACCAAGTACTTGCCGCGGGTTTTCCGGGTGGAAACCTTTGTGAGTCTGGTGGAACGCATGATGAAGAAAGGAGCGTGAAATGAATATACTCGTTACTGGCGGAACCGGAGCATTGGGCAGCTCGATTGTCCGCAAACTGACCGCGTTGAATCACCGCGTGGCCTTTACTTGGCGCAGCAGTGAGGACAAGGCCAGGGCATTGGCGGCCGAAACCGGTGCCCTGCCGCTGGAAGCCGATTTGCTGAATCAGGCCGCCGTCAACGCCATGGCGAAAAAGCTGGAAGCGGAATTCGGCGCGCTCGACGGACTGGTCAACAATGCCGGGCTGACTCAGATACTGCCGTTTGCCTTGATGGAGGAAGAGGACTGGGACAAGGTGATCAACGGCAATTTGAAAACGATGTTTCTGGTGACTCACGCGGTGTTGCGCGGAATGATTCGGCAGAAATCGGGCGCCATCGTCAACGTCGGCAGCATCGCCGGGCACCGGTTGCTGGAAGTGCCGGTACATTATGCCACGGCCAAGGCCGGAGTTTCCGGTTTCACGATCGCGCTGGCCCGCGAGCTGGCGCGCTACAACATCCGCGTGAACGAAGTCATTCCCGGTATGCTCAACGACGGCGTCGGCAAGATGGTGCCGGAGGCGGAAATGAACGAATACCTGAAGTATTGCCAGGCGCACCGTCCCGGTGAACCGCTGGAAGTGGCCAATGTTATCGCATTTTTGCTCAGTGACGAAGCGAGCTATATCAACGCGCAGAGTATCAACATCGACGGGGGAATCTGAGATGAAATTCCGTCTGGTGGACCGGATCGAAAATTGGAAACGCGGGCAAAGCCTGACGGTTCGCCACGCGGTGTCGCAGGAAGAATATTCGCTGAAAAGCAGGCTTGGTGAAAACGCCGCCGCTCCGGCTTCGCTGGCAATCGCGCTGGCGGCGGAGGGTGTCGGATATCTGCTGGCGCTGGACTCAGATTTTGAACACTGGGCTGATATCACTGCCTTTGAAAATCTGCAGTTGCCGGAAGAACGCGGCCCAGGTTTGGTGTGGGATATTCAAGTCAGTCGGGTTCAGGATCGAATACAGTTTTCCGGCGCGGTCAATGGCTGGGCCGAGTACCGCGAAGTGGATTTGACGGATTATTATGACCCCGGCGAACGCAAGGCTATCATCAATTCTTTATGCAGGGGAAATTAACATGGGTTCCGGCAAACTGGCAAGGCATGAGGAAACTTATTTCGACACGGTGCGCGGCATGTGCCGGAGTTGCCGGCAAATCGTTCCGGCCCGGATTTCGTTCCGTGATGATAGTGTTTATCAACAGTCAATCTGCCCGCAATGCGGGCCGGGGCGCGACACGCTGATTTCCATCAATAAAAACGACTACTTGCTTCGCCTTGGACAGGGCATGCCGGATGAATCACCGGTGCCCGGCGCGCAGCCATCCCGCCGTGGGTGCCCGTTCGACTGCGGGCCGTGTCAAATGCACGCTTCGCGGTGTCGGTTGCCGGTATTCTCGATCACCAACGCCTGTAATATGCAGTGCCATCACTGTTTTACTTACAACCGTCCGGACAAGCTGTATTTCATCAGCGAGGACGAAATGCGGCGGACGCTCGATACCATGCTGCAGGCTGCGGGCGGTCGTGTCGACCTGGTCAACATCACCGGCGGCGAGCCGACGCTGCACCCCGAGCTCCTGCGTATGCTCGATTTATGCAAGCGCCCGGAGATCGGGCGAATCACCATGAATTCAAACGGCATTCGCTTGGCGCAGGACAAGAAATTATGCGCTGCATTGGCAGAGCGCGATGTCTGCGTGGTTCTCTCCGTCAACGGCTTCGACGATGAAACGTTGCGTTTTTTCCACGACACGTCCGGCATCGGCGAAATCAAGCGCCAGGCGATTGAGAACTTGACCGAAGTCGGCTGCCGGATGACATTGCTTAATGTACTGGCGCGCGGCATTAATGAGGAGTTTTCCGGGCAATTGCTCGACATGATGCTGGATAACGATTTGATCCTGAACCTAAATTTCCAGACGCTCACCTATACGGGACAGGGCGGCGGCCATTTGCCCGAACCGCAGCAGATTCCTGCGGATGAGGCGGCGGCGATCATTGCAAACTACTCTAAAGGACGGCTGAAAACGGAGGATTTTCAGCCCCGGCCCGATGCGCATTTCCTGTGTTACCGCAACTGCTGGCTGCTGAAACAGGACGACGAATTGATGCCGTTTCGGCGCTTTGCATCCGAGGAGGAGTTGGCAAGGCTCGGCCATGGCGGTTACCTGCTGCACGTAGGCGAATCGTCGCAAATCTTCCGTGCGGCGATTGACCGTCTTTATGCCGAGGGACGCGATGAAGAATGCCGCTTTTTTCGCCGCATTTTGAACGAGCTGTATCCGGAGCAGTCGATCAGTGAATTTGAGCGGCAGAAACGTGCCGAAAAATTTGTTCGTTCGATCTATATCCATGCGCATATGGATGAGGACAACTTCGATGCCTCGCGGGTCTGCGGCTGCCCGGATCAGGTGCCGACTCCGGAGGAAAAAATGATTTCCGCCTGCGCCTACAACCTCTTTTACCGCCAGAAGGATGAACGCTTTTATGTCGAATAAAGAACAGGACCGCAAGCGTCTGAAAGAGCATCTGAACCGTGGGACGACCGAACCGTTTATCCTGCGGCAGGAGGAGTGCGATTATTGCGCCTGCTACCTGTTGCTGTACGGATTGGGCGGACAACTGACGATGATGTGGCGTTTTTTCTGCTGCAAACTGGCGGAACTGTCGGTCTTCGGAGTGGTCAAAAGCTTCTTTTATCGGCGGGCCGGGGTCAAGGTCGGACATGGAGTGGTGATCGCGCCCGGCGTGGTGCTGGATTATCTCTCGTGCGACTTGATTACGCTCGAAGACGGTTGCGTGATCGGCATGGGCGCGATGATCCTGACCCATGAATACACGCCCTCGGAATCGCGGGTCGGCCGGGTCCGGATCGGGCGTAATGCGGTGATCGGAGCCCGGGCGGTAATCCGTTCCGGTGTAACGGTTGGCGAAGGGGCGACAGTGGGAATGATGAGCCTGGTAATCAAAGATATATTGCCCGGCGTGACCGTGGGCGGCGTACCGGCAAAGGAGTTGCGGAAGCATGTGGCAGGATGAACTGTTTTATCACCGGCGCGGCTGGAATCTGATGAAGAATTTTCTGCTGAAGCGCCCGATCAATGTCAACTTGCAGGTGACGTGGAAATGCAATTTCCGCTGTCAGGTGTGCGATTTCTGGAAACCGGAATTCCTCGACCGGCATGGCAAAAACGAGCTCAGCCTCGAGCAAATCGAATTCATCGGCAAGACCCTGCACCGCCACTACGGCTGCAACATCATTTCGCTTTCCGGCGGCGAGCCCCTGATGCGCCGCGACCTCGATCAGATCATCGGTATCCTGAATCGGACCGGGCACTTCCCGATCCTGATCACCAACGGTTACTGGGTGGATGAAATGCGGGCGAGGGAGATTCAGCACGCGGGGCTGCAGGAAATTTCGGTGTCGCTGGATTACGCGGACCCGGCGAAACACGACGCCCAGCGCGGCGTCCCCGGTGCTTTCGACCGCGCCGTCAAGGCGTTGGAACTGCTGAACAAATACCGCCCGAAACCGCGCAACCGGGTGCATATGATTTCGATCCTGATGGACGACAATCTCGATCAGATCGAGCCGTTGATCAAGCTCGCGCGCGAGCTCGGCGTGACCTATATGGTGAATCTGTATTCCTGTTGCCGGGGAACCAAGGAACAGCACCTGCCGGGGCATTCCGTGACGGAGTTTCTGCTCGACCTCAAACAGCGTTACCCGGAGTTCATCACCATGACCAGTTATATCGAGCGTTTTGACCGGGCGATCAGCGAGGGAGGCATCGGTGAATGTCAGGGCGGCAGGCTCTTTTTCAACATCGACAGCAACGGCGACATTTCGCGCTGTATCGACACCGTGGGCGAGAGTGCCGGTAACATCTTTCATGATAAATTGCCGACCGTTCTCCGTAAACTACGTGAGGAAACGGCGCAGGATCATTGCGCCGATTGCTGGACCAGTTGCCGCGGTTTCGCCGAGTGCATGTACAAGAAACCGCGCTTCCGTCAATATCGTGAATTCCTAAATTCGGTGAAGCCATATGCTCAAAAAACTGATTGAAATCGGGACCGGCCTCTGCCCGCAATGCGGCCGGACCATCCCCATGAAACTGCAAGAGCGCGAGGATGGCGCCGTATGGTTCGATAAATTTTGCCCGGACTGCGGCCCTTCGGAAGTACGCGCCTACAGCAGCGCTGCCGATTATGCCGCACGCCGCCAGGTGGTCGCCCCCGCGCTGATTCCGAACGCGTTCGCCGGGGATGCCGGTAAGCCGTGCCCGGAGGGCTGCGGCTTTTGTTCGCGGCACGAGCAGCACCTCTGCATGCCGATTGTCGAGATCACTTCGCGTTGCAATATGGCTTGCCCGGTCTGTCTGAATTCGTCCGGCGGCAATTCACCGGATATGACGCTGGCAGAATTCAACCATATCCTCGATAAACTGCTGGAGGCCGAAGACCAGATTGACCTGCTCAATATCTCTGGCGGCGAGCCGCTGCTGCACCCGAGAATCCTGCCGATTGTCGACGCCGCGCTGGCGCGCGAGGGTGTGGTCAAGGTCAGTATTTCGACCAATGGTTTGCTGCTGCTGGAAAACCCGATGTTATTGCGCGAATTGAAAAAACGCGACGTGGTTTTGTCGCTGCAATTCGACGGATTCAACGAAGACGCCAATCGGAAAATGCGCGGGTGCGAGCTGAACGTCTTTCACCGGCGTCTGTTCAAGGTTCTGGCCATGTCCGATATGAATTGTTCCATCACATTTACGCTCGCCGGGGAGTGGAACGCGGCGGAACTGAACAGCGCTTTTGAGCTGCTGTTCACTCACGACAATATCGTCAGTATGATGATCCAGCCGATGGCGTTCACCGGGCGCGGTTCCGGGCTACAGGGTGAGGTTTCCCGGTTCGACGTGGCGGCCGCTCTGAAACAGATCGACGCCTATGGTGTGCCGTTCGTTGCCGCCAAAGATTTCGCGCCGCTGCCATGCAGTCACCCATTGTGCTTTTCGCTGGCGTATTTCCTCAAACTTGATTCCGGGCGCTTCGTGCCGTTGAACAAAATCATCGATGCCCGGACGTTATTACAACAGGCCGCCAACAAGGTCGTTTTCGGGCTCAACGCCGACGAGCACAGTGAGCTGAAAGATATGGTCTACCAGCTTTGGGCGGAGTCGTCTGACGAGGCCGACGAAGTGCTCACTACATTGAAACGGCTACTGAAAAATTATACCGAGCCGAAAACGCAATGCAGCTGTAAATGCTTCAATCCGCGCCAGGCGTTCAACCTGATGGAACGCGAGATCAAATCCGTTTACATTCATGCGTTCATGGACCGTGACACCTTCGATCTCGCGCGGGTACGGCGTTGTTGCCAGGCTTACGCCTTGCCGGATGGACGGCTGATTCCGTGCTGTGCCCGGAACAACGTCAACGCGGAGGGCGTCGGGCGATGATTCGCAAATACTGGCAAGTCGGTTTGAATGTATTTCTGTGCGGCTTCTTCCTCGATTTCACCGTACATCAGTTCCATCAGTCGCTGACCAGTGAGAGCTTGCATTACGGGCTGGACTGGTACCGGATATATTGGGATTTCGACTGGCTGAATGCGGAGTGGTCACGCCTGCGGATTGTTGACTGGTCGTTCCGGCTGCAGAACCTGATTATGTGCCTGTTTCTGCTGATCCGCACGTTTCACCGTCAGGTCGATAAAAATGTGCTGCATCAACTGGTGGCACTGGGCGCGTTTTTCAGCGGGGCTTTCATGATAGCCGGAGGGCAGCAGCCGGAGGGATTTGTGCTGATTGCGGCGACGGTGCTGGTGTTGGCGGCGAATCTGCTGGGAATCGTCAGCCTGTTGAGTTTGAACCGCAGTTTTGGGATTCTGATCGCCCGCCGCAAAATCAAAACCGGCGGCGTTTACAGCCTTGTCCGGCATCCGATGTACGACAGCGATATGCTACTGCGGGTCGGCTTTCTGATCGGATATTTTTCGCCGGTGAATCTGCTGCTGGTAATGGTGTCGCTGTCGCTGTATATTATTCGCGCCCGGCTGGAGGAGAACTTCCTGCTGCAGAACGTCGACTATCAGGTCTATGCGAAGCGGGTCAAATGGCGCTTTATACCGGGTATCTACTGAGGAGGTTCCGGAAAATGTTTATTCGCAAGGTATATCTGGATCACAATGCCACGACGTTTCCGGCACGGGAAGTTCAGCGGAAAATGCGGGAAGTCATGCGCAAGACGGGCGGCAATCCCTCCAGTCTGCACACGGTCGGCCGTGCCGCCCGCGGTGAAGTCGAAGCCGCCCGCCGTTCGATTGCCGGGCTGTTGAATTGCGACCCGGACAACATCATTTTCACCTCCGGCGGGACCGAGGCCAATAATACCATTCTCAAAGGAGTATTCGGTAATTCCGGGACGCTGGTTACTACCGCCATCGAGCACGAGTCGATCATCGGCAGCAGCGAACAACTACGCAAGCGCGGCGTCAGGGTCGTCACCATTCCGGCGGGCAAGGGCGGTCGGGTTCGCGTGGAGGATATCGCCGCTGCCCTGACACCGGATACAAAACTGGTTTCCGTGATGCATGCCAACAACGAGACCGGAGCCGTCAATCCCATTGCCGAAATCGGCGCGCTGTGCCACTTGAAAGGAGTTCTGTTTCATACCGACGCGGTGCAGTCTTTCGGTAAGATTTCAACGGATGTCGACGAATTAAACTGCGATTTTCTGAGTTGTTCCGCGCACAAGATCAATGGCCCGAAGGGGATCGGGGCCATGTACTTGCGCGATCGTACCCTGCTTGAGCCGCTGATCTACGGCGGCGACCAGGAACACGCCTTTCGCGCCGGCACGGAAAACGTATTCGCGATTGCCGGGTTCGGCGTTGCTGCGGAGCTGAAAAAGCGCTCCATGAGCGACGACTTCAGCCACCTGACCGCATGGCGGAAGGAGTTTCTCGATGGCTTGTGGAAAATCTTTCCGGAGCTCGTCGT
Organism: Victivallis vadensis; assembly: GCA_040391785.1. Classification (GTDB taxonomy): domain Bacteria; phylum Verrucomicrobiota; class Lentisphaeria; order Victivallales; family Victivallaceae; genus UBA5239. The sequence continues at coordinate 13,474 of JBEBXH010000009.1, forward strand.
CAACGAAGCTCCGGCGGAGGTGCAATTGCCCGGCACACTGAGCCTGACCTTTCCGGGAATCAGCAACCTGAACTTGCTGGCGGGGTTGGACTGTTACGAGATCGAAGTTTCGATCGGCTCGGCGTGTACGGCGGACCGGATTGTTCCCTCGCATGTTCTGTTGGGAATGGGATACACGGAGGAGTACGCGCTCTCGACCATCCGCGTCAGTGCCGGGCCCGCCAACAACCGGAAAGACCTTCGCTATACGCTGAAAGCTTTGGAGAAATTACTCCGCAATCCCGTGACCGGCTTCGAATACCTGATGCCGGAACACCTGACCCTCGAACGCCGCCGCTCGGCCTACGTCATCGATATTCGCTGGCCCTACGAACGCATGCTGGCTGCATCCCTGCCGGAAGCTCACGAAGTGAACGCGCTGGGCTTTGAAAACTGGAGCCGCAAAGTGCCGACTGATAAAGAGATCATCATGCTTTGTTCCACCGGCATAATCTCCAGTCTGAACGGCTACAAGTTGGCTATGAAAGGCCACAAAAACGTGAAAGTCGTCTACGGAGGCTACAACGCCTACCGCAATTTAAACAGATTGGTTTGAAGGTTCTTCTTGCGAGATTTGCCAGACGGCGTCCCAGATGTTTTTCATGAAATCGTGGAACGCGGGGCTTTCGATGATGGCGCAGTAATTCTCCTTGGCGCTGGAAGCGATTGCGATGGATTGATCGTAAATATAGACCGCGGCCAGGTTCGGGCAGATACTTTTGGAAAAATACCGGACTTCACGTAAATTGTTCTCGCCGGGTTTCATCCATTCGTGCGGTGTTTCCGTGGCGGCTTCGCGGATGGCATATGAGCGGATTCCGTGCTTGATCCGTTCATGGACAAAGTCGAATTCCGCTTCCATCGAATGCTGGCGGAAAAATTCCGTCATCGAGCCGAAATAGAAATATTCCTTGCTTTTGACTTTCAGCAGCGCGTCGTAAATTACCCGGATGCCTTCCTGCCAGTTGTAAAAGTGCACGCGGGGGCGGCTGGGACTGCTGTGGTAGAGCTCGAACAATCCCGGCAGAGCGTCGGCCAGAATGCTGGAGCGCATACGTTCCTCGTTCGCGAGGATTTCCGGTGATTCGGCGCAAAAAACCTTATGCCGCTTCGAGGTGGATTCCGTTACCAGTCCGCGCGCCTTCAGCGTTCCCAGGGCATCGTAGACCGTCGGATGCTGGAGCCGGGTATATTTCGCGATGGCGATGGCGCCTGACGGGCCGAGCTGAAGCAAGGCGAGGTAAACGGTGGCCTGGCGCCGGTTGAATCCGAGTCTTTCCAGTTGATTAAGGATATCCATCTGAATCTCCTGCGTTTTAATAATGATAATCTATCTCGTAATGATACAAAATCAAGACTGCTGTCGGGTAGAGTCGACACTTTTTTTCTTCGATTTTAAGATTGAATTCCGCCTTGTTTCTAATATAATGTATAGAAGACTGTATGGTCGTAATTACAGAAAAGGAAGCATATGGAAACAGATGTTCTGATTATCGGGGCGGGGGCGGTCGGCTGCTCGATTGCCCGTGAATTGACGAGATACGCGATCCGGGTCATGGTGGTGGACAAAAATGAGGACGTAGGCGGCGATGCCTCGAAGTCCAACAGCGCGATCATTCATACCGGATACGACGCCACGCCCGGCACACTGGAATCCGAGCTGGTCGTGGCGGCAAACCCGATGTACGACAAGCTGGCGCGGGAATTGGATGTGCCGTTTGCGCGCATCGGGGCAATTTTGCCGGCAATTAATGACGAACAGTTTGAGAAACTTCCGGGGATTCTCGGGAAATCGTTTCAGAACCGCGTTTACGATGTCGAATACCTTCAGGGCAGGGAGCTTCTGGCCATGGAGCCCACGCTGAATCCGGAGGTGAAGGGCGGGCTTTATATTCCGCGCGAAAGCATCATCGATCCTTTTCTGCTGGTGACCGGATATGCGGAGAGCGCGTGCCGGAACGGCGCGAATTTTCTTCTGGGCACTACCATCACCGGCATGGCGGTGGCAGATGGCGCCATCGTGGAAGTCCAGACCACCGCGGGCAAAATCACCGCGAAGTACGTGGTAAATGCGGCCGGGCTCCACTGCGACGAAATCGCGGATATGGTCGGCAAAATGGATTATAAAGTGAATCCCCGCAAGGGCCAGTTTTTCATCCTTGACCGCAATACGTCATGCCGGGTCAATCATATCGTGCTGCCGATTCCGACCAAAATCACCAAGGGCAAACTGATGTGCCCGACCATCCATGGCAATATGCTCATCGGCCCGACGGCCGAAGATCTTCAGGATAAAACCGACCACGGCACGACGGCGGAAGGGCTGGCCGGCATCATTGACGATGTGAAGAAACTCATTCCCGGCATTCGCCCCGGCGACGCTATCACCCAGTACTCCGGACTGCGTCCCAACAAGGTACCGGAGGGGCTCAGCGTCGACGTTTATGACGATGTCCGCAATTATGTGAATATTTCCGGGGTACGCTCGACCGGGCTTACGGCCTCGGCGGCCCTCGGGAAATACGCGGTACGCAAACTCATGGAGATCGGCATGGCGGCCGAACCCAACCCGAAGTTCGATCCGGTTCGCAGGGGGATCCGGCTTTTTCGCGAGATGTCCGCGGGCGAACGCGATGAAGCTCTTTGCGCCAACCCGCTTTACGGGCGGATCATTTGCCGGTGCGAAACGGTTACGGAAGCGGAAATCGTACAGGCGATTCACGGCGCGATACCGGCGCGCTCCGTGGATGCGGTCAAGCGCCGTCTGCGCGCCGGAATGGGGCGGTGCCAGGGCGGTTTCTGTGGTCCGAAGATCGTGGAAATCCTTGCCCGTGAACTTGACGTAGAAGCAGAAGATATTACGAAAAATCAGCACGGCTCTTATATGGTTACCGGAAAAGTCCTGTGAGGTAGAGATTAAATGAAAAAAATCAATTGTGATGTAGCGGTGATCGGCGGCGGCCCGGGCGGGCTTGCCGCAGCAGCGGCGGCTGCGGAACAGGGGGCGCGGAACGTTTTGATCATTGAGCGGGACCGTTTTCCCGGCGGTATTCTTCAGCAGTGCATTCATCCCGGATTCGGGCTTTCTTATTTCAAGGAAGAATTGACCGGCCCGGAATATGCGGCGCGTTTTCTTGAAAAGGCGGAACGGAACGGGGTTGAATTCCTGCTCGATACCACCGTTCTCGAGTGCGACGGTACCGGGCGGCTTCTGTGTTCAAATGTCAACGGCATGGTTGAGGTCAACGCACGGGCGGTCGTCCTGGCGATGGGGTGCCGTGAGCGGACCCGGGGCAACATCCGGATTCCGGGAGCCCGCCCCGCCGGGGTTTATACCGCCGGTTCGGCGCAGCATCTGATCAACCGCCAAAACCTGATGGCGGGAAAAAAGGCCGTGATTCTCGGCTCGGGCGACATCGGTATGATCATGGCGCGGCGCATGACGCTGCAGGGAGTAAAAGTGGAGGCGGTGGTCGAAATCATGCCGTATCTGGCGGGTTTGACGCGCAACCGTGTCCAGTGCTTGGACGATTTCGGGATTCCGCTGCTGCTATCGCATACGGTGGTGGAAATTATCGGACACGAGCGAATCGAGGCGGTAAAGATTGCCGGGGTCGACGCCAGGCGCGAGCCGGTGGCTGGAACCGAACGAATCATCGAGTGCGACACGTTGCTGTTGTCGGTCGGGTTGATTCCTGAAAATGAGCTGACCCGGGCCGCCGGGGTTGCGATGGATCCCGTCACCGGCGGAGCGATCGTGAACCAGTATATGCAGACGTCGTCCCCCGGGATTTTCGCCTGCGGCAACGTCCTGCACGTCAACGATCTGGCGGACAATGTATCGCGCGAGAGCGAAGCGGCGGGCGCAAGCGCCGCGCGTTATGCTCAGGGGAAACTCCCGGAGCGCGGAAATGAAATCTGCTGTTCCGCCGGCCCCGGCATCCGCTATGTGATGCCGCAGCGGATTACGCCCACCGGCGAAAACGCCGATATCACATTGTATTTCCGCGTGACGGAACCGGCCGCGAAGGTGAAGATTCAGGCCCGGCAGGGAACAAATATTCTTGCCGTGCGGAAAGTATCGAGAGTCAATCCCGGCGAGATGGAAAGTCTTGTGCTGAAAGCGGATTCACTTGCCGCCGGTGAACTTATCATTGAAATTATCAAGGAGAATTGAGCGATGCGGAAAGAAGAAATTACCTGTACGGTCTGCCCCGCGGGCTGCCTGGTTACTGTTTGCGGCGAAGCCGGGAATATCGTGTCGGTCGAGGGGGCCACCTGTTTGCGTGGGAAGGCGTATGCGGAAAGCGAATTTGTCTGTCCGGTGCGGATCCTGACCGGGACCGTGCGAGTCGAGGGAGCGGCGGAACCGCTCCTGGCCGTTCGCTCGTCGAAACCGCTTCCGAGAAAACAGCTTCTGGCATGCATGGGGGAACTTCGCAAAGTACGGCTCCGCGCCCCCGTGAAGATGCATGAGGTGGTGATTGCCGATATTCTTGGAACCGGGGCGGATATTATCGCGACTGCCGGGCGGAAATAGGCATGGCTTGCAGCTCGCGCAGTTTCTCCACCGGGAAACTCCAGAAGTTGCGTTCGAAATCCGCCGAAAAAGCGGCCATATGCGGGGTGATGATGACATTTTCCAATTGCCGCAGCGGATGAGTTCCCGGAAGCGGTTCCTCGGTGGTCACATCCAGCGCCGCACCGCCGAGATGGCCGGAACGAAGCGCCGCGACTAAGGCGGTTTCATCGATAATGGCTCCGCGGGCAGTGTTGACCACCAGTGCGCCGGGCTTCATCTGCCGGAATTCCTCCGCGCCGATCAGGTGACGGGTGGCGGGCGTCAGCGGGCAATGCAGCGAGATGAAATCGGCCTGCGGCAGCAATTCCACGAGTGGGATTGAATTCGGGCTGGCGGGATCGTAGTGGATCACACGCATCCGGAAGCCGGAAACCATGTTTTCCACCATGCGGGCGATATGGCCGTAACCGATCAGGCCGAGCGTGCGCCCGCTCAAGTGCCAGCGGGTATGGGTGGGCGACGAATCCCAGAATCCCTGCCGTACTTCGCGGTCGGCAAAGGGAATCCGGCGGGCCAGGGCGAAAAGCAGCGCCACCGTGTGTTCCGCCACCGATTCGGCGATGGATTCGGGGGTGCTGCAGATGAGAATGCCGAGTTCCGCGGCTTTGGCCAGGGGCAGGGCGTCGACGCCGCTGCCGTTGCGGAGCAGGGCGCGGCAGTTCGGCAATTGCTCCAGAACCGCCGCGGTCAGGGCCGGGTTGGCTCCGAAGAGCCACAGGACGTCGGCATCGGCGGCGAACTGCCGCAAATCGTCTTCGGTTCGGCATTTCCGGCAAATCAACTCCATCCCGTATGCCCGGACGGCGGCCGCGGCCCGCGCCGGAATCTCTGCTTCATCGGCGCTGATCATGGCGACTTTCATTTGGCCTCCTCCAGAATCCGTTGTGCCTGGGCGAAAATCGCGCCGCAGTCGCTGGTCAGGGCAATCCAGTTTACCCCGCGCTTTTTCCAGGTGGCAAAGGGGCCGCCGGCGGTGCCGAGCAGAATTCCGGCTTCACGGGTTTTTCGGCAGATCTCGTCGATGACCCGGTTCAACTCGGGATCGTCGAGCTGGTTCAGGATGCCCATGGAACCGGAGAGATCGCAGGGGCCGACGCAGATGCTGTCGATCCCCGGCACGCGCAGGATGGCGTCGAGATTTTTCACTGCGTCGATGTGTTCGATCTGGACGATGACCAGCGGTTCCGCCGCCGATTGCCGCAAATATTCGGTAAACGGCGTGGCCCCGTAACGGACGCCGCGCCGGACGCCGCACCCCCGGATCCCGGCGGGCGGGTATTTGCAGGCGGCCACGGCGGCGGCGGCCTCTTCCGCGCTGTTGACCATCGGGATGATGACGCCGGCGGGGGCGAGGTCGAGAATCGGTTTGAGGATGCCGGGTTCGTTCCAGGGGACCCGGACCAGCGGGGCGCAGCCGGTGCCGCGCTGAGCCATCAGGTGGGTCATGATCGTCTGGAGGGTATGCGGCGCGTGTTCGGCGTCGATCCAGGTAAAATCGAAACCGGCGTCGCCGGCCAGTTCGCTGACCGACGGATCGGACAGGGTTACGACCATGCCGATGGCGGTTTTGCCCGTCATCATGGTATTTTTGAATTTTTCGAGGTTATTGATTTCCATAAGCGTTATCCGTGGGGTTGTTTGTTGGTCTGATATAATTATATTGGCCGAAACGGCGCCTTGCAACAATTTATTGTGAGGGCCATTATGGAAATCGCCGAAAAAGGGATTATTGTTTCATATTGTAAAACGGCGGTATCGGTTTCGGTTCAAAAACAGCCCGTTTCATATGGTAAAACAACATGTTAGAAATTTGATAAATTGGCTTTTTTGCCGGCTTGACCTGATTGCCAATCTGAAAAGTCGCCGTTATAATATTAGCATGGAACATCCGATACGGAGAAAAACAAGATGATCAAAGTTCTCGAAAAGTTGTTCAAAGCGCTGGAAGTGCTGCGCTCCGACTGCGATTTGCCGTTGGTGTACATCGCGCGGCGTACCAATATCAACAAAGCGACCCTCTGCAATATTTTCAAGACGCTCACCGCCCTCGGTTATGTGGAAAACGACGGGCACGGAAACTACCGGTTGAGCAAGAACTTCATGGCGCTCGGTGCGCCGTCGCCGAACAAAGTATTGATCGAACAGCTCAGCATGGAGTTCTGTACCGGGCTCGCCGGCAAGACCCGCGAATCGGCGGTAATCGCCACGCTGGTGGAGACGAAAATCGATATCATCGCCCAGGCCCGGTATGAATGCGCCTTGATGGTGAATCTCTCCATCTACAAAAATCTGTCGATCTGGCGCAGTACCACCGGGCGCATTCTGCTGGCGCATCTGGATGAGGATGAATTGCGCGGTTTGATCGGCAAGGTGGGGTACCCGGGGCATTTGTGGGACGGTGCGAAGGATTTCGAAACGGTTCTGGAGCTTCTGAAACCGATCCGGGAGAACCGGATGGCGATCATGGTCAATACCAAGGAATATTTCACGGCGTTTTCCGTGCCGTTTTTCGATGAAGCCGGGTTGATCTGCGGCTGTGTCGGGTTCACCGTGCCGCGTTTCCGGTTGAAAGGCGGAGCCGAGGAGAAAATCATGCAGGAGCTCCGCCTCTGCGGCGAGGCGATTACCCGGCAGAATATTGAGCTGAACCTGACCGCCAGGGATTGGCGGAAACGATGAAAAGGAGATGATATGATCAAAGCAATTGACCGGCGGATTCCGGTGACGGTGCTGAAACAGGCCTGCCGTGATATTTTCACGGCGGCCAAGGTTCCCGCCGCCGATGCCGCCATCCTCGGTGACGTCCTGGTCACTACCGACATGCGCGGGATTCATTCGCATGGAGTAATCCGTTGTGCTCGTTACATCGAATGCCTGCAGTCCGGCGGGATCAAAGCGGCGGCCGAGCCGGTCGTTCTGAGCGAAACCCCGACGGCACTCCGGGTTTCCGCCGCCGGGGGGCTGGGCATTCCCGCCGCGGAGAAAACCGTCCGCAGGGTGATTCACAAGGCGAAGCAGGTTCCTGTGGTCATTGGTACGGTGAACCACAGCGACCATTATGGAGCCGCCGGTTATTACGCCATGAGCTGCGCGGAGGCGGGGCTGATTGGTTTTTCCATGAGCAACACCTGTCCGCTGATTGCTCCGACAGGGGGGAGCCGGGCCGCCATCGGCAACAATCCTTTCGCCTACGCGGCCCCCGGCAAGGCGTATCGCGGAGTTCTTTTTGACATCTGCATGAGCATGGCCGCCAGCGGCAAATTGATCATCGCCGCCGCCAATGGCGAAAAGATACCGAAGGACTGGATCATGGACCGCGACGGACTGCCCACGGATGACCCGGCGGAGATTTACCGCGACGCGGTGATGATGCCGTTTGCCGCCCACAAAGGGTATGGGTTTGCGGTGATGGTCGAGCTCCTGAGCGGAATTCTGGCAGGGGCGGCGATTACCGAGGATGTGCATTCGTGGAACATGGTGCCGGGAGCGGACTCCGGGACGGGGCATTGCTTCATCGCGGTGAACCCGGAATTTTTCGGCGGACTCGATTACTTCCGGGGCCGGGTCGACCTGTTGATCGGGCGGCTGACCTCCACCCGGACGGCGCCGGGCGTGGAACGGGTCTATTATCCGGGGGAAATCGAGTTCGAACGCGAACGCGGCGCGCTGGAGGACGGAGTACTCCTGCCGAAAGCATCCCTGGATGAATTGCGCCGGGCGGCGGCATTGGTTCACATCGACGCCGATATTTTATCCTATGAAATGGCGACAGGTATTTGAATGGTTAACCGGCAAAACAGAAGGAAAAAAAACTATGAAATGGAGCAGAGAAAAAAATCTGGGTGAGATGGTGAAAATCTCTTATGGTCAAGTATTTACGCTTATTGAACTTCTCGTGGTGATCGCGATTATCGCCATTCTGGCCGCCATGCTGCTGCCGGCGCTGAACAAAGCCCGGGACCGCGCCAGAACGGCCAGCTGCATGAGCAATCAGAAGCAGTTGAACCTCGCCATAGCCAACTACCGGAACGATTATGACGATTTCTTTCCCAATCCAGCCTCAGGCAAGTATTGGGTCCATATCCTGCCCGACGAAGGTTATACGGCGGCCCGGAAGAGCTACGAACTGCCGTCGCTCTTTTACTGCCCCGCGATGCAGCGTGCCAAGGAGTTCGGCGCGGTCAACAAATTTGATTGTTATGGTGCGATTTACAACAATTATTCCGCCGTTGACGGCATTCCCGGATTTTCGCTGAAAAGCCAGAGCTGCCGGGTGGATGCGGACGGCGTACCCATTTCACCGAGCCAGCTGATTATCTTCTGCGACAGCAAGAGCCCGGAGGGGTTTGCCAATTTCAAGATCTACAGCTTCCGCGCTGCGGCCATCGGGGCGGGCGATGCTACGCTGGGGCGGTGCCATACACCGCACTCGGGATGGGGCAATTTCGCCATGGCGGACGGGCATGTGGAATCGGCTGACCGGGGGAAACTGGCGGAACTTTACGTGATGGACGGCGGCGGCTCTTCGGTGGTCAAATCCGCCGTTAAGGTCCAGGCCTATATTCCGCTGAACTACAATGCCGCGATCAAGCCATAAACACGAGGGGGAACATGAAACGCAACAGTCTTGAAAAATTCCAGGCCGTGATCGCCTCGGGTCGGTGCGCCAAAGGAATGGTGATCACCTCGCATGATACGGCGGTCAGCGAGCTCGCCGCGGACTGCGGGTGCGACTTCGTCTGGATCGACCTGGAGCATTCGCCGCTCGGGATCGTGGAGGCGGCGCGTCATGTGGCCGTGCTGCGCGGCACGGATTGCGCGCCGTTTATCCGGGTGGGGGACTGTCTGCCGCATTTGCTCAAGCCGGTGCTGGATCTGGCCCCGGCCGGCGTGATCCTGCCGATGGTCAATACCGCCGAGGCCGCGCGCCGGGCGGTTCGCCTGTGCCGTTACCCCAACGATGGCGGCGAGCGCGGCATGGCGCTGCGGAGCAACAATTGCTACGGGCGCGTATCGATAACGGAGTATCTGGAATGTTCCAAGTTCGAGCCGCTGGTGATCCTGCAGATCGAGCATCGCGAGGCCGTGGAGAATCTGGATGAAATCCTGAAGGTGCCGGGCATCGGCAGTTTATGCATCGGCCCGTGCGACCTCTCCGCTTCCTATGGCAAGCCGGGGCAGTTCGCCGATCCGCAGATTGCCGCCGCCATCGACGCCATCCGGGAAAAAGCCCGTGCCGCCGGCATTCTCTGCGGCGGTTTCTGCGCCGGTCCCTTCTGGGCAAACCGGCCCATGCAGTGGCGTGCGGTCGGCGAGGATACCGGGCTGCTGGCTTCGGCCTTGCGCGAACGCCTGAAACAATAAACACCAATCAAGGATAAATCAATCATATGAGCATGTGGAAATCGGAAGTGAAATTTCAGGACGAGCGGGCACAAATTTACCTGGGCAGTCCTTCGGTGATCCGTCTGGAGGACGGCAGCCTGGTGGCGACCCACGACTTTTTCGGTAAATACGCGAAAAATCTCGACGGTGAAAACGGCCTGACCGCAGTTTACCGTTCCGAGGACGATGGGGCGTCCTGGCAGCAAATCACGTTTCTCGACGGCGCCTTCTGGGGCAATCTGTTTCTGTGCGGCGGGCGGTTGTATCATATCGGCAACGCCTGGGAATACGGGCATGTGGTCATCCGCCGCAGCGACGATGGCGGCTTCACCTGGACCAATCCCACGGATGAGCACAGCGGGCTGCTTTTCCGGGCCGGCCCCAAGTGGGAATGGCCGAACTATCAGGTCGTCGGCCCGGTGTCCATCATTCGCGGCAGGGTTTGCCTGGGGATCGAGGACATGCTGCCGACGGCGCGCTGGAACCCCGAATGCTTTGAGGAATTTGTCATCAGTGCCCCCGTCGACGCTGACCTGCTCGAGGCCGGTAACTGGCTGGCGAGCAACAAGGTGCATTTCGAATCGGAAAAGGTTCCCTCCGAATTGCGGGTGGAGAAAAACGGCTGGCTGGAAGGATGCGTGGTGGAGGGCCCGGACGGGCGTCTCGTGGATATCGCCCGCGTCCATTTGAACCGGCCGAACAAAGCGGCGCTTTTTGAGCTCTCGGACGATTTTCGGAACCTTTCCTTCAACTACGACACCGGATTCATCGATATGATCGGCGGCCACTCCAAATTTGAAGTCCGCCGCGATGAGCAAACCGGGCTGTACCTGACATTGACCAATGAATTCACCGGGCAGGGGTTCCATCCGGTACTGGCGGCGCGCAACAAACTCGCCCTGGCGGTTTCGGACGATTTACGGCATTGGAAAAAGGTCAAAACCATTTTGCAGGACGAGTCCGGCCTGCCGGAGGATGTGTCGATGCGGCTGACCGGATTTCAGTATGTCGACTGGCGGTTTGACGGTGACGATATCATTTTTCTCTGCCGCACCGCATATCGCGGGGCCCATTCGTTTCATGACTCCAACCGCATCACGTATCATGTGATTCGCGATTTCAGAAAACTGCTCGGCTGAGAGAAAGGAGAGTACCAATGCTTACAATCAAGTCCTCCGGTATGCTGTTGGCTATGGCGGCGGTGTTGTCCGCTGCTGCCGCGGAACCGGCGCTGACGGCGCAGATGGCGGCCAACGGCAATCATGGTTTCCGGCTTTTCCTCGACGGTATGCCGCTTTCGTACGGCAGCCGGATCAGTTGTGTGGCGCCGGGGTGGAAAGAGGCGTATTTCCGCAGTATTCCGTACCCCGGGCGCAGTCCTGTCAAATTCACGAAAGGGGAGGGGGCATTTACCCAGAGTATTCCGGCAGTATCGGAAGCGGTGGCGGCGCTGGATGAATATTCGATAAACTACACCGGGAACCAGGCCGTGATCACCGCTGAAATTTCCCTGCGGCAGCCCAAACCGGCAGTCGTCGAACATTGCGCGCTGATCCTGAACCCCCGCATTCTCGCCGGGGCCGACTATCGGATCACCACTCCGGACGGCAAGGTCCAAAACGGAATTATTCCGGCAGGCGAACCCGGTGATGCCTCGACCTCGCTTCTGCCGGATTTCACGCAGGCGGTGTTCAGCGGCAATGCCGGGGTGTTGACGGTGGAAGTGCTCGAGGGCGCACCGCTCTCGCTGGACGACCGCCGCGCCCGCAGTTTTTCGGCGTACGGCAGCTCGTTTCTTTTTCTCTGTACGGACTCGCCGGTATCGATGGAGAAGCCCTGGCGGCAGGTTGTCCGGGTGACTTTTGCCAATCCCGTTCCGCAGCCGCCCCGGCAGCTTGCGGCCGCTACCCCGGTCGTCGGCAAAATTACCCGTTCCGCCACGGATTCCGCGCCGCCGTTTCCATTGCTGCCGATGCCTGCCAGATATCGCGAAAACGGCGAAAAATATCAGGTCAAATCCGGCGACCGCTTCATCGTCAGCGGCGGCCATGAGCGCCTGATGCGCCATGCGACCCGCCTGGCCGGCGACTGGCAGTTGAAAGCGGAGAACGGCACCGCCAAGTCCGAACGCGGAATCTTTGTCGACGTGGGGAGCGATCCCGAGGACGAATCTTACACACTCACCGTCAATGCTTCGGGTGCCATCCTGCGCGCCAAGGGGGAGCGGGGCGGATTCTACGGGCTCCAGACCCTGCGCGGGCTTGAGCACAACGGCGTATTCAAGGGCGCCGATATCGCGGATAGCCCCGATTTCAAGCTGCGCGCCATTCACGCCATGGCCGATTCCGGAGCCCGTGAGCACCTCGGCAACCTGATCGAAAAAGTGCTGGCACCGTTGAAAATCAACACACTGATTCTGGAATGCCCGTATGTTCAGTGGGATGCGCTGGAGGGGCAGCACCATCCGCGCGGCATGACCAAGGCCCAGCTGGCGGAATTGCTCGCCATTGCCCGGGAAAACTACATCGACGTTTACCCGCTGATTCCGACCATGAGCCATGCTGAATGGTTTTTCAATAACGGCAAAAATCTTGATATGCTTGATAATCCGAAGGATCGCCGTTCGTACAACTCGCTTCACCCCGGCGTTTACCCGTTGCTGACCCGGTTGTTCAACGAAGTGATCGAGGCGTTCGGCAACCCCCGTTATTTCCATATCAGCCACGATGAACTGATCGGAGATCATCCGGTGCATCCGGACGGGCGTCAGGCAGGGATTGCCAAGCTTTTTTATGATGATGTGATGTGGCACTACAATTTTTTCAAGTCGCGCGGCATCACCATGATGATGTGGCAGGATATGCTGGTCAGCAAACAGGAAACCAATCCGGTTTCGGTGGCGAATGCCCGCGGCGGCACGGAAAAACTGCGGGCCCGGCTGCCGAAGGATATCGTGATTTGCGTCTGGAACTATGACAATCGTCTGAAGGGTGAATTCCCCGAGGTCGACCGTTTCGCCGAGGATGGTTTCCCGGTGGTCGGCGCGGGCTGGCACAGTCGGGGCAATCTTGAGGCGCTCAGCCGTAAATGTTTCCGCGTCAAGGCCCAGGGGATGATTGAAACGACCTGGCACAACAAATTTGGCAGCGAGTTGCTGATCCATACCCAGTACCGCCAGATCACGAGCTATGTCCGGGCCGCCTCGCTTTTCTGGAATTCCGCTTACTCCACGGAAAAATTCGACGCAGCCGGAGTGCTGGTGGATCTGCTGGCTTCCGACGGCCGAGCCGCCTCCGAAACTCTGGAGCCGCTGCCGTTGAAAGCCAATCTGGAACTTGCGTGCAACGAGGTCGATTTCTCCGCCGTTTCCGGCGATACGGTGACTAGTGCCGACGGGGTCGTTTTCGCCCTCGCACGGCAGGACGGCAAACTGGCGGGGTGTTCGGTGCGGAGCCTGCTCCATCCCGATCTGCCGGCCAAGGCCCGGATCCCGGTCAAGCGCCATTGCCGGAAACTTTATCTGCTTCATACCGCGCTCAATGAAACGCTGGATACCGAGGGGCGGACGGTGAAACTGGTGGTACGTTATACCGATGGTTCGCTCGATGCGTTTTATCCGCGCAACGCCATCGACATCGGTTACGGCGGCGTGCCGGCGTTTAAGGACGACGGCAAACCGGTGGCCCGGATTTATGAAGTGGGAACGCCCTTTGCGCCCTGGACCCGGCTGCTGAACCATCGCAATGTTGTTTCCTGGCGGAACCCGAACGGCAAGACCGCCCGCTTGTGGTATCTGGAGTGGCAGAACCCGCACCCGGAAAAAGAGGTCGACCACCTCTTGATCGAAGCCCGCAACCATGCTTCCGTTTATGCGCTGCTGGCGCTCACGGCAGGGGAGTAATAAATGAAAAATCAGCTCTTGTTATGGACCGCGATTCTGTTTGGCGCACTTTCCGTCGCGGGCGAAAATGCGATCGAGAAAATCGACGCCAATTTCCGGGCGGCCCCCGTCAATGGTACCGAATATCATTTTTATGACGTCAACAGTGAACCGTTTGAGATCGAGGGATTTCCGTTTCGCGCGCCCGGCGAGAAGGGATTCCGGCGGCTGCCGGCGGATTTCACCGAACAGGATATCAATGCCGGGGCGCTCAAGCTCAATACCCACACCCCCGGCGGGGCGATCCGCTTCAAAACGAATTCTTCGCGCATTGCCCTGCGTGCCAAACTGCTTGACGCCACCGACATGAGCCACATGCCGCGCGCCGGCAGCGCGGGGTTTGATCTTTACCAGAAAATAAACGGTCAATTCATCCACATCAAGACCTTTCAGCCATCTCCGGTGGAGGTCAAGGGGGAAAAAGATTTCCTGCGCCTGGCCGTGACCCTGAAATCCGCGCCGGTGAATGAATTCCTGCTCAATATGCCGCTGTACGGCGGGGCGGAGAAAATCGAGATCGGCCTTTTGCCGGGCAGCAAAACCGCCGGGCCGGAACCGCGGAAAATCAAGGATCCGATTCTGTTTTACGGTTCATCGATCACCCAGGGGGCGTGTGCTTCCCGGCCCGGCAATATGTATCCCTCCAGACTTTGCCGCGTGCTCGATGCCCCGCAGGTCAATCTGGGGTTTTCCGGCGGGGCCAAGGGGGAACCGGCGGTCGCCCGGGCGATTGCATCTTTGAAGTTGACGGCGTTCGTTTATGACTACGATCACAATGCCAATAACGAAAAGCACCTGAGCGATACCCACGAAGCGTTTTTCAAAATCATCCGGGCGGCCCAGCCGGAACTGCCGGTCATCATTCTCTCCCGCTGTGACATCTGGCCGGAAAAAGGAAACGCCGCTTCGGATCTGCGCCGCCGCGACATCATCCGCCGGACCTATGAAAACGCGGTCGCGGCCGGGGATCGGAATGTCTACTTCATCGACGGCACCGAGCTTTTCGGTGATGACGGCCGCCTTGACTGTACCGTCGATTGCGTCCATCCCAACGATCAGGGATTTTACCGCATGTACCGGACGGTTCTGCCGGTTTTGCGGAAAGCGTTGAAACTTTAATCCGGAGGAAATGATTTTGGATATTTGCGTAACCACCGATTATGCCGGCTGGACCGGCTGCCCCAAAAAACCGCTGCGCCTGATCGCGGAAGCCGGGTTCAGCCATGTCCACTGGTGCCATCATTATAACAGCGATTTCGTCTATCAGTCGTGCGAGATCGACGCCATTGTGAAATGGCTGCGCGAATACGGCTTGCAATTGCTCGACGTCCACGGCAGTTATGGACAGGAAAAACGCTGGTGGTCGCTGCGCGAATACGAACGGCTGGCCGGCGTCGAACTGGTCAAGAACCGCATTGAGCTTTTTTGCCGTTTGGAGGGGACGGGGGCGGTGATTATGCATCTGCCGTATATCACCGTCGATATAACTCCGGAGAATGAAGATATCCAGCGCCGGGAGTTCGAGGCGGTGCTGCGTTCGCTGGACGAAATCGTGCCCTACATGGAAAAACGGCGCGTCCGGCTGGCTTTGGAAAACATGCCAGACGATACCTGGGAATTGCTGGATGCCGCCCTGAAGCGTTATCCCGCCGCGACGGTCGGGCTCTGCTACGATTCCGGACACGGCAATTTCGTCCGGAAAAACCAGTTTCCCGACGTGGAGCGCCACCTCGGCCGCCTCTATGCGCTGCACCTTGACGATAACAATGGCTACGAGGATCAGCACCAGCCGCCTTTCATGGGCAGCGTCGATTGGGAACGTATGGCGCGCATTATTAGGGCCTCCTGTTATCGCGGTCCCCTGAGTTTTGAAATCAGCACCAAAGGTACGCCGTGCCATGTTCCCGGCTGGAATATTCCGGAAGCCGCCCAGCAGTCATTCCTGCACGATGCGTATGAGCGCTGCCGCAAAGTCGCCGAAATGGTGCTATAATATGACACACCAAATCATCGCCCTCGGTGAAGTATTATTCGATGATTACGGTGCTTACCGTCATCTCGGCGGTGCCGCCGCCAATTTCGCCGCCCATGCCGCCCAGCTTGGCGAAACTTCCTGTCTTTATTCGGCGGTCGGCCATGACCCGGACGGCGCGGAAATATTGAATCTTCTGCACGAATTCAACGTCAAATGCGACTTCATGCAGCAAGTCGATTTCCCGACCGGAAAAGTATTGGTAAAAATGAACGGTAGCAGCCCCGAATACGAAATTGTGAAGAACTCCGCCTGGGATAATATGGAATACCGTGAAATTCCGCCGTGCGACGCGGTGTACTTCGGCAGCCTCGCCCAGCGTTCTCCACGCAGCCGGGCGACCATCCGGAAAATACTCATGGAGTCAAACGCATTCAAGATTTTCGACATCAATTTACGTCAGGATTTTTACTCAAAGGAAATCCTGAAATGGTCGCTCGAACAAACCGATTTGTTGAAACTCAACGACGAGGAACTGCCGGTTCTCGCGGCAATGTTCGATCTTCCCTTCACGCAGGAAGATTTCCTGCGTCAGGTTTGCCGGCAATTCAACATTTCGATCGCCGTCGTCACTCTTGGGAAAAACGGCAGTACCGCTTACGCCGATGGCCAAATCCTGTCCTGCCCGGTTCCCCCGGCTAAAGTCATTAACACCGTTGGCGCGGGCGATGCCTTCTGTGCGGCCTTTGTGTCGTCGCTTTTGAACAGCGAGCCGCTCGAAACCGCCCAGCGAAAAGCGAACCAGCGCGCCGCCTGGGTCTGCGCCCACCACGAAGCCATTCCCTCTTGATCGACGGGCGCATCCCGGATTCTGGACGCCGCCGATGATATTTCCTGACATAATTGAACTTGCATTATTGCACAGCGGTATTATATTTAGTTTTTTCAACAAAATTATTTAATCCAAAGGTATTATTATGTCGAATTCGTCTGCTCTTGATTTTTCGGCCAATCCCGCCCCGCTCGGTCTTTGTGGTTTTGGTATGACCACTATATTGCTCAATATCCATAACGCCGGGTTCGCACCGCTGGACAACACCGTTGTCGCCATGGGGATTTTTTATGGCGGGATCGCCCAGGTTATCGCCGGAATCATGGAGTGGAAAAAGGGTAATACATTCGGCACGACGGCATTTACATCATACGGTTTTTTCTGGCTGACCCTCGTGGCCATCTGGTTCCTGCCGGCGATCGCTTCCGTCGCCCGGCCCACGCCGTTTACGATGGGCTGCTATCTGGCGCTGTGGGGCCTCTTTACCGCCGGCCTTTTTATCGGAACACTCAAAATCTCGCGCTCCTTGCAAGTCGTGTTTGCCTCCCTGACGGTTCTGTTTGCGCTGTTGGCGCTGGCGAATTTCTCCGGTAGTCATGGGGTGCATATCCTTGCCGGTTATGTCGGTATTTTCTGCGGCGCCAGTGCCTTTTATACCGCCATGGGACAGGTTATCAACGAGGTTTTCAAGCGGAAAGTCATGCCGCTTTAATATTTGATTATGCAATACTCGACGATAAATGATCAATACGATGTGGCGGTGATCGGAGCAGGGGTGGTCGGTTGCGCGATTGCCCGCGAATTATCCGCCTATAAGTTGCAGACGGTTGTGATCGAAAAAGAACTCGACGTCGGGTTGGGGACCAGCTCCCGGAACAGCGGGGTGTTGCATTCCGGTATCCATTATGCGCCCGGTTCGCTGCGGGCGGAGTGCTGTGTGAAGGGCAACCGGATGATGGCGAAAATCTGCCGCGAGCTCAATGTCAAGTGCAAATACACCGGCAAGCTGACCGTGGCACTGAACGAGGCCGAATTCCGGGCGCTCGACCGTTTGTATGAACAGGGCCGGAACAACGGCCTCGATGATCTGCGGATGATCGGCCCGGAAGAGATGGCTGCCCTGCAGCCCGGAATCGCCGGGCTCAAGGCCCTGTATACACCCAATACCGGAATCGTCGACCCGATCGGCTTGACGGTGGCGCTGGCGGAAAACGCCGTCGCCAACGGTACGCATTTTCTGCTGGGCAACGAAGTGACCGCCATCACCCGGGACTGCGCGGGATTCACGATCCGCACCGGCGAAGGCAACGTATTCAAAGCCCGGGTCATCATCAATGCCGCCGGGCTGAATTGCGCCGCAGTTTCCAAACTCGCCGGGATCGGCACGTACCACATTTACCCGTGCCGTGGCGAATATTTTGTTCTCGACAAAAGGCTGGGGGATCAGCTGAAACTGTTAATTTACCCGGTGCCGGGGCATGACTCGTCCGGCCTCGGAATTCACCTGACCAACACGGTCGACGGCAATATCCTGATCGGTCCGAGCAATGAATATATCGGCGACGGCGCGGATAACGCGACCACCGGCGAAGTTATGAAACTGCTGCTGAAAGAGGGCCGTACACTGCTGCCCGGACTGAGCAACAATGACTGCGTCCGGTCGTTTGCCGGTGTGCGCCCGAAGCAGACTTCGCCGCAAACCGGCGGATTCTCGGATTTCGTCATCCGCCACGAGCCGGAACAGCCGGGGCTGATTAACCTGATCGGCATCGAGAGCCCCGGCCTGACAAGCGCTCCGTATATCGCCGTGAAAGTGCGGGATATGGTCAATGAGATCACTCCCCTGGAGCCGAACGGAACTTTTGTCCCGGAGCTGATGCGGCGGCCCGCTAAATTTGCGGAATGCACGCCCGAAGAAAAACAACAACTCATCCGCCGGAATCCCGATTACGGTTCGATCATTTGCCGCTGCGAAGAAATCCCCAAGGCGGAAATCATCGATGCATTGAAAAATCCGCTCGGCGCAAGGCTGCTGGTCAGTATCAAAAACCGGACGCGGCAGGGCATGGGCCGCTGTCAGGGCGGCTTCTGTACCCCCCGGTTATTTGAGGTGATCAAAGAAGTAACGGGATTGGAAGCCAATGATTTATTGCTCAAAAGCCGCAATTCGGTCATCTGCCGCGGCCACCTCAGGGAAGTTCAATGATGGATAAGATTAAAAAAACATTGGTAATTATCGGCGGCGGCCCGGCCGGTCTGGCGGCAGCCAACGCCGCCCATCGGGCTGGGATCACAGACTTGCTGTTGATCGAGCGTGACAACCGGCTCGGCGGCATTCTCAATCAATGCATCCACGACGGTTTCGGACTGCATTATTTCGGTGAACTGCTGACCGGGCCGGAATACGCGGAGCGGCTCATGGAAGATTTTAATAGCCTCGAGCTCGAAGCCAAACTTAACACTACGGTCTTGAAGGTCACGGACGATCTGGAGGTGCATACGGTTTCACGGGAAGGATATGCCGTTTACAAGGCGGATGCGGTCATTGCCGCCTGCGGCTGCCGCGAGCGTCCGGCGGGAGCCATCGCGCTGCCCGGCAACCGGCCCGCGGGAATCTACTCGGCCGGCGCCTGCCAGCGAATGATGAACCTCGAAAACATCAAACCCGGCAGCCGGGCGGTTATCATTGGCTCCGGCGATATCGGTTTGATCATGGCCCGAAGGCTGACCTGGGAGAATATCCCGGTGGCGGCGGTGGTGGAGATCATGCCTTATTCCAATGGATTGGAACGCAACGTACAGCAATGCCTGAACGACTATGATATTCCACTGTATTTGAGCTCGACGATTAAAGAGATTCGCGGCAAGGACCGGATTGAAGGACTGACGGTTTGCCGGGTAAATGAGAAATTCGAGCAGGTGGCCGGCACGGAATTCGATATCGACTGCGATACGCTGCTGCTTTCGGTCGGGCTGATCCCGGAAAACGAAATCATCGCCGGTGCCGGAGTCGAACTCTCTCCGCTCACCGGTGGCGCAGTAGTCAACGAACTTTTCATGAGTTCGGTACCGGGGATTTTCTGCTGCGGCAACGCGCTTCATGTCCACGATCTCGCCGACTACGCATCAAAAGAAGCGGAGAAAACCGCCTGGGCCGCAGCCGCTTATATTGCCGGCAAAGCGACGAAGCCCAACGGCATCAAATGTTGTCCGCTGGAAGGAGTGCGTTACGTGAAACCGGATTATTTGAGTGGAGAGCGAGACGAAGAAATCGCCTTCCGGAGTACCCGGAAATTTGATCGGTGCAGCCTTGAACTCGTCGATGCCGAAGGCAGAATCATTGCGACGAAGCAGGTCAGGCACATATATCCTGCGGAAATGCAATACTTGACAATTAAAGCGGAAGATGTTGCCAAATGCGGCGGCCAGGTGGGGATCCGGATAAAATGACAGAGAAAACACTTACATGCATTGTTTGCCCGCGCGGGTGTAAACTGACCGTGACAATCGGCGGCGCGGAACCGCACATCGTCGGCTGCGCCTGTGAAAAAGGCCGTAAATGGGCGGCCGATGAAATACTTTGCCCGGTACGGGTATTGACCTCCAATGTTGTCATCAAAGGCTCTGACTTTGAATTGCTCAGCGTGAAAAGCAGCGCCCCGCTGCCTTTCGAGACATTAGCCGCGGCCCTGGAGGAGCTGAAAACCGTAACGCTACAGGCTCCGGTGAAATGCGGCGACGTCATCATCAAAGGCGTAGCCGGAACCGACATCGACATCGTCGCCACCAGAAGCAGCTGACTTTTCCCTGTTTGGTATCGTCCATAGCCAACAACAAATTTCGGAAAACGTTCGTAAATTATTCGATGGTACTTCATGGTACCCGAAAAGGGGGCAGGCAAAAAAATGGTGCTCCCTGAAGGACTCGAACCTTCGACCCGGTGATTAAGAGTCACCTGCTCTACCAACTGAGCTAAGGAAGCACTTGAAAAGTGAATAGCTTTAAATATACTGAAGTTATCGCTTTTTTCAAGCGGGAGTTTCACTTTTTTCGGAAAATTTATGATGGCTCCGCTGTCAGGAGAAAGTCACGGGGACGGAGCTTTGGGTTTCCAGGCGTTTGCGGAAGGGTTCGAGCTGGTCTTTGGTCGCGAATTCGCCGCCCAGTCCGGAGGTTTTGCCCAGGCGGGAGAGTTTCGATTCACCGAGCGGGTGATAGGCCATTAAGTTGATTTCGCGCAGATGTTTCAGCCCGGCGGCGATTTGGGCGATGCCGTCGGCGTGCTCGAGGCGGTCGTTCAGGCCGGGAATGATCGGGCAGCGCAGGATGGTGGTGCCGCCTGCCTGATCGATCCGGGTCAGGTTTTTCAGGATCGGTTCGAGCGGTACGCCGGTGTATTTCAGGTGACGTTCGGGATCCGTTTCTTTGAGGTCGTAGAGGAAAATGTCGACGAACGGCAGGAGTTTTTCGATTTTCTCCCATTTGGCGAAGCCCGAGGTATCGAGACAGTTGTGGAGATTGACTTTTTTGGCGGCTTCGAGCAGGGCTGTGGTGAATTCGGCCTGAAATAGTGGTTCGCCGCCGGAAATCGTCATGCCGCCGCCGGAGTTTTCGTAGAAGATCCGGTCTTTCAGAACTTCGGCGAGTACTTCTTCCACGGTGGCGCGGCGGCCGATAATTTCGCGGGCGCCGGCATAGCATTTTTCGGCGCATTTGCCGCAGCCGGTACAGAGAGTACGAGCGAGGTTGTTCGGACAGGCCGTGACGCACCAGCCGCAGTTGATGCATTTTTCCGGCGAAATCGACAGTTCCGGCTTCATTTCCAGCGATTCGGGATTGTGGCACCACAGGCAGCGCAGCGGACAGCCTTTCAGGAACACTGCGGTGCGGATGCCGGGGCCGTCGTTGATGGCGAATTTTTTAATATCGAAAATAAGGCCGGTCATATCAAAATCCTTTTTCTGTACGGTCGATTAATGCGTTCTGCCATTTCTGGTCGATGGCGACGAAACGGGCGCTGTAGCCGCTGACGCGAACCTGCAGCGAGGTGAATTTTTCCGGGTCGCATTGCGCTTGTTTCAGCTCTTCGACGGAAGCAATATTGACGTGAATATGGGTGCCGCCGCCGGCGAAATATCCGGCGATCAACTGGCGCAGCCGGGGCGCATCGATGTCCTTGCGCGTAAACGACAGGATGAAGGGATTGCCGCAGCCGGCCCGGTCCTGCGCGATATGGACGGCGGAGTTCAGCGCGGCCGTGGGTACCGTGACCACGCCTTCGGACGGGTTGCAGCCGTAGGAGCAGCGGTCGGAGGTACGGCGGCCGTCCGGGGTGGCCGGGAACGGACGGTTGATGTCGGCGCCGAACCAGAAAAATCCGGGGTAGGGGCGCGAACCATCGGCGAGCGGATATTCGAGTACCGTATCGGCGATCAGGGTGGATAATTCATGGGCCAGCTGGTTTGATCCTGCTTCGTCGGTACCGAATTTGCCTTTCAGATTGCGGCAGTGTTTGCGAAATGATTCGTCCGGGAAATCAGCCGTCAATTGTGCGGAGAGTTCTTTCAGCGTGCAGAATTTTTCTTCGTAGACGAGTTTGCGGACGGTGTAAATGCTGTCGGTCAAGGTGGCGATGCCGAGGATGTTGACCCCGAAAAGGTTGTAGATGCCGCCCATGTCTGTGGCGTGGCGGTTTTTTGCGATGCAATCGCGCGTACAAATGCTTTCGAAGGGTGTGGCGGAGTTCTCGCGCAGCGCGGTTTTGCGTTGATCGAAAGCGGGTAGAATCGCATCCCGGTAATACTGACGGAAATACTGTTTGAAACCGGCCAGAAAGCCGTCGAAATCATTCGCATCGGCAAGCTGCATGTAAGCGGCAATGATCTCAGGCAGCGCGAAGCCGCCGGCCACCGTGAGCGGTACCGTGTCGCCGGGCGGACTGGCTTCGTAACAGCCGACAATGGCCCAGTCATTCGCGCGATTGGCCGGGATACCGAGAACGCGGAGGCCCTGCGCGACGGCGGGGGTGTTGAAATACGACGGCATGCCGCTGCCATCGAGCGTCAGCGCCAGGGCGGCGTCCCAGAGTTCCGGCGCGGTATTTGAATCGACCCGCAGGGAAGGGGAGGGCTGCCAGGCTTTCAGCAGGCGCATGGCGTGCAGAATCATCAGTGCGATGGGGCCGCCGGTCAGCGTCAGGTTCTGGGATTCATCGCCCTCGCAGCATTTGAGCAGAAACGCGCAGATCAGCTCGAAATCGTGTTCCGGATGGTCGCTCAAGTATGGAAGCAGATATTGGTCCAGGTGCCCGAACGACACCGCGCTGGAAGCTCCTTCGGCGTGCAGGAAAATCTGCATGAACCAGACCAGCTGCAAGGCTTCGTGCAGCGTTCGCGGCGGGCGCTCCGCCAGTTCCGCACAGTTTTCGTGACGGCAGATGTAATGCGCGAAGGCGTCGAGCGATTCCAGAAATGCCTGCTTTACCATGCCGTCGGGCATGGCTTCGATCATCTGCCGGCGCAGGGGGATTCCGTCCTTCAGCAGGCCCGGATAATCGACGATGTTATGGCCGTGTGCCCCGCCGGAAGAAAAGCGCTGCGAGCCCTGAAAAACCGGCTCCGTTTTCACCGGAACCCGGAGAGCGAAGTTGTGCAGCAACCTTGCGCGGAAAACCAGATTATGACTGCCCGCGGTTTCCTTGAGGGTATCTTCGCTGATGTTCAAATAGGCTTGCTGGAGCGCGGGATCGATCAGTCTGCGATTGCGGAAATTCACTTCCAGCTCGTGCTCGAGTTCCTGCTGCAGCTGTTTGATTTTTTCAGTTAAGCGATACATGATATGTCCCGGGTTTCAGTTCATAGGAACCGTCGGCGGCAGGGGATATAATATCACTGCCGGAGCGTATTTCAAGCGTGGCGGTGAGCCGGAATTTGAATTTGATACGATTTTCGCGCAGAATCGACACCGGGGTAGTTTCCAGGCAATTGATGTAGCGGCTGGAAACGTCGCGCAAATACGTTTTGCCGTGGGTCGGCTCTTTGACATATTGCTGATCGGGGAACAACTCCAATTGCCATTCGTTTGCGGCAAGTCTGCGAAGCAGATAACAGCTGTTTGATGAACACTCGACAAGCTGCGAATTACCGCGCCCGAAGACCTCGTCCAGTTCATTGAATTGCACCGGGTATTCGTTGCTGTTCGAGTAGGTGAATTTCCGGTCGCCGAGGGAACAGACGAGGTCGTTTTTCCGTTCGATGCGGTAATCGCTACCGTACCATGCTTCCGGCTCGAATTGGATCGGTTCGCCGAAGTCGTGGCGGCGGAAAAATTCCCCGGCCGCTTTGAAGCCCGCCGCCCGCGACGGGGTATGAAGCAGGTTCAGGTAATGCCCCACCCAACCGGGATTCCAGGCGGCAATGGCGGTGGGCGTATAAGTGAACATGGCGGTCATCTGGACGTCGTATTTGGCATACATGGCCGCGATCACCGCCAGCGAATAGCCGGTCTGGGCGCCCGAGGCATTGTATTCGTAGGAGACGCGGGCGAAGTCGGGATCTCGGGGGGCATCCTGCCAGTTTTCAAACCAGCGGGTGGCTATTTCCAGATGATTTTCGCTGTTGGTATTGGTTCCGTCGAACCCGCAAGGATTCAGGTAAGTGCCGACCGCCAGCACTTGAATTCCAGCTTTTTTGAAGGCCGCCCGCAAGGTCGGGGAATGCAGCCGCCCTCCGTGCCCGGAGAACTGGCATTTCAAGGTGTTTCCGCCGAAGTACTGATTGATGATTCCCCACAGACAGGAAAAATAGTTTTCAAGGATGGCAGTATTGAACAACTCGAAACATTGTTCTTCTGTTTCGCCGGGGTGAACGTTTTTGAATTCTTCCCACATGCCGAGAAGTTGCTCGTGGAGTTTGCCGCGTGACCATTGGGTGGCGCTCATCCAGTTTGGCTCAGGCGGATTCTTGACGAAATCCAACCTTAGATATGGCGTCTCGTTCATCAATTCCATGGCGACCAGATTGGCGTATTCCGGTAAAGTTTTGCTGCTGAATTTGTTGCGCCTGGAGAAAAATTCATGGTAATAAACCTTCTGACAGTCGATGGCATCCTGATTCCATAGCAGCGAGTCCGCCGAGAAAAAGTTGCTGAACCCGAACGCATCGTATTCGTCGGTATACCAGTAGGCATAATTTTTTTCCATGGTGGTCTGGTTGCTGAGCGGCGTCCACCAGGCGCACATGGCCAGCATCAGGTAAATGCCGTTTTGAGCACATTGCTCCACGAAATAATCGAATACTTCGAGGCGTTTGTTTTCCACCACGTGCCCGCGGCGGTTGGTGATTTCGCGGTCATAAATATGGATGCGGACGAAGTCGATTCCCAGCAGTTTGAACTGCTGGATATCCTCGTCGATGGCCGCGAAATGATCCTTGCCGAGTTCTTCGATATTCAGGAAATTGCAGTTGAACGGAGTGTAGTAATTCACTCCGAACAACTTGACCTTTTTTCCGTCCGCGTCGTAGATGACGCTGTCGTGTACCTGAAAAGGTGTTTTGAACATAATTTTACCTGTAGGATTTTTCCAGAATTTCCAGCGATTCGGCTTTGGTCAATTGGGTTCTGTCCAGCGCGAAAAGCCCGCCCATGGTGTCCCAGGCGTTCTCATTGATTGCAGAGAGTTCCTCGCGTTTGATGCCGAAACCGGACATTTTCAGGCCATCCACGCCGCAGCCGGTGCGGAGATTTTCCAGCACTTCGCAGAAGTCGCTGGCTCCGGCGGCTTTGGCCATGGCGGCGAATCGCTCCGGCACCAGCGGCGCGTAGTGCGCGAACCACGCCTTGGAGACCATCAGCAGCGCCGCGCCGTGCGGGATATGCGGATAGATCCCGCCGATGGCGTGCGCCAGCGAGTGTTCGGAGGTGTTGCACGAGGTCGATTCGGCCATGCCGGAGAGGGTATTCGCCAGCGCCGCGTCGGTACGCGCCGCGAGGTTTTTGCCGTCCTTGACCGCTGCGGGCAGCGACTTGGCGAGCAGCTCAATGCTCTTCAAGCTGTAGAGTTCGCTGATCGGGGTGGCGATGTTTGCCAGATAGCATTCCACCGCGTGGAAAAATGCGTCGAAGCCCTGATATGCGGTCAGGTCCGGCGGCACGGTGAGCATCAGCTCCGGGTCGACGATGGCGATGACCGGAAACGTGGCGTCGTAGCCGAAGCCGATTTTTTCGTCGCCATTCGTGACCACGGTCCACGGGTCGGCTTCGGTACCGGTGCCGGCGGTGGTGGTTACGGCCACGACCGGAAGCGGCTGGTTCGGCACCGGTTGACCCTTGCCGGTCCCGCCGGAAACATAATCCCAGTAATCCCCCGGATTCACGGCCATGACCGCGATGGACTTGGCCGAGTCGATCGGGCTGCCGCCGCCGAGGCCGATAACGAAATCGCATTTCTCCGCCTTGGCCATGGCCGCGCCGGCCATGATCTGTTCCTTGGTCGGATTGGCCTGTATGCCGTCATAAACCGCGCTTTCCGCGCCGTTCTTTTTCAGCAGCGCCTGAACGCGGTCCAGCGTGCCGTTGGCGCGGATCGACTTGCCGGAAGTCATCACAATCAGGGCCTTTTTGCCCGGCAATACAACGGAGCCGAGCACTTCCAGCTGACCGGCCCCGAAATAAATCCTGGTGGGGATGAAATTCACAAACTTTTCCATGGTAATCTCCTTTTCTTTCTTAACTCTTAATTAAATATGGTGTTCCATTCTTTTCAGTACTTCCGCGCGGAGGCCGGGGGTAAGGCGGTTGAAATATTCGCTATAACCGCCGATGCGGATAATTAATTCAGGGTACCGGTCCGGGTTTTCAATCGCCTCGCACAGAAGTTTGTCATCGACTATGGACGGCTGAATCTGTAGTCCGCCCATGGCGAAATAGGACAGGAACAGGGCGATCAATTTCTGCCGTGCCTCTTTTCCCTGAAGGGTGTTCCGGCTCAGTCGCAGATTCAGGATCGGGGTGCCGAGGGCGTTTTTCAGGTCGAGCCTGGCGACGGACTTCAGGAGCGCGGTAGGGCCGTTGAGGTCCGTGCCCTGCATGGCTCCGACTGAGTCGCAGATGGGGGCGCCGGCATGCCGTCCGTCTGGAGTGGCTGCTACATAGCTTCCATGAAATTCATAAGTTGTGAACAGAATGACGCCCGTGATACAGGCGCTGTTGTTCCTCGCTCCTTTCTGATTCCCGATGCGGCGGAAAATCTTCTTCGAGAGCTCTTCGCCGATGTGGTCCGGTCCGTCGAGGTCATTGCCGAATTTCGGCAGTTTTTCGAGAGTGCGGCGCAGGGGTTCCGCGTGCTGGAAGTCGTCTTTCAGCGCCGCCTCAAGTTCCGCCGGGGAACAGCCCGCCTTGCCCTCGAATACCATTTTCAGGGAATAGAGGGAGTTGACCGTATTGGTGAACCCGGCCACGCAGACCACGGAGCCGTTGTAGCGCGCGCCGCCAGCGTTGAATTCCACCCCTGATTCGATGCAATCGTCCGTAAACAGTGAGCGGATCATTTGCGGACGGTAATCGGCCATATATTTGTGATTGTCGCGGGCGGCGCTCATGGCGATGTCCAATTGCCGGAAAACCGCGCTTTCAAAGGCTTCGTAAAAGGTTTCGTAATCGGTGAATTTTCCGATGGGTACCTGCGAGAAAATATCCAGGATATTGAGTCCGAAATCCACGGAACCGATATTGGAACAGCCTTCAATCATAAGCTCGGTGCAGCCACCGAATGCGAAGTGGTCGCGGTCCTCCACCGACACCGGCAGAAACCGGGAAAGGTGTTTCCGGTAGTTTTCCTCCGCGTAAAGCGAGGGACTCGGATTGCCCGCGGCCCAGGAGTCGAAAATTTCGTCCCACAATTCGGGCGGTGTATCGTCTCCGACCAGACATCCCGAATTCGGGCGCCGGTATTTCCGCTGTGCCCGGATGGCGGCTCGTGACATGGGGACGTTTGTCCCCAGCAGCACATGCCAGCCGTCGCACTGATCAAAGTTGTGCCAGAATTCCGCAAAAAGCGCTTCGGCCTCCTGTTCGCCGCCCGCCGGACAGTATTCGGCCAGCACGGCGTCGATCCGGCCGAGCGAGTCTACACCGTCGATATACCAGAGATAATTGCAGGCCACAAACGCCTCATAGAGCGTTCTTGCCCCGTGGCATGGGACTTGGTTGAGTGCCGCCAGCAGCCCCGCCGGTGCCGTTTCCCGCAATGATTCCAGCACCCTGGCGTGATGACGGATCAGCGCCTGAAGCAGATCTTCCAGGCAACGGAGAAATTCCGAATCACATTTTTTCCGCGCTTCGCCGATACGCGCCAGATATCCGTAAAAACCTTCTTTCAAAAGCCGTCTGTAATTAATGATGGCATGTGTCCAGCCGCTTCCGCCCACCAGAAAACGCGGCGGGCGCGGAATATTGCAGACGAACTCGATTTCATCGATTCCCCGGTTCCAGAGGCGATCCTCAAGACCGGTCGCCGGCAATTTTCTCGCCGCAGTGCCGCCGATGCTGTAACTGTAATGACGGTAAATTTTTTGGGCTTTGCCGACGTTCCAGAAGTCAACCTTGCCGGCGGGATATAAGTTTCCCGCATTCCAGGGGGGAATCGGTGTGCGGTCCAGATATTCGATGGCAGCGTCGGTTAAACGCCTCTGGTAAGATGCGGTTTCATCTTTGAAAAAACCTGCCGCATAAAATTCCCCCGCGCTGCCAAAAATCTCATATTTCGTCATCATGATACATTCCTCCTTAATATTCGGCGTGGATCGACTTGCCGGAAGTCATCACGATCAAGGCCTTTTTGCCCCCAAATAAATCCTGGTGGGGATGAAATTCACAAACTTTTCCATGGTAATCTCTTTTAATTCTTAATTCTTAATTCTTAATTAGTTAGAAGCAGTGTTCCGTTCTCTTTAAAATATCCAGCTGGTGTGCGCGGTTCAGGCGGTTGAAATACTCGCTGTAGCCACCGATGCGGACAATCAGGTTCGGATAATCTCCGGGGGTTTCATAAGCCTTTTGCAGGGTTTCCTGATCGACCAGAGTCGGCTGCAATTGCAGTCCGCCCATGGCGAAAAAGCTCTGGATCAGGGCCTTCAATTCGGCCCGGTGCGTCATGGTCATCGAACGCCTGATGCGGAAATTCAGGACCAGCGTGCCGAGTCCCTGTTGTGACGGCAGCTTGGCGACGGAGTTCAGCAGCGCCGTGGGGCCATTCATATCGGTACCCGGTACCGCGCCGATGGAGTCCACGACCGGAGCACCGGCCTTGCGCCCGTCCGGGGTGGCGTCGATGTATCGGCCCTGTTCGGTGAAGTTGGTCAGCAAAATGACCGCCGGATAAGCGGGGCCGCCGAGCCGCATCGGGTATTTGCGAATCAGTTTGAAGGTGTATTCGCTGAGCTCCCGGGCGATTTCGTCGATCCGGGCGGAATCGTTGCCGAATTTTTCCTTGATGCCCTGCATGGCGCCGAGGGCATTTACTGCATTGGTCAGCCCGGCGACATTGAAAATACTGCCGTTGTAACGTGCGCCGCCGTTGTTGTATTCCAGCTCGCGGTCGATGCAGTCGTCGACAAACAGCGTGCGGACCAGGTGCGGGCGGTATTTGGCGGTGAACTCCGTATTGATTTTGACGTCGGACACGAATTCCTCGACCTTGCGTTTGATGGCGGCATGATAATTCCCGCCGTCGTTGTTGGCGAGGATTTCCAGCAGGTTGATGCCGCCCTCGGTGGAGCCGATATTCGAGCAGCCCTCAAACATCAGTTCCGTGCAGCCGCCGAAAACGAAATGCTTGCGGTCATTGCCCTTAGCATCACTGATTTTCGGAATGCCTTCCAGGTAGGCCTGTTCGTTGTACAAACAGGGATCCGGAATGCCGCGCGACCAGACATCGAAAACATGGTTCCAGATTTCATCCGGGGTATTGGAATTGATCAGCAGCCCGGAGTTCGGACGGGAAAGCTTCTGGGCTTGCAGGCAGATCGCGGTAAACTCGGGGTACTTGACGGTATGGAGGAAATTCCAGCCGCTGTGCATATCGACCGTCTGAAACAACTCCTCCACATACTCGGCGGCATCGCTTTCGCCGCGATAATATTCACCGATATAGTCGTCGAACCGCCCCGCCGAATCGTAGGCGTCCAGCGCAAAAATGAAATTGAAACTGCGCATGGCGCTACGGAAATCGGTCGCCGGATTCATCACTTCATCCCGGAGGTTGCCCGGCGATCTTTTCAGGAAATGATCGAGCCCTTTCAGCGTATCCTTCAACGCTTTTTTCAATGGCGAAGCCGACATGGCGTCAACGCGCCGGATGTAGCTTCGCAGCCCCTCTTTCAGGATGCGCCGGTAGTTCAAAACGGTATGGGTCCAGCCGTTGCCGCCGATCCGGTAGCGCGGCGCGATCTGGCAGCTGCGGAAGAAAGCCAGTTCATTGATAATGCTCGTCAGCAGGTCTTTTTCGAACGGATCGGACAACAGCTCACTGCCAAGATTATGCAGTCCCTCCGCATCGATTTCGATGCTGAATGCGTAGTGATAACGCACAAAGCAGCCGCTCAAGCGCCAGATATTCTGGCCGAGCGTCGGATAAAGCATGCCGATTTCCGGCGGTGCCTCCGCGTATTCGAAATAACGCCGCAGCCCGCGGCCGTAGCGCTCGACGATGGATGCATTTTCGTCCTCATACATTCCGGCGGCCAGCGGCTCGCCCAGCTTATACAATACTTCAGCTTTTCGGTTCATGGTGCTATCGTTCCTATGTGTTGAATTGAAAGCGTTCGATCATTTCTAAGCGATCCTGATAACCAAGGCTGTTGAACCGCCTGCTGTAGCCGCCGATCCGGACGGTCAGATCCTCGTAAAGTTCCGGGGTCTTGATGGCTTTTTTCAGGTCTTCGATGGATACCGCGTTAACTTGAATCTGCAACCCGCCCAGGTCGAAATACGAACGCAGCATCGCCCGGAAATTGCGCAGGGCCTCCGGCGTATCGTACATGTTGCGGTCAAGGTAAATATCCAGCGCCTGGCCGCCCGGAAAATCGGTCTGGTCGATCGCGGCGGCGGAATGCAGCAAGCCGCTGATTCCCTGCCGGTTGCGCCCCTGCATCGGACCGACGTTTTTGGCAAAGGGCTCGCCGGCCTTGCGCCCGTCGAGAGTAGCGGGATAGCTGCCGCCCCGCCATACATGGGTGTTCAAGGTATGGAAACTCGGCATATATTGGATGTGCCCCGGCGGGTTGGTTTCCCGGACGATCCGGGCGAGCTCGCGCGCCAGCTTGGCCGCCATCTGATCGGCCACGGCATTGCCGTTGCCGAATTTCGGGCAATTCAGGAGTTCGAGGCGGATCTCTTCGGCATCTTCGAAATTACACTCCACCGCGCGGATCAATTCCGCCAACGTCCGGGTTTTCCGGCGAAAAACCAGTTCATCGATCGCCACCAGCGCGTCCGAGGCATTCACCAGCGCGAAGAAATCGACGTTGCCCGTATGATATTTCACCCCGCCCTGCAGCCGGTCCAGCCCCGGAGCGCCGCCGGTCAATAATGCCGAGATAAACGGAGCGGGCAGGGCTTTTTTATTCAGCGCGCCGTGCTGCTCCATCAAACGGGGAAGCAGCTGACGGTGATAGTCGAGCAGGGCCGCGAAGATTTCATCGATGCCGGATGATTCCGGGGTTATGGCCGCGCTCAGTCCCGGCAGCACATTCACCACCAGTGCCCACATATCGCTGAATTCACGGCCGCCGATCATCAATCCCATGCAGCTGTTGACGCACCAGTATTCGAGGTCACTTTCCGGCACGCCGCGTTTCAGCAGCGTCTTGCGACAATTTTCCTCGCTGTAAAAGGTCGGTTGCCCGATCGTGAAAAGCTCCGGCCGGGTAAAGAGCGCCAGGTCTTCGTCGCGCATATTCCGGTGACAGCGCACGGCGATCAGGGGAGCGGGCAGACGCTCTTCCGCCAGTACCTCCGCCAGCAGCCGGGTCAGGTCGTTGCAGAGATCGTTTCCGGCGCTGTCGCAACCGCCCAGGTTGAGGGCTTTGGCTGCGTCGCCGCAGGTATTGAGCATGCGGATAAATTCCGCCAGTTGCCGCTTCAATTCAGCTATCGGCACGCCGTTCTCGAGATCGCGCCGGAAATACGGATAACAATACTGATCCAGCCGTCCCAACGAAATGGAGGCGAAACTGTGTTCGGCGATTCCCGTAACCGCATGAATCAGGAAAATAGATTGCAGCGCCTCGGCCAGTGTCCGGGCCGGGTATTCCGGAACGCGGCGGCAGGCTTCGAAGCCCAGTTCCGCGTAGCGCCCGGCAAACGCGATCACGGCCTCAACAGCGGTTTTCTGATCCGGAACGGGAGCCGCTTCGGCAATTGCCCGCAGGCCGCTTTTCAATATATTTGCATAATCGAGAGTCGTATGGTTCAGCGACACCGCGACACTGTGCTCAAACGGTTGCGGCGCGACCGGTGCGGCGGGCGGCGCCGGCGGCAGGTCATAGCTGTGGTCGTCCGGGTCGATGCCGAACAGACCGGCCATGCCCAGCGGCGTCCCGGCAATCGGAATTTCGGCCAGAATCCGGCGGAAACTTTCCGCCTCCGGCTCGGCCGCGTATTTACGCCGGAGGAAGGCGATCGGTTTGTCATAATTATACATGACCTACAACTCCTGGTAAATGGTCCTCATGATAACTTCGGCCTGCATTTCCGGCGAGAGCCCGGTGAAATAATCGGTGTAGCCGCCGATGCGTACCACCAGGTCGCGGTATTCCTCGGGATGGAGCTGCGCGGCCTTGAGTTTCTCCGCGTCAAGAATATTGATCTGGGTCTCGAAGCCGCCGCATTGGATGAAGGTATCGACCAGATATTCAAGCTTTTTCCGCGCATCGGGCGTCGACACCGTGGCGGCGGTGTAGCGCTGGTTGAAAGCGCTGCCGCCAAGCATCGGCCGGTGATCCCAGGAACAGACCGATTTGATCGCGGCGGTGGGGCCGTCTTTCTCGCGCCCCTGTGCCGGGCCCGCGCCGTCGGCGAACGGGAAGCCCCCGCGGCGTCCGTCCGGCGTGGCGCCGCATTCCTTGCCCAGCCGCTGATGCATTTCCCAGCAGAACGTGCCGGGGATGAATGGCGCGTCGCCGGGGTACATTTTCTGCTCCGCACATCGGGCGGTGATGAAATAGGTGATCAATGGAATTTCGGTATCGACTTCGGCGCTGGCATTGCCGTATTTGGGGTGCGCATTCAGGAAGCGCTGGCGCAGCGGTTCGTTGCCGGCGAAATCCTGTTCCAGAATATCGCTGAGTTCTTTCAGGGACAGGTTTTCAGACTCATAAACTTCACGGCGGATGACCAGCAGCGAGTCGACGAGATTGGCCAGCCCGACAAACGAGCATTCGACCCAGTTGTAACGCGCGCCGCCTTCTTCGATATCAAGGCCCCGCGCGATGCAGTCGCGGGTAAAGAGGCTCTGGATCGGACGCCGGGTTCCCGCTTCACGCGACTTGCGCCATTCATTCTGCAGCGCGGCACCCTCGTCAATTTTCCGGCCGAGGTATTCCAGATAACCGGTTCGGAATCCCTCATAAGTTTTGTCCTGCGAGGTTCTCAGGTATTCCAGCAACAGTGTACACAGCGGAAAATAAGGGCTCGCCACGTAAACGTTGCTTGCGCCAGACGGCGTGATTTCAACACAGGTGGAATTGATGTATTCGTCCGCTTCGGCGGCGGGTACGCCGTATTGGATCATCGATTGCCGGATCAGGTCGTCGTTGAAAACCGCCACATTGGAAATGCCGTCGGCAATCAGCTCGACTGCGAGTTGGCGCAGCGGGGCAGGGGTGGTGGCGTTCCAGCAGATGCCCACGCTCGGATACACCAGGCGCGTCCGGCGCAACGCTTCCAGCGCGAGATACGAGAGTTCATTGCAGACATCGCCGCCACCCACCATCACCGCATAAGCCAGTCCGCGCTTGCAGGAACTGTTGATAAAGAGGTACAGCGTCTCGATCATCCGCAGCGCTTCGTCGCGGGTGAGTTTTCCGGACGCTATATCCGCTTCGTAGAAACGGATCAGCCGCCGGTCGATACGCCCCGGACCCACCAGCACGGCGTGGTCGCCGATCTGGATCGCCGTCATGATGAACCACATCAGTTGGATCGCTTCGCGGAAAGTACGCGGCGGTTGGTGCGCGATATGGCGACAGGCTTCGGCAACCTCCGGGGTCACGGCCTGCGCCGCGGCGTGTCCGATCATCACCGATATGCCGCCGACCGCCGTGACCATGCTTGAAATATGCCCGGCTTTCCGGCGCAGTCCGTCCAGCCCGAGCTGAAAAATATCGTCGTAAAAAGGCTCTGCGTGTCCGGTCTGCCCGGGCGATGGCGGGAAATAACCGCTAAGCTCTTTGATGGCTTTCTCGTGTTCCGCTTGGTTGATTTGCAGCGGCACGATCCTCCCGATCAACGGCTCCTCCGGCGTGTGGATAAATTCAAGCTTGGTCAACCGCGCCGCGCCGAGCGCCGCATAACGCTCCGCCAGGGGCTGTCCCTCGGTATCCCGCCAGATTTTCAGCATCAGGGCGTGGTCGGCCCAGTGGGTGATGCCATCCAACTTCAATTGGGCTTCCAGAACTTCATCGCGCAGACTCATGGATAGGACTCCTTATAACCGATACTGGTGGAAATTTTATTGGCGCAGGCCAGAACTTTCCGGCGCAGTTCCGGGATCATCTCGGGGCTCAGGCGCGAGGTCAGGCCGGTCACGCCGATGCCCGCCACCACCTTGCCGACCGCATTAAATACCGGCGAGCCGATGCAGTAATTGCCCAGCAGGTATTCCTCGAATTCCGAGCTGCTGCAAGTCCGGCGGATGTCGTCCAGCTCCTTGCCGATCAACTGCGGCTCGGTAATGGTGTGGATGCTCAGTTGCGGACGCGGCAGCGCCATGACTCTGGCCGCCTCTTTCTCCGGCAGAAACGCCCAGACCGCCTTGCCGAACGCGTTGCCGTGCCAGTGAATCCGCGAGCCCGGCGTCACCGCCTGGTAATACTCCGCCGGAGGCGCCACGAAGTCAAGCTGGAGCATCCGGTCGCCATCCGGCACCTGGATCTGGACGCTCTCGCGCGTTTCAAGGGCGAGCTCCTCCAGATATGGCCGCGCCTGCTTGCGTAGGTCGAAACTGTTCTGCAGCTTCATGCCGAGCGAAAACAGCGCCGCCGTCAGTTCATATTGCCCCGCGGCATTTTTTTTGACATAGCCTTTTTCACTGAGTACATTCAAAATGCGGAAGGTGAGGTTCGGGGTAAGTTCCAATCGCCGGGCCAACTCCGTGGGCCCCCATGCCCCGGGCTCGGCGACCATGAATTCAAGCAGTTCCAAAACCGCCGAGGCGGCCGGCGCGTCGTATTTTTTCTCTGTCATGGCAAGAATTCCATTTTATATTTAAAAATTCATTCTATATATAAAATACAGCCAGCGGCACAAAAAGTCAACAGACACACGACCAGTGAAGACGATTTAATGAAGATTTATTTGCCGCAAGCCTTGTCCACGGCACGGGCGTTTTCCAGAATCTTGTCCCAGGTCGGAGAAGATTGTCCTTTGCTCAGATATTTGATGAATTCCTCGCAGTTGGCAACCTCCGGCATACCCGGGCTGCTGGTGACTTGCCCTGAAAACAGAGCGATATAGTAGGGACGCTTCACCTGCCATGGCTTCTCGATAATCCTGGGATAATCTTTCATTTCAGGAGTAGCGGTCAGTCCTGCGCCGATGTATGCATACGGGGTATCTTTCTCCGGCCACTTTGTATTCAAATCAAGAAGTATAGCGATTTCTTTCAGCTCATTGATTCGGGTGAGCCGGTCATTTTTCTCTTTGAACTTCGGCACCAGCGTCACCAGCATCAGAGCCAGAAAAGCGATGATGGTGGCGACGATTCGGATAATTTGCTTTTTATTTTTCATTTCCATTTACTCTGTTTTTATCGATTTCACGGGCATTGGCAAGGATTTTATCTACATGATCGGTATCGATCAGTTTATTTTCAGCCAGATAGTTGATTGCTTCTTCACAGGTTTTCAACTGCTTGTCCGGGCTATAAAAGTACGTTACCTTACGATCGGCAAACAGCACATAATGTGGTTCCGAAAGCAACCATGGCTTGGCCAGGACAATTGGTGTTTTGCCCAACTTCCCCAAGTCCGTCAAGCCGTTTCCAAGATAAGCATAAGTTGTATTGTTTTCAGAGGCTAATAGTTTGACTTTCCTTGTTGGACGGGAAGTGATTTTGTCATTATCGGCAATGAAAAACTTGAGTTCCGATACTTCTTTTTTGGGTAAACAGTATCTGATATAGTCCTTGGATAATAGAAACTCAGAAGTTTTGCGGCCTACTAAAGCCGATAAATAGCCATACGGATAGGTAAATGACTCCATATATCCTTCAGCTAACAAAAAATTGAAAGCTTCATAACCACTTGAAACAGGTAAATGATCGCTGTAATCAATTGAATACATTGCAATTGCGAGAAATATGCAGTGCAAATCGCTAATGGTCGAATCTTTATGGGATTTTTGCCACTTGGCCGTCAGGGCGGGCAGGACCATGGCGGCAACCAGAAACACCATCGCCAGGACGATGGCGGTGTTGATTACGGTTTTGCGGGTGATTTTCATCCTGCCGTCTGGGTTAGGCATTGGACCAGCAGCGCGATCACTACTCCCAGAAGGATGCAGATGAATACGATGTTGAAAATAACCGCTTTTTTCCCGTTATCCTTTTCTGGCTTCATAAACTTACCTTTTGGTTTGTGTTTATCAGTAATATGACGCCGCGTTATGCCTTATTCTTTGGGGGCGAAGTATTTTTCCACCATCTTTTTCAGGTAATAAACCTGTTTCGAGCTCAATACCTTGCCGGACTCGGACTGTTTTTTCAGCGACTGGTAGAATTCCTTATCGTCGCGGGTGAATTTGCCGCTCTTGACCGGTTCTTCCCAGGTGGTCACTCCGCCCAGTTGCTCCAGCAGTTGAGTGGTTTCGGCCGACTCGACTTGCGGGGCGGCGGCCTCTTTCGGGGTGGCCGCAGATGCGGGGGCGGCATCGCCTTCGTCGCCGGTGTTGGCACTGGCGTCCGCGGCTTTCGGTTCGCTGCCGAGCAGGGTGCACAGTTCCGGGTAATTCTTGATCTGACCCTGATATTGATGCGCCAGCCGGACCAGCACGTTGACCTGTTTGTCGGAGAGGTTCTTGCCGGATTCGGACTGTTTTTTCAGCGACTCGAAGAATGCGCCGTCGTCTTTTTTGCGGCGGCCCTTGCCGGCGGCCGGGGACCAGTCGACGCTGTCGAATGAGGCGAAAATCTTCTGGAATTTTTCCTGGCTTTCGGGGTTGATGGGGGCGGCTTCCGGCATGCTCGCCGGGTCGACGCCGAGCATCTTGGTCAGAGCGTCGAAATCGGCGATTTCATCGCGGTGGCGCGAAGCCATCTTGATCAGGGCATAATGCTGTTTCTCGGATAGGGCCTTGCCGGATTCGGCCTGTTTCTTCAAGGATTTGAAGAATTTGCCGTCGTCGAATTTGCGGCGTCCCTTGCCGCCGCCGCCCGCGTCATCGTCCCACTTCACGTCTTTCAGCATGTCGAACACCTGCTGATAGGTGGCGGTTTCTTCGCTGTTCGCGGCGCTGTTGCGGCGGCGCTCTTCGCGCTGCTGATGCTCCGCTTTCAGCGTGGCAATCTCTTCTTCGCTCATGCCGCATTGGGCCAGGACCTTTTCGAGGTCCGGCAGCTGGGCGGAATATTTGAAGCCGAGGTTCAGCAGTGTCTGCCACTGGCGGCTCGAAAGGCGTCCGGTTTCCTGGAAATTCTCCAGCACGGACGTATAGAATTTGCGGTCGTCGTAGGTGCGCTTGCCGACTTTTTCGGGGGCATCCCACTGAACTTTTTCCAGACGGGTCAGGAGGGGTTTGGTCTTCTGGATGTCGACGCTGTCGCGTTCCTTGGCTTCGTCGAGCCAGCCCAGGAATTTCTGGTGAAAACCGCCGAGCATGTTGGTCCAGAGGAGTTCGCCTTCTTCGACCTGGTCGAGCTCTTTTTCCATCTGCGAAGTATAGTCGACGTTGATCAGCGCGGGGAGGGTCTCCCTCAGGTACTGATTGACTTTCATCCCGAGCTCGCTGGGGATCAGGACGCCGCCTTTGTCGGGGGTCACATATTCGCGGACCTGAATGGTCCGGATGATCGTGGCGTAGGTGGACGGACGGCCGATGCCGCGCGCTTCCAGTTCCTTGATCAGCGTGGCTTCGGAATAACGCGCCGGCGGTTCGGTGAACTTCTGGGTATTTTCCAGCTTGACCAGATTGCAGGGCTGTCCCTTGGAGAGACGGCCGAGGATCTCGAGCTTCTTCTCATCGGCGGATTTATCGCTTTCGCTGAGCTTCATGAAGCCCGGGAAAACGGTGACCAGCGCGCTGACGCGGAAATCGTATTCGCGCCCGTCGCTGCCGGTGGTGATGACGTCCACGGTGGTCTGGCTCTGTTCGCAGGACTTCATCTGGCTGGCCACGAAGCGTTTCCAGATCAGGGTATAAAGTTTCAACTGGCTGCGTTCCAGATATTTTTCCATCATTTCCGGCGTGCGGGTGACGTCGGTGGGGCGGATGGCTTCGTGCGCTTCCTGCGCCGCCTTGCCGCTTTTGAAGAAATTCGGCTTGGGCGGAACGTATTCCGGGCCGTATTCACTGCCGATGAAGTCGCGGCAGGCGTGCTGCGCTTCCGCCGCCACGTTTACCGAGTCGGTACGCATGTAGGTGATCAAACCGACCGCGCCGCTGCCGGTATCGATCCCTTCATAAAGCTGCTGGGCGATCTGCATGGTGCGGGTGGCGCTGTATTTCAGGAAACTATTGGCGGCCTGCTGCAGCGTACTGGTGGTATGCGGCGGCGGGGCGTGACGGAACTTCGGCGCGGTGGTGATTTCGCCGACTTTGAAGCCGTTGCCGTGATGAAGGGCCTTCATGACTTTTTCGGCATCTTCGCCATTGGAAATCAGGAACTTATTGCCGTCGATCTTGTGCATTTTGGTGGAAAACTGGTCGCTGCCGGCCGCGAAGTCGGCGGTGAAATCCCAGTATTCTTCGGGCACGAAATCGCGTATTTTCTCTTCGCGCTCACACACCAGCAGCAAGGCGACCGACTGGACGCGCCCGGCGCTGCTGCCGCCCGGAACCTTGCGGCGGACGATGGGACTGACTTTGTAGCCCACGATACGGTCGAGCACGCGGCGCGCCTGCTGGGCGTCTACCAGGTGCATGTCGATATCGGTGGCGTGCTGGAACGCCTTGTCGA
Organism: Victivallis vadensis; assembly: GCA_040391785.1. GTDB lineage: Bacteria > Verrucomicrobiota > Lentisphaeria > Victivallales > Victivallaceae > UBA5239. The sequence goes on from JBEBXH010000009.1 coordinate 52,614, forward strand.
TGGCGTTTTTGGTGATTTCATGGAAGGTCACGCGGTGAAAACCCGCCTTGGTCTGCTTTTTCAACACTTCCTTCAGGTGCCAGGCGATGGCTTCTCCTTCGCGGTCCGGGTCCGGCGCGAGATAGATGTCGTCGGCCTTTTTGGCGGCGGCGCGGAGTTCGCGGATGATTTTGGCGCCGCGCTCGCTTTCTTCGTAGCGGGGCTCGAAGTTATTGGCAATATCCACGCCCAGCGAATGCTCCGGCAAATCGCGGATATGCCCCATGGAGGCCATAATCTTAAAATCCTTGCCGAGCATGCGGCCGATGGTGCGCGCTTTGGTCGGCGATTCCACAATTACCAGTTTGCTGTCAGTTGCCATTCTCTTCTCTGTTGTTTAAAGGGTTGTTGTCCCACTTGATTTTCTTTTTCATGCCGTTGGGGTCGATGGCCACGAAAACGCAGTCCGCACAAAACACGGTCCGGTCCTTGCATTTGGCCATAACCTCAAACGTGACGCTGGTGTTGCCGCGCCGCACTTTGCCGCAATAAAAATCGACGATATCGCGTTCGCGCACCGGATTTTTAAACGTCATGTCGGAATAATGGACGGTGACCATGTTATCCTCGCCGGTGACCTGAATGGCGAAGATTGCCGCCACCTCGTCGATCCAGGACATCATATTCCCGCCGAAGAGATTGCCGGCTACGCCGAGATCCTTGGTCATGCACAGACGCGAAGCGACTTTGACAACATCATCTTCCATAATTCTTCCTTTACAATATTATTATTAAACATATACGGGGTTTTGAAATAATGCAAATAAAAATTGAGAACTTTAGGAAATCTCTAAATAATTGGAAAACTTGGACGAAAAACATGCCTCACAGCAGTTGGCGCAATCTTGCCTACATCTGGTTAGCGATGCTAGCCAGATGCATGCAAAATTACACCTTTGTGCCGCGATTCATCGTTTTTCATCACAAGCCAATTATCAGAGCTTTCCTTTAATTTTTCCGGCTGAAATCGGCAAGTTGATTTGCATTTTCCGCAAATGGCCTGATATTTACTGAATGCTATATTGAGGAATAAGGGCATTTTATGGAATTGCTGGATATTATTGTGATCGTCATGATCGGCGTCGCGGTGATTACCTGGACCTGCTGGTCCGGATTTTTCCGGCGGCGGCACCGTGAACGGTATACGCTCGAGGGGCTGAGCGAGGAGCGCAAGGCGATTGTCAACGAAGTCGCCCTCTGTCATCGGTTGCCCGACAATTTGAAAGAAAAGCTTTACGGGAAAATTGCGATTTTCCTCCATGAAAAAGAATACGAGGGCTGCGACGGACTGGAAATCACCGACGAAGTCCGGGTGACCATTGCCGCGCTGGCCTGTCTGCTGATCCTGAACAACGACGCGGATTTTTACCCGAAGCTCCGCAGCATCATCGTCCATCCGCATGTGTACTGGTCGGATCATCAGGTGGTGGTCGGCGGGCAGGTGCTGGAAGAAGAGGACGTGGCGAAACTCGGGGAGTCCTGGGGGAGCGGTTCGCTGGTGCTCTCCTGGAGCGACACGCTGGCCGATGCCCGCCGGGTTCACGGCCACCGCAATGTGGTATTGCACGAATTCGCCCACCAGCTGGACCAGCTCAACGGCGTGGCAAACGGCATGCCCGCGCTGGAGAGTCAGGAGGATTACCAGCGCTGGGAAGACGTGATGAACGCCGAGTTCCAGAAGCTGCGCCGTCAGGTCAAGCACCATGAATACCACAGCATCGACGAGTACGGGGCGGAGAACCCGGTCGAATTTTTCGCCGTCATCACCGAGGCGTTTTTCTGCAATCCGGTGGTCACCCGCGAGACGCATCCGGCCATGTACCGGGAGCTGGCCAAATACTACAAACTCGACCCCATCCAATGGGAAATCGTCGAAAAGCACCACGAATCTTAAATTTATTAATATATATGGGAACGAACAATCATGATTAACATTGCCGGTCAATATTTTCTGAATCATTTGCTGGAGCGCGAGGAGCTGATTCGCCAGGTGAACGAGGCCGCCGACTGTGGCATCGAATGTCTGTATGCACACGCCCGGCAGGGATTGCGGACGCCGTACATGTCGGAGGCGTGGTGGGACGCCATGCGGACGATTGCCGAGGTGTGCCGCCAGCGCGGGATCAAAATGGCGATCTGGGATGAGGATTATTACCCCTCGCCGGTGGCCGGGAACCGGGTCATCTGGAACAATCCGGAGCTGATGGCGCAGAATCTGGTATTCACCCATATCGAGGCGCGGGCCGGCGAAATGGTTGAGCAGTCGCTGGAGCAGGAAGGAGCTGTGCTGCGCTGTTTCGCCGTTTCGGACGGCGGGATCGAGGACATTACGCAGCATTGCGGCACGGTCAGCCCCAGTTGGAACCGGCGCTATATCAGCCACAGCGCCTACACGGAAGCGGCCAAGATCGGTACGCCCCACTGGCGCGCCGGGATGAGCCCCAAACGCTTCGCCCTGATGTGGAAAGCGGACCGGGATTGCCGGATTGTCGTGGCCCAGGTGGTGCGGCATACCATCGGTCACAACAGCGATATCATGAATCCGGAAACGACCCGGCGCTTCATCGAATACACCCATGCGGAATACATTCGCCAGCTCGGCGGGGAGCTGTTCAAGGAAGTGATGGCTTCGACGTTTATGGACGAGCCGGCCCCGGCCGGATTTTTCCCGTGGACCGGCAGTTTCGCTGCGGAGTTTCAGTCGGAACACGGCTATGACCTGCTGCCGCAGCTGGCGCACCTGGCGCTGGATATCGACGAAAAATCGTCTTTGCTGCGCCATCATTACCGCAAAACCCAGATGCGGCTGCTCTGCACGGCGTATCTGAAGCAGACGCAGGATTGGTGCCGTGAACACGGCATCGAGAGCATCGGACACCTGACCCGGACGGAGTTCCTGGGCTGGGTGGCGCTCTGGTGGCCGAACGAATTGCGCTGTTACAAATATCTGGATATCCCCTGCAGCGATCCGCTGGGCGCGCTGGTGGCGTGGCCGGATTGCTCGGCGTACCATACCGGCTTGAAGGTGGTGGTGTCCGCCGCGAGGCTTTTTGACAAGCCGCAGGCGGGGAGCGACGCGCTGGCGGTGACCGGCAGCGAAACCAGTCTGGCGGACATCCGGTTCATCCTGGATTATCATATCGCCATGGGGATTACTTATTTCAACGTCCACGGGCTGAGCTATTCGCTGGATGGCCCGCGCAAGGACGAAGTGCCGCCGCCGCTCTTTTATCAGCACTCGCAGTGGCCGCAGATCCACCAGTTGTGGAGCGAAGCCAAGCAGATTTGTGAATTCATGGCCGGCGGCGAAACCACGGTTCAGTTGGGCGTGCTCTATTCAGCGCCGAGTTTTTACTGCCGCTTCACCGGGGAGTACCGGACCGACCCGCGCGAAGAGGCCATGCACCGTTTCTCCGAATACCTGCTCTCGCATCACAAGGATTTCGACTTCCTCGACGAGCTTACCATGGCGGAGTGGGGCGCGGAAAAACTGCTTGAGGAGTTTCCGTATTTCATCGTGGCACATTGCTCCTGGATGGAAGCCGGTACCGCGGCATTGTTGGACGAATACGTGGAACTGGGCGGTAAGCTTTGGGTTTACGGTGAGCAGCCCGCGCTGCTGGAAGGCGGCACGTGGCCTTGTACGGTGGTCGATGAACTGTCGTTTGACGCGATTCCCGGACCGGCCGTGACCGGCGAGGGCACACAGGATATCCTGTTCCGTCAGGTCAAGGTGGACGGCGCGGTTTATAGTTTTGCATTTAACCGTGCGAGCCGGGCCTTCACGGGTACCCTTGACGGCGCGGAACTTTGGCTGGCGCCGCGGAGCTCACGGCTGCTGGCTCCGGGTGAGGCCGTGCGCGAACCCGATTTCGCCAAGGCGGTCGCCCTGCGCGACGGCTGGAGTGTACAATTCGATGAAAACCACGTGCCGCTGAACGTCTGGACCACCGGCGGCGCGGCGATGTTCGACCTGCTTCACCGCCAGTGCTGCTCCGAGGCGAACCCGGAATTCATCCAGTCCCGTTTCCTCTACTCCGGCAGCGGCCGCGTGACGTTCGTCATGGATGTCAGTGCTTTGGAAGGCGATGGCTGGGAGCTCACGGTCAACGGTTGTCCGGTCACGGATTTCAAGAAATCGCGGCGCTATGACTGCCTGAATCTGGAAGCCGATATCACACCGATGCTGCGCAGCGGCAGCGTGCCGACCCTGAATATCGTCAAACTGCGCGGCGCGATGTTTACCGAAATGCCGTACCTGTACGGTAACTTCCAGGCGATTTACCGTCACGGTCAGAAAGCCCTGCCATACCTCACCGCGTGCGGCGGCAAGTTCAATCTGGATGTTCTGCAGCCGTGGTCGGTGCTGGGCTACGGCACCTACTCGGGCCGGGCGGTTTACCGGCGGGTGTTCGAGGCGGCGGAAGCGCGGACGTATCATCTGGATATGGGCCGGGTCATCGACGGCGTCAACGTAAGGCTGAACGGCGAACTCCTGAAAGTCTGCATCGGCGAGCCGTTCATGGCCGAACTGGGCTGTCTGCAGCCCGGCAAATACGAACTGGAACTGGAAGTATTCAACGCCTTGGGGAATCACGACCGGCTGGCCGATCTGCCGTCCGGACTGCTTGGCCCGGTGCGCATCGGATAACGCAGCTTCTTGAAATGATTTTTTCGTGATGTTAAAGATTAACATGAAAATATTCTTTTCTTGTCGTACCCTATTGGGAATTTTCCAAATGGGGTGTAAATTAAACTGCATATTGTTCAAGGACTAATATGCGGCTTCATCATGGTTAACTGGAAGAAAAATTTATTTTTTGTCTGGCTTTCGCAGATTTTATCGCTGGCAGCCTTCGGGGCCGTAGTGCCTTTTATTCCGCTTTTTCTGCGCGATCACCTGAATATTTCCGACGTCAGCGTGCGCGGCGCCTGGGTGGCGGCGTTTTACTTTGCCGGACAGGTCGGCTTCTGTATTTTCACGCCGCTGTGGGGCGTGCTGGCGGACCGTTTCGGACGCAAAATCATGCTGCTGCGCGCCAACTTGCTTTCGGGGTTGATCATGCCGTTGATGGCTTTTTCGCCGTTGCCGTTTATCCTGATTTTCCTGCGTTTCGTGGTCGGGGTATTTTCCGGCACGGTGAATGCGGCACAGACGCTGGTGTGCAGCACCACGCCGGAGGAGAAACACGGTTTCGCGCTCGGCGCGCTGAGCTCGGCGTTATGGAGCGGCAACATGATCGGATTCGTGATCGGCGGCTATACGATCAGCAAATTTGGCTTCACGTGGACATTTTTTATTTGCGGGTTTATGCTGCTGGCGGCCGCCGCGCTGGTGCTGTTTTTTGTCGAAGAGGAGTTTGTGCCGAGGGATATGGCGCGCAAAAAAGAGGCCATGGCGCGGCTGCAGCCGACGATCAAAAAACGCCTGATTCCAAGCTTCAGCCTGGGCGTATGGAGTTTGCTCATTCTGTTCCTTTTCATCGGGGTGGCGCGTAATTTCGACAGTCCGTTTGTGGCGATGCTGGTGGAGGAGGTCCACGGACCGGAAGACACCGCCCAGTGGACCGCCGTCATCAGTGCGATCGCCGCCGTGGCCGGGATCATTTCCGGGCTGCTGCTGGGGTACTTGAGCGATCGTTTCTCGCCGGGCAAAATCGTCATTCCGGCGGCCATCGGCTCCGCGCTGATGATGCTCGTGCAGGGCTTCTCCGGGTCGCTGGGGATGCTCGGTTTCGGGCGCTTCCTCAACTACTTTTTCGCGGGCGGGATCGACCCGGTTTTCCAGACCATGCTGTCGCGGGCCACGCCGCCGTCCAAGCGTGGTTCGGTGTTCGGCTTGTCGGCCAGTGCGCGGGTCGGCGGGTCGCTGATCAGTTCGGTCATGGGGGGATATATCATTTTTCATTTCGGGGTACGCAGTATTTTTTATGTCGGGGCGTTGGTGTTTGCCATTCTGATACCGATGTTTATGATTATTATTTGGCAGAGGAAAAAGCATGAACAAACTAAATCTGGTGTTGGTCGGAGCCGGGCAGGTCGGATTGATGATCGCCAGGGCAGCCCGGAATAAAGAACATTTCGAGTTCGTCGGCGCGGTGGACAGCGATCCGGCGCTGCAGGGCAGGGACCTCGGCGAATTGTGCGGCGAAGTGCCCAGCGGCGTGAAGGTGGAGAGCTCCATTCGCGGGCTGTTGAACAAAGTTGAGGCCGACGCGGCGATCGTTACCACCGTATCGTCATTGGCGGCAGCCGCAGACGCGTTGAAAGAGGTCATTTCCTGCGGCGTACCGGTGGTCACCACTTGCGAGGAACTGGCTTATCCGTGGAAAACGGTGCCGCGCCTGGCGGCCGAGCTGGACGTGGCGGCGCGGCGGCGCGGGGTGGCGGTGGTCGGCACCGGCGTCAACCCCGGCTTCCTGATGGATTTCCTGCCGCTGGTCATGAGCTCGATTTGTCAGCAAATCGACCATATCCGGATTTCGCGGGTTCAGGATACCGCGTTTCGCCGTCCGCAATTTCAGCACAAAGTCGGCGTTGGCATGACCCCCGATGAATTCGCGGCGAAGAATGCCGCCGGCGGTTTCGGCCATATCGGGCTGACGGAGTCGATGTGGATGCTGGCCGACGCTTTTCAGTGGGAGATCACGCGCTTCGACAACGAAATCAACCCGGTGACCGGCCCTGACGGCAAGGTCGCCGGCATTCAACAGACCGTCGCCGGTTATGTGGGCGAGGACCGGAAAATTGAACTTTTCTTCAAAGCCACCGACGGCGAAAAGACTCCCCACGACCAGGTCGAAATCACCGGTAACCCCTCGTTTACCAGCCGGATCGAGGGGGGAATCAACGGCGATACCGGGTCGGCGGCGATCGTCTTGAATTGTGCGGCGGCGCTCCGGCGCAGTTCGGCCGGGCTCCATACCATGGCAGACTTTCCACTTCCTTACTGGAATATTCGCTGAAGCCCTTGATTTTCAGCAGACTTATGCTATAGTAATGGTTTGCTGAATCTAACATAGGATAAACTTGTTTTGCTGAATTTTCTGAAAAAACTTACCGGTCTTCTCAAAGTCGAACCCGCCGCGCCCGCTGCTGCGCGCCCATCCACCACTGCGCCCGCCGTTCACAATCCGCATCCGCAGTCCGATGAGAAGAAAAGGAAACGCAATCGAAAGAAGCGTTCCGCCGCGCCTGAAGTCTCCGACATCATCGTCGCCGCCGCCGAAAGAGACGAGCGTAAACGCGATCGAAAGAAGAAGAAACAGAAGCCGAAAAAATACGAATCGACCGAGTCCTCCGCACCAGTGATGGAACGGCGGAAACCGGAGCGCCCGGAGCGTCTGGAAATCGTGCCCGAGGAAGAGGGCAAAGTCCGCTTTGGCGACCTGCCGATTCACGACGATATTCTGTACGGGTTGCAGGAACTGGACTTCAAATACTGTACGCCGATTCAGGCGAAATCGCTGCCGGTGCTGCTGAATGGACGCGACCTGACCGGCAAGGCCCAGACCGGTACCGGCAAAACCGCGGCTTTCCTGATTGCGGCCTTCACTCACATTCTGAACAATCCGCAGCCGGACCGCAAACCCGGTACCTGCCGTGCGTTGGTGCTGGCCCCGACCCGTGAACTGGCGATCCAGATTCACAAGGACGCCGAGGCGCTCTCCTGTTTCGCCAACCTCAACAATCTGGTGATTTTCGGCGGTATGGACTACAAGAAACAGCGCGACCGGCTGGAGAAGCCCATCGACATCCTGATCGGTACCCCCGGGCGTATCATCGACTACAGCCGCGGCGGTTACTTGAACCTCTCGAAAGCCGAAATCCTGGTCATTGACGAAGCCGACCGTATGCTGGACATGGGATTCATCCCGGACGTCCGCCGTATTGTCAGCCAGCTCCCTCCCGCGGGCAAGCGCCAGACCATGCTGTACAGCGCCACGCTCGACGCGGACATCATCCGCCTGGTCGACAAATGGCTGATCGACCCCGCGGTGATGGAAAGCGAATCCGAGCAGCTCGTTACCGACCTGATCGACCAGCAGTTCTACGTGGTTACCCGCAAGGAAAAACTGCCGATGCTGCTGTGGATCCTCTCGCACGAGCATTACGAACGCGTCATCATTTTCGGCAACCGCAAGGACCGTAACGAGGACCTCGTGCGCCAGCTGGCCAAATACAATATTTACACCGCGCTGCTCTCCGGCGATGTGCCGCAGGAGAAGCGCATGAAGATTCTCGAGCGCTTCCGCAACGGTACCGAGCGCATCCTGATCGCCACCGACGTGGCCGCCCGCGGGATCCACGTGGACGACGTTTCGCTGGTCATCAACTATGACCTGCCGGAGCGCGCCGAGGATTACGTGCACCGCATCGGCCGTACCGGCCGGGCCGGACACAAAGGGAAATCGATCAGTCTGGTTTGCGAATTCGGCGGTTATGTATTGCCCGAACTCGAAAAACAGCAGAATACCGAATTCCATTGCGTGATTCCGGAAGACGAGTGGGTCAAGCTGCCGTCGCCCTTCGAATGGCGCGACCGCATGGCGCTGCGCGAGAAGGAAGAGCATGAGCGTCAGATCGCCGCCGCCAAGTCCCCCGAGGAAAAAGCCGAAGCTGCCGCCATCATCGAAGCCGGCGGAGAGCTTCCCGAAAGTAAATGAAGATTCTGGTTGATGCCGACGCGCTTCCCCGCCCACTGAAAGAAGTTCTGTTGAAAGTGGCCGATCGCGAAAAAGTGGAAACCGTACTGGTGGCCGCTCATGCACCGCGTCCGCCAGCCTCGGAATACGTCAAAGTCGCCTCCGCCGGAAATGCTTTCAACGCCGCCGATGACTGGATTGTCGAAAATCTCTCATCAGGCGACCTCGTGGTTACTGCGGATATTCCATTGGCCGACCGCGCCCTTGCGGGTGGAGCCGAAGTCCTCAACCCACGCGGCGAATTTTTCACCCCCGCCAACATCAAAAATGCCCTGGCCATGCGCGAATTGATGGAAGAATTGCGGACCACCGGCGAAATCGGCGGCGGCCCCCCTCCATTCTCCGACAAAGCGCGTGAGTTATTCACCAATGCCCTGCACCGGTTTCTGCACCGGAAGAGGTAAATAATGCGAGGCGGCCTATGCGGCCCCTCGCGCTCCCCGCAGCAGGGCGAATTGCCCTGCACCTTTGGACTTTTTGAGAGGAGATCCGCGAGTTTCCGACTCGCGTCAGGTGGCTGCCGCCCCTGAACCCTGCGGGCGAAATGAATTGTATTATAACCCGAGGAGTTTTTTGGCATTGCCGCTGAAAATCTGTTCTTTTTCCTGAGCGGTCAGGGGAAGGCGGTTGATGAATTCGATGTCCAGGGCCTGGTCGCGCCAGGGGCTGTCGCTGCCGAAAAGAATGCGGTCGGTGCCGTGAATGCGGACGATTTCCATGAACTTATCGTCGGAAAGCAGGTTGCCGACATAGCAGCAATCCATGTAGACGGGCAGGCCGGCGAGGTGTTCTTTTACGGCGTCCCACATATCCCAGGAACCAAGGTGCGCGAGGATGAGCGTCAGCTCCGGGTAGCGGCGGTGAAACGCCGCCAGCGAGACCGGGTCGGAGTGAAAAGGCGGTTGGAAACCGATATCCGCTCCGGCGTGGGTCAGCAGGAAAAGATTGTTTTCGATCAGGGCTTCCCAGATCGGCTCGAGGCCGGGATCGTCGAAACGGAATTGCTGGTACTCCGGGTGCATTTTGATGCCGCGAAAACCGTGCTCGGCCAGCCATTTGATATGGGAGGCCGGGTCCGGGGTCAACGGATGGATCGAGCCCAACATGGTGATCCGATCAAGCTTCAGGTTGTAGGCCCAGTTGTTGACGCCGCGGACATTGTCGGGCTTGTTGGCCAGAGGCAGACCGACGGCATGATCAATGCCGCAACGGTCCATCTCGCCGAGCAAACCTTCCAGCGTGCCGTTCGTGATTGCTCCGATACCGGCACTGCGCCCGTGTTCCATAGCTCGTTCCGCGATATTCTCGGGGTAAAAATGAGTATGGAAATCGATAATCATGACAGAATCACTTGTTCTGCAGTTTGTCTTCCTTGATGATTTCCTGAATCCAATCGATATCCGGGAAGAAGTCCTGGAAGAAGGATTGCATCATGACCGTGAGGCCGTTTTCGCCGAGTTCGCAATCGAACTTCTGGTTGCCGAGAGCCTTCCGGACATTGGTCTGGTCGAATTCGATATCCGAGGCGAAGTAGGGCAGCAGATCGCCGAGGAAGCGGGTGATCGCATCATCGCCGGGGGTCTTTTCGCGGTGGGCGACTTCCACGCCATCGAGGCGGAGGGTACGGCATACCGCGTGGTCGATCATATTGGTGGTCACCGGTTTGTCACCGGTCACATGATAGGTCTCGTTATTCACCGGCGTCTGGAAGAGCGCGGTAATCACTTTCTGCACATAGTCGATCGGAACAAAATAAACATGTTCGGACGGAATGGTGTTGAAGTGTGCATTGATATCGATCCAGTCGCGGGGATCGAGCTGCTGTTTGAAGCACTGGTTCTTTTTCAGCTTCATCAGGAATTCGAGAATCCGGTAAAACGCCAGCGGGCGGCGGATGCGGCCGTCTTTGACCCGGCCGGTAATGATCGACGGACGGTAGATCGTGAACGGAATGCCCGAGTTGCGGACGAGGATTTCGGCCTTGAACTTGCTTTCTTCGTAGGGATTGTTGAATCCGCTGTCGATGGCCTGGGCTTCCATGGCGCGGCCGACCAGCTTGCCGGCCACATAGGCGGTGCTGACATAGTGGAATGCTTTGACCTTCAGGAGCTTGGCGAGTTCGAGTACGTTGACGGTGCCGTCGTAGTTGATGCGGAAAGTTTTGCCGTCCACGTCTTTGCCGAGGTTGACGTCGGCGGCGCAATGGAAGATGGTATCGACATCTTTGAGCAGCGGATCTTTGGCGAGTTCCGCCGGATTGATGCTGGTGACATCGCCATCGATCACGTCGATGCGCTTCATCAACTCAGGCAGGAATTCCGGGCAGCCATCGAATGCGCACTGTTCGCCGAGGATTTCCTCGACCCGTTGGCGTGCGGTCCGCGCCGAATTGCTGCGCGTCAGCGCCACGATCGACACATCCTTGCGTTCCTTGAGAAGCGCTACGGTAAACGCCCCGCCAACCAGTCCCGTTACCCCGGTCAAAAATATCTTTGCCATTCAAAACCCCATATTACGAATTATAATTTATTTTTTCCTCTTAAACATTACAAAAGAAATTATATTAATCTAGAACAAAATGCGGAAATTACAAATCGGATTGCTCAAAATCGACTGAAATATTAGGAATTTTATTCCAAACCTATTTGAAAAACCAAACAAAAGATAGTAAATTTATTATTATTGAATTTTCAATAAAAAACCAAGGAGAATCTATAATGGGACAGCAACTGAAGAAAATTGCCAAGAGAATCCGCCGCAAGGCCTATCTTGACCGCTGCAAGATCAAAGCACGCGAAGCTGCCAAAAAATAAGTTTTTGCAGAATACCGTAGAACCTGTCGGGAAATGATTCCGGCAGGTTTATTTTTTTGCCCGGATGGCGTCCCGGAGCCAGGCGCCGCAGGCGCGTTCGGTGGTAAGCTCAAGTTCCGGCGGCACGGTCAGGTCCGCGTCCCGGCTGACAATTTCGCAGCCGATATTCTTCAAGATGGCGGCATTCAGCCCGCCGGGCGTGGCGGCGATGCGCGGCGCCGGGGTTTGCACATAGAACTTTTCCAGCATGTCAGGAGCGGCGAAGCAGACTTCCGGCCGCAGGTAAATGCCGTGGAACTCGGCCACCCGGCGGCGCACCTGAGTCATCAGTTCGAGCATATCCTGTTCCGTGGCCCGGCCGCGGTTCACGATGAAATTGGCGTGGAGATCGCTGACGACGGCATCGCCCACTGCCAACCCTTTGCATCCGGCCTCGTCAATGAGCCGCCCGGCCGATTCGCTGCCGGCATTGCGGAAAAAACAACCGGCGTTCAATCCACCCGGATTGGTGGCGGCGCGGTTTTTCAACTCATCGGTGATGAGTTCATTTTCGTTGCCGGCGGCCTTTGGGAGAAGGAAGATCGCGGCGGTGATGACGGCGCCGGGGGGGATCGACGCGTGGCGGTAGCTCCATTGAATTTCGTCTTTGAGCATGGCCCATGATTCGCCGTTTGCGTTGAAGCCGCAGATTTCCCAGAGGTAATCGCTGATGCTGACGCCGTGGGCGCCGGCATTCATCCGGAGCAGTCCGCCGATGCGTCCGGGGATGCCCACCAGCGGCGCGAGGCCGCCGAAGTTGTGCTCGGCACAAGCCTTGGCAAAATCTTTCAACCGCACCCCGGCCCCGGCAATGATCCGGTTCTGAGCGAAACAGATCCGTCCGAAATTTCCGTGGGTGAGGCGGATGACCAGCAGATCCGGGCGGTGGTCCGCCCCGATCAGGTTGGTGCCGTTGCCGAGGATGACGAACGGTATCCGGTGCTGCGTGCAATAGCGGAGCAGCCCGGCGAGCACGATATCGTCTTTGGGCTCGGCCATGGCGGAAATGACGCCGCCGGCCTTGAGCGAGGTAACCTCACGCCACGGGGTATTCTCCTTGACCGTCAGGCCGGGGAATTCCGATTTCAGGGCGTGCAGGGGACCTGAGCTCATAAATCTATCCTTTTTTGTAGACCTCATCCGGATCGAAGACCGGAGTGGAAATGACTTCCAGTTCGCCGTTCGGCAGAACCTTGCGGAAGAAGCAGGAGGGGTGCCCGGTGTGGCAGGCGGCGCCGCCGACCTGATCGACCTTGAACACCACGGTATCGTTGTCGCAGTCGATCAGAATTTCCTTGATCAGCTGGACGTTGCCGGAGCTTTCGCCTTTGTGCCAGATTTTCTGACGCGAACGAGTCCAGTACACAGCATGGCCGGTGCGGAGGGTCTCGTTCCACGCTTCTTCATTGATATAAGCGAGCATCAATACCTCGCCGCTTTTCCAGTCCTGTGCGATGGCCGGAATCAGGCCGCCGCTTTTGGCAAAATCAAGTTCAATCATCGTAACGCTCCTGTTATTTCATCTGTTGAGGGAAAGATACATCGTGCGCGGGCGTTTTTCAACTCAAAATGACGGAAAAGTAATCATTTATAGGACACATGGGACGGAGTGGCGAACATTTTTCGGTGGTTCATTGTCTAACATTTGTTGATTTTCCGCCAAAATGGAATAGATTAGAAGGTAAATATTTTAAGGATATGCGCATGATGAAATTTCTGTTTGTTCTTCTGACAATGCTTTGTGTCTGGACGCTGCCCGCGGCGAATCTGCCGCTGGACGAAATCCGGAAATTCGCCGCCGAGGCCACGGTCGAGAAATACCCCGATGCCGACCGCGTCCTGATCAGCAACTACGAGGTCGCCGAGTACGACAAAGAGGGCCTCGGTATCACCACCGATGATTTTTATGAGAAAATTCTGACCGAAAAAGGCCGCCGCGAATACCGCAGCATTCCTTTCCATTTCAACACCAATTATTCAAAGGTGGAAGTCCTGAAACTGGAGCTGATCAAGCCGGACGGCACGGTCGTGACGGTGGATGTGGCCGCCAACTCCAAGGAAATGACCGAGCCGGGGCAGATGAACTCCAACATTTACGACCCCAGTCAGAAAGTTTTGCAGGTATCGATCCCCGACCTGCAGATCGGCGACGTGGTGCACACCGTTTACCGCGAAACCACCCTCAAGTCGCGGATCAAAGGCGTGTGGACCGAGTTCACCACGCTGCAGTCGGACGTGCCGATTCATTATTACGAGTTCGTGGTGAATGCGCCCAAGGAGCTGCCGCTGCTGAACAAAATCGTCAAGGACGAGGTGAAGGGGAGCATCACGTTCAAGGAAGAAGCGAAGGGCAACCGGATCATTTACAGCTGGACGGCGCGCAACGTGCCGCAGATTTTCGACGAACCCTCCATGCCGCCGATGTACATGGTGGCGCAGCGGGTATTGTTGAGCACCGCCAGGGATTGGCCGGAAATTTCGCGCTGGTACTGGAACATTTCCGCGCCGCACTTGGACAAAATCACCCCGGAAATGCGGAGCAAGGTCGCAGAACTGACCAAGGGCAAAACCACCGACCTGGAAAAAATCAACGCGATTTTCCAATTTGTGTCGAAAGAGATCCGTTACTCGGGGCTGACGCTTGAGTCGGAGTCGCCGGGGTATGAACCGCACGACGTGAACCTGACCTTTGCCAACCGTTACGGCGTCTGCCGCGACAAGGCCGCGCTGCTGGTGACCATGCTTAAGCTGGCCGGGCTCGACGCCTACCCGGTGCTCTTCTACAGCGGCCAGAAAAAGGATGAGGAAGTGCCCAATAATTACTTCAATCACGCGATTACCGCCGTCAAAATGAAAGACGGCTCTTATATGCTGATGGACTCGACCAACGAGACCACGCCGGAGATTTTTCCCTCGTACCTCTCGAACATGAGTTACCTGGTGGCGACGCCGAAGGGCGAAACGCTGATGACCTCGCCGGTGATCCCGCCGGAGCAGAACAAGCTGCGTATCGAAACGGTCGGCTCGCTGGATATCGACGGACTGCTGGAAGCCACGACCACGCTGACGTTCGGCGGTATCAATGACGACATTTACCGCGGGGCGTTTTCGAGCTGGAAGCCGGAGCAGGTTCGGCAGTTTGTCACGCGCCAGCTGCGCAGTTCGATTGCCGGGGCGTCGATCAAAGAGCTGAAAGTGCTGCCGGAAGAACTCCACGATATGAGCAAGCCGCTGCAGCTGGTCCTGAAATATTCGGCCCGGGAGTTTCTGGTCGAGGGCTCGAATCAGGCGCTGTTTGTGCCGCCGTGGCTCGGTTCCGATTTCGGCGCGGTCAATTTTGTGCTGGACTCCACCGGGCTCAAGGAGCGCAAATACCCGATGAAGCTTTTTTCCACCTGTTCCTCGGATGAAACTTTCACGCTGGAAATGCCGGTGGATTTGAAGTTGAACGTCATGCCGAAGTATGACAAAATCAGCTCGGACATTCTGGACTGGAACCAGCAGATCGAGCTCAAGGATAAAGTCATTACGGGCAAGAGCCATATCGCCTTCAAGCACACGGACATCACCCCGGCGCAGTACGCCGGTTTGAAAAAATCGCTGGCCCGGATCGAGTTCGAAGAGAAGAAAACGCCGATTTTCCAGACCCGGATCCCCGAGGAAGAGCTCTTCGCCGAGGCGAATGCCGCTTACCTCGACTGGACCGTGGAGTACCGGATCGAGAATCCGCTGGAATGGACGAAGATTGAGAAAGTCAAGAAAAAAGTCCTGAAATTCGGCGGCATCCGCAGCAATTCCGAGTTGAAATTCGGTTATAATCCGGTCTGTACGAATTTGAAGCTGGTTCACGCCTCGGTCACGCAGGCGGACGGCAGCAAGCAGGCGGTCACGGACAAGGAAATCAACATCATGGACGAAGCGTGGGTCGGGTCCGCGCCGCGCTACCCGGCGGCGAAAACCATGGTGGTCAGCCTGCCCGGCGTGCGGGAGGGCAGCATCATCGAATACACGGTCGAGTCCACCACGAAAAATTTGATTCCGTTCTCGCTGATTGAGCTTTTTCAGGATTTCGATCCGATCGTCAACAAGAAATTGATTATTTCCCGCCCGCGCTCGGCGGAGGGCAAATGGGATTGGCAGGGCAAGCGCCCCAGCAATGAATTGATTACCTCCAGCAAAACGGAGGACGACCGTGCTACCTTCACGTGGGAACTCAGCAATGTGCCGGCCATCAAACCGGAAACGGCCCTGCCGTATCTGTGGGAGATCGTCCCGGCTAAGCAGTTGAAGGCCGGCGGCGACCGCGACAGTTACGCGGCGGAAGTGAAAGAGGCGCTGGAAAGCAAGGTCGCCGAAGTCGATATTTCCTGGCTGAAGGCGACGGCGGTGCAGGACAAAATCCGGGAGATCCGCGATTTCGTGGCGAAGAATATCCGCAGCGCTGGCCCGGCTTTCACCGAACTGCCGTTGAGCTGCCTGACCCCCGCCGCCCGGACGCTGAGCGATGGCTACGGCAACTCGGCCGACCGGGCGATCCTGCTGGTGTCGCTGTTGAAGTCAGCCGGGATTCACGGCGAATTCATCCTGGCCTCGGAGCTGCCGAACCTCGAGTATTACAAGCAGGACTGGAATTTGCTTTTCATGCCGGAAATGTACAGCCGGGTGCTGGTCAGGGCGGGCGGGTTTATCCTGAACGACACGGACCAGTACGCGGCGCTCGGCACCACGGCGCATCAGGACAAACTGGCGCTGCACCTCGCCTCAAGTAAAATCGATGGCGTGAAAGGGATCGCGGATTCGGTGACCACCCACTATGTGATCGATCTGGATACGGAAGGTAATGCGGTGATCACGCTCTCGCGCAAATATACCGGCATGGCGTTCGCCGCGCGCAACCGCATGTACAGCGAAATGACGCCGGAACTGCGGAAGCGCCACGAGCAGAATATGGCTGCGGCTATTTCGGAGAGCGCGGAGGTGATCGAGCCGCTGTCCGTGGAGATTCTGATAAGCAGATGCACCGAAAAACTGAAAGTCAAAGTGCCGCACTTCGCCGTTCGGATCGAGCACTATCTGCAGTTCAACCTGCCCGGCAACATCGCCGGTTCGCTGATTCGCCCGCTGCCCGAGAAACGCGAATACCCGTATTTCATCGGCCTCAGCACGAAGCAGGATTTGAACTATGAGATCAACCTGCCGAAGGACACGAAAAGCGTAGCCAAAATGCTGCCGCCGGACCTGAAATACGAGTACGTGAACGTCCGGAGCATCGACCGCAGCAGTTATATTACCGTCAGCATCAAGGCGGATTTCTCCCCGGTGCTGCTCACTTCGATGGATTACCTGACGCTGCAGGCCGTGCAGACCCGGCTCGTCCATCCCTCCATGAACACCGTATTGCTTGAACTCAGGAAGAAATGACCAGAAAGGACATTTGGCGAATCCGACTCGGGCTGCTGATTCTGCTGGCTGCGGTGATCGGCGTGGCGGTGTGGCTGCTTGTGGCCCGGAAAAATTACCGGCCGTGGGATGATATTCAAGTGTCCGGCATGCTGCGCGTAGTGACGGCGCTGCCCGTCGAACAGCTCGGCTTGCAGCAGGAACTGCTGACTTCGCAGAAAGAGCTGGCGATGCTGGAGCGTTTCGCGCTCGACAATAACCTCGAGCTCATGGTGTCGCGGGTGAAAAAAGACCGCCTCGAGCACGCGGTGCGGCACAACTGGGCCGACCTCGCAGTGTCGGAAATCGCACTCGGCGGCAAAGCCCCCGGCTTGACGGAGGTTTCCTCCGGTCTCGGCACGGCCTGGCTGCTTCCCCGGTCCGCGATTAACCTGAAAAAACAGTTGGAAGATTTTTCCGCGCGCAAGGTGAAACTTTTCCGCAACGATACCCCCACCGGCGATCTGCCGTTGATCTCCGAAAGACGGATTCTCCGGATCCTGACGCAGAACGCACCGTTGCTGCACGACAGTGACCAAGGCAAATACCGTGGTTTTGAGTACGCGTTGGCGGTGGATTTCGCCGAATCGCTGGATTTGAAGCTGGTGGTTATCACGGTGCCGGACCGTGACTCGCTCACGGAGTGGCTGCGCGAGGGGCGCGGCGACCTGGCCGTGGCGGCGCTGCCTTTCATCACGGAAATCGAACCGCCGCCGGTTTTCATCCCGAAGGCGAGGGATATCCTGTTCCCTATCCGATTCGAGTTCCCGCTGCCTCCGAAAAATGAAGAACCGTGGGACGACGGCATCCGTTATTCGCTGATTACCGGCACGCCGAAGGAATATGCGTGGTTCTTTCGTGCCTCGAATCCTGAACTGAAGGCCGCGGCCGACGCTTATCTTGTCAGACACCTGAAATCCGGTTTTTACACCGGAGTTTTCGCCCGTTATTTCGGCTCAAAAGCCAGTCTGGCGTCTCAATATAAATATGAAATCACCCGCGGCGGCATCCGGCTTTCGCCATTCGATCACTGGATCAAGACCCATGCCGGAAAACACGATTTTGACTGGCTGCTGATCGCCGCGCTGATTTATCAGGAGAGCCGCTTCATCCCCGAGGTGATCGCCGTCGACGGCGGCCTCGGGCTGATGCAGCTGATGCCCTTCACCGCCAAAGAAATGAACTGCCTCCGCCCCCTCGAGCCGGAACAGAACATTCGCGCCGGAACCGGTTACCTCGCCAAGCTTTACGACCGGATCGGCCACGGCGTCGAACCGCGCGAGCGGCTGTGCTTCGCGCTGGCCGCCTACAACGGCGGCTACGGGCACCTTGAGGATGCGCGTACCCTCGCCAAAGAACAGGGCCTGAACCCGAACCGCTGGAAGGACAACGTAGAAAAAGCCTACGAACTCCTGACGCAGGAAAAATATTACTCCAAAGCCAGATACGGCACCTGCCGCTCCGAGATCATCATCCGCTACGTCAACGAAATCACAACCCGCCACCAGGACTTCGCCCAACTCCACCGGGAAGCACTCAGCTCTCGATGATGACGGTGGCGGTGGCGTATTCGCGCTCGTGGGAAATCGAGACGTGGATGTGTTTGTAATTAAAGGTGTTGGCAGTTTTTAGGGCGGTGCCGGTCAGCTTCAGCGCGGGGGCGCCGGAGGCGTCGTTGAGCACGGCGATGTCCAGCCAGGAGCATTGTTCGCCGATGCCGCATTTGAGCGCTTTGGAGAGCGCCTCCTTGGCGCACCAGCGCCCGGCGTAATATTCGGCGGGGTCGCGGCGGGCGGCGGCCTCGGCCTGTTCGGCCGGAGTGTAAACCCGTTCGAGGATATTTTCGCCGTGGCGTTCGAGCATTTTGCGGATGCGTTCGATGGATACTACGTCGGTTCCTAGCCCTGAAATCATATTTTCCTGCTTGAATTTTCGTTAAACTTGACTATAGTTGTCTCTATATATAATATTACAGGAAACACGAAATGTCAAAGTCCAGAGCGCGAATTGTCATTACCGGCATCGGTTTGACGGCCCCCAACGGTAACAATCTCTCCGAGTTCCGTCACAATCTTTTGAACGGTATTTCCGGCATTACCACCATGGAACACCGCTACATCGGCAAGGTTCCAGCCGGTCTGTGCACCTTCGATCCGAAAAAATACCAGAACAAACGCGATATTCGCAACGGCACCCGCGCCGGGTCCATCGCCATTTACTGCGCCAACGAAGCCGTGCGCGACGCCGGTCTGGAAGTCGGCGACGGCAACCGTTCGCGCATCGGTATCTACGTGGGTACCACCGAACATGGCAACGTCGAGACGGAAAACGAAGTCTATAACCTGAGCCTTTTCGACTATAACGTCGATTATTGGAGCCACCACCACAACCCGCGTTCAGTGGCGAATAATCCGGCGGGTGAAGTGACGCTGAATATGAAGATCACCGGGCCGCATTTGTGCGTGGGGGCCGCCTGTGCTGCCGGCAACTGCGGGGTGATTTACGGGGCGCAGCAGTTGATGCTGGGTGAGGTGGATTTCGCCATCGCCGGGGGCGTGTCGGAGAGTCCGCATACGTTCGGCATTTTCGCCAGCTTCCGCAGTCAGGGGGCGCTGGCGCATCACGACGACCCGACCCAGGCCAGTCGTCCGTACGACCGCAACCGCAACGGCATCGTGATTTCCGAGGGCGGCTGCCTGTATATTCTCGAGCGTCTCGAAGACGCCCTGAAGCGCGGGGCGAAAATTTACGGCGAAATCGCCGGTTACTGCATGAATTCGGACGCCACGGACGTGGTGCTGCCGCTCGCCGAGCGTCAGGCGGAGTGCTTCCGCATCGGCATTGAGCGTGCCGGGATCACGCCGGAGGATATCGACCTGGTGAACAGCCACGCCACCGGCACGGCCGCCGGGGATGTGCAGGAAACCGTGGCGATGCGCTCGGTGTACGCAGGCGGCGGCAAATCGCCGTTTGTCAACAATACCAAGGGGTTCATCGGTCACGCCATGGGCGCGGCCGGAGCGTTGGAACTCGCCGGGAACCTTCCGGCGTTCAATGACGGCATCGTGCATCCGTGTATGAATATCGATGATCTCGACCCCGAGTGCGCGATTCCGAACCTGGTCTGCCGCGAAGCGATCAATGCCGGAAGCATCCGCTACATCGCCAATAATTCGTTCGGCATGTTGGGCAACAATTCGGTATTGATCGTAAAAAAATACGAATAATTTTTTAAACACGGAAATTTTTTTAACCACAAAAATACACAAAAATACACAAAATTTTCTTAATGAAGCTTCGTTTTTTGTGATTTTTTGTGTGTTTTTGTGGACAAGAAATTGTAAAGGCTTTATCTATGAATCTGCTTTTGCTGCAGGATACTGATTTCATCGCTCCGGACCGGGCGCGGGTGAGTGACCGCCGCGCCGAGCACATCCGCAAAATCCTGAAGTCGCAAATCGGCGACGCCGTCAAAACCGGCCGCGCCAACGGCTTGATGGGCGAGGGGATCATCGAGTCTGACGATGCCGAAGGGATCGTGTTGAAGGTCAACCTGACCGAGCCGCCGCCCGCGCCGCTGGCGGTGACGCTGCTGCTGGCCATGCCGCGCCCGATCGCGTTTCGCCGTATGCTGCCGTGGATCACGACGTTCGGCGTCAAGAAGCTTCACCTTTTCAATGCATACAAGGTCGAGAAAAGCTACTGGACCAGCTCGGTTTTTGACGAATTTCACGAGCTGATGACGCTGGGGCTGGAACAGGCGCGCGACACGGTTTACCCGGAAATAACGCTGCATCAGCGTTTCAAAATATTCGTCGAGGATGCGGTGCCGCAGATTATCGCGGGTACGTTGCCGCTACTCGCGCATCCGGGTTCGGGCGGGATTTGCCCAGCGGCGGTGGCGGAGCCGGTCACGGTGTGCATCGGGCCCGAGGGCGGATTTACCGATTATGAGGTTGAATTATTAATCAAACAGGGATTCCGGGCGGTCGGGCTGGGCGAGCGTATTTTGCGCTCCGAAACGGCTGTGCCGGCGATTCTGGGGAGATTGTTGACATGAATGCAAAATTGGATGAAGTGAAGAAAATAGCGACCGAAGTCCGTGATCTGAGCCATTGCCTGGCGCTGATGGAATGGGACCAGCAGGTGAATATGCCCGCCGCTGCCAGCGAGGGGCGGGCGGCCCAGATGTCGCTGCTCAGCCGCATGGCGCACGAGCTCAGCGTGTCGGACCGCCTCGGCGGGCTGCTGGATGATTTGAAGCCGCTTTACGCTCAGTTGCCGCCGGATTCCGACGATTACTGTTTGTTGCGCAGAATTTACCGCGATTATGAACAGGAGAAGAAAATCCCGGTCGAGTACGTGAGTGAATTCAGCATGACCGTGGGGGAGGCGTTCAACACCTGGGAACAGGCCAAGGCAAACAACGATTTTGCCTCGTTCAAACCGTGTCTGGAAAAGATTTTCGCGCTGCGCCGTCAGTACGCCGGATTTTTCGCCCCGTACGACCATATTTACGACCCGCTGCTGGACGATTTCGAGCCGGGCATGAAGACTGCTGAAGTGTTGAGCGTATTCAAGGTGTTGCGCGATGAACAGATCAAGCTGTTGCGCGACCTCGCAGACCGTCCGCAGGTCGATGACTCGATCCTGCACAAACATTGCGCCAAAGATGCGCAGTGGGAGCTCTGTCGCGAGGCGGTGACGCAGATCGGTTACGACCTCGCGCGCGGCCGGATCGACCACGCCGAACATCCGTTTACCACCGATTTCTGCCGCGACGACGTGCGCATTACCACTCATATTTACGAAAACAACCTGATGTCGGCGATGTTTTCCTCGCTGCACGAGGCTGGGCACGCCATTTACGAGCAGGGCGTGGCCTGCGAGCTGGACCGTTCGCCGCTGGGGACCGGGGCTTCGCTGGCGCTGCATGAATCGCAGTCGCGGTTGTGGGAAAATCTGGTCGGGCGCTCGCAGGAGTTCCTGACCTGGCTCTATCCGCGGATTCAGCAGAAATTCCCGCAGCAGTTCGGCGGTACCGGTTTGCCGGACTTCTATCGGGCTCTGAACAAGGTCGAGCCGTCGCTGATCCGTATCGAGGCCGACGAGGCGACCTATAATCTGCATATCATGCTGCGGATGGAGCTGGAAATCGCGTTGCTCGAACAGAAAATCAGCGTCTCCGACCTGCCGGAAATCTGGCGCGAAAAAATGCGCGAATACCTCGGCGTAACGCCCGAAAACGACTCGAAAGGTGTGCTGCAAGATGTCCACTGGGCGGGCGGCATGATCGGATATTTCCCGACCTACGCGCTCGGCAACCTGATTTCGGCGCAGATCTGGGAAAAAGCGGCGGCGGATTTGCCGGACCTCAACGCTCAGCTCAGCCGCGGCGAACTCACGCCGCTGCGCGAATGGCTGACCGCCAATCTTTACCGCCACGGCTCCAAATATTACCCCTCGGAACTGGTGAAAATGATCACCGGCAAGGGCATTGATCCGCAACCATATTTGAACTATTTGAACCGGAAATATCGAGCGATTTATCAATGAATCCGGTGATTTTGTTCATAGCGGCGGGGTATCTGTTCTTTGCGGCGCTGGTGGTTTTGCTGGCGGCGCTGGGGTTGGCGTGGGCGTGTGAGAAGTCGCGATGGGCGATCTTCCTGATGGTGATCGGGTTTCTGCTGCTGATCTTTTCCGCTACGCCGGTGAACTGGTTTTATTATCCGGTCCTGCTGTTGGCCACGGTCGGATTGTGCCTGCCGTTCCGGACGAAGCATGCCAAAATCGGCGCGTCGGCGGCCTGGCTGATTATGATTATCCTGATGGGAGCTTTGGAACTGCGCTGGTGGGTCAACCCGGCACCGGTTCGCTGTCCGGGCAAGGTGTATTTGGTGGCGGACTCGATCAGCGCCGGGATCGGCTTCGCCGGAGAAGTCACTTATGCTCAGATTCTTGGCAGCAAAGTGGTCAACCGGGCGGTCGGCGGTGGCACGGTGGAATCGGCATTCGATACCATGGATCATTTCAAATACGGCCCGGACGATATCCTGTTTTTCGAGATCGGCGGCAACAACATGCTGCGTGCCGACAAGAGCGCCGACTTTCGGCGCGGCCTCGAAGCGTTGTTGAAAAAGGGGAGGGCGACCGGCGCTCAGATGGTCATGATGGAACTGCCGCTGCCGCCGTTTTTCACCGGTTATTCGCGGGCACAGCGCGAGCTGGCCGCCGAATATGGCGTGAAGCTGATCCCCAAGCGGCATTTCGCCGCCGTGCTGAATGGCTCCGACTCCACTGCGGACGGGCTGCATCTCTCCAATCGCGGTCACGAGAAAATGGCCATCATGTTCCGCAGATTCATTGAATTATAATTGTCCACGAAATACACGAAAAAACACTCATAGGAATTTCTTTATCCACAAAACACACAAAAACACACAAAAAAGGAGAATTTTATTAGAATAATTTTGTGTATTTTTGTGTATTTTGTGGACAAAAAGAATTTATTTCCGGTGGAAAATTGCGTTGCACTTTTGGAGCATGGTTTTGCCGCCGATAATCAGCATGACGGCGGCGAGGATGAGGAACACTCCCAGAACCATGCGCGGCGAGAGGCGTTCGCCGAAAACCACGACCCCGAAGAAGATCGCCGTCACCGGTTCCAGCGCCCCGAGGATCGCCGTCGGGGTGGCCCCCAGGTGATGAATCGCCAGCGTGGTGCACGCCAGCGAGACCACCGTCGGCAGAAATGCGATCGAGACGATATTGGTGCAGGCCTTCCACGACGGGATCCACTGCAGGTCGACGCCGAAGTTCAGCCGGATCACGAAAAGCGAGAGGCCGAAGAGCAGGATGTAAAAGGTCAGTTTGGCCACCGGCAGGGACTTCAGTCCGGAACGGTTGACGCCGACGATGTAGATTGCATAGGAGAGCGCCGATAGCATGGCCAGGATTACCCCGGAGAGACTCAGCCAGGTGCCGTCCGAAGTTTTGTAGAGAAGGCCGATGCCGGTGAGGGCCAGCAGGAGGCTGAAAATTGTTACCGGGGTGATTTTTTCGCGGAAAAATGCCGCCATGATCCCGGCGACCATCAACGGATAGACAAACAGCAGTGTCGAGGCGATTCCCGCGTCCATTTTGTTATAACTGATGAAGAGAAACAGCGAGGACGCCGCGAAGACGAGTCCGCCGAGCACAGTGCCGGCGAACTCCCTACCGGTCAGCTTGAAGCTTATGCGCCGGTATTTCATCCAGACCGCCATCATGGCGACCGCCAGCGAATAGCGGTAAAAAAGCACCGAATCGGCGTTCAACCCTTCCTGATAAAGCGGCAGGGTGAACAGCGGATTCATGCCATAGGTCGCCGCCGCGATGGCCCCGAAAAGCAGGCCTTTCCATTTGTTCATAATCACTTCCCTAAAAATATAAGATACACGTGTAAGAGGGTTGCGTCAAGTGATTATGGGTGGAGTTTTATGGACATTATGGACGGGATGGACGCAATGGACAGAATGGACAACAAAACTGAGTTCAAGATTTGTCCATAATGTCCATAATTGCCGGAGTTATTTCTGGTAGCGGGAGACGGCTACGAGTTTCATCAATTCACGTTCGTATTCGGCGGCGTCGAGGGGGAGCGGCACTTCTTTTTTCAGTAGTGAAGAAAGCAGCATGGCATTGCCGAGTTCGAGCTCGTTCATGGCTTCGGCGCCGGTCACGAGCGGTTCCTTGTCGAACAGGATGGCGTCGGCGAAAGCGGTCAGCACCTCGGTGGCGGAAATGTCGTTCGACGGCACCGGGATTTTGACGTCCCAGGTTTCGAGGCGTGGGAACGTTTCTTTGGAATTGGCGATGATCTCGGATACTTTCTGTTCGCTGCGCTTGAAGGTCAGCTGGCCGTCTTCAAGGACCAACCGGCCGCGGTCGCAGGTGACTTCGAGGCGGTTGGTGCCGGGAAACTCGGCGGTGGAGGTGATGAAAACCGCGGTACAGCCGTTCGCAAATTCCATGTAAGCGGTGACTTCGTCCTCGACCTCGATATCGTGGTATTTGCCGAGGTGGCAGAAAGCCTGGACCTTGTTCGGCATACCGAAGAACCATTGAAAGAGATCGAGCTGGTGCGGGCACTGGTTCAGCAGCGCGCCGCCGCCTTCGCCGCGCCAGGAAGCGCGCCAGTCGCCGCTGTCGTAATAGGTCTGGGTACGCAGCCAGGTGGTGATGATCCAGTTGATCCGGGTGATTTTGCCGAGTTCACCGGAGTTGAGCAGTTCCTTGAATTTGCGGTTGGCCGGGCTGGTGCGGAGC
Organism: Victivallis vadensis; assembly: GCA_040391785.1. GTDB lineage: Bacteria > Verrucomicrobiota > Lentisphaeria > Victivallales > Victivallaceae > UBA5239. The sequence goes on from JBEBXH010000009.1 coordinate 77,959, forward strand.
TGGAACATGACGCCGAATTTTTTGCCGCTTTTGGCCTGGGCATCCAGCATGCGTTGGGCGTCGGCTTTGTGCACGGCCACGGGCTTGTCGCTCATGACGTGGAGGCCGGCGGCGAAGGCGTCGATGGCGATGGTGGTGTGCGCATAGTGCGGGGTGACGATCATTACGGCATCGACCAGGCCCGATTTGATGAGCGACTGATGATCGTAAAAGGCGGGCACGCTGTAAATCGCGGCGATTTCGTCGGCGCGGTCCTTTTTGATGTCGCAGATGGCGGCGACTTCGATGTTTTTCGCCACGTTGGCGGCGGCGGCATGGCTCCGGCCCATAACGCCGACGCCGATGATTCCGAGTCTGATTTTGTCCATGATTTTACCTGAAAGTCAATAATTGGGGTTTAATTTTCGAACGCATCGGCAAATTGCCTTTGCGGGTGATCCATTCGATGATCCGGTCGTTCAAAGCCTCGAGATTCTGCTGGATCATGGCGATGCCGGGCTGGTTGTAGCCGTTGATGTCGTAGTCGAAAACCAGCAGATGAAAATCGCGGCCGTTTTCCAGCCCCAGTCGCGAGGCGGCCTGCAGAAACGGCCCGCACCACAGCGCGTAATCCAGATAGATTGCCTTGCAGGGTGTTTGGGCCGTGAAGATTTTAGCTGCGGCTTCTTCCATGTGAACCGCGCTTTCCACCTCGCGCTCCCAGTCCATGAAGAGCCAGTCAGGCGGCACTGTCACCGAGTTGCGTACGGCCAGCTCAAAGAAATTCAGTTGACGATCGGCGGCATACGGATATTTGGTGGAGTTCCGGGAAGTGATATAGGCGATCTGCTTTCCGGCGTGACCGGTGAGCCAGTCCAGCCCGGCGGCGATGCCGTGGCGGCTGTCGGTGGTGATATAATCATAGCTGCCGAAAATCCGGTGCAGCAGGAGCTGTTTGACCCCGGCTTTTTCCAGCAGGTTCATTGCCATCAGGTGCCCGTAATCGGGGCGGTCCCAGATGACGGCATTGCCGCGGCGGGCCATTTTGTTCAGGTTCATATTGATATCGGCCATGCCGCAAAGCATGCAGTCGACGTGGCGCTGGATGCATGAGGCGGTGGAGCCGGGATCGAGAAAAAACGCATTGGCCCGGATGCGGTCGAAATTGCCGACGATGTAAGCGGTTTTGAGTATGTCCGGCGAGCTGATACGGTCCGCCACGTAGGTGCCGGAGCCCTGCCGCGAATACAGGAAACCATCCTCGAGCAGTTCATTGATGGCCTGGTCGATGCAGCCGCGCGAACAGCTGCAGCGTTTCATGAACTGATGGCGCGACATCAGTTTATCGCCGCTTTTCAGGATGCCCGAGCGGATATCGTCGAGAATCCGTTCTTTTAAAGCCGCCACTTTGTTGACGCTGCGCATAAGAGTTTCCTTTGATTTGTTCGCTCTATTATAATATAACACCATAGCGGATAAAAACAGTGCCGGAATGAATTGAAGTTGCTTACTTGCCTATAGTTGAGCACGGAAAATATCGCCAACTTGCACAAAGTGCTGTTTTTATGGGCATGTCGTCCATATTAGATCCGTGTTAAAATCTTCTGTCCCTGATTGAATTTCCGCTGAAAAGAGGTATATTAACGGGTCAGGGTAATTATCAGGAGAAATTTGAAATGCAGAGAAATTATTTGAAGAAAACTAAAATCGTGGCGACGATTTCCTCGTTGAATTGTGGTGAGGAGTTGATACGCAGTTTGTATGCCGCCGGCATGGATGTGGCCCGGCTGAATACCGCTCATATGTCCGTGGACGAAGCTGCCCAGGTGGTGACGAATATCCGCAAGGTTTCCGACAAAATCGCGATTCTGATCGATACGAAGGGCCCGAATATCCGCTCCTGCAATACGGAGCCGATCGAGCTGAAAGCCGGTGACGAAGTCCGGATTTACAGCGATGCGGCGATGGAAGGCGACAAGGCTTTTCAGGTGAATTATTCCCGGTTCATCTCCGAGGTGGCCATCGGGCAGCACGTGCTGATCGATGATGGCGAAATGGAGTTGCGCATCGTTCAGAAAGAAAGCAAATACCTTTCCTGCCGCGCGCTGGAGGATGGTACGATCCAGCCGCACAAATCCATCAATGTGCCGGGGGCGAAACTGCGTGCTCCGGCATTGACCGAAAATGACCGGCGGTTCATCAAATTCGCCATCGACAACAAGCTTGATTTTATTGCGCATTCCTTTGTCCGCAACCGCGACGATATCATGGCCGTGCAGAGCATTCTGGACACTGATAACAGCCCCATCCAGATCATCGCCAAGATCGAGAATCAAGAAGGCGTGGACAACATGGAATCGATCATGAATTCCTGTGCCGGGCTGATGGTGGCGCGTGGAGACCTGGGGATCGAAATTCCGCTGGAGGAAGTGCCGATTATCCAGAAAAAGATGATTTATGAGTGCATGGTTCACTGCAAGGTCGTGATTACCGCCACGCAAATGCTGCAGAGTATGATGGAGAATCCGCGGCCGACCCGCGCCGAAGTCAGCGACGTGGCCAACGCCGTTTTTGACGGTACCGACGCGGTGATGCTGAGCGGCGAAACCGCGCAGGGCAAATACCCCGAGCGCGCCGTACAGATGATGTCGCGGATTATTTGCGAAGCGGAATTGCTCGGCCGGAGCCATTTCGCCCGTCCCGACAAAGTGTTCGATGCCGAGGATCCCGTTTCCAGCTATCTGGTGAAAATGGCGGCCCGCGCCAACGATTCGCTGCCGGTGAAGGCGATTATCAGCAACACCGCCACCGGCAATTCCTGCCGGATGATTGCGGCGTACCGCGGCACGATTCCGGTGTTTGCGCTGAGCTACAACCCGACGGTGGTGCGCCAGCTGGCATTGAGCTACGGCGTTTACGCCACGCACAGCAAATTCCTGAATTCGCCCACTGAAATCCTCAAGAATTCGCTCGAACTGCTGGTCGAAGAAAAGAAAATCGGCAAAGAGGACCTGATCGTGACGCTCGGCAAATTCCTGGCGAACACCTCAAGTCTCTGCGGGATTCTAAAAGCCGGAGCGCTGCTCGACAGAATAAACACCGAAAAGTAAGAAAAGGCAGTGAATGCGAGGAACTGCGCGTTCCTCGCGCTCCAGCGGCCGAGCGCCGGCACCGGCAGGCCGAATTGGCCTGCACCTTGGTACTTTTTAAAAAGGGGGATCCGCGAGTTTCCGACTCGCGTTCGGTGGCTGCCGCCCCGGAACCCTGCCGGAAGGTTTTCGCCTGATGCAGGTTTCCGGCGGATTCTTTGAAGGCGAATGCGTATATTCCCCATTGAATAATTGTTTTCAGGCGCTACTATAAAAGCAAAGACAGCCTGGAAACAATTTTTATGCATATTCTCCGGAAAATTATCGGCATTCCCATTGAGGCCCCGCTGGTCCTGCGGGCACTGATGCTGCTTTACGCCCTGCCGTACGTCGGCGTTTGGTACTACATGCCCTTGATGCATTATGTGGAATTTCAGTGTTTGTGCGACGCCTCTCCTGGCGGTATCGTCAGCGACACGATCGTTTTGCTGTTCAATGTGATCTGGCTATATGGGTTTACAATTGTTTTTATTTATTCCTTACGGCTGGCTCGTCTGAAAGGTTTCCTACCGGTATTTGAGAAATGCCGTTGGCGCGACCTTGCGATATTCATTCTGCCGATTCATACCCTGATCTACCGCTTGGGTGATTTTTCCGGAGGCACGGCGAGACGGTATTCGCAGGCGGCCATGATCTTGTGGAGCGGGGTGACTGTATGTGCAATCGCGGCGCTTGTTTCGGGCTGGTACTATCTATTTTTGCCGGCGGTACTTCTGTTCCCGCTGGATTTCTGGCTGGTCAGCCGGACCCTGATTTCCGCGGCGGATCTGAAATGGTGTACTGTCTGGAAATGGTTTGTCGGTTGCCTGGCGGTGGCGATGATTGGAGTTCACATGACCTTATTCGGCTGGACATTTGTCATAGACCGGCGGATAGATGCTGGTGAGCAGAAATTAAAGGAAACATTTGGTTATTCTCTGACGAAAGAGGGAGTTAAGGCATATTACTTAAAGGGATTGACGCCGAACTATCGGCAAATCTTTGACAAAGATGATTTAGATGAAGAATTGACGCCGGTAATCAAGGGGTACGATATTGAGTTATCAAAAAAAGAGTACGAACTTAGTCGAAAGTGGTTGATGGCAAATCAGAAAAAGATTGCCACCATGGATGAATTGATTGGGCAGGGGTATATCAAGGAGGATTGTCCGCCGGATCGCATATTCAGGAATTCGTCACGGCTTACCGAGCATCGGATATGGCTGGAAATCAATATGATAAGATTGAGGATGGCCCTGTACGATAAGGATCAGGCGGCGGTGATAGGGGTTCTGCGTCAATACCAGGAACTTCTTAAAATTGCAGCAGATGGAGTTTCAAACGATGAGCGGATTATAGCCAAAAGAACTATAATTGAGCGAAACTGGGCTTTAGAGCGTGCGTTGGCAGCTGGTATTTTGAATAGGGAGTTCATAAATGAACTTATTGTGGAGATTGAGGCATATAGGAAGAGTTGGCTCGAGCGGTATTATCATTTCAAATACCTGCACATGGCTGAGAGTTATAATCGCAACTGCCGTCTTCAGTGTTTAAATGAAGTGCTTGACGACATGCTGTTTTTTAGATCTGGTATTAAACATGAGAATTGCATGGATATGAAAACTCTGGTTGGCCGCCTGTTGTCGGCTCCGTTTTATGTTGAAACTCGGAGTTGGGGCCTTGATTGTTATGAGGAAATGAACTACGTTATCGAGGGATTGCCAAAATGGCGAAAATATGCGAGACAGAAGTCTTATGAGCGGCAGGATGTCGATCAGCTTCTGCCGCTGGTAGCTCTCAAGATCGAGTTGTATCGTCAGGAGCATGGCGAAATACCGGAAACACTTGAGGCATTGGTTCCGGAATATATGAATACGGTGCCATTGGACCCCATGGATGGTAAGAGACTGCGTTATCAGGCAGGTATGATTGAAACACTGGTTGAGAAAATCGAGGCTCCTGAGGATGAGCATGATCTTGGGGATGCACGGGAGGCTTCGAAGAAGAGCAAAAATGAAGAGGACGATTTTTGGAGTGGAATTGGCAAACAAGATTCTGATCTGATTTATTATTCACGTGATATGGAAGATTTTTGGGGAAGTAGGCCGCCTAAGCGGACTATCGTAAGATTGGAGGGGTGGCGGGTTTATTCCATCGGTTGGGACTTGATTGATCAAAATGGGCAGGATTGGAAACGCAAACAATATGACAAGGAACATGATATCAGCTTCACGGTTATCGGGACAAACAGGCGATGAGGTTGGGGACTGGCATCCTATTTGTCCTATGCGTCCCATCCGTCCTATTGACGAACTGTTTGGAGAAAATGAAAGTTTCCCGAAAAAATATTCTGAGCGGGGGGATTGCGGCTTGAAAAAATTTGCGTTTATGATATATTCTATAGTTTATTATTGGTAATAGTAAAACCGAATGAAAATCCAAATCAGGAGATCCGAAAATGGCGGTACCGAAAAGAAAAATGTCGAAAATGAAAATACGTCAGCGCAAAGCTGCGAACCGTTACGAAGGTGTGCAGGCTACTTTTTGCACCAATTGCCAGGCCCCGCTGATGCCGCACCGTGCGTGCACCGCTTGCGGTTTCTACAAGGGCAAGCAAGTTCTGTCGACCGAAGCATAAGACTACAAGATTATGATCAGGATCGCGGTTGATGCGATGGGGGGCGACCATGCCCCGGCGGTGGTGATCGAAGGTCTTACCGCAGCTCTGTATGACTTCCCGGAATATGAATTGACGATTGTCGGGCATCAGGGCAAGATTTCGTATTATCTGGAAAAATACGGACTCACCGATCACCCCCGGATCAAGCTGGTTCACGCCGAAGAAACGGTGGAAATGGACGAACCGGCCACGGTTGCCGTCCGCGGCAAGCGCAACTCCTCGATCACCATGTGCGCCAAATTAATGCGCGACAAAAAAGTGGATGCGGTATTCAGCGCCGGCCATACCGGCGCCGCAGTGGCCGTATCCACGGTTCTTGTCCGGACTCTGGAAGGTATCCAGCGTCCGGCGATTGCCACGCTCATGCCGGGTATGTACGGCAAATATATCTTGTTGGATTCCGGCGCCAACCCCGACTGCGAAGCAATCAATCTGGTGCAGTTTGCGCTGATGGGCGAAGCTTATGCCGAGTTTTACTTTGACATGAAGGAGCCGCGTATCGGTCTCCTGAGCGTGGGCGAAGAAGATTCGAAAGGCAACGAGCTGACCAAGGAAGCGTTCAAGCGGCTCTCTGCCATGCCGATCAACTTCGTCGGCAACGTGGAGGGCAATACGATTTTCGAGAATATTACCGAAGTGGTTATTTGCGATGGATTTGTCGGTAATATCCTGTTGAAAGGCTGCGAGGGGCTGGCAAAGTCCGTCATGTACTGGATGAAAGGGGTTATGACCAAGAATCCGGTGCGGATGACCGGGGCCATGCTGGCGCGCAATGCATTCAAGGACCTCAAATCCTTTGCCGACGCCGAGGATATCGGCGGGGCGCCGCTGTTGGGAATCAACGGAGTTATGATTATCGGGCACGGATCGTCGACGCCGCGCGCGGTACGCAACGGCATCAAGGTGGCTGGAGAATTCGTAAAGTTCGGCATGAACGACAAGATCATGGCCCGGGTGAAGGAAACCGGGGCACAGGCCGCCGCGGTCGAACCGGATCTTGGGAAAAAATAAGTATTGAAAATAATGCTCGAGTCTATTTGACAAAAGTATAAAGATAGATAAATTAAGTCTAAATATTAAGATGGAATTTATCGCGCAGCTCAGGAGATTTTGATGGGTGTAAAGATAATAGGTACCGGGTCATACGTTCCCGAGAAGGTTATGACCAATGCCGATTTGATGAAATTGGTGGATACCAGTGATGAATGGATTATAACCCGTACCGGAATTAACGAGCGTCGCATTGCGGCGGACGACCAGTCGACTTCCGACCTGGCATATCCCGCCGCCCTCCGGGCCCTCGAAGCCGCCAACATCAAAGCCGAAGAACTCGACGGAATCATCATGGCCACGGTGACCCCGGACCAGATTCTTCCGAGCACGGCTTGTCTGATCCAGAAACGTCTGGGAAATAAAAAAGCATTTTGCTTTGACCTTCAGGCCGCGTGTACCGGGATGCTCTATGCATTGGAATTGGCGCATTCTCTGATGATCGCCAATAAGAAATACAATAAAATCCTGGTCGCTGCCGCAGAAAAATTGTCCTACATCACCGATTGGTCGGACCGCAACACCTGTGTGCTTTTCGGCGACGGCGCCGCCGCGTTGGTGCTGGAACGGACCGAAGATGATTCGATTCTTGCCTCAAGTCTGCATGCTGACGGCAGTTTCACCGATATCTTGAAAGTGGAAGGCGGCGGCAGCCGTATACCATTGACTGCTGAAAATATCGGCACCGGTATCAACTGTATCAAAATGGACGGCCGCGAGGTCTTCAAGCATGCTGTCGGTGCCATGGCGAGTACCTGCGAGGAAGTCATGGCCATGGCCGGCATGACCAATAAAGACATCGACTGGCTGGTGCCGCATCAGGCGAACTTGCGCATCATGAACATGGTGGCGCACCGCGTCAATATCGGCAGCGAGCGTGTTTATGTCAATGTCAACCGCTACGGCAATACTTCGGCCGCCACCATCGGCATCTGTCTCGACGAAATGATCCGCGGAGGTATGATCAAGCGGGGACAGAATATCCTGATGACTGCGTTCGGCGGCGGTTTGACCTGGGGTTCGATTATCCTCCGCTACTGATGAAAATCGTCATTGCTCCCGATTCATTCAAAGGCAGCCTCCGCAGTCCGGAGGTATGCCGCGCAATTGCTTCCGGTTTCCGCAAAGTTTTTCCCGATGCCGAATTGATTCTCATTCCTATGGCCGACGGCGGCGAGGGCACTACCGATGCGGCCATCCAGGCGACCGGCGGCTCCCTGAAAACGCTGAATGTTCATGACCCCCTGATGCGGCAAGTCGATGCCGCCTACGGCATTACGCCCGCCGGGCAGGCCGTGCTTGAAATGGCTTCTGCCGGCGGTCTTGAACTGATCGCCGATCACGAGCGCAATCCGCTGAAAACCACCACCTTCGGCGTCGGCGAAATCCTGTGCCGGATCATCAATGACGGAGCCCGGGAAATTATCCTCGGCATCGGCGGCAGCGCCACGGTCGACGGCGGCGCCGGGATGCTGCAGGCGCTGGGTTTCGTCCTGCTGGACAAAGACGGCAATCCGTTGGCCGATGGAATCGGCGGCGGCGGCCTGCTTCAAATCGCTTCGCTCGACACTTCCAAGGTCTTGTCCGGACTCGAAAATATCACCATCAAAGTCGCTTGCGACGTGACCAATCCGTTGCTCGGCCCTGCTGGCGCGGCCACAGTGTTCGGCCCGCAGAAAGGCGCTACGCCCGCCATGGTCGGCGAGCTGGAAGCAAATCTTGCCCATTGGTTCGATATCCTGAAAAAACAGGGGCTTTGCGATGATTGCAGCCATCCCGGGGATGGTGCCGCCGGCGGTCTGGGGTTTGCGTTGCGGACGGTTCTGAAGGCGCAGATTACCTCCGGGGCCGGACTGATGATCGATCTTGCCGGACTGAAAAATCATTTGCATAATGCCGATCTGCTGGTCACCGGGGAGGGCTGTTCGGACAGCCAGACCGCCGACGGCAAGCTTTGTGCGGTTGTGGCTCAAACCGCCGCCGCCGCGGGCGTCCCGGCGATCCTGCTTTCGGGCGCTCTGCGCGGTGATATTACACCGCTGGAGAAGCTTTTTTCCGCGGTATTCAGCATTGCCCGCGGCCCCGGCGCGCTGGAAGACGCCATGCGCAATACCGCCGCCAACCTCGAACACGCTGCCGCGAACATCGGCGCCCTCCTGAAGCTGAGTGCCAGGCAATAACCTTCAGGACACATCTGCTTGATGATATAATTTTCTGTCTAATTTAAAAGTGGACTTGAAAAAAGTCACACTTCGTGTTATTGTTATACAAATAATAATATGGAGGTTGTCATGATCGAAAGAGCCATAAAGGCGCAATTGTTTCGCCTTGCCGGATATTTTCCGGTGGTGACATTGCTTGGGCCGAGACAGTCCGGCAAAACAACTTTGGCTAAGGCTTGTTTTCCTGAGCATGCTTATGTCAATCTCGATGATCAGGCGGGGCGGCAAATCGCTATTGATGACCCGGTTGCCTTTTTTAGATTGAATCCGCCGCCGGTCATTATTGACGAGGTGCAGCGGGTCCCGCAATTGCTTAATGCCATTCAATTGCTGGCAGATGCGCAGGATCGGAATGGTATTTTTATTCTCACCGGTTCTCATCAGCCCGAGCTCCACGCCGGAATCACTCAGTCATTGGCGGGGCGGACCGGAATTTTGAAATTGTTGCCGCTTTCCATTGCAGAATTGTCGCAGGCTGGAATCAGACTCGAGCGTGACGAATATATTCTGAATGGTTTTATGCCGCGTCTTTACGATAAAAAGATTCCTCCCGATGTTCTTTATGGTAATTACTATAGTACTTATGTTGAACGAGATGTGCGGCAGTTGATTAATGTGTCCAATCAGCATGCGTTTGAGGTATTTGTCAAGCTTCTGGCCGGCAGGGTTGGGCAGATTGTCAGCTTAAGCAGCATGGCTGGTGACGTTGGAGTTTCTTCGACTACACTTAATTCCTGGCTTTCGGTTTTGGAAGCAAGTTATATCGTATTCCGCTTGCCGTGTTATTTTGATAATTTTGGTAAACGCCAGATCAAATCACCCAAAATCTATTTTACCGATGTCGGTTTGGCGGTTTATCTTTTGGGGATTGAGAATCTGACTCAGGTTGCTCGTGACCCGCTTTTTGGCGGCCTTTTCGAAAATATGGTCGTAGCGGAAGCTTTGAAGGCTCGCTACAACCAAGGACGAGAGCCGGAACTTTATTACTTCCGTGATAAACGAGGGCTGGAAATCGATTTGATTCTCAATCGGGGACGGAGTCTGCTGCCGGTTGAGATAAAGTCAGCCATGACTTACGATCTTTCATTTGCCAGGAATTTGCAGAAATTCCTGTCGATCGCTAAAGATACCTTTTCGCCGACGGTTGTGTACTCCGGCGATATGGAGCCGGAGGTACAAGGGATCAGATTCGCCAATTTCCGGAATACGGCAGACGTTATCAACACCGAAAAATAAGTGGCTTACACGAAGACCGGGGTGATTTTTTCGAGCGGCACCGGGATGGTCTGCTTGAGTTCGATGGATTGGATCGCCAGCTGGGCGAGGTAGGTCGACATGAAGCCGGCCAGCTCGTCGCACGGGGACGGTTTGTCATTCAGGATGGCGTCGATGAAGCCGTTCCACATGCTCACGTGTCCTTTGTCGACCATAAAGGGTTTGGTGTTTTCCTGTTTCTTGATGTTGCTGGTAAGGCCCTCGGTACGGAGGCGGTATTTCTGCATGTAGGCTTCAAATCCTTCCTGCGAAAGTTGCCCTTTGAACGGGTCGGCCTGCATCGGGAAAAATTCCGGTTCGGCGCCCGGAATGCCCCAGTAACGGTTTTCGACGAAAAAGAGGTTCTGGAACAATGCCGCTTTCGAGCTGACCTGATACATTTCCTTGGGATAATCGAACGTGCCGCTGCAGCTGAAAATCAGCGTGGCGGAGTCGCCGCCGCTGAACTTGATGGTGATGCCGTGGCTGAGGCGGCTGGAACCCCAGGCGTTGATTTCAGTCGGGCGCTGCGGGGCGAAAAACCAGCAGGCGAGGTCCAGCCAGTGGACGCTCTCGGCAATGATCGCGCCGCCGCCGTAAAGCGGGTCCATGTGTCCCATGCCGTACGAGGAGCTCTCGTCCTGGATATTGATCAGGAAATTGGTGCAGTCTTCCTCAGCCATCAGCGGGCGGTCGCTTTCGACGTAGCGCCAGGGCTGGTGTTGCGGGGATTTGAGCTGTTCCTGCCAGCGGCGGCGCAGGGCCTGCAGGGAAGGGGACATGCGCCGGTTCAGGTCGACGCAGAGCTTGACGCCGCCGCGGCGGACGGCGCGGATAATCTTGTAGGCCTCTTCGGTCTCCATGGCCATCGGTTTTTCGCAGAAAATATGGATGCCGCGCTTGGCGGCGGCTTCGATGATCGGCAGGTGAACTTCGTGCGTGGTGGCGATCTTGATCAGGTCGACTTCGGGGTCGGCAATCACTTCGTTGAAGTCGGCGGTCGAGTGCGGTGCGCCGAATTGTCTGGCCATGGCCGCGGCGTGGGCGGCGTTGATATCGCAGCACCATTTCAGCTCAAGCTGAGGGTGGTTGGCGATATTGGGCAGGTCCTGGGACTGGGCGAATTTTCCGCAACCGATCTGGGCGACAACTAATTTTCCGTTTTTCATGATATATTTACCTCATTTGAAAACTGATTATATATATAATATACTCAGATATTGAAAAATGTCAATATCCATTTGCAATGAAAATGTTTGGATTTATATTATGATATGAAAAACGAAGATACCAAATATGCGATGGTCGTGGAAGCGCTGAAGCGCGATATCCTCAGCGGCGAATTGGCCGCCGGGATGCGGCTGCCGGGACAGAATGTGCTCGGCAGCCGTTATGGCGTGTCGCCGATCACCTCGAAGCGGGCGCTGGCAGAGCTTGAGCGTTCCGGCTACATCGAGCGGCGGCCACGCAGTGGGTCGTACGTCTGCTATAAACCCCGGCTGTTCAGCGAGATCAATATTGTCATCGGCGGCAGCATTATCAACGAGCATTTGTGGCTGACCGATTATTGGAAAGGGGTGGAGCTCGAGGCCGCTAAACTGGGTATACCGACACAGGTGCTGCGGACTTCGGCGCCGGGCTTTGCCGAGCGGGTCCCGGAAGGGAGCGCGGAGCAGGGCGTGGTGCTGCTGGGATTCGAGGACCTGGAGCTGATCGGGCGTTTGCGCGAACGCGGGATTGCCCATGTGGTCGGGGTGACGGAGGCGCATCACACCCCTTATAATGTATTGGTCAATTACCGGCGCACAGTGGTGGAACTGGTCAATGCCATGTACCGCCGCGGCGGCTGCCGGAGAATCTACTTTCTCGGCACCTTGACCCAGCCCTCGCACTGTCTGGCGCGGGACGGGTTTGCGGCGGCGCTGGAGGAATTACCGTTCAGCGGCGAGATCCGGCATGTTGATGAGGACACGATTCAGGACGTGCTGCGGGAAATAGTCTTGCGCGATCCGGCGGCGGACGGTGTGGTGATCATGGGCGGCGGGCTGCCGTTCCGGGCGCTGCCGGTGCTGTTGCTGGCCGGACCACGGCTCAAGCTCGGGGCGCTGACCGAAAACCGGACGATCATGGAGTTGCGCGGGAGCGCGTTTATCGCCGATTACAGCCTGCTCGAATGCGGGCGGCTACTTTTTCAACTGCTCTACGAGGCCAAGTCCAATCCCGGTTTACCGGCCACGACGCGTTACCCGGATTTTCAGATCTCGGAGCCGTCTTCGGTGGGGCGGTAAGGGTAGGGGAGGAAATCCAGCGGATCGTTGTCGTCAAGACCGGTCAGGGAGTGCCCGATGGTGCTGACGTAGCGGAAGCTGTCGGAGCTGACGGCGTACTGGAAAAGCATCAGTGCGGTGAGCTTCAGGATCTTGGTATTGTTCCAGAATTCGCACAGATTGATATTGATGTTCGGGAGCAGCTGCCAGTTGTTGCGCGGCGTGAGGCCGTTGCCGAATTTATCCACGAGAATGAAATCGTCGAGCATTTTGGCGATCCGCAGTTCCAGCCCGAGTTCGTGCCCGGCGGCGACCACGATGGAGTCGAGAATGAAGTCTGCCCCGATATGCTCCTCCAGCACCGGGCCAAGACAGTAATGATCGGCGTGAATGTCGGTGGGGGCGGGCACGTTGTAGCCGTTTTTGCGCATGAAATAGGCCATTTCGCCGAGGTTGCGCGGGTTGTAGCGGTCGGCGGTCTCGAGGAACTCGCCCCACTGCTCCTCCAGCGAGCGTCGCGAATCGTTGTCGTACCACTGGAGATGAACCTCCATAAGGCCCTCGATCAACGGCGTTTTCGGATTGTTGATGATTTTGGCGAAGCCGGCGCGGCGCTGGCGCAGCGTAATGATCGACTGCAGCTGGTGAATCCGCCGCCGCAGAATCGGATTGTCCGATTCATGGTATTCGGCCAGGTATGGTTCGAGGGCCTCGCCCTGCTTCAGCAGTTCGGCCATGGCGGTATGGACGGTTTGCGGCTGGGGGTCGTCCAGCAGCTTGATCAGGGCATTAATCCGGTTGTCCATCGGTGGGTTTCCTGGGGAAAACGCCGGCCAGGGCGTCGCTGGCGATTTTTTTGACGTCATCGGGGAAATCGGAGCGGAGAATCCACTTCAGGAATCCCGGTTCGTTGATCGAAAGTTCGCTGAGCGGCATACCGGAATGTTTGCCGAAATTGACGATCGCATCCGAGCCGGACCAGCGGAAACGGCCCTGCGAATCGATGTTGTCGGGGTTGATATTGCTGGAGAGCTTGTGCAGTTCCTCGACGGTGTTGCCGATTTCGGGGTGCTTGCTGATCTGGCCGAGCACGACGTCGAGGGTGGCGAGGGTATCGGCCTCGGCGCTGTGGGCGTCCTCGAGTTCTTTGCCGCAAAAAAGTTTATAAGCGTCGCTGAGAGTGCGCGGAAAAAGCTTGCAGAAAATGCTGTAGGCGTCGATGATCCGGCGGCCGGTCATGTCGAATTCCAGTCCGGCGCGGCCGAATTCGTTGGTCAGCAGCGGGATATCGAATTTGATGATGTTGTAGCCGCCGATGTCGCAGTTGTCGAAATACTTCAGCAGATTATTGGCGATGATGCTGAAAACCGGTTTGTCGGCCACGTCGGCATCGGTAATGCCGTGAACCGCGGCGGCGCCTTCCGGGATCGGCATTTCGGGGTTGACCAACCGGGTGTAGGTTTCGCGGCGGCCGTCGGGATGGACCTTGACCACGGAAATTTCGACGATCCGGTCGCGCGTGACGTTGGTACCGGTAGTCTCGAGGTCAAAAAATATGATCGGCCTTTCCAGTTTCAGTTCGGACATAGGTGCTACTCCATTATTTCTTGCGGTTGATCAACTGGTCGAGGTTGTTCAGATCGCATGCTCTCAGTTCCAGCGGATTGCCCGGCGGACCGTAGATATTAAGGTTGACCTGGGCACAGGCTTCCATGACTTCGAGACGGTCGAAGGCTTCCAGCAGTGAGCTGCCTGTGGCCAGCGCGCCGTGGTTCCGCATCAGCATGCAGTTGTTTCCAGCCGCAACCGCGGCAGTTTCGTCCGCCAGTTCACGGCTGCCGATGCAGTGGTAGCCCACCATGGCGATTTCGTCCAGAATCACATAGGACTCCGCCAGCAGATGCGTGTTGAGTTTGGTACCGGACGCCGCGTAGGTACTGGCAGCCGGCGGATGCGCATGAACCACCGCTTTGACATCGGGGCGCGCCAGATAAATGCCGATGTGCATGCGATTCTCGATGGACGGCTTGAAACGCTTGCCCATCATTTCGCCCTCCATGTCCATGACGCCGATATCGTCCGCGGTCAGACGACCTTTGTCGGTGCCGGACGGCGTGATCAGGATGTAGTCCCCCCAGCGTGCGGAGATGTTGCCGCCGCTTGTGGTGGTGAGTTTCTGCTGGTACAGGCGCCTCATAAAATAGGCGATTTCTTCTTTAATTTTGTCCATAGTCATCCGTTTTTTCCGGCCTTCCGTTCGATGTCGAAAAATCAGCTTCGCAATTTTTCAACCTCACTCACGGCCGGGCGGTGTATTTTTATTAGCGCCTGCGGCTTACATCTATTTCGCCCTGCAGCGAGTTATTTTTTAGAATTAAGGAGAATTTTTTCTTCTTTCTTAATTCTTCTTTCTTAATTAATCAAGCTTTTTCTTCAGCAGGTCCAGGCAGATCTGCGGATTCGCTTTGCCCTTGGAGAGCTTCATTGTCTGGCCCACCAGGAACTGGATTACTTTCGGGTTGCCGGATTTGTACTGTTCCACCTGCGTCGGGTTCTGCTCGATGACCTGATTGACCATTTCCTCGATCGCGCCCTGATCGCTTACCTGGACCAGACCTTTTTCCTCGACTACCGTTTTGGCGTCTTTGCCGGAGATAAACATCTCGGCGAAAACGACTTTGCCGATCTTGCCGTTGATGGTGTTGTTTTCGATCATGATAATCAGTTCCGCCAGTTGCTCGGGCGAGACCGGGCAGTTTTCGATGACGGTTTCCGCCGCGGCGAGTTCGCGCAGCAGTTCGGTCTGAATCCAGTTCGACAGAATTTTCTGGGTTTTCACCAGTTTTGCCGCGGCGTCGAAATAAGCCGCCAGTTCACGCTCCTGCGTAAGCACCTGGGCATCGTATTCGGTCAGGCTGTAGTCGCTGACGAAACGCTCGCGCATCTGGTCCGGGAGCTCCGGCAGTGCATTGCGGATTTCGTCGAGATAGGCATCGTTCAGATATACCGGCATCAGGTCCGGCTCCGGGAAATAACGGTAGTCGTCAACGGTTTCCTTGTTGCGCATGGAGTAGGATTCGCCGGTGTCGTCGTTCCAGCCGCGGGTTTCCTGGATGATGGTGCCGCCGGCTTCGATTTCCTTGACCTGGCGCCAGATTTCATATTCGACCGCGCGATGGGCCGCGCGGATACTGTTCAGGTTCTTGATCTCGGCCTTGGTGCCGAGCTTGTCGCTGCCGACCGGGCGCACGGAGACGTTCACGTCGCAGCGCATCTGGCCCTTTTCCTGGTCGCAGTCGCTGACGTCGCCGTAGCGGAGAATCTGCTTCAGATTGGTCAGGTAACAATAGACTTCATCGGCACTGTGGAAGTCCGGTTCGGTCACGATTTCCATCAACGCCAGGCTGCAGCGGTTGAAGTCGACGGTGGTCGCATTGCCCTTGTGGCTGAGCTTGGCCACGTCTTCCTCGAGGTGGATACGGTTCAGCCGGACATCGCGCTCCGCGATCTCGGAACCGGAAAAGCCCTTGCCGCCGATGCGGACCCGTCCGCCGAGGCAGAGGGGCTGGTCGAGCTGCGAGAGCTGAAAGCTCTTGGCCATGTCCGCATAGAAATAGTTTTTGCGGTCGAATTTGCTGTAATGGGCGATTTCGCAGTTCAGCAGCATGCCGGCTTCCACGGTTTTGCGGATGGCCTGTTTGTTTGGCACGGGGAGTGCGCCGGGGTAGCCCATGCAGATGGGGCAGACCATGGTATTGGGCTCTTCGCCGTATTTGTTGGGGCATGAGCAGAACATTTTACTTCTGGTCTTAACCTGGACGTGGGTTTCCAGACCGATAACAGCTTCATATGCAGGCATTATTCTAAGTCCTTGTGTGAAAAATTAATCGTCTCTTAATTTACTGCGAAAATCGCGATTTTCCAGCGTCACGGTGAATTTATTCGGAAAAAGTAAGCAGCTACGGTTTTGCCGGACAAGTCGGAATAAAAATTTAGTCTTTTTTGAAATCGGGGTTCTTGACAAATGCAGATTTGGCTGTATAATTTTGCTATACGAAAAATTCGTAAGAAAAATTCATAACACAAATTTGAGGTTAAAATGGCTGGATCGCTGAAAATGGTTGCCGAACGGGCGGGACTGTCGCCCTCGACGGTTTCCCAGATTCTGAACCGGCGGCCGAATGACTTCAGTTCGGAGGAAACCCGGCAGCGGGTGTTCGCCATTGCCAGCGAAATCGGGTATAAACAGAATTTCGGGCACAAGGTGCTGCGCGGTGACAAAACACACACGGTGGCGATCCTGCTCGGTATGCACCGTCTTTCGCTGGAAGAACACATTCAGGAGCTGATCATCATGCTGTTGGACAAGTTCGAGCAGCGGAATTATGCGTCTTATTTGATTTCGCTTGGCGAAACGGCCGCCGGCAATATGAGGAAGGTGCGGGACCTGATTTCGCGCGGAGTGGACGGCTTCGTGGCGATCGGTGCTCCGCACGGCGCCAAAGAGATCGAGCAGGAAATCATGATGCAGGGCAAATGCCTTATCGGGTTCAATGCCGATTTCCAACGCGATGTATGCCAGCGGGTTTCGCCCTCAGCCGAGACCATTTTGCGTTTTTTCCTCGCGGAGGGCCGGAGTAATTTCAAGGTTTTGTTCGGCAACAGTGTGAATATCGAGCGAATGCAGGCGTTTTCCCGGATTTTTCCGGATTTGAGCAGGGAGGAAATTACCGCGCGTTATTATGTGAATATGGGGGACCTGGGGGAACACAACGATATTGATTTGTTTTCGCGGGTCGGTTACGAAAAAACCCGTGAAGTGATGGAAAAAGACCCGTCGATTCAGGCTTTGTACTACATGAACGACTATTTTGTGCTGGGCGGGGTGAAATATCTTTTCGAGCATGGTTACAAAATCGGCAAAGACGTCGCCGTGGGCGGTTTCAACAATATCAATGCGGTTCGCAATCACGTCTGCCCGATTTCATCCGGCAGGCATAAACTGGAGGAAATATCCGATATCCTGGTCCAGGAAGTAGAGGAAACCGGCAAATTGAAGAAAATGATTGAACCTGAAACTATTATCCGAAAATAAAACCAATATGGAGGATTTATCTATGGAACGAAAATATTTTACACTTATTGAACTTCTGGTCGTAATTGCGATCATAGCGATCCTGGCGGCCATGCTGCTGCCGGCGCTGAACAAAGCCCGGCAGAAAGCTCATGCGATTACCTGTACCAATAACCTGAAGACGATCGGTTACGCCGCTCAATTTTATGGCAACGACTTCGATGACTACATGGTACCGTCGTCGTTTTATCACTCCACTACCCCATTTCTTCCGCCCGGCGGCAATGTGGTGGGGGACTCAAACGCCATCAAATCGAGCTTTTTCTGGGTATTCAATTCTCTCGGTTATATCAAGTTTTTCGCCAGCAGCTACGGAGATTGGGTGGATAATAACGCCAAAGTATTTTTCTGTCCGTCCATGAAACTCAGGACTACCTATTACAGCAGATTGTATTGGGGGTTGAACAGCTATGCGGTCAGTAGCGCGGTTCTTCACAAGGCGCCGTATTATTTCGGCGAAGCCGCAAGCAATCAGATCTGGTTCAAATACGGCATGGTGAAGACGCCGAGCCAGAAATGGTACATCAGCGACGCCGCTGGCGACACGAGTTATCTGGAATCCAACATGATTATGATTCCCAATACCTATACGCCCGGCGGTGGTATTTCCGCGCCGCATGATTGGCACCGGGGTACCGTGAATATGTTGCATGTGGGGGGCAATGTTTCCGCCTACAATGCGATCTATACCTATGGTAATAAACTGCAACCAATTGCCGCGGATGCCTATGTCCGCTATGACAGGTGAATAATATGATGAAATATATAATTTCACTGTTGTTGCTGTGCATGGGGCTGGCTGCGGCGGCACCGGAACTGCAATGGGATTTCAAAAATGCGGTGGTGAAGGATAACGGCACAACGTTTCAGAGTACCGGCAGTAATCGGAAAGCGCAGCTTCGTGCCGCGGACTTCCGCGCGGGAGCCGGGGTCAACGGCGGCGGGGCTTTGATTTGCGGTCCGGGGAAGGTACATCGGGCCTCGGTCGGGAAACTTGCCGACGCGGCGGCGGATATTGAAATCGTGTTCAAGCCCGATGCACCGGTCACGAAAAAGGCGACGCTGTTCGGGTATCAGGAAAATACCTGGGGCAGGGCGTATCTGGGGATTTATATTACCGCCAAATCGCAGATCGGGGTATTGTTTCAGGTCAATCTGGCGGATAACAAGAAAAAATTCAGTTTGGAATCGGAGCCGGTGGAGATTTCGGCCGACCGCTTCCACACCGTCCGGGTTACGCTCGAATCCGGCGGAATGGGGCGGATCTATCTGGACGGCAAGCTGTTGGCGGAAGATAATGGCGCGTATTCATTTTCGGACTTCACCGCACCGCCGGTGGACCAGTATCATCCGCTGACCCAGATCGGCAGTACCTACTTCAATTGCGATGTCGGCGAGCCATTCAGCGGATTGATTGCCGGTTTGACGATTCGCGGAACGGTCGGCGAGGTGGCAGAGGCGGCCGGTGATTCCGGGGAATCCCGGAGCGATGCCAATATACTGGTACGGCAAACGGCGGCCGCCCCGGCGATTGACGGCAAATTCGATGATAGCTGCTACAAGGATCTGGAGTGGACGGCCCCGTTTCTGGTGATGGGGGCCATGAGTCAGGATATCAACGGGTTATGGGTTTCCGCCGATTCGAAATTCCAGAAAACGGCTTCCCGGGCGGCGATGTTTTATCATGACAATACCCTGTATGCGGCCATCAAGGCACCGTTTCCGGCGGGGATGACGCCGAAGGCCGAGCAGAAAACCGGCGAGAATATCTGGGCGGACGACTGCGTGGAGTTTTTCCTGCATCCCGGAGGGGAGTTTTATTATCAGGTTCTGGTGAATGCCAAAGGCGCCTGGCAGGTGTTGAAGTATACGGCGGAAGGCAATTTGCCGGTGCCGTGGCAGCCGGAGGGGATTCAGGCGGCCGCGACGTTGAATGCCGGTGAGTTCAAGGTCGAAATCGCCGTGCCGTTTGCTTCCATCGGCGAAACTGCTCCGGCGGCGGGAACACTCTGGCGCGGCAATTTTGCGCGGGAAGGGGCCACCTGCGGGGGGCTGAGCAGCTGGGCGCCGGTCGGAACGTCGTTCCTGGCGTCGGACCGTTTCGGCAAGCTGGTATTCGGCAGCCGCCGGGCGTATTTCGAAAAACAGCTGAGCGTGCTGGCGGAGCGGGCCGCCGCATTCTCCGGTAAGGATCGGAATTTAGCCGCCGAGCTCGAGAAATTGAAACAGAGTATAGCAACGAACGGTGACAAAGCGGCGGCCTGGACCTCGCTGCATAACCAGTTGGCCGCCGCCGGAAACCTGATCGTCCAGGCGGTCAATTCCGGCAAAAAACAGCTGGTATTGGGCGGGGATATCTGGGCCAATTTCGGGCCGGACCGCAAGGTGCCGTTCGGCGCGAACGAGATTGCTGAAATAAGCTTGAGTGCTCCCCGGGGCGCGCGGGCGACCGGTTCTTTCCTGGTGGCCAATATCACGGCGCGCCCGCTGATGAACAACCTGATTTTCAAGGCGGATAAGGGCAGTGAAAAGCTTGACAAACTGGTACGTTTCCGTGAGGTCGGCTATATTGAGTTGAACGGCGGAACCATGATTCCCGATCCGATTTTCGAGCTGCCGCTCGGCAGTATGCTGAGAGTGGCGCCCGGCAGTACCGGGATCATCTGGCTGGATGTGGACTGCCGCAAGCTGGAAGCGGGCACGTATTCCGGCGTGATCACGCTGTACCCCTCGTACAGCGGTTTCGAACAGAAAGAAATTGCGCTGAAATTAAACGTCAGTCCGGTGGACATCTCCGGGGTGTATGTGCGCAACTGGACCTATGCCATCCGTGACCCGTGGACCGTACAGGCGCTCAAGGATTATGAGTTCAACTGTATTATTCCGATTCCCCATCATTATTATCCGCAGTACGATCAGGACGGCAAGGCCATATTCCCCCGGCTGGACGCACAGATTCATGCGCTGCTGGACAATGGGGTACCGCTGAAGGAAGTATTCATTCTCTTTTATCCGGAATTTTCCCTGTGGGCGGATATGAAACTGCCGGATGGCCGCTGGGGTAAATTCATGGAGCCGGACTGGCAGAAGGAACTCGCCAAACGCCTGGTCCTGCTGCGCGATTACCTGAAATCAAAGTACGGTATTTCCTACGATCAGTACGCGTTTTATCCGACCGACGAGCCGAATGGCGATCCCGATGATCCGAAAGACAAGGCGTATTTCGCCTTTGCCGGCGGTAAATTCATCAAAGGCGTCGACCCGAAGTTCCAGCTTTTCACCAATCCCTACAAGCTGACCGACGGACGCCAGCAGCGGTATTTCGAGCTGTTCGAGATCCTGGAGCCGTTTTACCCGCAAATGAACCGCGAACTGATCAAGCAGTACCGCGAAAGCGGCCGGGAAATCTGGACGTATTCCATTTTCGAAAAGAGCGTGTCACCCGCCCGTTACCGGCATTTGTTCTGGGAAAATCTGGATGGCGGATTCGAGGGGGCAGCCACGTTTTACGATATGTTTGCCACCAGCGGCGACGCGTTTAACTCGTACGATTCGCATGACGGCGGCAAGGTGATCGCGGATTACGCGGCCGCTTACCGGAATACAAGATTGGAACAATTGACGCCGTCGCGCCGGTTGGAGGCCTGGTATCTGGGCTATGTCGATTTCAAGCTGGCGAAGTTCTGCCGCGAACGCATCGCCGAGCAGAAAAAGCAGGGGCTGAATACCGCTGCCGCCGAGGCTGAACTGGCGGAAATCATCCAGCTCGGTTATAAACCGAACGGCAATATGGACGAGGCCCGCGCCAAACTGTTGAGCCTGGGCGAAAAGCTTATTCGCCGATGATTTCGTAGAAGCCGGTGCCCTGGCCGAATTTCAACTGCGCGGTGTCGATTTGTTCGACCGCGCAGTTGGTGTTTACCAGCGGGATGGCCTTGAACGGCGGATTGAACTGCACCGTCGCGCCGGGGGACGCGTAGCCGCGGAGCACGCGCTCATTGGCGCGGTTCGAGCGCGCATCGTAGGTGTAGAGCCCCATCACCTGCACCGGGCCGTCGACCGCGGTCAGTTTCAGAGTGTGAACACCGTAGGGACGGTTGAGGATGCCCTTGCGGTTTTCCATGAACATGGTGCTGTCGTCGGCGAATTTGTACGGTTCGGCGGCGGAAACGGTGAAGGCTTCCTTGCCGTCGAGCTCGGCTTTCAGCTTGCCGCTGTTTACCGCGTCCACCCAGACCACCGAGAAGTCGGTGCCGACGGCGTTGATTTCCACCGATTCTCCGGCCGCAAGCGTGATGGTCCGGCTGCCGTACGGATAGCCGGTCCTGGATTCATATTTTTGCGGTTTCAGGTCGTTGCCGCGCCAGAGCGGGGAGCTGATGCAGAGGAACTGGCGGTTCGGGCAGACTTTGGAGTCGACGCCGGTGAATTTGGCGTTTTCAGCATTCATTTCCAGCACGTAGCGGTCGCCGATGGATTGGTTGCCGAAGCGGAAAATGGAGTTGCGCAGGTCGATGCGCGGGAAGGAGGTACGGGGCGAACCGACATCTTTGCCGTTGATCCGGATTGCGCATTGCTTGCCGGCATAGGAACCCCAGCAGTTAAAGGCGGCATCGTCGAGGATGAAGGCGTTCGGGCGGAACAGCCGCGGGCTGCCTTCGCGGTAGGGGGCCATTTCGCCCTCCCAACCGTAGGTGTTCGGGTGAACGCGCTCGGGCAGCTGCAGCTGGGCCTGGCCGGTCACGATGGGATCGTGGCATTCGAAGGCTTGTTCAATCTGCTTGAACCAGATATAATGAGCGGCGGCCTGCGGATGGCCATCGGCCGGTACGTTGGCGTAATTGTGGGACGTGCGGTTCATCAGGTCGCTGATCAGGCCGTAGTCGATGACTGGGATCTGGTAGCGCAGGGCGAGCGCCTGCAGGTCGCCGGGGTTCGGCGTGTAGCTGCCCTGGCGTTGAAACTGGCAAAAGAGGAACTCGGTGCCGGGGTAGTTGCGCTGGATATAGCGGATAGCACCCTCGAACACGGCGACTTCGTTGGGGGTGTCGGTCTTTTCATTGGCGCCGCTGCCGTAGATGATCAGGTCGGGGCGCGGGCCTTCCGGACGGGCGAAGAGTGCGGGGTAGAGCTGCTGCCAGGTCTTGCCGGATTTGTGGCCGTTGAGCTCCGGGCTCGGGGCGATCGCGAGATCGCAATAGGCCTTGAGGCCGGAGTGTGATTCGCCGATGCAGGAGCCGTCGGCAGCCATGAAGTTGATCAGGATTTTGTCCGCCGGAAGGTTGAACTTGACCATCAGTTCGCGTTTCAACCGGCCGCCGTAGCTGAAATAGTGGCGGGGCTGCGCGAGATAGTCGTCGAGGTCGGGGCGGTCGAGCATGGAGGCGCTGAATTTGCCGTCGTAGGCGTCGCAGAGCGGTTTTTTGAAATCGGGGGAGGCGGGATCTTCATTATAGGGGTAGAGCGGGGGATTGGCGCTGGCGCGGTCGATGCTGGAGCCCATTACAATAATATGGATCGGCTCGCCCTTCCAGAGTTTCTGGATGGTACGCGGGATATGACGGTAGACGGTGGGCGTTTCGCGCAGTTTGCCGACCGGCTGGATGGAGTTTGGGCTCTTGATCAGGCCCGGAGCGAATACCCAGGCGTCGTGATCGGTGACGTTGGCGAATTCGATTTCGATACCGGCCAGGTAAGTGTGCTCGGAATTGGAGACGTTTTTGTCGCTGAAGTCGCCGTTGACGAGGATGTTTTCGATGGAGTAAAGCCTGGTGGCGAAGGGTTTGCCCTCGGGCTGCTCGACGGTGAGGCTGTTCTGCGTGGCTACCACCAGTTCGCCGCGCGAGTGCTTGGGGAAGGTACGCTTGTCGGCGAACCCGAATTCGCCGGGCGACCAGGTACCGGTCTCGCTGTCGAACTTCAGTTGTTTAATGCTGGCCTTGACGCCGGGCGTGCCCCAGAAAGTCAGGCTGATCCGGTTGCCGGGGACCAGCCGTGCCTCGGGCAGCGTGAAAAACTGGTAAATGCGCTTGCCGGCCTCGATTTTGACGCCGTTGCGGACGGCGAGCGGCGGCAGGATCGGCTGCGGAATGTGCGACTCGCGCATGTAGGCGACGTCGGCCGGGCCGTCGGTGTTCCAGCCGGCGGCGTTGCGCGCCACAAAACTGATGGCCTTGCCGTCGCGGTGGTTCACGTAGGAGTGGAAGTCGAATTCGGGGTTGACCAGCAGGTTGCGGAGGTCCTCATAATTGTTGTCTATGGCGGCCAGACCACCGGTCAGGAATACGGCAATAGCCAGGAAGAAAGATTTCATGGAATACCTCTATTAGTTTATTTTAATTGAAAATTGAGAATTGAAAATTGAAAATTGCGGAAAGGGAAGTGTCCCTTTGACCCTCTTGCATGGAACTGTATCCGGCCGGGTTAACTTTCCATTTTCCATTGTCAATTGTCAATTCAAATAGTATACCTCTCAGCCGGGGTCTTGTCAAACCGGGGAAAAATATTTTTCACCGCTTGATATGAAATTTATTGCGAGTATATTAATAAGATATAGTTGAAGCGATCCCCTGTCTTTTTGTCAAGTTAAGCCAGGGGATTAATTATCTGGTAACAATTTTAATGATGGAGCTTGACTACATTGAGAGTTAATGTGAATGATTTTTTCTCGGAAGAAGACTGGAACAAGATCATGAACTTTTCGGAACGGCAAGAGACGCCGTTTCAGCTGATTTTGAAGGATGTCATTAAACAGAAGTATGAGGAGCTTCGGACGAATCTTCCTTATGCCAAGGTTTATTATGCCGTCAAAGCCAATCCGGCCGAGGAAGTGATTAGTTTGCTGAATGAGCTCGGATCCAGCTTTGACGTGGCGTCTGTCTACGAACTGCGGATGCTCCAGAAACTCGGCGTCTCCGCCGACCGGATGAGCTGTGGCAACACCATCAAGAAAACGACCCATATCAAGGAATTCTACGACGCCGGAGTCCGGCTCTTCGTCACCGACAGCGAGTCGGACCTGCGCAATGTGGCCAAGGCCGCGCCCGGCGCCAAAATATTTGTCCGGCTGCTGACCGAAGGCGTCATGACCGCCGACTGGCCGCTCTCGCGCAAGTTCGGCTGCCACCCCGACATGGCCTATGACCTGCTGGTGCTGGCCAAGAAACTCGGCCTGGACCCGTACGGCATTTCGTTCCACGTCGGTTCGCAGCAGCGCGATATCGCCGCCTGGGACAACGCCATCGCCAAGGTCAAATACCTTTTCGACTGGGTCAAGGAAGAAGGCATCAAGCTGAAATGCATCAACATGGGCGGCGGTTTTCCGGCTCACTATGTGGAAAAAACCAACTCCATCGAGACCTATGCCAACGAAATCACCCGTTACCTGCAGGAAGACTTCGGCGACGATCTGCCGGAGATCATCACCGAGCCCGGCCGTTCACTGGTCGGCGATTCCGGCGTGCTGGTGACCGAAGTGGTGTTGATCGCCCGCAAGTCGCGCACCGCGCTCGAGCGCTGGGTATACATCGACGCCGGCAAATTCAACGGCCTGATGGAGACCCTGAACGAATCGATCAAATATCCTCTGTATACATCCAAGCAGGGGCTGGCGGAAAAATGTATCCTGGCCGGACCCACCTGCGACAGTGTCGATACGCTGTACGAGGATTATCAGTACGAACTGCCGCTGAACATGGCGGCCGGGGACCGTCTCTACTGGCTCTCCACCGGTGCCTACACCAGCAGCTACAGCGCTGTGAACTTCAACGGTTTCCCGCCGCTGAAAACCTACGTGATCTGATCACGTTTCCCGGAAAAGACAATTGCCGCCGAGGATAAAACCCCGGCGGCTTTTTTTATGTCAACTTTTTATTGGAATCCATTTGTGTTATTCGCAATCCACTATTATAGTGAAATAGGGTCCCGGGAAAAATCAAAAAGCAAAAGGAGATGGTTCATTATTAATTGGTATGTGAACGGGGTTGAAGAATCAGGTTTTAGTAATTAATATTAAGGATCTAAAAAATGCACAAGCTCGCAATGTATGCAGGTAGGGCCGCTTTGGTCATTAAAGAGGCGGAAATAAATGAAAATGGGCCGCTTTATGTAAAAATCAAAGGCCGTAAGTCCGGGTTGCTCGCATGGTTTCTTACTTTGTTGAAGATTGACGTCACAACCACTTTTGAAGTGTATGAAAACCGGATCGAATTTTCCGAGGGATCGCTTTCCGGGCGAATCAAAGAAATGATTCCGCTCTCAATGGTATGCAATTTGGGAACCGGTTACCTCAAGCCTGTTATTTGGATGGTACTTGCGATTATTTTTCTTTTGCTGGCGATTCCTACTTTTGGGATCACCCTGATTTTTACGCTGCTTTTTGGCTTTTTCTACTTTTATCGCAAATCTATGCTGCTTTATGCTGTTCCAAACAGTGGCAGTGGGGCAATCATCATTTTCAAGCGCAGTCTGATTGAAAATGTCAACCTCACAGAAGAAGACGCATATCGGATTATTGACCTGATCACCAAGCTGGCAGAGCAAAACAGGGCGAAGTAGAGTTCGTCCGGCCCAGCTGGCATGACAGTTGGTGCCGCTCTGTAATTGAATTATCGGATAAAATAATTGCCGCCGAGGATAAAACTTCGGCGGCAATTTTTTTGGGAAATGGGACTAATGGGACGTATGAGACATATGGGAGTGGGGAATTTTCTCTTCCCATCGGTCCCATTTGTCTCATGAGTCCCATTTTTTAGTAATGGAACACCACCATCTGATGACAGACCAGCTTGTCGAACGCGATGTGGAAACGGCCGTCCTTGGCTTCAAACGGGATTTCCGTGCCCTGCGGTTCCAGCGTGACTTTCTTTACCTTTTCCGGCACCTTGACCGAGGCGGTCACGTCGTAGTACGGGTTCAGTTCTTCGACCACCTCCACCTGGGTTGAATTGCGGACATTGCCGCCGGACATGTGCATGGCGCTGCCGCGCAGGATCGTATTGGCGTACAGCAGGTGCAGCACGTAGCGGTTGTCGGCCTTCTGCTGCAGCAGCGTGGCGCGCCCCTGCGACGGCAGATTGGTATGGATCGGCAGTTCGGCACGGATGAACTTCATGATCGCATTGCTGATATAATGTTTCAGCGCCACCACGCCGTAGGCTGCGTAGAGCTGGAACACCGGGTGGGCGAAATAAAGGATCTGTCCGGTCATGACCCCGGCGTCGAAACCCGAGGGCTCGTTGCGGTACGGGGTATGCTGGTGCGAGGAATAGTGCTGGTAGGTCCGGTTGAAATAGGGATCGTAGATCTGGCCCAGCGAGACACCTTTCTGCGCCTTGATTTTCTGAGAGGGACGGTACATGACGAACGGCGTTTTGACGAAGTCCGGGGCGAACTCCGGGGCACCTTTGACGAAGTCCGGGAACAGTGGGTTTACGCCGGAGTGTTGAGCACCGATGTCAAAGGCGAATTCGTTTTTGTCCGCCCACATGCCGGCTTCGTTGGAAAGGATGAGCTTGCCGCCGCGCTTGAGGAAAGCATCGAGCTTGGCCTTAAGGTCGGCATCGATGCGGATATCGTCGGCGAGCACCAGTATGGTGTACTGGTCAAAGGGCACTTCCTGGTCGAGGATGTCGAAAAAGATGTGGCTTTCCAGCAGGCAGCGCGAGGCGCCGGTTTCGCTGTTCAGGGCGGTGGCGGAGTTCTTGCTGAATGCGATGTTGGAGAGGAGGCCGACGTTGGCGGCGCTGGTGATGTTGCCGCACCAGGCTTCCTTGGCCTTGACTTCGGAGTAGGCCTGGCCGATGATCTCGTAGGTGCTGTCGTCGAGCTCGGCGGAGGGGTGGAGCTGGTCGCCGACGCTGCACTTGGAGCCCTGGGCCAGCATGGCGGCGCATTCATAGCGCAGCGCATTCGGATGCTTGAAGCCGCCGAATTCGCCCCAGGTGGTGTGGAACTTGCCGGTCATGCCGAGGAAGTCCATATCGAGGTTGCGGCAGTAGGCCGCGGACATCGGGTAGTGGTCGTAGCCCCAGCCGCCGGTCGGCAGCGATTCCAGCTCGAAATGACTGAAATACGGCAGGATTTCGCGGTCGCCCTCGGTGATATGGCCGCTGTTGTGGAACATGGGCATTTCGGGATTGTGGATGCGGGCCGAGGCGGTGGTCCGGCGGTAATAATTCAGGAGCACGGTCCGGGCATAACGCTTGCGGTCTTCTTCCTTCTCCGGGTCATAGCCTTCCTTGAGCATGCCTTCCATACAGAAGGTGCAGCAGCACGGGCCCTGGTGCACGATGTCGATGAAGATGCCGTCGCCGTCCGGGAACATGGTCACGGTTTCCTCGATCATGGCGCAGAGGTAATCGAGGTAAGGAGTATTGAAACAGAGTTTCTTGAAACCGGGGGTCAGCGGGCTGCTCGTCCAGCCGGCATACTGGCCGTCACAGGAGATTTCGCGCCATTCGGGATGGGCCTCGGCCGCCGCGTCGTTGACGCCGCCGGTGAGGTACACCGGGACATTGACATTGATCTCGTGGCAGGCGTCGATCTGCTCGCGCAGCAGGTTGAATTTCAGGTTCGGGTGCATCTTGCCGATTTTGGTCGGATGATAGCTCAAACCGTGATGGCACGAGGCGAAACAGGTGATGGAGTCGACCTCGGCCTTGCGCAGGCGGTCCTGCCATTGTTTTTTGTCGAATTTCTCGCCGATGCCGGGGAGGTGGGGCGAGGTGTGGAAGTCGAGGTGAATCTGGCGAAATCTCAGTTCTTTCATAATATACCTTAGTTGTTGTTAATTGCTTAGTTTGATGATATTGCCGGCGGCCAGAGTTTTCTCCTCCGTGCCGGATGGTGTACGGAAAACAAAAGTGCCGCTGTGCGCAGCCCGGATTTCGGCCTCGAAACCGGTCGGGGTCCAGCTCAGTGAAACGGTCAGGCCGCCCTGGGCGCGCAAGCCGTTGACATGGCCGGATTCCCACGCCGAGGGCAGGGCGGGGAACAGCTCGACGATGACGGTGCCGTCGGCGGTACGCTGGTGGCTCTGCAGCAGCATTTCGGCGATGCCGGCGGCGACCCCGAAGTTGCCGTCGATCTGGAACGGCGGGTGTGCGTCGAACAAATTCAAATACACGCCGCCATTTGGTCCATAGGACATGGCGGCATCCGGAAGAACCGGGGTCAGCAGGTTTTTGATGACGCGGCAGGCGTGGTCGCCATTGCCGAAACGCGCCCACAACGCCACGCGCCAACCCATGGCCCAGCCGGTGGTGCGGTCGCCGCGGCGCTCGAGCGAAACCCGGGCCGCCTCGAAGTACTCGTGGTTGTGGTCCGGAGTGAAATCACTGCCGGGATACACGCCGTAAAGATGCGAGACATGACGGTGGTGAATATCGTATTCCTCGAAATCCTCGCCGAACTCAAGCAATTGTCCGGCGGGGCCGATGGACGGCCGGCGCAGCTTCGGCAGAGCCTTGCGGATGGCCTCGACGGTGTCGCCGGCCGCATTCAATACGGTGGCGCACTCGAGAACGCTCTCGAACGTTTCCTTGATGATCGACATGTCCATGATCGTGCCGGATGCAGCGGCGACGGGCACGCCGGTGGCCGGGTCGATAAACGTATTTTCCGGCGACGTCGACGGGCAGGTCTCGAGGACGCCCTCCGGCGTTTCAACCATGAAATCGAGAAAAAATTCGGCCGCGCCAAGGATGAGCGGATAAACTCGCTCCAGATACGCACGGTCGGGGTTGAAGCGGTAATGGTCCATCAGGTGGCGGCACAGCCAGCCGCCGCAAACCGGCCAGAACGACCACATCGCCCGGCCGCGGGCGGGCGTGCTGAAACGCCACAGGTCGCTGTTATGGTGGCAGCACCAGCCGCGGGCGTTGTAGAGCGCTTTGGCGGTGTGTTGGCCTTTTTCGGCGATTTCGCGGACGAAGTTCAGCATTGGCTCGGCACAGTCCGCAAGGTTGGCGGACTCCACGTGCCAGTAATTCATTTGCAGATTGATATTGGTGGTGTAGTTGCAATTCCACGGCGGCAGCGGGAGCGGGTTCCAGATGCCCTGCAGATTGCCCGGCTGTGTGCCGGGGCGCGACGAGGCGATGGTCAGGTATCGCCCGAAATTATACAGCAGCGCCGCCATCGCCGGGGCGAAGGTATCGCTTTCGGTGGTGGCCGCCAAACGCTCCGGTATCGTGGCTTCGTCGCCGGACCGGGCCGGGAGTTCGAGAAGCGAGCGCTGATAAATGGGCTGGTAATCGGCCAGGTGTTCCGCTTCGAGGTCATAGAAACCTTTGTCCATGGCCTGTTTCAGATCCGCCGCGGCCAGCGCCTGGTAATCGATGCCGCTCTGCTCCGGGAACGTTTTCCAGTCCTTGAAATTCGAGCGGATGGCGATATAGATCGTGACGCTTTCGGCATCCTTTACTTTTAGTACGCCGTTTACGGATTCAACTGTGCCGCCTTTGGCATCCACGGCGGCCTGCATGCGGTATTTGATGCCGGTGCGGCCCTGTTCGTCGGTCCAGATCAGCGCTCTGCGATTGTCATGATTGACCGGGCAGGCGGCGTCGAAGGCGATGGTATCGCCGATCGATGAAGCGGTACCCGGGCCCGGAGAACTGAAGTTCATTTCAAACGACACTTTGCCGTTGATTCTGTAAACGATGACCTGCGCCGGGAACGAGGCGAAAGCGGTTCTCCGGAGGTCGCCGTTATCAATGCGGACTTCGGCGGTGCAGAGGTCCAGTTCGCGCCGGTAGCCGTCCGTCTGTGGATGGTCAAAAACGATGTTCAGGTCGCCGGCCGGCTGGTAGGGCTGATTGTCGGGCCCGGTCATTTGACTGCTGATATATTCATCGGCTTCGGAGAACTTCCGTTCAGCGATCAGCTGCCGCGCTTTCTTCAGCACCGACGGCATATCGGCATTGAAATTATTATGCGGGAGACCGCCCCACAGCGTGTCCTCGTTCAAAGCGAGCCGTTCCCGATCGGGACCGCCGAATACCATGGCGCCGAGGCGTCCATTGCCCAGCGGCAGGGCCGCTTCCCAATACGGAGCTGCTTCATGATAACGTAGTTTGTGCATAATATCCTCGGGTTTGAGTATTATTTTAATGTAATGTTTTTTATGAAGAAAACAAGCGGCCTTAACAGAGATTTTGTGTGTTATTCGATTATAAATGTGTCGAAAAATCATATTCAATGTCCATGGTGATTGGTCGGGCCAATTTTCATGGAATTTAGGTGTTACCGGCATTTGTAATTCGCGGGAAAGGGTGTATATTAAAAACTCATTGTCATTGTGTAACTTGGAGAGGCGCAGTAAGGGAAAGCAAGGTTGAAAAATGATTGGTAATCTGGTAACGTTATTAGGCAAAATATCCGAATCGATTGCGGGGCTCTCCAGCGCCGCGCCGGTCGGGCAGCGGGTGATTCAGGTGATTCAAAACGCGTTCAAGGCGGACACCTGTATGATTTTTGAATACGACACCGAGCGGGATCTCCTGGTGCTGACGGCAATTACGAGCCAGCAAAAAAAGCTGGTCGGCAACGTGACGTTCCGTCCCGGCGAAGGGCTTACCGGAAGCAGTTTCAAACTGCGGACCATTATCAATGTCACCAAACCCGAGGAACACCTCGGTTTCAAATACGTACCGGTCGACGGCGAAAAAGATTACAAGGTAAAAATGGCCGTACCATTGGTTTCGTCCGGCCGGAAAATCGGCGTCATGGTGATGATGCGCAGGCAGGAGAAGCCGTTCAGCAGCGAGGACGTCAGCCTGGCCCGCAGTCTGGCCCCGCAGTTGGCGAACCTGATCGTCAGTACCGGCGTCCTGCGCAACCTCAAGGCGCGCACCGGCAGCGCCGTAAGCAAGCGCCGCCCCAATTCTAAAATGACCGGCATCCCCGTCAGCCCCGGTGTGGTTTACGGGACGGCCCTGAAATACAAAACCCGCGACATCCTGGCGGATTCGGAGCACAATGCGGCGACCTCGGTCGAGGACGAATTGAGGCTTTTCGAGGCGGCCATAGAGATGACCCGCGCCAATACCCTGGAATTTGAAAAACGCGCCCTGACGCTGCTCTCGGAAGCGGACGCCTCGATCTTCAACGCCCATTTGTTGTTCCTGGACGACAAGATGGTGATGGACAGCATCCGCAAGGATATCAGCGAGAACGGGCACACGGTGGAGTTCAGCGTGGCGCTGGTCTACCAGCGTTATGAGCGGAAATTCGTTCAACTGGAGGACAGTGCGTTCCGCGAGCGCCTGATCGACTTCAAGGACGTCATGCTGCGCCTGATCGAGTCGGCCAAAAACCTGCGCAAGAAAAAACGCGTCAGCAGCCGCCGCAAAAGCAAGCCCGGCAAATACATCCTGGTGGCGCATGAACTGATGCCGTCCGACCTGCTGAAAATGTCGTTCGACAACGTAGTCGGCATCGTTTGCGAAACCGGAGGTCAGACCAGCCACGTGGCGA
Organism: Victivallis vadensis; assembly: GCA_040391785.1. Lineage (GTDB taxonomy): Bacteria > Verrucomicrobiota > Lentisphaeria > Victivallales > Victivallaceae > UBA5239. Next base: position 110,151 of record JBEBXH010000009.1, read on the forward strand.
TTCTGGCCAAGGCTTTTGAGATTCCGGCGTTGCTCGGCGTCAAGGGCGCCATGAGCCGGATTGCCGCCGACGACAAGCTGGTGGTCGACGGTCACGCCGGAGTGCTCTATATGAATCCCGACGCCAAGCTCTCCGACCACTATGATGCCGTGATTAACGGAATGGTGGAAGAGGCCGACACGCTCACGCAAACGACCTTGACCGACGGCACCCGGATCGAGCTGAAAGCCAATATTTCGCTCCTTTGCGAGACGCCGCTCCTGAAAAAATACCACGCCGACGGCGTCGGGCTGTACCGTACCGAATTCATGTTCATGCTGCGCGATTACCTGCCGGATGAAGACATTCAGTACGATGTTTACCGCAAGATTTTCAACGCCACCGAAGGCGAGATTACGGTCCGCGTGCTTGATGCCGGGTCCGACAAACAGATCAACTGCCTGAGCATGCCGCGCACGGTGAATCCGGCGCTGGGGCCGCGCGGCACCAGGGTGCTGCTGGACAACCCGGAATTTTTCCAGACCCATTTGCGGGCGATCCTGCGCGCCGGGGAGACGGGCCGGCTCAACATTCTTTTCCCGATGATCTCCACGATCAAGGATATCCGCAATGTCAAACTGATTCTGAACGACGTGGTCCATGAGCTCGAGCGCGACAAGATTCCGTATTGCCGGGATTACCGGATCGGGGCGATGCTGGAAGTGCCTTCGGTGTTCATTTCGCTGGATAATTTCCTGAAGGAAGTCGACTTCATTTCGGTGGGGACCAACGACTTGCTGCAGTACACCTATGCGATTGACCGCCTGCATAACGAAGAAGAATTTGCCGGCAGCAATCTCGAGCCCGGGTTCATCCGGATGCTGGGCCAAAGTGCAGAAAAAGTCAATAATATACCGGGCAAGACGATGACGATCTGCGGCGAAATTGCCAGTCAGCCGTTGGCGGTGCCGTTGTTGATTGGCTGCGGGATCAAGGCGATCAGCCTGCCGCCGAAGCTGATTCCGGCCATTCGCCGGATTCTGTCTCAGTTCTCCATGAGCGAATGCAGCGAGCTTTACAAGCGCGCCGTGAGCATGACGATTCCGGACGAAGTCAATGCCATGATGCGTCAGGTCCTGATCAATAAAGGACTGGAAAAGTATGCCGCGGCACTGACGCGCTGGTAGTCCTAATTAATTAAGAATTAAGAGAGCCAATTTCAAAAGTGAAAGGCTCTGACTTGTTAATAACTCGTTTTTGACGT